>NZ_JAMYLU010000001.1:0-638178 GCF_040318135.1 Mesorhizobium sp. M1295
GGTTCCACCTCGCCATCCTGCGCGCCTCGGGCAACGATCTGCTGGTGCCGCTCGGCGTGCTGATCGAATCGGCGCTCGATCACCTGTTCGCTTTTACGACCCGGGAACTCGACGATTTGCAGCATGCGCAGAGGCTGCATGAGGCAATCGAGAAGAGCATCCGCCTGCAGCGGCCGGACGCGGCACGCAATGCAGTGCGCAAGCTGCTGGCCAATACCGACGGCGTCATCAAGTCCAGGTAGCCGCCGTTCGGCTCCCGGTTTGAGTGCTCAGTCGAACGGTCCGGTCGCGAGATGCCGCCGGGTCAGCCCGAGCAGCAAGGCCTGATCGCGGGCGGCGTGTTCGGGCGGATTGACGACGGGGTCGCCATTGACGATCGCCGCCCAGAAGCCACGCATCTCCTCGACGAAGGCTTCCGCGTAGCCGGCGCGCAAATCTTTCTTCGACAGCGTGTGACCGTGCGAGGTCGTCACCGTCAGCCGGGTCGGATGATGGTTGAGCCAGGGCGAGGGGAATTCGAGCTCCAGGCTGGCATCGTCGAAGAACAGCGTGATCCGCTCCTTGTAGTCGGCGAGCTTAGGTACGGTAAGATGGGTCATGGTCCACAGCGCCTGTCCGTCCAGCAGCTTGACGGCGCCCTGGCCGCCGTCGCCATTGGCAAAGATCTGCGCGCCGACGATCTCGCCGTCCGGCACGCCGAGCGCATCGAGCAGGCCGTGAACGGCATTGACATCGTGAATCAAGGCCGAGCTGTAAGCGCCGGTAAATCCACGGAAAGCGAGATCAGTGAAAGGCACGCCAATGGCTTGTTCGACCTGGCGCTTCTGCTTGGCGGCGACAGCGGCGACCATGTCCTTCGGGATATCGGTGCCGCGCCTGTAGGGCAGGTGGGCGATGAACGGCCAGGCGTCGGGATCGTTCACTTCCACCGAGACCGAGCGCAGCGTGCTCGATGTCCCCGGCAGCGAAGCGAGCGCCAGCCGGTAGCTCGGATCGAAGCGCTTCATGTAGCCGACTTGCATGATTTTCCTGGCGGCATCGCGCGCGGCGACGATCTCGGCGATTTCCGCCAGGGAATAGCAGAGCGGCTTTTCGCAAAAGACATGCAGGCCGCGCGCCAGCGCCGCCAGCACCTGTTCGTGATGCAATGGGTCCGGCGAGCCGATCACTACCGCGTCGAGGCGCTGGTCGAAGAGCTGGTCGATCGTTTCGAAATTGGCGATGCCATGGGTGTCAGTGACGAACTGCCGTGAAATCCTGGAGGGGTCGGCGACGCCGACCAGCTCGAACAATTCACCGAGGCGCAGCAGATTGGGAATATGCTCGACCTGCGAGATCATGCCGGCGCCGACGACCCCGACGCGTAACCTGCTCATGCCATCATCCCCGCGATGTCCGATTGTCAGCTCAAGCCGCCGCAGGCGGCCGGTTGCCGATCTGGGCGAGCAGGCCGGCAATCTCCGCCTCGACCGCCTTCAGATCCTCGCCACCCGACATGATCGAGATGACCTCGTCGCGCGAGATGTCCGATTTGGCGTAGGTACCGCGATTGCGGCCGCGGTTGAGCAGCGTGAAGGTGTCGCCGACCGGATAGGCATGGTGGATGTTGTGGCTGATGAAGATCACGGCCAGGCCCCGCATGCGTGCTTCGATGATGAACTTCAGCACCATCGCCGCCTGGTGGACGCCGAGTGCCGAGGTCGGCTCGTCAAGGATCAGCACGCGCGCGCCAAAATGCACGGCGCGGGCGATCGCCACCGACTGGCGCTCGCCGCCCGACAGCGTGCCGACGGCTTGCGTCGGGTCGCGCACATCGATGCCGATATCGGCCATTGCCTGCCTGGCGATAGTGTTGGCGCGCTCCTTGTCGATGCGCGAGAAGGGCAGGCTGCTTTTGGTCGGTTCGCGGCCGAGGAAGAAGTTGCGGGTGATCGACATCAGCGAGATCATGCCGAGGTCCTGGAACACCGTTGCCACGCCGAGCTCCTGCGCGTCGCGCGGGCTGCGGAAGGTGACCGTCTTGCCGTCGACCAGGATTTCGCCTTTGCTCGGCCGGTAGACGCCGGACAGAACCTTGATCAGCGTCGACTTGCCGGCGCCGTTGTCGCCGAGCAGGCAGTGGACCTCGCCCGGATAGACCTTGATGTCGATGTCCTGGAGCGCGCGCACCGAGCCGAAATTGACGCTGACGCCGCGCAGTTCCATTGCGGGTTCGGTCATTTGGGCCGGTTCGCTCATTTGGGCCGGCTCGGTCATTTGCCACCTCCGCGGCCGAGCGCCTTCACCCTGATGTAGTTGTTGACCAGCACGGCCATCAGGATGACGATGCCGAGGAAGACCTTGAACCAGTCGGTGTCGATGCCGGTGTAGAAGATGCCCATCTGCACCAGCCCGAAGATCAGCGCGCCGAACAGCACACCATAGACTGTGCCGTAGCCGCCGGTGAGCAGCACGCCGCCGATGACGGCGGCGATGATCGCCTCGAACTCCTTGAGCAGGCCGCGCGTGGTGTCGGCGGAGCCCGCCTCCATCACCTGGATGATGGCAAGCAGCGTCGCCGCGCAAGCGGTGTAGACGAACAGGCTGATCTTGACGCGATCGACCGGCACGCCGACGTTGCGAGCTGCGATCAGGTCGCCACCGGTGGCGAAGATCCAGTTGCCGTATTTCGTCTGGGTGAGCACGTAGCCGGCCAGCGCCGTCAGGCCAAGCCACCAGACGATCGACATCGGAATGCCGGCGACGAAGGGAATGCCGTCGCTGCGGGTGCCGATCCAGCCTTGCGCGCCCATCCAGTGGAACAGGCCGGTGAGCAGATGGCCGTTGAAAATGCCGGCCGTCGCCGGGTCCGGTACGCTTTCGAGGATGTAGGGAATTTGGGTGCGGCCGGTGACGGCGCGGGTGATGCCGATCGACAGTCCGCGCAGGATATAGAGCGTGGCGAGCGTGACGATGAAGGAGGGCAGGCGCGTCTTCACCACGATCAGGCCGTTGAGATAGCCGGTGAGGATGGCAACGGCGAAGGCACAGGCGATGCCGCCCCATAGCGGCAGGCCCCAGTATTTCACCGTCAGCCCGATGACGACACCGGCAAAGCCGACCATGGAGCCGACCGAAAGGTCGAACTCGCCGGCGATGATGAGAAGTGCTGCTGCGGTGGCGACGATGCCGAGCTCCGCCGACAGCGTCAGGAAGGTCATCGACCCCTGCAGCGAATAGAGGTTCGCCGCGCCCGGCAGCAGCGCAAAGATGATGATCGTCGCAAGCAGCCCGCCGGCAGCACCGGCTTCCGGCCGGCGCAGCCACTGGGTCAGCTTGCCGGTGCTGGCCAGCCGCTCGTCGGCGCCGGCGGCCCGCTTCGACGTCATGCCGAAGCGGTCGGTCGCCTTCAGTTCGCCCGGAGGTATCGCCTTGTCTTCCACGACCGCCATTAGGCTCTCCAATCGCTCAATTCGCAATCTTCGAACGGATCGGGAGAGCGCCTGGCGCATTCTCCCGTTCCGTCGGAGTGCTGGCCTAGCGGATGCCCTCTTTGGCGAGGGCCAGGATCGCCTTGGCTTTTTCTGGCGAGTCGATGAACAGCGGCCCGGTATAGGCGTTGTTCTGCGGCCAGAAGCCGTGCGTCGCCTGCTCGACCAGATAGATCACCGGCAGATAGCCCATCAGATATTGCTGGGCATCCATACCGAAGCCCATTTCGCCGGCGACGACAGAGTCGAGGACCTCCGGGCTGATGTCGAAAGTGTAGAGCTTGAGCTTGCCGAACAGTTCCTTGTCGCGGAACATCGGGATCAGCGGATTGGCGGCGGTGGCACCAAGCGCAAAGACGGCTTGGGTGTCGGGATGCGCCGACAGATAGGCTTCGGTGCGGCGCTGGATGTCGGCCGGATCTGGCGCCACGGCCAGAACCTCGGTGCCGCCGCCGGATGGCTTCAGCCCGTCATTGAGGCCCTGGCAGCGCTGGTCGAGGCTGACATTGCCGACCTCGTGGTTGATGCAGACGACCTTGAGCGTGCCTTCCTTGGCCAGCCGCTCGCCGGCCTTCTTGCCGGAATCATATTCGGAAACGGTGCCGACATAGAGCGTGGTGCCGAGCTCGGCGCCTTCCTTCTCGCCGGAATCCAGAACCACCATCGGAATATTGGCGGCAAGCCCGGATTTGACGGATTTGCCGAGTGCATTGGCGTCGGCGATGGAGACCGCGATGCCGTCCGGCTTGGTGGCGATGGCGGCGTCCAGAAGCCGGGCCTGCTCGACCACGTCGAAGACCTGCGGCGCGTAATATTCGACCTTGGCGCCGGTGAGGGCGGCCGCGTCATCGACGCCGCGCTTGACCACCGACCAATAGGGATCGGACGCCGACCCATGCACGACGAACGTGATGTGGACGTCCTTCGGATCCTTGAGGCCCGCGGCATATGCAATGCCTGTCATCAGGCCCGCCGTGACGAAGGCGCCCAATGCCGCTTTCAGAAGAGTTTTCATCTTATTCTCCCATTTGTCGTTGCAGTTCCAATCCCTCTGGCGCCGTTTTCCGGCCGCGACGATCGGCTCACGTCGCGGATCGGGTGGCCGCTTTGCGGGCCTTTGCCGACGTCAATCGCTGTTCGCCCGCGTTGTTGCCGCGGGCTGATGTTGACGATCGCCCGGCCGAGAGTGCTGCGCGAAGCTCCTCGCGCAACGGCTTCATGCCGATGACATCGATCGGCTGTGCGGCGAGCCAGTCGCGAAAGCCCTGGTCGCAGAACAGCTCGTACTCTTCGGTGCGGATATAGGCGGAGCGCGGCTCGATCAGCTCGAGTTCACCGGGCGCGTTGCAATGCAGGCAAAAGAAAGTCAGGCCCTCGCGCACACCCTCGATGAGCGCTTTGTAAACGGGCTCGATCGGCCTGGAGCGCGGCCGGCCCCAGGTCGTCTGGATGGCGGCGTCGAAAATGGCAAAGCCGCCGGCGCGGGCCAGCGCCACGCCGCGCTGGAACGCCTCCTCGGTGACGCCGACCAGATTGTCGTTGGGGGAATAAGCGGACAGGGTCTTGGTCAGCAGCACGGGCAGCTGATATTCGAGCCCGAGCTTGATGTAGATGTCGCAAAATTCGGGCGACAATGCTGCGCCCATATGCGCGTCGAGGTGGGTGACGTCGATGCCGGCGCGATAGGCGGTGTCGATCTGGGCGCGAAGCTCGGCCTCGACCGCCTGCGGCACCGCCTTGCGGCGCGTGGTCGCCACGTCGGGCCATAAGAAGCCGAACTCGTCGGTCAGGCCGGCCGCCCGCGACGGCGCGGTCAGCGGCCGCCATTTGTAGTGCTGTTTCTCGCTGTTCAGCGTCAGGTGGACGCCAAGGTCAAGGCCAGGGTTGGCTGCGGCGCTTTCGGCCATTTCGAGGAACCACGGGCACGGCACCATCACCGCGCCGGAACTGCAGACACCTAGCCCGTTCAATTCGAGAAAGGCGCTGTTGGCGCCGTGGCACATGCCGACATCGTCCTCGTGGAGCACGATCCGTTTGCTGGAGCCGGCGGCGTTCACGAATGTCGGCCTTTCCGCCGGCGCGCCGGTCTCGAGGGTCTTCCAAAGTGTGTCCCGTATTTCATGGAACCAACCGTTTGCCCAACTGGCCGGAATGGAACGCCGAAAGCTGGCTTTCCGACAGGGCCACTTTGGCGAATTCGGATGGGTACGATTTGCCTGCCGGCTGAGACACTTAGCTGCCGATTTCCCCAATCAGGGTTCAAAACCACTCATAGGAACCGTCTTCCGGGCGCAGATGGCTTGGTCGAATAGCGGCGGAGTGGTTCTTCCAAACTGTGCCGACAAGCCTACAGCTGTCCACACCATCAAGCGACCCACATTACCAAGTGACCCAAACTACCAAGTAACTTGGAGGCCTGCCATGTACACCGCCGGCGAAGAGGAAATCGAAGCCATTGCCAGGGTGATCCGCTCGGGCGCGCTGTTTCGTTACGGCAAGGACAGCGAATGCGACCGCTTCGAGGCCCGCTATGCGCAGCATCTTGGCGTCGAGCATTTCGCACTGGCCGCCAGCGGCACCTATGGGCTCGCGGCCGGCCTGATCGGGCTCGGCATCGGTCCGGGGGACGAGGTCCTGGTGCCCGCGCACACCTATATGGCGACAGCGACCGCGGTGCTGTCGGTCGGGGCCATTCCCGTCATCGTCGACATCGACGAGAGCCTGACCATCGATCCCGTCGCCTTGCGCGATGCCATCGGGCCGCGCACCAGGGCGGTCATCCCGGTGCATATGTGGGGCGCGGCCTGCAACATGAATGCGATCATGGACATTGCTGCCAAGCGCGGCTTGCTGGTGCTCGAGGATGTCTGCCAAGGCATCGGCGGCGGCTATGAGGGCCGCAAGCTCGGCTCGATCGGCCATGCCGGCGCCTATTCCTTCAACTACTTCAAGAACATGACCTCGGGCGAGGGCGGCGGCATTGCCACCAGCGACCCGAAAGTGGCGGAGCGGGCGCGCTGCGCCATCGACCCTTGCCATTTCTACTGGCAGGGCAGAAGCGACAGCATCAAACCCTTCGCCGGCATCGGCGCGCGTGCTTCCGAACTGATGGGAGCGATGCTCAACGTCCAACTCGATCGACTGGACGGCATCATCGAGGCGATGCGCGCCGAGAAGAAGATGGTGCTGGCCGGCACCCGCCATCTCGGCAATCTCGGTCTGACACCGTCGCCGATGAACAGCCCGGACGACGATTGCGCCGCACAGGTGATGTACCTACTGCCGAGCGAGCAGGCGGCGCAGACTTTTTCGAAGACCATTCCGAGCGTCGTTGCCGGCAAGACCGGCCGTCACAATTTCACCCAGTGGGACCAGGTGCTGATGCATGAAGGGGCGCATCATCCGGCGCTCAATCCTTATGCATTGCCCGAGAACCAGGACCTGCGGCTGGATTACGCCGACGACCTCGGCAAGCGCTCGCTCGACATCCTCAATCGCACGGTGATGATCGCCATGAACCCGGCGCATGACGATACCGATATTCAGGACATGATCCACAACATCGACGCGGCGGCGCGGGTGGCGCTGGAAAATGCTTCGCTGGATGATGTCGAATTGCGCAAAGCGGCACCGGTTGATCTGCAGAAGTTCGACAGTGTGAACTAGACCAGTTCCGACGCGGTTTGCTACCCTGCGGCCGAGTTCCTTGTCCGGCGGCCGGGCGAGGATTCCGGCCGGCATAGCCGGTCGTCAAAAAATCCGCAGGCCCGTGTCGGATAGGCCGGGCTCCCGCTCGTCCTAGGGGCATCGATCACCAACACGGAGGATTAACGATATGCCCGGCACCGTACGTCTGCACCGCGTTCTGACAACCAGCCCGGAGAAAGTCTACCGCGCGTTCCTCGAAGCGGATGCACTTGCGAAATGGCTGCCGCCGAACGGCTTCACCTGCACGGTTCATCACTTCGAGGCGAAAGTCGGCGGTACGTTCAAAATGTCCTTCCGCAACTTCACCACCGGCGACAGCCACTCGTTCGGCGGCGAATATGTCGAGCTCGTGCCCAATGAGCAGCTGCGCTACACCGACCGGTTCGACGACCCCAACCTGCCCGGCGAGATCGAGGTGACCGTGACATTGAAGAAAGTGTCGGTCGGCACCGATGTGAATATCACGCAGGCCGGTATTCCAGACGCCATCCCGGTTGAGGCCTGCTATCTCGGCTGGCAGGAGTCGCTGCGAAATCTGGCGAAGCTCGTCGAACCCGAGATCAAGCAGTAGGGTAAGCGCGCGCGGCTGATCCATGGGGGCGATCTCTTCGCCCCAAGAGAGCGAAGCGGGCGCTGCCTTGGCTGCATCGGCGTCGCTAGCCGGGATCCTAGGGATTCCCGATCTTGCCAGGCAACATGCGCCGGCGCCGGAAAGCCCGGATTGGGGAAGCCTGGCTCTAGCTTCTGTCCAACCTTAGGAACGCGGCGCGCAGCGCCAGCACCGCGCGCAGGATCTGGCGTTCGTCCATTGCCGCATAGCCGAGCAGCAGGCCGTGCTCGGGTTCTGTGGAATGGTAGTTGATCGAGATGCCCTGGACGTCGAGCCCCTCCTTGACGGCGGCGGCGACCACGTCGCTGTCCTTGTAGGGCCTGACGAAGCTCGCCAGCAGCTGCATGCCGGAATCGTTTTCCGTGACGGTCAGCCATTCCGCCAGATGCTCCTGGCACAGCTTGACGAAGTTCGCCTGCCGGCGCGCGTAGAGCCGGCGCATGCGTTTGAGGTGCGTGGCGAAATAGCCCTGCGTGATGAAATCGTTGACCGTTGCCTGCAGGATCAGCGGCGCGAACTGGCCGGTGATGCTCACCGCCCGGTCGAACGGCACCGACAGTTCGCGCGGCACGATCAGATAGCCGATGCGCAGCGCCGGGATCAGCGTCTTGCCGAAGCTGCCGATATAGACGACGCGGTCGGCATGATCGAGCCCGCGCAGCGCCGGCACCGGCCGGCCGCGGAACCGGTATTCGCCGTCATAGTCATCCTCGACGATCCAGGCGCCGTTGCGTTCGGCGATGTCGAGCAACTGCAATCGCTCCTCGATGCGCATGATGGTGCCGAACGGCCATTGGCAGGATGGCGTCACATAGATCAGCCGCGGCGGCGGCAGCTCCGGATCGGCAAGATGCCAGCCACGCCGGTCGACCTTCAACGGTGCCAGCCTGGCGCCGCTGGCGAGAAAGGCGCTCTTGGCGCCGAGATAGCCGGGCTCCTCCATCCAGACATGGTCGCCTTCGTCCATCAGCACGCGCGAGACGAGATCGAGCGCTGCCTGCGCACCGGTGACGATGATCACCTGGTCGGCGGTGCAGCTGATGCCGCGCGACAGGCCGATGGTCGAGGCAATGGCCTGACGCAGGCCGGGGTGGCCGGCAAAGGAGAGATAACCAAGCAGGCTCTCGTCGCGGCTGCGTGCATTGCGCACCAGAAGGCTTGACCAGATGGTGAATGGAAACGACGCCGTTTCAGGCACGCCGGGATGGAAATTGATGACGCCGGCATTACGCGGCGGTTGCGGGCCGTTGACGATGGTCTGGCCGCGCCGCGACAGTTTTTGCGGCGCTGCCAGTCCGGCGCGCAGAGATGCCAAGGGGCGGTTCTGCTGGATCGGCGCTACCCAGGTGCCCGATCCGGCACGCGCCTCGATAAAACCTTCGGCGAGGAGCTGGTCATAGGCGGCGATGACCGTGTTGCGCCCGACCTTCAGATCTTCGGCCAGCGAGCGCGTCGACGGCAGCAGCGTGTTCTGCGGGATTTGGCCGTCAAGGATGAAGCGTCGCAAGGCGGCGTAGATCTGACGATGCATCGGTTCTTCCGAAGCGCGGTCGACCGACATGATGTCGAGGGAAAGGCGCATGTGGTCGGCCAAGGCACTATCCCCCGACGAACCGGGCGGCGCGGGCGATCTTTTCCTCGTTGAGCCGACAGACGGTATCAAGCACCAGTCGCCTGGTTTCGGGGTGGACCTCGCGGCTGTTCTTCAGCGCGCGATGAACGGTGGCGGCGCCAAGTTCCGCCTTCTCGGCAATCTCCCGGATGGTGCAAAGCCGTTCCATGCCAAGCGCAGCTTCGAAAGCCATGTCGCTCCTCCTCGGTTGCATCAAGGCACGGCTTCCGGCCGGCCTCAAGCTCGAACGTCGGGGTTTGAAATCCAGAGCCGGGATTCTGCGATCCGCGCCGCGCAGGGAGCAAGGCGGCGCGGATCGCCGGGCGCATTCGCGTCGCTAACCCCATCGAGGCGCGCGCCCATTATGTTCCTCCGGCTCGCAATGCGGGCCGGTCAGTTTGCCTGCCGCGTCGCCACTTCGAAGCCGGCCTGCCGGGCGGTGGCGAGCAGCGAGAAATAGCCCTTGCTGGCATAGGTCAGCGGATGCGCCTTGGCCGGATCCTGCTCAGCCTCGACAACGATCCAACCTTCATAGCCGCGCGCGGCGAGGGGTTTCAGCAATGACAGGAAATCGACCGAGCCATCGCCGGGCACGGTAAAAATGCCGTCCACTACCGCCGCCATGAAGCTCATGTCCTCGCGGCGTGCCTTTTCCAGCACCGCCCTGCGAACATCCTTGCAATGGAAATGCACGATACGATCGAGATGCCGCTGCAACAGCGATTGCGGGTCGCCGCCCGAAAACAGGCAGTGGCCAGTATCGAACAACAGTCCGACGCTGTGCCCCGTCGCCGCCATCAGCCTGTCGACTTCATCGTCCGTCTCGACGATGGTGCCCATGTGGTGGTGGAAGGCCATGCCGACCCCGAATGCGGCCATGCGGGTGGCGAGGGCGGTCAGTTTCTCGCCATAGGCCCGCCAGTCGCCGTCGCCGAGGCGCGGACGCTCGGAGATCGGTGCGAAAATGCCGTCATGGCGACCGCGCGAGGTGTCGGCGTAGACGACGATCTTGGCGCCGAGGTCGCGCAGCAACGCCAGATGCGGGGTAATCGCCGCGAATTCCTCTTCGACCGTGCGGTCGAGGATGCGGCCATCATACCAGCCGGAGACGAGTTCCAGGCCATAGGAGGACAGGAGCGGCCCAAGCACCTCAGCCTGGCGCGGAAATTTCCCGCCGAGCTCGGTGCCGCGATAACCGGCCTGTGCGGTTTCGGACAGGCAGGTCTGCAGCGGCGTGTCGCCGCCAAGCGCCGGGACGTCGTCATTGCTCCAGGTGATGGGATTGATGCCGATCTTGACCGTCATGACGCCAGGCTTTTGCAGGCTTGCGAATGCAAGCCAGCCTGCAGACTGGCGACAAAGAGGCCCTGTCACTAGGTCCAGTTCAGCCTGATTTGGCAGAACCAATCAATAGTGACCGATTCTAGTCTTCCTTTGGGCGGCCAAAAAGGACGCGCAGTTCGTCCTTTGCGTCCTCCAGCACTTTCTTCTGCGCCGCCGGCAGGTTCTTGCCGGCGCGGTTGATGTAGAAATTCAGCATCGACATGGCGGATTGAAACGGCCCCGCCTTGCGCCGGTCGCTGTGCTCGGCCGACCGCCTCAGCGAGGCGGCGATCTTCCTCGGATCGTGGGATTCGAAGATGTGCTCCTCGAGATCCAGCGCGTCGCTATGCTCGGTGACGTCGGCAGACCATTTCCGTTGCGCGGTCATGGCAAACTCCTTCCACAAGCTCGTTCGAAAAGAAAACGCCCTATGGTGCGCCACTGTTCCACTTCGGCCCGCATCCCTGGAGCCACGGATTGGCCCGTCGTGGCGCTGCTCCGCGATGCGAATGCGCTGATAGTGGTCAGAACCGCCGATTTAAGAACTGCGGACAGGAAACGTTCTTGACCCCCATCGTCTCAAACCAGGCAGCAAGTTCCGGCATCGACAGTGCCTATGCCTGGATACGGCTCGGCGTCTCGATGCTGCTGGCAACCATAGGCGGGGTCGGCATGTGGGCGGTGGTCGTGGTGCTGCCCGCCGTGCAGGCAGAATTCGGCGTCGATCGCGCCGCTGCCTCGATGCCCTATACTGCGACCATGGTCGGCTTTGCCGCCGGCAATGTGCTGTTCGGCCGCGCCATCGACCGCGTGGGGTATTGGGTTCCGGCGCTGATTGCCGCGATTACACTTGGCGCCGGCTTCCTGCTGGCGTCGCTGACCAGTTCGATCCTGCAGTTCACCCTCGTCCAGGGCCTGTTGATCGGCGTCGGCTCGTCGGCGATCTTCGGGCCGCTGATTGCCGACATCTCGCACTGGTTCAACCGGCGCCGCGGCGTTGCGGTGACGGCTGCCGCGTCCGGCAACTATCTCGCCGGAGCGATCTGGCCGACGGCGATGCCCTATGTCATGCAGACCGAAGGCTGGCGCTTCACCTATGCCGCGATCGGCGTCGTCTGCCTGGTCACCATGGTGCCGCTGATCCTGCTGCTCCGGCGCGGCGCACCGCCCCACGCGGCTCCCGGATCGCCGGGCAGCCGCGTGGTCCAGCCGATCTCGCTGTCGCCGGCGGCCTTGCAGGCGCTGCTCATCGTCGCCGGACTCGGCTGCTGCGTGGCGATGTCGATGCCGCAAGTCCATATCGTCGCCTACTGCATGGATCTCGGCTACGGCGTGGCGCATGGCGCCGATATGCTGTCGATCATGCTGGCGGCGGGCGTCGTCAGCCGGCTTGGCTCGGGCTTCCTTGCCGATCGCATCGGCGGCGTGAAAACCCTGCTGATCGGCTCGGTGCTGCAATGCCTGTCGCTGTTGTTCTACATCCCGTTCGACGGGCTTGCCTCGCTCTATGTCGTCTCGCTGGTCTTCGGCCTGTCGCAGGGCGGCATCGTGCCCTGTTATGCGATCATCGTGCGCGAATATATGCCTGCCAAAGAGGCTGGCCAGCGCGTCGGCATCGTCATGATGGCGACCATCTTCGGCATGGCAATCGGCGGCTGGATGTCGGGCTGGATCTACGATTTGACCGGTTCGTATGCCGCCGCGTTCCTCAACGGCATTGCCTGGAACCTGCTGAACATTTTGGCCATGGCGCTGCTGCTGTGGAAGGCCCGCCGCAGCGCTGCTGTGACGGCCTGAAGCACGGCGATACGGGCACAGTCTCTCCGGCCGTCGCTTGACAATAGCCGAAGGCTGCGCGACGCCAGACAAGGTGTGGCAACGGGTTGGCAAGGCAGCAGTGGCAAAGACCCTGAACATCGTCTCACGGTCGCGTCTGGGCGGTTGCCCGGCGTCGGGACGAGTATAGTGATCAAGCCGCGCTCGCGCCGCGGCGGCGGCCGCCCGACCATCGCCGACGTCGCCCGCAAGGCCGGCGTCGGCGCCATTACCGTATCGCGCGCCTTGCGTGAGCCGGGGCGTGTCTCGGAAGATCTGCGCCGCCAGATCGAGTCTGCGGTGAACGAGCTCGGCTATGTGCCCGACCCGAACGCGCGGGCGCTGGCTTCGGCGCGCGCCGAGGTGTTTGGCGTCCTGGTACCGTCGCTTACCAACAACGTCTTTGCCGAAGTGGTGCGCGGCATCTACGACAGCCTGTCGGACGGCCCTTTCCGCATCCAGCTCGGCAACACCCACTATTCCGGCCTCGAGGAAGAGCGGCTGCTGCAGGTGTTTGGCCCGCAACGCCCGGCCGCGCTGATCGTGGCCGGCATCGACCAGACGCCGGCCTCGCGAAAACTGCTGGAAACGGCTGGCTGTCCGGTGGTGCAGGTGATGGAGACCGGGCTCGATCCGGTCGACATGATGGTCGGTTTCTCACATTTCCAGGGCGGCAAGGCGGCTGCGGAACATCTGATCGAGGCCGGCTATCGCCGGATCGGCTTCATCGGCGCGCGCATGGATCCGCGTTCGCAGCGGCGGCTTGCCGGCTATCGCGCGGCGATGGAGGCGGCCGGCTTGTTCGATCCGAGGCTCACGACCACGACGCCGGTGCCCTCCAGCGTCACCCTCGGCCGCGAATTGTTCCGCGACGCGCTGGCCAAGGTGCCGAGCTTCGACGCGGTATTCTGCAACAATGACGATATCGCGCTTGGCGTGCTGTTCGAATGTCATCGCGCTTCGATCGCCGTGCCGAAGACGATCGGCATCGTCGGCTTCAACGATCTCGACATGATGGAGGTTGCTTTCCCGTCGGTGACCAGCGTTCGGACCTATCGCTACGAGATCGGCCGGCGGGCTGTCGCCATGGCGCTTGCGGCTATCGAGGGCAACAGGCCGGAGCAGCGGGTCGTCGACCTCGGCTTCGAACTCAAGCGGCGTGAGAGCACGGCGCGCTGAAGCGAGCTTCAACGCAATGTAAATGGCGCTTTACATAACGTCATGGTAGCGCTACCACTTTTCATAGGCGGGATTTCGCCTCGAAGAGTGGAATCTGTTTATTATACATAAGCGACAGCTCATGCTTGTTTATTATGTATAATATGATTTATGTATAATATGATAGTTTTTTACGGGATTAGCCGGGCAATAAAGGAGGAAATCGGGTCGGCATTCGGTCACCTGAACGCGCAACGGGTATGGCGGGAGGTGCCGGGCCGGGAACGCGCAAATTCATCGACGTAACAACAAACAAACTGCAACTGGGAGGAATATCGATGATCAAGTCACTCGTTGGCGGTATCGTTGCCGCCACTGCTTTTGTCATGCTGAGCTCGTCGGCGATCGCCGAGCCTGAAATCGTCAAGGGGCCATCGGCCGAGCCTGAGTGCTTCGCACCCTGGTCGGCCGATACGCAGTTCTTCAAGTTCCCCAAAAAAGACGGCCCATACCGCATCGCTCTGGCCAACGGCTACATCGCCAACACGTGGCGCATCCAGATGGTGCAGACGGCGAAGGCCTATGCAGCGCAGCCGGAGGTCGCAGCCAAGCTCAAGGAATTCAAGGTGGTCTCGACCGGCGAAGACGTGCCGGCCCAGATTTCGGCAATCAACAATTTCATCGATTCCGGCTATGACGCGATTGTCGTCAACGCTCAGAATCCGACCGCATTCGGCCCTGTCATCAAGCGGGCCAAGGAAGCCGGCGTCGTGCTGGTCGCTTTCGACAACATCCTCGACACCAAGGATGCCATCAACGTCAATGTCGACCAGAAAGGCCTTGGCGAATTGTGGGGCAACTGGCTGGTCAAGCACGTGCCGAACGGCGGCAAGGTGCTGGAAGTGCGCGGCGTCGCCGGCACGTCCGTCGACACCGACCGTCACAACGGCATCCACGAGGTTCTCGACGCGTCCGGCAAGAAGTGGGATGTCACCGAGGTCGTCGGCAAATGGGATGACGGCGTTGCGCAAAAGGCTTCGGCCGACGCCATTGCCACCAATGGTCCCTTCGACGGCGTTACCGGGCAGGGCGGCGATACCGGCATCGTGCAGGCGATGATCGATGCCAAGCATCCGTTCGTGCCGTTCGGCGGCGAGACGGAGAATGGCTTCCGCAAATTCTGCGCCAAGTTCGCCGCTGACGGCCTGAAATGCTCGTCGGCCGGTACCGGCCCGGCTCAGGTTGCGGTTGCCATCAAGACAGCGATTGCGGCACTTGAAGGCCAGGTCGTGCCGCAAGCGGTCAAGCTGCCGCTGGCGATCGTCGAGGATCCGAACTTCAAGGCAGGCCAGGATTACTTCCCCGACCAGTCCGACAATTTCTTCGTCGGCAATTCCTTCCCGACCTGCGGCATCAATTTCACGGCGCAGGAAATCATGGGCCAGAGCAAGGAAAACCAGTAAGCTCCAACAGCCCGACGCCGCGGGAAATCCCGCGGCGTCGGCGCTCGACATCCTGATTGCCAAGCGCCTGGGGAGGGCCGATGGACGGTGCGGTTCCGCTCTTCCGCATGGAAGGCATATCCAAGCGCTATGGCGGCGTGCGGGCGCTGGAAAAGGCCGAGCTGTCGGTCACTCCAGGCAGCATCCACGCCATTCTCGGCGAGAACGGCGCCGGCAAATCGACGCTGATCAAGGTCATGGCGGGGGTCGTCGCGCCCGACGAAGGCCGCATGATGCTGGACGGAAGCGAAGTGACCTTCGCTTCGCCGGCCGCCGCCAACCAGGCCGGCATCGTGTGCATCTTCCAGGAACTGTCGCTTGTCCCCGAACTCAGCGTGGCTGACAACATCGCCATTTCCGATCCGCCCAAGCGTTTCGGCATGATCGACCGCAAGGCACAGCGCCGCGTTGCGGAAGAAGCCCTGGCTCGCGCCGGCGCCTCCGATATCCATCCACTGGCGCTGGTCAAGGATCTTCCTCTTTCAAGAAGGCAGATGGTCGAGATCGCCAAGGCACTGGCGCGCAAGCCACGCATCCTGATCCTCGACGAGGCGACCTCGGCTCTGACCGCCGCTGACGTCGCCAGGGTTTTTGCCGTGTTGAAGCGGTTGCGTTCGGAAGGGCTGGCGCTGCTCTACATATCGCACCGCATGAACGAGATCGCCGAGCTGGCCGACCAGTGCACGGTGTTCCGCAATGGCCGCAATGTCGCCAGCTATGCGGCCGGCACCAAGAGCGACAATGAGGTCGTCGAACTGATGATCGGGCGCGAATACAGCCACATCTTTCCGCCCAAGCCCGCGCGGGCGGCTGCTACAGCCGCGCCGGTTCTCGAGGCGCGCAGCCTGTCATGGACGGATCGGCTGCACGATGTCTCGCTGTCGGTCGGGGCGGGCGAGGTGGTAGGGCTTGGCGGCCTCGACGGCCAGGGCCAGCGCGAATTGCTGCTCGCCTTCTTCGGTGTGCTGCGCGGCCTGTCGGGCCAAATCCTGATCGACGGCAGGCCGGTGGCGATCGCCAGCCCGGCCGCCGCGCGCGATGACCGGATCGGCATGGCGCTGATCCCGGAGGACCGCAAGACCGAAGGCTTGATGCTGCCGATGACGGTGCGCGAAAACCTCTCCTTCGCCGCCCTTGACCGGCTGTCCAGGGCCGGCATCATCGATCGCGCCGCCGAGCAGCGGCTGATCGACGACATGGTCGGTCTTCTGGCGATCAAGACGGCCGGCCTCGACATTCCGGTCGGCGCGCTGTCCGGCGGCAACCAGCAGAAGGTCGTCATCGCCAAATGGCTGATGCGGCAGCCGCGGATCATCCTGCTCAACGACCCGACACGCGGCATCGATGTCGGGACCAAGCAGGAGCTTTACCAGTTGATGCGCAAGCTTGCCGACCAGGGCGCGGCAATTCTGTTCTATTCGACCGACTATGACGAGCTGATCGGCTGCTGCGACCGGGTGCTGGTGCTCTATGACGGGGCGGTGAAGCGTGAACTGGTCGGCGCCGAAATCACCGAGCGGGCGCTGATCGCCAGCGCGCTCAACATTCACGAAGAGATGCCAAAGCAAGGAGCGGACGCGTGAAGGATTGGCGCTACTGGCTTGCCGAACAGCGCGGAACGCTGCTGGCGTTCGGCATCTTCGTCGTCATGTTCGTCATCTACACCTCGAACCATCCGGCGGGCTTCACCGCCAACGTCGTACAGACGGCTTCGAACAAGGGCGTGCTGCTCGCCTTCGTCGCCATGGCGCAGACGCTGGTGGTGATCACCGCCGGCATCGACCTCTCCGTCGGCATGATCTTCACGCTGACCAACTGCCTGGCGTCGTGGCTGGTCGTCGGCACCGGCATCGAGACCGCCTTCGGCGTCATCGCCGTGCTCGGCACCGGGCTGCTGTGCGGGGCAATCAACGGCGCCATCGTTATCTATGGGCGCCTGCAGCCGATCGTCGCCACCATCGCCACCGGCGCGGTCTATTTCGGCATCGCGCTGCTGCTGCGGCCGTTTCCGGGCGGCTCGGTCAATGAGGGGCTCGCCGACGCGCTGACCGGGCGCCTGTTTGGTATTGTGCCGGCGAGCCTGGTGGCGCTGGTGGCGGTCGTGCTTGTCGTCTGGGTGCCGTTCAGCCGGTCGGTGCTCGGCCGCGCCGCTTATGCAGCCGGCTCCTCGGAGATGGCGGCCTACATGTCCGGCGTGCCGATCCGGCGTGGAAAGTTCGCCGCCTATGCGCTTGCCGGGCTGCTTGCCGCGATCGGCGGGCTGTTCCTGACGTTCTTCACCTATACCGGCGATGCGGCCTATGCGAGCGGCAACGCCTATACGCTGTTTTCAATCGCCGCGGTCGTGCTTGGCGGCGTGTCGCTGTTCGGCGGCAAGGGCAGCGCCATCGGCGCGATCTTCGGCGCGCTTGCCTTCCGCACCATCGGCGACCTGCTGTTCGTCTTCGATTTCGATCCGCTCTGGCAGCCTCTGTTCCAGGGCGTCATCCTGCTGATCGCGGTCAGCCTCGGCGCCTTCGCCCTGTTCCGGGTCCGCAACCGGCTGGAGTGGTTCCTGTGAGCGAAACGACTGTGAGTGGTCTCGCCGGCCGCATGCCGAAATTCCTCCGCCGCGCCGACCCGGCGGTGCTGACGGCGTTCGCTTGTATCGTGCTGCTGCTTTTCCTCGGCAGCCTCTATTCGCGCAGCTTCCTGTCGCCTGAATACCTGTTGCAGCAGCTCAAGGTGGCCTCGTTTCTCGGCGTCATCGCCACCGGCATGATGCTGGTCATCCTGCTCGGCCAGATCGACCTGTCGGTGCCATGGTCGGTGGCGGTCGGCGCCATGATGGCCTGTGCCGCAGCCGCGTACGGCCCTGTCGGCGTGGCGCTTGCCATTCCGTTCGGCATCTTCTGCGGTGTCCTGATCGGCATCGTCAACGGCATTGGCGTCGCCTATCTGCGCATTCCCTCGATGATCATCACGCTCGCCACCAACGCGGTCGCGCAGGGGCTGATGGTGGTCTATACGGGCGGTTTCTCGCCGCAGGATTCGGCAACCGGTGCGATGCGCTATCTGGCGACCGGCTTTGCCGTTCCTGGCGTGCCGAACGCAGTTCTCATCTGGGCGCTGATCGGCGCCGCAATGGTGTTCGTGCTGACCCGCACCGGCTTCGGCCGCACTGTCTACGGCATCGGCAACCGCGAGCGTGCCGCCTATCTTTCCGGCATCGACACACGGCGCGTGGTGATGATCGCCTTTGCGGTTTCGGGCGGGCTCTCGGCCTTCGGCGGCGTGCTGTTGGCCGGCTATGCCTCCAAGGCGGCACAGTCGATGGGCGATGCCTATCTGCTGCCGTCGATCGCTGCCGTGGTGCTCGGCGGCACCTCGATCCTCGGCGGACGGGGCTCGTATCTCGGTACCGTCGCCGGCGTCATCCTGATCACGCTCCTGCAATCCATCCTTTCCGTCATGCAGATGCCGGAGGCGGGGCGGCAGATCATCTACGGCGTCGTCATCGTCGCCATGCTGCTGCTCTATGGCCGCGCGCCGGCAAGCCGCTGACCTGCATGACCGGGAAAGACGTGGCATATAAGCCGGCGAGCACTGTTCGAACGATACCCGCCATCGTGGTGATGGGCGTTGCCGGCTGCGGCAAGTCGGTCGTCGGCGAAGCGCTTGCAGCGGCATTGGGCGCCCTCTTTATCGAAGGCGACAGGCTGCATCCGCCCCAAAACGTCGCGCGCATGGCGAGCGGACAACCGCTTACCGACGCGCTGCGCGAGGGCTGGCTCGACGCGATCGGCCAGCGCATGGCCGCGTCGATCGCAAGCGGGCAAGGTGTGGTCGCCGCCTGCTCGGCGCTGAAGCGCAGCTATCGCGATCGCCTGCGCGGCTTTTGCCCGGATATCGTTTTCGTCTATTTGGAGATCGACCCGGCAACGGCGATGCGGCGCGTCGGCAATCGCAAGGGCCACTTCATGCCGGCAAGCCTGGTCGACAGCCAGTTCGCCACGCTGGAGGCGCCAGCGACGGACGAGGCGGCAATAACCTTGGATGGCACGCGTCCGGTCGCCGACATCGTCGCGACTGCCTTGAGCTTGCTGGCACGCTAGTTTAGCGCCTCGTTCAGTCCTGCAACTTTCGAGATTGGCTGTCATCCCTGGATTTCGCCAATCACAATGGTGAAGAGCGTAGAACTCGACGCGTGTGCTTGCATCGCTCTATGCCTCATCGCCATCGTCGAGCAAGCGGGTGGCGCGCCAGCGGGTGAGCACGATGTTGGTCTGTTCGATGACGAAGAAGCGCGCGGAATCGCGGTCATAGCCTTCGGCCAGCAGCTTTTCGTAGTCGGTGTGCATATGGCGGATGTGGGCTATTGTCGCCAGCCATACGGCAATGCTCGGTGGCAAGGTCTTCATATGCACGGCGCCGGCATCGGCACGGATCTTTTCCATGTCGGCATAGGGCGCCAGCGGCAGGAGCGCTGTCAGCGCCTTGGCGATAGCGCGGCGGCGGCCGGTCGGGGCGCTCACTGCTCATCCGGTCTGGGTGACTCGTCCCGCCCGGCCATGGTCGCCTCGGCGAAGGCATCGGTCGAAGCGAAATAAGGCTTGATGTCGATGACCGGCGTGCCGTCGAGCACGTCGATGGCGTCGAGATCGATGCGGCCGATATCGATGTCGACAGCAACCAGCCTGGCGACATGCAGCCCAATTGGGTTCGGCCGGGCAGGGGAGCGCAGCGAAAAGACGCCCTTCGGTTCAACTGCATGGCGGGGTTTCTGGACAATCAGTTGCCGCGGCGCATGGTGCAGCCAGGACAGGATAATCACGTGGCTGGCGCGTTCCAGCCCAAGCAGGCCATCCCGGTAGAGCGGGTCGATGACCAAGTGCGCCGGCTGTCCCGTCTCCCGCGCGGCCCTCATGTTTTTGGGGCAAGTCTCCCGTGTCGTCCAAGGCGAAGCGATGCGGCCGATGAAGACGACATGGCCATCCGGCGGCATCGTTTCCGGGTCGGTTTCCAGAAGCTTTTCGCCGCTGCGCGTTTCGAACATGGTTCTCGCCTCGATGCTTGCGGCTTTGCGCGATCCGCCACGCATGCGTCATTTTCTTGTCCGGAAGCGACATAGCGCTTGCAAGCCTATCAAAATCGACATAAACATATGTTTATATCTTTTCAAAGAGAATGCTCGCATGCATGTCGCTCTCGACACGATGGTAGATACATTGAAGGCGGCAGCCGAATCCAGCCGGCTGCGTATATTGGCGCTGCTGTCGCGCGGCGATCTGACCGTTTCCGATCTCACCGAAATCCTCGGCCAGTCGCAGCCGCGCGTCTCGCGCCATTTGAAATTGCTGCTGGAGGCCGGGCTGATCGGCCGCTACCAGGAGGGCTCGTGGGCCTTCTTCCGGCTTTCGGATTCCGACGCGTCGCGCGATTTCGTGCTCAGGCTGGTCTCCGGCATCCGCGGCGCCGATCCGCAGGTCGAGCGTGATCTCGAACGGCTGGCCGCGGTCAAGCGCAAGCGGCAGGACCGGGCTGCCGAATATTTCTCGGTCAACGCCGCAAGCTGGGACCACATCCGCTCGCTGCACGTGCCGGACCGCGCGGTCGAAGCAGCACTCGTTAAGCTCGTCGGCAAGCGGCCGTTCCAGTCGATGCTCGATCTCGGCACCGGCACCGGACGGCTGCTCGAGATATTTTCGCCGCTCTATCGGCGCGGTGTCGGCATCGACATGTCGCGCGAGATGCTGACGGTGGCGCGCGCCAATCTCGACAAGGCCGGCGTTTCGAATGCGCAGGTGCGGCAGGGCGACATTTTTGCGCCGCCGGTCGAACGCGACGCCTTCGATCTCGTTACCATCCATCAGGTGCTGCATTATCTCGACGATCCTGCCCGCGCCGTCCGCGAGGCGGCACGGCTGTTGCGCCCGGCCGGCCGGCTGGTGATCGTCGATTTCGCGCCGCACACGCTGGAGTTTTTGCGCGACGAGCACGCGCATATGCGTCTCGGCTTCTCCGACCGGCAAATCGGCGACTGGTTTTCCGAGGCCGGCCTCGACCTTGAGGACAGCCAGGAATTCGAGCCTCGCGGCGGCAATGAGGCCAAGCTCACCGTCAAACTCTGGCTCGGCCGCGATCGGCGCATGCTGATTGCCGAGCCTTCCAACGACAGACAACCGGCCAATGCGTATCCGATAGGGGAAACCGCCTGATGAACCAGTTCCGCTTCTCCCGCCGCCCCGACATCGGCGACAAGGTCAGGGTTTCGTTCGAGTTCTTTCCGCCTAAAAACGACGAGATGGAAGCAAGGCTGTGGGATACGGTCACCCGGCTGGAGCCGCTCAAGCCGAAATTCGTTTCAGTCACCTATGGCGCCGGTGGTTCGACCCGCGAGCGCACGGCCCGCACCGTCAAGCGCATCCTCAACGAAACGACGCTGACGCCGGCGGCGCACATGACTTGCGTCGATGCGGCGCGTCACGAGGTCGATGCGGTGATCCGAGAGTTCGCCGATATGGGCGTCAAGCGTTTCGTCGCCCTGCGCGGCGATCCGGCCGAGGGCGTCGGCGCGGCCTACCGGCCGCATCCGGAAGGCTATGCCAATGGCGCCGAGCTGGTCGACGCGTTGAAGGGCGCCGGCGATTTCGACATATCGGTCTCGGCCTATCCGGAAAAGCATCCGGAAAGCCCGGATTTCGCCACCGACTTCGACATGCTGAAGCGCAAGGCCGACAATGGAGCGACGCGGGCGATCACCCAGTTCTTCTTCGACAACGATCTTTATGAACGCTATGTCGAGCGGGCACGGCGGGCCGGCATCTACATACCGATCGTGCCGGGCATATTGCCGGTGCACAATTTCACCCAGGTCGCCAACTTCTCGGCGCGTTGCGGCGCCTTGGTGCCGGCATGGCTGGCCGAGCGCTTCGATGGGCTGCAGAACGACCCGCAAACGCATGCGCTGGTGGCGTCCGCGGTTGCGGCCGAGCAGGTGCTGGACCTTGTCGAGCGCGGCGTCGGCGATTTCCACTTCTACACGATGAACCGGGCCGATCTGGTCTTTGCCATCTGCCACATGATCGGCATCAGGTCGCACGAAGTCGAGGCAGCTGGATCGGCCGCGGCGTAATGCGAAATGTCAAAGATCGGGGGAATGCAAAAGGCCGGGCAAAATGCCCGGCCCTTTCAATGGTTGTAGTATTCGGTGCTGGTCTTCCCCCGCTTAGCGGCCTTATGGAAGGACGCCCATAATGAGGGCGCCGATGAATGCAAACGCAGCACAAATCATCAATGCGTTGATCGGCCTCGTCAGTCCCATGTCATAGCCTCCTCTTAAAGAGCTATGGCGAGAGTCTAGGGTCATTTGTGCCACAGGCAAGCAGAAACTTTGCTGCAATGCGACGAGATTGTGGAATTTGCGACCTGCCGTTTGCCGTTAGGCATTGAAACTCTTTGTCAAAAGCCGGCTCGGGACCTGTGAATAATCTGTGGCAAAGCCGGGGCAGTAACGAGAATGGCAGCGCTACCGCTCCAGAAATCGGATTCGATTTTCGGACCGACTGAAGGTTCGGAGCGTCAGAGCGTCCTTTGCATGTCCAACCGGGTGCTGCACGCCATACGAATGCGATGGGGCAACCAGCAGCGCGTTGTGAGGATAGCCGGGACTTGCATATCCTGCCAATTGGCAGTATATTGTCTGCCAAGTGATGGAGGTTGGAATGAGTGTCGCTTATGCGGTTCGCGATCCTGCAAATCAGGCTTTGCCGGCAAATCTGGCGGATGCCTCGGCACGGGCGCGGCTCACGCCAGCGGCTGTTGCCGGCATCGTCAGGCTCGCAGACATCTGGCATCTGACCAGCACCGAGATATGCACCTTGATCGGCGACGTATCGGAGAGAACCTGGTTCCGTATGAAGAAAGGCGAGTGGGAGGGCGTTCTCTCCCAGGATTCGCTGACACGCATCAGCGCCCTGATCGGCATCTTCAAGGGACTGCGGCTTCTGTTTTCCGAAGCGCTTGCCGATGAATGGGTGCGGTTGCCGAACAAAGGACCTCTGTATGGTGGCCGGCGCCCCCTGGACGTGATGATCGAGGGCGGCATTCCGAAGCTGCTGCAGGTTCGCCAACACATCGACGCTTTGCGTGGCGGACTTTGAATGCAGATCCCGCCGCGCGCCGACATTTCCCAGCGCGACACGATCCGGCTGATTTCGACAGGCAGGCTCAAGGAGCCGGTCCTGATGCCGTTGGCCAGGAATCATGGAGATATGGAGGACCTTGCGGAGCTTGAAGGAGCCACCAGCGGCCGTCTTCAGGCGCAGCAAGGGGGATTGCCCGACCTCGATCCGCGCGAACTGGTCTTCGGGAGGCCGGGCTACACCTTCATCAATGCGGCGTTCGCTTACACCCGTCCGGGCGGCAATCGTTTCAACGATGATGCCAGGGGCGTCTGGTACTGTGCGTTCGATGCGGAAACCGCGCTCGGCGAGGTCTCGTTTCATCTGACGCGCGAGCTTGCTGCGATCGAACGGTTCGAAAACGTTACCGACTATGCGGAGCTCGTTGCCGACTTCATAGGCTCGTTTCACGATCTGCGCGGCGCTGAGTTCAGCAAGGACCCGGTGCTCGATCCGGATACTGCCTTAGCCTATCCTGCCGGGCAGGCGCTGGCGAAGCAACTCCGCAAGCAAGACCCCGCGACCGGTTTTGTCTATCCTTCCGTGAGACATGTTGGCGGGACCTGCCTTGCCGCCTTCCATCCAGATCTCGTTCAGAATCTCCGGCAAGGCGGTATCTGGCGTCTGGAATGGCAGGGTTCATCTGTTCCGGCGATCACGCCCATATAGCGCCATCTCTAACGCCGCCCGAACAGGCGACCGTCGATGGTGACGAGGCCAAGCGCAATCAGCGCCATGCCGCCCAATTCGAACAGTTCGAGCCGCTCGCCCAGGAACAGGAAGCCGAGCAGGATGGCACTGGCCGGCACGATGAGCGTGACCAGCGAGGCGTTGGTGGCGCCGGCCGAGGCGACAAGGTTGAAATAGAGGATATAGGCGAACGCGGTCGACAGCAGCGCCAGCGCCAGCACCGCCGCCCAGACCGGCGGCGAAGCCGAAAACAGATTGGCGGTCCCGTAGGTGAACAGAACGACCGGGATCATGATGATGGTCGAGCAAGTCAATTGTCCGGTGGCAATGACCGGTGACGGCACACCCTTGAAGCGGCGGGCAATCATCAGCGCAATCGCATAGGATAGTGACGCTCCGATGAGCGCGAATTTCGCCCAGACCGGGCCGCCGAGCCCGGCGACGAGGCCGGGACCGATCATCACCGCCGTTCCCGCGATACCGAGGGCGATGCCGGCAAGCTTGTTCCAGGACAGCTTTTCGTCGCTGGTCAGGGCGTTGGCGAGGATCAGCGTCCAGAACGGCGTCGTCGAATTGAGCACCGAGGCGACGCCGGCGCCAAGCTCGGTCTGGCCGGCAAAGATCAGCGAGAAAGGGATGACATTGTTGGCGAGCGCCAGCAGGAAGAACAGGCCGGCATGCGGCAAAGCGAGGCGAAAGGATGGGCCGCGAACCGCAAGATAGAGCTGAAGTGCCGCCGCCGCGATGGTGACGCGGAACAGCACCAGCACCAGCGGAGGAAGTTCCGCCACCGCAATGCGGGCAAAGAAGAACGAACCGCCCCAGATGGCGCCGAGCAGCAGAAGCTGCGCCCAGTCCTTGAGCACCATCGGCCCGCGCATCGAGGTGGTGGCAGCTATCGCCATTGGTCGTCCTCCCAGACGAGATGCCTTGCTCTTCAGGCGTCTGTTCACGCCATACCCGATCCGGCCGCAAGGGCCACCCGAAACCTGAGCGATGGCCTAGCTCGCCCATAACCGGCGTACAGAAAGGCGTAGCGCCGCGAAGCCGGGGCGGCGAGACATAGAATTGTTTTCATTAGCCGCTAGCTTGGATTAATTGTGCGCAGCCTCAGTCAAGGGATTCGTCCATGCAGCGATTCGAAAATGCCCGCGAGGCAGCGCTGGCGCTGCGCCCGGACGATCCGATCTATTGCTTCCGCCCGCAGGTGCTGAAGGCGGACGCCAAACAGTTCATGGGCATGTTTCCCGGCAAGACCGCCTATGCGGTCAAGACCAATGGCGAGCAGATCGTGCTCAACGCGCTGGTCGAGGCCGGCGTCAGCGCCTTCGATGTGGCCTCGCCCGGCGAATTCGCCGCCGTGCGCGCCGTCTCGCCCGACGCCGAGATGCTCTACATGCACCCGGTGAAGGCGCAGTCGGACATCAGGCTGGCGCTGGAGAAATACGCCATCCGCGTCATTTCGCTCGACCATGAGGACGAGATCACCAAGCTGACCAGGGTGGTGCGGGCGCTCGACATCGATCCGGGCGCGATCACCGTGTTCGTGCGCATCCAGACGAAAGGCTCGGCGGCCTACGAACTGTCGAAGAAGTTCGGCGCCGGACCGGCCAATGCGGTGGAACTCGCCGAACGGCTGAACCGAACCGGCTACAAGGTCGGGCTGTGCTTTCACGTCGGCAGCCAGATCGAGGATCCCGACACCTATGAGCGGGCGCTGGCTTCGGCCGACTGGGTGCGCAACCGCGTCGGTTTCGACATTGCCGGGCTCGATGTCGGCGGCGGCTTTCCGGCCGAATATGGCCATGACCCGAACAGCCGCAAGCCGGAGATGCCGTCGCTCGGCCAGATCATGTCGCGATTATCGGGCGACCTCCAGGAGTACCAATTCGACCAGATGCCGCTGGTGGCCGAGCCCGGCCGGGTGATCGTGGCGCGCTGCCTGTCGCTGATCGTGCGCGTGCTGCTGCGCAAGGGCAAAAGGCTCTACATCAATGACGGCATCTGGGCGTCGCTGTCGGATTCATGGACCGGCAAGATCACGCTGCCGGCGCGCTTCATCCCCGATCCGGCGATCCGCTCGCGCAATGGCGAGGACAAGACCATCGTGCCCTTCAAGGTCTGCGGCGCGACCTGCGATTCCGTCGATATATTGTCGCGGCCGTTCTGGCTGCCCGAAACCGTCGATACCGGCGACTGGATAGAGATCGGCCATATCGGCGCCTACTCGCTGTCGCTCAGGACACGGTTCAACGGCTTCTATCCCGACACCTTCGTCGAGGTGGCAACGCCATTCGACGAAGGCGACGCGCCGCAAGGGTTCGCCAGCCTCGAGACGATGGCGGATTAGTGAATAGTGAATAGTGAATAGTGAATAGTGAATAGTAGTAGCTCTTGTGCTCTGCGCGGCTCAGGTGTTGTTCTTTTCACCATTCACCATTCACCATTCACCATTCACCATTCACCATTCACCATTCACCATTCACCATTCACCATTCACCATTCACCATTCAGTCAGGCTACTCCGCCGCCGGCCTGGATGTTCTCGCCGGTCAGCCAGCGAGCTTCGTCCGAAGCCAGGAAAACCGCGACATCGGCGACGTCGCGCGGCCCTCCGATCCGGCCGAAGGGCGACATGCCGGCGGCCACGGCCCGGTCCCGCTCCGGAAGCAGGTCGGTGTCGGTGAAGCCTGGCGAAAGCGCATTCACGGTAACGGCGCGCGGGCCGAGTTCGCGCGAGAGGACGCGGACGAACTGCTCGACGGCTCCCTTACTGCCGAGATAAAGCGCCGTGTGCGTGAAGAACATCTTCGTTCCACCGGTGGAGACGGCAATGATGCGGCCACCGTCGCGAACGCGGCGCGCCGCTTCCTGAAGCGTGAAGAAGGTGCCCTTGGCATTGGCCCCGAACACATGATCGAAGTCCGCTTCGGTGGCCTCGACGAGCGGCTTTATGACGGCGACGCCGACATTGGCTACGACGATGTCAATCGGCCCCATCTGCCGTTCGGTTTCGTCGAACAACTTGCGAATGTCGGGGATGCTGGAGACGTCCGCCTGGATGGCGACGGCTTTTCCGCCAATCCCTTCAATGGCGGCAACGACTTCCCTGGCTGCTTTCTCGTTGCCGACATAGTTGACGACCACGGCAGCACCCTTGGCCGCGAGCCCCTCGGCGATGGCGCGTCCGATGCCGCGCGAGCTGCCGGTCACAAGTGCGGTCTTGCCTTCGAGTGGACGATGCATGGCTGTTCCTTCGTCTGGCTACGGCCGCCTCGATCGAGCGGCGTTCCGGGGAAAAGCTAGGGGCATGCTATTGCTCAGAGAATAGCCTATTATCTAACTGACTTGTTAAGCCTGAGGTACATAATGCGAGGAAGCGAGTTTTCCGAACTCACGGCATTTGCAGCAATCATCGAAGAGGGAAGCTTTGTCCGCGCCGCGGCCAAGCTCAGGATTTCGCCTCCAGCACTCAGCCAGACGATACGTGGGCTGGAAGAGCGTCTCGGTGTCCGCCTGCTTAACCGCACCACGCGCAGCATGTCGCCGACCGCTGAGGGCGAGAAGCTGTTTGCCCGCATCGCACCGGCATTCGGCGAACTGGAAGGCGCCGTCGCGGACGCGCATGCATCACGCGGCCGGCCAGCAGGCTCGCTGCGCATCAATGTTCCGCGCATCGCCGCCACGCGTTTCATCGCGCCGATCCTCGGCGATTTCCGCCGCGCCTATCCCGATATCGCCCTCACAATCATTGTCGACGACATGCTCACCGACATCGTCGAGGGCCGCTTCGATGCTGGAATCAGACTGGGTGAGCGGCTGCACAAGGATATGGTGGCTGTGAAGCTCAGCGAGGAGCTCGAGATGGCTGCAGTGGCGGCGCCGAGGTATCTGCAGCATCACCCGATACCCCGTCACCCCGCGGACCTGCATCAGCACCAGTGCATCAATTTCCAGTGGCCGAGCGGCGGCAATCTCTACCGGTGGGAGTTCGCCCGAGGCCAACGTGCCCTGGAAGTGGCCGTCAGCGGTGGCCTGACGGTCAACGATACGGACCTGATGATCGGGGCGGTTCTGGATGGGGTCGGCGTGGCGTACATGCTGGAATACCAGGTCCGGCCGTGGATCGAAGCGGGAAAGCTCATCCGCTTTCTCGAAGCCTGGTCGCCGAGATTTCCGGGTTTTTATCTATATCACGCAAGTTCCCGGCAGGTTCCCGCGCCGCTGCGAGCCTTCATCGATTTCTTGCTTGCCAGGCGGTGATGTGAATAGTGAATAGTGAATAGTAGTAGCTCTGGTGTTCAGTGCGGCTCCGGTGCTATTCTTTTCACCATTCACCATTCACCATTCACCATTCACCGCCCTCACAGCCCCGCCAGCAGCTCGAGCGTCGGCCAGCCGTCGACCGGCAGGCCCAGCCGCATCTGCTCCTTGCGGATCGCTTCGCGGGTGTTGGTGCCTAAAATGCCGTCGACGGTGCCGACGTCATAGCCTTTCGCCTCGAGCTTGGTCTGTAGCGCCTTCATCTGGTCGCCGTTGAGGCCGGGTTCCGGGTTGCGCGGATCGAATCGCGGCGCGCCCCCCAGCCGGGCGGCAAGATTTGCCGCGGTCAGGGCATAGGTGAAGGATTGGTTCCACTCGAGATAGACGTCGAAATTGTCGTAGGTCAGGAAGGCTGGCCCCTTGCGACCCATGGGCAGCGCCAGGCCGGCCTTCAGGCCGTTGTCGAGAAGCGGCGTACCGTCGGGCCTGGTAACGCCCCACTGGGTCCATTGCATCAACGGCAGCTTGTTGGTGCGTCCCGTCTGCTCCCACGGCAAATCGTCGGGCACACGGACTTCCTCGATCCAGGGCTGGTCGCGCTTCCAGCCGCGCGACTGGATCTTGCTGGCCGTGCTCATGATCACATCAGGCGCGCTGCCGCGCAGGTCGACCAGGCCATTGCCGTCGCCGTCCACGCCGTGGCCGAGATAGTCGGAAGGCAACATCTGCGTCTGGCCGATCTCGCCGGCCCAGGCACCGGTCACGTCGGCCGGCACCACGCCGCGATCGATCAGCATCAGCAGCGGCACGATCTGCGGCCGGAACAACTGCGGGCGGCGGCAGTCATGCGAGAGGCTGACCAGTGCGTTCAGTGTGTGGAAATCGCCTTGCACGGCGCCAAAATCGGTTTCCAGGGCCCAGAAAGCAGCGATGACCGGCGCCTGGACGCCGAATTCGCGATCGGCGCGGGCAAAGATCTCGGCATATTTTTGCAGATTGGCCGCGCCTTGCTTCAGTCGATGCGACGAGATCATGCGGTTCGAGAATTCGATGAAGGTCTGGGTGAAGACGCCCTGGGCGCGGTCGCGTGCCAGCGCCTTCTCATCGAGGGTGGCGTTTTCCAGCGCATCAAGGCCGGCAGCGCCGACGCCGGCCGCCCTGGCCTCCGCCGCCACGCCCTGCTTCCATGCCTCGAAATCGCCGCCGCATTGCTGTGCCGCGGCCGGCACGGCGGTCAGGAGCAGCGCCGCGAGAATTCCAAAGCGCGATCGCATCGCCATCCTTCCGAGAAGATTACCAGCGGTTGCGGGTATTCGTCATTGGCTGTGTCGAAAAGCAGGCGGCAGGCCTGGTGTCAACGGGTGTTCTGCCGCAACCACTTCTTCCAGGCGGCTTCGGAGCCGTTGAAGACGTTGATGTCGGCGTTTCCGGCCATGCCCGGCACGACGCCCGTTCCGGTATACTGCCAGAAGGTGAATGGATGGCTGCCGTATTTCTGGCGCGGGTGCCCGGCGACGGAGCGCAGCCAGTAGGGGTAGGCCCGGAAACCCGATAGACCATTATCTTCGAAGAAGTCGACCGACGTGTAGATGATCGGCTTCTTGCCGTAGTGTTTTTCGACGATTTTGAGGAATGTGCTCATCTCGCTGCGTACCGTGGCGGAATCTGGCCGCAGCTTGCAGGTCGGCGATTTCGGGTTCCATTCCATGTCGAGAACGGGCGGCATCGCCGAACTGTCTTTGGGCACGTTCTGGATGAACCAGCGCGCCTGGGTAGCGGCCGGCGTGCAAAAGTAGAAGAAATGATAGGCGGCACGGGGGATACCCGAGGCCTTCGTGCGGCTCCAATGCTCGTTGAAAGCTTCATCGAACCGGTCTCCGCCTTCGGTAGCCTTGATAAAGGCAAAGGAGATGCCGCTGGCCCTGGCCGCCGGCCAGTCGATCGATGTCTGGTATTTGGAGACGTCGGTGCCGTGGACGGCGTAGCTCCACGGTGCGCCGCTATCCCATTCATGCGGGTCGGAATCGGCAAAACGGGGCGCGCGTACCGCAACCGTCGGGGCGCTGGACGACGACAGCGATGGCGTCAGATCATCGACCGTCGAGCAGGCACCAAGCAGCATCAGCGTGATGAGGACCGCGAAACGGCGCATCGCTACTTCCCGAGCCGGTTTCAGCCGGCCGCTGATGGGTCTTTCCGCGGGTGGCCCCTCGACCGGGCGCGACGCGTTTGAAACTGACTTACGCGAAGCGCCTGGATCTTCGTTTCATGCATTCCCAAACCGTTGCGCAGTTTGGGACACATGCATGCAAGCCCAGCCGGACGATCACCCCACAGAATCGCCCAGTCCCTCGTGATCGCCGATCATGGTTGATATTCGGTTGACGGCGCTCGACAAGAGCCGCGATTTTGCCGAAACAATGGCGGCAAATCGATGACATAGATCGCGCTCGGGGGGAATTCGAAAAAAATGCAGATCCTTCTGAAGTTCGTCAAATGGCTGCTGGGCCTGGCTGTGCTGGCCGCTGCGATGCTCGCCGGCTGGCTGTATTTCGCGCCGCCGGAACTGATCCGCGTCGGTTCCGGCTATTCGGCCAAGATCGTCTGTTCGAACGTCTTCATCGCAGGGCGAGACGCCGACGACGTGCTCGCCGTCGATGTGCAGGCGCCGGGCCATCCGCTGCTGAAGCTGATGAGAGTGTCGGTGGACAAGGAGAAGGGAACGGTTTCGGCGGGCCTGTTCGGCGGGCTCGGCAAGAGTGTCGCGGTCGCCCGCGACGGGCTCGGCTGCGCCTCGGTTCCCGACAGCGATATTGCCGCCGCCAAGGCTGTCGCGGGAGTTGCACCGACGCCGGCGCCGCTGCCCGATGCGATCTGGCCGGAGGGCGACAAGGCCGATGCCTCGCAGGATCCCGAGGTCACGGCAATCCTCGACGATCCGGCATTGACCGGTGCTGGCATGCGGGCGGTGGTGGTGGTCAAGAACGGCCGCATCGTCGCAGAGCGCTATGGCGACGGCTTTTCCGAAAAGACCCCGCTACTGGGCTGGTCAATGACCAAGACGGTGAATGCGGCGATCGTCGGCACGCTGATGAAGGACGGCAAGCTGGCGATCACCAACCAGGGCCTGTTTCGACCCTGGCAAGCAGATGGCCGTGCCGTGATCAGCCTCGCCGACATGATGGCAATGTCGAGCGGACTGGAATTCAACGAGGATTATGGCGACGTCGCCGATGTGACGCGCATGCTCTATCTCGAACCGGACATGGCAGGCTTTGCCGGATCCAAGCCGCTGACCGGCGAGGTCGGCAAGGTGTTTTCCTATTCGAGCGGCACGGCGGTGATGCTGTCCCGATTGTGGCAGGACGCGATCGGCGACAAGGACAAGGCGCTGGCGTGGCCGAGGGTCGCGCTGTTCGATCCGCTCGGCATGCGGAGCGCGGTGCTAGAGGCCGACGAGCACGGCACCTTCGTCGGCTCGTCCTATCTCTATGCCACGGCACGCGACTGGGCGCGCTTCGGCCAATTCCTGCTGCAGGGTGGCGTCTGGAACGGCAAGGCGATCCTGCCCGCCGGCTTCGTCGACTGGATGCGGGAACCGGCAACTGCCTCGAAGGTCTACGGCAAGGGGCAATTATGGATCGAAGGGCCGGGCGACGAGGAAAATCCCGGCGCCGGCATTGCCGCCGGCCTGCCCAAGGACACCTACTGGATGGAGGGGCATGATGGGCAAACGGTCGCCATCATTCCCTCCGAGCAGCTGGTTGTGGTGCGGCTCGGGCTGACGCCGGCCAGGCTCGGCTACCGGCCGCAGGTAATGGTGGCGGCGCTGGTCAAGGCGCTGCATTAGGCTGTATCGATATTCAGGTGATACCGGCCTGCAAACGGCGGTTTCCTGCGCTTCCGGCCTTCGCCGGCCAAAGCACTCATGAGCGGTCGTGGCAGTTAAGGCTACGGCCGGCGTAGGCCGGTGCTCACGTACCCAAAAGTACACCCCGCGCCGGTTCTCGGAGCCCACCGTTTTCGACTCGGCCTGACCTGAATCTCAACACACCCTGGCTATCGACCTAGGCCGATCACAGCGAGCCACGCATAGCCGCGATAAAGCGCTTGGAAACGGAAGCTTGCACCGGTTCTTGCAGATTCCGAATCCAGAACCGCGCGCAGCGATTGACGTGGCTCGACATGGAATTTTTTCAGCCAGCCGCGCAGCAGCGTGCGGAACCAGCGGGGCAGGGCCTCCTGCTGGCCGAAATCGACGATATGCAGCGAGCCGCCAGATGACAGGGCAGCAAGAGCCGCGGATACCGTCTTCTCCCAGCCGGGGATCATCGACAGCGAATACGAGACAAAGACGCGGTCGAAATTTTCGACGCCGAACAGCGCCTTTGCGTCGAAATCCGTGGCATCGCCGCGCGCCAGCGTGACGCGGCCGGAGAGGCCTTCGCGGGCAAGGGCGGCGGTGGCCGTCTCCAGCATCTCGGCCGAAATATCGAGGCCGAAGAAGCGCGCGCCGGGATAGCGGCGGGCGGCAAGGATGATGTTGCGGCCGGTGCCGCAGCCGAGCTCGAGCACGGTGCCGCCGGCCGGCACATCCAGGCCGGCGATAAGCCGGTCGCGACCGAGCAAATAATATTTGCGGGTCAGGTCGTAGATATGACGCTGCCAGCGGTAAACGCCGTCCATCAGCTCGGCATGGCTGGCCGGCAACTCGGTCGTGCTCATGCGCCCTGCTTCACGTAGAGATGAAAGCCGCCATAGATCGCCGAGCGGTCGCGCGCCGAAAACTCGCGCGAGGCGTCGTTCTCGTAGCGCCACTGGTCGAGCAGCGAATTCGAGACGCGGCCGGGCAGCAGGCTGGGTTCCGCTGCGGTGCGGAAGATGACGCGGGCGCCGGTGGAGGCGGTTCGGGTGATCTCGGCCCACAACCCGTTGAGCTGGTCGTCCGTCATCCAGTCCTGTGCGTCGAGCAGCACGAAGCGGTCGACCGAACCGGCATCCTTGCCGGCAAGGAACTCGATCAGATTGGCATGGTGGATTGCCACGCGATCGACATTGTTGCGGATCGTCTTGTAGTTGCGCTTTTCGAGATAGGCGGGCAGGGCGGCCTCGCCGGGATTGGGATAGCGGCGGGCAAAAGCCTGCCAGGCGAAATAGTTGGTCTTCAGCGGAAAATCGCAGGCGAGCTTTTCCAGCCGCGCCTTGAGCACGCTGGCCATGGTGCCGTCACCCGAGGTGATCAGCGAATCGTACTGGGCCGGCGGAATGCCGAGGCCGAACAGCGAAGCTTTTCGCGAAGTCGCCCATTTCAGCAGCGGTTTTTCGAAGACCGGCGCCAGCTCTTCGTCGAAGAAGCGGCGCTGATCGGCGATGCTCTTGGCGTCCATGATGTCGGCCGGGTCGACGCCGAAGAATTTTGCGGTGCGATGGCCCATGGCGATGAACAGGCCAAGCAGGCCGGTCTGGTAGAAATTGCGGTCGAAGACAGCGATGCGGCGACGGCCGCGCCAGCTGCGGCGCTCCCAATAATGGCGGCTGACCGGGTCGAGATGCGGTGCGATGAAGCGGTCGTAGGCCTGCGAATTGTGCCCGGTCTCAGCCGCGCCGAAGAAACGGAACAGGTCGCCCTGCGACGGCAGGTGACGGACGGCTTCGAGCTTCATACGGTTCAGCGCGATGTGGGCGGTGTTGAGGTCGACGGCATCGATCCTTTCCGGCGACCGGGTGAGATAGGCGAGGATGTTGCAGCCGCCCGAGGCAATGGTGACGATGCGGTGACCCTTGCCGAGCTGCATCGCGTCCATGTCGATTTCGGGGTCTTCCCAGATCTGCGGGTAGACAAGGCCGGAGAACAGGAAGGCGAACAAGCGCTCGGAGATGCCGGCTTTCGACAGCGGGCGGTTCTGGTAGACGGCTTTGCCAACTTCCTTGCCGCGGCGAAAAACCAGTTCTCCAGAAATGTCCGTCATGGCAAGGCGATTCCCCGTTTGCTTTGCCGCAAGCGGGTAGCGCAGGGTCATGACAGGCCGGTGACAGCCTGTTGACGCGAGTTCAGGCCTTGCCAAATCCACCAGGCGTCGGCGTCGTCACGATGACTGCCTCGCCGGCGTCGAGGATGGTCTGATCGCAGGCCTTCAGGACCTCGACGCGGCCATCCTTGCGGCGGATCTTGGTCGAGCCAACCTCGCCATCGCCGCCGCCGTCCAGGCCTTGCGGCGGGCGGTTGCGATGCGAGGACAGGATCGCGCATTCCATTTTTTCGAGGAAGCGGATGGTGCGCTTGGTGCCGTCGCCGGCATTCCATTTGCCTTTGCCGCCGGAACCTTCGCGGATATGGAAATCTTCGAGCAATACCGGGAAACGCAGTTCCAGCACTTCCGGATCGGTCAGGCGCGAATTGGTCATGTGGGTGTGGACGCCGGAGGTGCCGTGAAAGCCGCGGCCGTCGTTCATGCGGCCGGCCGGCGAACCGGAGCAGATCGTCTCATAATACTGGTACTGCTTGTTGCCGAAGGTGAGATTATTCATCGTGCCTTGCGCATTGGCCATTGCCCTCATCGCGCCGAACAGCGCGTTGGTGACGTGCTGCGAGGTCTCGACATTGCCGGCGACGACTGCCGCGGGATAGGCGGGCTTCAGCATCGAGCCGTCGGGAATGACGATGTTGATCGGCCGCAGACATCCGGCATTCATCGGGATGTTGTCTTCGACCATGACGCGGAAGGCATAAAGCACCGCGGCACGGGCGACCGGCTCTGGCGCGTTGAAATTGTTCTTCATCACTGGCGACGTGCCGGTGAAGTCGACGGTCGCTTCGCGCTTGTGCCGGTCGACCGATATCTTCACCTTGATCATTTGGCCGGTGTCGGTCGGATATTCGTATTCGGAACTGTCGGGCAGCCGCTCCACTACGCGACGCACGCTTTCGGCGGCATTGTCCTGGACATGGCCCATATAGGCTTCGACGACGCCAAGGCCGAAATGCGCGACCATCTTGCGCAGCTCGGCGACGCCCTTTTCGTTCGCGGCGATCTGCGCCTTGAGGTCGGCGATGTTCTGGTGCGGATTGCGCGCCGGGTAGGGGTGGTCGGTCAGCAGCGTCTCCAGGTCCTTCTCGCGGAACCTGCCGCGATCGACGATGCGGAAATTGTCAAACAGCACACCTTCCTCATCGACGGTAGTGGCAAGCGGCGTCATCGAGCCGGGCGCGGTGCCGCCGATGTCGGCATGGTGGCCACGCGAGGCTACGTAGAAGAGGATCTCCTCCCCCCTCGAGGGGGAGGTGGCGGCGAAGCCGCCGGAGGGGGTCGTTGCGGCAGTGCTCGACGCATTTGTGGTGCCTTCTGAGAGGACCCCACCCGGCCGCTTCGCGGCCACCCTCCCCTCGAGGGGGAGGGAAAACACCGGTGTCACCACGGTGATATCAGGCAGATGCGTGCCGCCATTGTAAGGGGCGTTCAGGGCAAAGACGTCGCCGGGGTGAATGTCGCCGGAATTGAGCCGGATGATGGTCTCCACCGAGCGGTCCATCGAGCCGAGATGCACCGGCATATGCGGCGCGTTGGCGACCAGCGCGCCATTCCGGTCGAAAACGGCACAGGAGAAGTCGAGCCGCTCCTTGATATTGACCGAATAGGCGGTGTTCTGCAGCGTTACGCCCATCTGCTCGGCGATCGACATGAACAGATTGTTGAAGACCTCCAGCATCACCGGATCGGCTTCGGTGCCGAGTGCGGCCTGCCGGTGCTTCTTCTCGATGCGGCGCATCAGTACATGGTCCTTGGCGGTGATCTCGGCCTGCCAGCCGGGCTCGACGACGATGGTCTGGTTCGGCTCGATGATCAAAGCGGGGCCGGCGATCTTGTTACCGGGCTTCAGCGTTTCGCGAGGGAAGATGCCAGCGTCGCGCCAGATGCCGTCGACGAAAATTTTCCGCGTCCCGGAAGGACTTGCGGCCTTGTGTTCAAGAAATGAATCGCTTTCGTCGCGGCCGGTGCTGCCGGTATCGGTACCTTCGACGCCGACCGATTCGACGATCATCGGCTTGTCGTCATAGACGAAGCCGAACTGCGCCTTGTGCGCCAGTTCGAAGTCCGCCTTGGCCTGCGCAATCGAGCCGTGCCCAAAGTTCACAGGCAGCGCGGTATCGGTGCCGTCATAGCGGATCTGCAGCACCGGCTTCGAGGCGACCGCGTCTTCGGTGATGCCTTGCGCGGCGAGTTCGTCGATGACGGCTTTGCGCAGCGTTGCGATGAGCTCGTTGATCGCCGGCCCGGAATCGTCCGCCAGCGGCTTCAGCAGCGCCTGCTGGCGTGACGCAAACACCGAGGACAGGCCGATGCCGTATGCCGAGAGCAGGCCGGAAAAGGGATGGATCAGCACAGCCTCCATGCCGAGCGCATCGGCGACGAGGCAAGCGTGCTGGCCGCCGGCGCCGCCGAAACAATTCAGCAGGTATTCGGTGACGTCGTAGCCGCGCTGCACCGAAATCTTCTTGATGGCATTGGCCATGTTTTCGACGGCGATGGTGACGAACCCTTCGGCAACGGCTTCCGGCGAGCGGCCGTCGCCGATTTCGGCGGCAAGTGCGGTGAACGTCTCGCGAACTGTCCGCACGTCGAGCGGTTCGTCCTGGCCCGGCCCAAAAATGGCCGGAAAGAAGTCGGGCTGCAGCTTTCCCAGCATGACATTGGCGTCGGTGACCGCAAGCGGACCGCCGCGCCGGTAGGCGGCCGGGCCGGGATTGGCGCCGGCCGAATCCGGCCCGGCGCGAAAGCGGCCGGCCTCATAGTGCAGGATCGAGCCGCCGCCGGCGGCGACGGTGTGGATGCGCATCATCGGCGCGCGGATGCGCACGCCGGCGACCTCGGTGTCGAAGGCGCGCTCGTAGTCGCCATCATAGTGGGCGACATCGGTGGAGGTGCCGCCCATGTCGAAGCCGATGACTTTGCCGAAACCGGCGAGTTTTGCCGTCTCGACCATGCCGACGACGCCGCCGGCCGGGCCGGACAACAGCGCATCCTTGCCCTGGAACATGTCGGCGGCGGTGAGGCCGCCCGACGACATCATGAACATAAGGCGGGGGGATTGGCCAATCTCCCCCGTTGTGGGGGAGATGCCAAGTGGCGGCAAAGGGGGCAGGGCAGAGGGGGGCGTGACAGACTGAGATGTTGGCGGGACAGCGCCCCCCTCTGTCGGCTTCGCCGACATCTCCCCCACAAGGGGGGAGATTGGCGCGGCACCCAGTTCCGCCGCAACCCTTTGCACATACCTTGCCAGGATCGGCGACAGATACGCGTCGACCACCGTGGTGTCGCCGCGGCCGACCAGCTTGATCAGCGGCGAGACCTCGTGGCTGACCGAGACCTGCGAGAATCCGAGTTTTCGACAGACTTTGGCGACCGCCTTTTCGTGATCGGGATGTTTCCAGGCATGCATGAAGACGATCGCGACCGCATCGATACCGTCAGCCTTGGCCTGTTCGATGGCAGGACGCACGGAGGCGATGTCGAGCAGGCGTTCGACACGACCGTCGGCGCGCACGCGTTCGTCTATCTCGATGACGTGCTCGTAGAGCTGTTCGGGAAGGATGATCTGCTTGGCAAAGATATCGGGCCTGGCCTGATAGGCAATCCTCAGCGCATCGCGGAAGCCCTTGGTGATGAGCAGCAGCACGCGGTCGCCCTTGCGCTCGAGAAGCGCATTGGTGGCAACCGTGGTGCCCATTTTGACGTCGCCGATCAGAGCGGAGGGGATTGGGGCGCCGGGCTGGACGCCGAGCAGTTCGCGAATGCCCTGGATGGCAGCGTCGGCATAGGCTTCGGGATTTTCCGAAAGGAGTTTCCTGGGATGCAGCCCGCCTTCCGGGTCCCGGCCGATGATGTCGGTGAAGGTACCGCCGCGGTCGATCCAGAAATCCCATCTTGCGGTCATGGCAGCGCCTCCGGCATTTTCACTTTACGCATCCTGTTAGTGCTCAACGCTTTGTACGGCCAAGCGCTTGATGTTACACGCGGAAACGCAACGTTACGAAACTCATCATGACCTGATGCATTGTGTCCTCGATCGTCGCCGGTAACGGTGGCGTGATTAGAGGAGAGATATCATGAAGAAACTCATTCTTGCGTCGGTCTCGGCGCTTGCCTTGCTTGGCGTTGCGGCCTGCAGCGATAGCGGCACTGACAACACTACGACGCAGAGCACCAACCCGCCGGCATCCGACCAGACGATGAAGCCGGCTGCTCCTGACGCTAACAAACCTGCCGAGCCGGCCCCGGCCCCCGCTCCTGCGCCGGCTGCCCCTGCGCAGTAATTGAGGTGACAACCAAGGGAGGCCGGCCTCACACGCCGGCCTTTCTGCTGCTTACGATACCCGCGCCTTGCGGCCGAGTGCGCCGACGCTGGCGCTGAAACGACGACCCAAGGCGCCAATCGCTAGGCTCGCCGTTTGCGCGCCGAGGCTGCCGTCTGCGGATTTTCCATGGGTGAGCGCTAGCGCCAGCTGCCTCAGGCATTCCGCCAAATCGATTGGGCCAGCCCCTGCGGCACTGTCTTGGCTTGATAGCGATGGGCGGTTGGCCCTATGAAACCCTCATGTCGATTTGGGACCGCCTCGGCGATTTCGTCACACGCGTTTCATCTTCAGCGTCGTCAGGCGTCGCCGAAGTGGTCGAAGCCGTGCGCACGGTTTTCTCCGGCGATGCCGATCTGCGCCGGCGCGTCGCCTTCTCGGTGGCGATGATCGCCCTGTCGGCCAAGATGGCCAAGGCAGACGGCATCGTCACGCAAGACGAGGTGCGCGCCTTCCAGGAAATATTCGAGGTGCCGAAGGAACAGAGGCGCAATGTGGCGCGGCTCTACGATTTGGCCAAACGCGACATTGCCGGTTTCGAGACCTATGCCGAGCGGATGGCGCAGCTTTGCGGTTCGGGCCATTCGAATTGCCTGATGCTGGAGGACATACTCGACGGGCTGTTCCACATCGCCAAGGCCGACGGGCTGGTGCATGAGCGCGAGCGCCAATTCCTGCATCGCATCGCCGAGATCTTCCGCATCGATGAGGCGCACTACCAGAGCATCCTGGCGCGGCATGTGGATCTGGGCGCCGCCGATCCTTATGTTGTGCTCGGCATCGAGCGTGGGAAGCCGTTCGAGGAGGTCCGCAGGCGCTACCGCAAGCTGGTCTCCGACAATCATCCGGACCGGCTGATCGCACGCGGCCTGCCGCAGGAATTCATCAAGATCGCGACGACCAGGCTGGCGGCGATCAACGCGGCCTATGAGATGATCGAGCGAGGCCTGCGGCACGCATGAGCGGCTTTCCGCCCGACGAGCCGGGCGCCGAGGTCAGGGTATCGCCGAATTTCGGACCACGGCGCGGCACGCTTAGACCCGATATGATTGTGCTGCACTATACCGGCATGGCGACCGGCGTCGGCGCCGAGGCATGGTTGTGCGATCCGGCAAGCGAGGTCTCGTCGCACTATCTGGTCCATGAGGACGGCCGCATTGTTCAGATGGTAAGGGAAAGCGATCGCGCCTGGCATGCCGGCAAGAGCTCGTGGTTCGGACAGAGCGACATCAACTCCTGTTCGATCGGCATCGAGATCGTCAATCCGGGGCATACTCTCGGCTATCGCAATTTTCCAAAACCGCAGATCGACGCGGTGATCGGCCTGTGCGCCGGCATCGTCGAGCGCCATTCCATTCTGGCGCAGCGGGTGCTCGCCCATTCCGACGTGGCACCGGGGCGCAAGGTCGATCCGGGCGAGAAATTTCCATGGAAAGCCTTGTTTGCCGCCGGTGTCGGCCATGTTGTGCCGGCCGCACCGATCCGGCGCGGCGCCGTACTGAAGCCAGATGATACCGGCGCCGAGGTCGAGGCGCTGCAGTCGATGCTGTCGCTCTATGGTTATGGCGTCGAGATCACCGGCGCTTTCGACCGGCAGACCGAAATCGTGGTCGAGGCATTTCAGCGGCATTTCCGGCAGCGCCTGGTCGATGGCATGGCTGACGGATCGACGATCCGCACGCTGGAAAGGCTGCTCGCTTCCGCAAGGATAGCCTCTCTCAAATAATCTTTTCCCAGATTAAAAGTTACAATCTGTTACCTAAAGTGACTTGCGCCGCCTTCTTTGGCGCCAATTCCGTCGTCAAAGGCGATCCGTACAGATTGTCGGATCTCTATCCCCAGATGTTCCGATGTTGATTGAGGGTATCTGCGCGAAGTTCTTTGTGCAGATCAAACAGAACAGGATCACATGCAGAAATTGACCGTTTTAACGGCAGCCATTGCTGCCGGCGTAATGACTTTTGCCTTCAGCGCGGCGAACAGCGCGCCGCTGAGCCAGCGGGTCGATCAAGGCTTCAGTGCCGCAGCCGGCAAAACCGCCATGCCGAAAGGTGGTGCAAAAGTAGAGAAGACCACCACCGCAAAAGTGGAAAAAGCGGCCGCGGTAAGAACGAAAAAGCCAGTCTCCGCGAAAAGGCCAACCGCTGCGAGAAAGACAATCTCCAAACAGCATGTGAAGCGTAATCGCAAACGCATCGACCGTATGGCAACAGCGTCAGTCGCTCCGAAGAGCAGGCCAGCGCCCCAGGCGGCGGTTGTCGGCGGCAGCGGACAGTATTCGGCGATCATTGCGCGATATGCCGCCAGCTACGGCGTGCCGGTATCGCTCGCCAATGCCGTCATCAAGATCGAGAGCAACTACCAGCCGAACCAGGTCGGCAGCGCCGGCGAGATCGGCCTGATGCAGATCAAGCCGGCGACGGCAAGAATGATGGGCTATAGCGGTTCGGTTCAGGGTCTCTACGATCCCGATACCAACATCAAATACGGCATGAAGTACCTTGCCATGGCGCGGGATCTCGGCGGCGGCACGACCTGCGGCACGATCCTGAAATACAATGCCGGCCACGGCGCCACACGGATGAACCCGGTGTCCGCAGCCTATTGCGGCAAGGTCAAGGTGCAACTGGCAGCACTTGGAGCGCCCGCCTGACAAGCGATAACTTGCTTTTTCGTTTGCGTTTTCGGGCCTGAACCCCTTTATACGCCTTGCCAGCTGGCCGGGCGGCCGCACCCGCGAAGCCGAAAGGCTGCGGGTGAGGAAAGTCCGGGCTCCATGGAGACACGGTGCCGGTTAATGGCCGGCGGGGGCGACCCCAGGGAAAGTGCCACAGAAAGCAAACCGCCACGATCTAATCGTGGCAAGGGTGAAAGGGTGGGGTAAGAGCCCACCGCGCGACTGGCAACAGGAGCGGCACGGTAAACCCCACCGGGAGCAAGACCGAATAGGGGCGGTGCGAGGGGAAACCCTCGAGGGCTGTTTCCGGCTCACCGTCCGGGTAGGTTGCGTGAGGCGCATGGCAACATGCGCCCAAGATGAATGGCCGCCACGTTCTCGCCCCGTAAGGGGCGAGGGCCATACAGAACCCGGCTTACAGGCCAGCTGGCAGTTTCCCCGATAAAAGGAAATCTCCTGATATCAGCAGGTTACGTCTTCGGGCGCAGCCGTTGATTCACTTTTCGACCCGCAATCGAGCGCGACATTCCTTGAAAATGGTGCGATTAAATCGTACCAGTTGATGACGATATTCAGGAGCGCGTCATGGGACAGGTCGATAAACGTAGCATCACGCTGTCGCCGGAGTTGGCCGCGGCAGTCGACGACGTGGTCGCCGCCGGCGAATATGCCTCGGCGAGCGAGGTGATCCGCGACGCACTGAGGCAATGGAAGGACAGGCGCGACCTGCTCGGCTACACGGTCGAGGAATTGCGCAAGATGGCGCAGGAGGGGATCGACAGCGGACCGGCGCTGGACGGGCCGCCAATCATGGAACGGCTGCGCGCCAAATATCTGAAAATGGCCGAGGCCAAAGGCCTTGAGGAGTGAAATATCGCCTGCTTCCTCAGGCATCGATCGACCTCGAAGCCATCGTCGACTACATTGCCGAACAGAATCCAAATGCGGCGGTTCGCCTCGTGGATCTCTTGCAAAGGCGGTGGATTTGCTGACCCTGCATCCCTTCTCAGGTGCACCGCGCGAAGACATTGCGCCCGGCATCCGTCACCTGATCGTCGGCGAATACCTCACTTTGTATCGTGTCCGCGAAGAGGCGATCGAAATCGTTCGCGTTCTCCACGGCCGGCGCAAGATCGACGCCGGCGATCTGAATTCGTAGTCGCGCTGCTCAGGTGCCGATGCGGTCTAGCGACGTCTCGATCGCCTGCCAAAGCTCTTCCACCGGCTCGCAGCCGATCGACAAGCGAACGAAGCCGGGCGGAACGGCATCTCCCCTTTTTGATCGCCGTTCGGCCGAAGTGTGTACGCCGCCGAACGATGTCGCTGCCTGCATCAACGCGCAGTTGTTGATGAAATCCTCGGCCTTGTCCTCCGAGGCGAGCACGAACGAGATGAGAAATCCGAAGCGCTCCATCTGGGCGCGGGCAAGATTGTGTGATGGGTCGCTCTCCAGTCCCGGAAAGCGCAAGCCGCTGATTGCGCGATGGTCTTTCAGCCGTCGCGCTATCATTTCGGCGGAAGCGCACATGCGGTCGAAGCGCACGTCCAGCGTTTCGAGGCCGCGATGTACCAGCCATGCCTCGAACGGCCCGGGGATGGCGCCCGACGTCTCGCGCCAGTCGGTCACCCTCGAGATAATATCTGCGTTGCGGCTGGCGACATGGCCGAACAGCACATCGGAATGGCCGTTCGGCGCCTTGGTGTCGGCAGCAATGACGATATCGGCGCCGAGATCGAGCGGGCGCTGGCCGAAAGGCGTCATCGTCGTGTTGTCGACCACAAGCATCGCACCCGCTTTGTGCACGGCTTCGGCGACGGCTGCGATGTCGCATATGTCCAGTCCTGGATTGGCGGGCGTTTCGACGAAGGCAAGCCGGTATCCGTCAAAGCCGCCGTCGAGGAAGCTCGATGTCGGCCGGACATCGTACGCGACGCCGAAGGACTTCAGGAAACGGTCTGCCAACGCTCTCGTCGTATGGTAGCCGTCGGACGGCAGCAGGATACGGTCGCCGGCTTTGAGCAGGCCGAAAAACACCGCCGAGATGGCAGCCATTCCCGAGGGAAAGGCGACGCATGGGGCGTCTTCCAGATGCGCCAGCATGTGCTCGACTGCATCCCAGGTCGGATTGCTGAAGCGGCCATATTGATCGTAGCCGGTGGCGTCACCCGGCGCGTGGAAAATGGCGGCCATGGTCAAGGGCAAGGGAATTGGGTCGCCCTTGGCCAGCCCGGCGCGACGCAGATGAGGAAGTGCCGCGGCGCGCGACTTGGCTGTTTCAGACATGGCTTCAAACCTCGTTACTGACCGGAAAAGGAGATGCCGAGGCTATGCGCGGCAACGATCCGCAGCAAGCCGCGTCCGGTTGGACCACACGGCTCTAAACCCTTCGTTAGGCTTAATGGAGGATAAAGACCGGAGTGCCGTCAAAGCTGCTCTCCCCAGTCGTGGCAGGCGCGTTTTGAAGACTGTTCCCGTTGACGCCCATAACACCCCATGATATCCCATTCCGATACTCAAGCCTTCGTTCCGTGTCAGGGTGAAGCGTACGCCAATCGGGCAGCCGCGGCGGCTGCGCGTTTGCCTGCGTTCGCCCGTCATAATGAAGTGGGTTTTGGACGGCGACCGGGCCGGGGCGGCGCGGACAGGAAGATGCAGAGGGGTGCGGCGGCGCAAGCGGCCGTAAGGCGTAATGGACCGGTTTCTGTCGAACGCGGTGAACAGGATCGATGCGAAGGGACGGGTGTCCGTGCCGGCGCATTTCCGTGCCGTTGTGCAGAAACGCGGCTATTCGGAACTTTATGCGCTACGCTGCCTGGATCGCCCGGCGATGGATGTCGGTGGGCTCGACCTGCTCGATCGCTACGAGCAGCGCATCGCGCAGGAAGACCCGTTCCTGCAGGCGGCGGACGACATGTCGTTCTTCTGCCATGGCGATGGAACGTTTCTGAAGCTCGACCAGGACGGCCGTATCACGATGAGCGATTTCATTCGCGAGCATACGGGCATTTCAGCGGAAGTGGCCTTCGTTGGCCGCGGCAATTTCTTTCAGATCTGGGAGCCGGGACGGCTCAGCGCCTATGGGACGGAAGCTCGCGCCCGGCTTTTGCAGCTTCGGCAGGGGACGAAGCCCGGGGAGCGGCCGGAATGATGGCGGGCGACGGCGATGAAGTTCATGCCGTTGGCGGACCAGCCCGTCACATTCCGGTCCTCCTTGCCGAAGTTCTGGAGGCGCTGGCGCCGACAAAAGGCGAGGTGCTCGTCGACGGCACGTTCGGTGCTGGCGGCTACACGAAGGCCATTCTGGCAAGCGGAGCCTCGGTCGTCGCCATCGACCGCGATCCGGATGCGATCGCGGCGGGGCGGACCCTTGAACAGCAGTCCGGCGGCAGGCTCAGGCTTGTCCAGGCACCGTTCTCAACGCTCGACGAGCAGGTTGAAAGTGCCGATGGCGTCGTGCTCGACATCGGCATCTCCTCCATGCAGATCGACCAGCCGGAGCGCGGCTTTTCATTCCGCGCCGATGGACCGCTCGACATGCGCATGGCGCAGGCGGGCCTGAGCGCCGCCGACGTCGTCAACACTTTCAAGGTGGGCGATCTTGCCCGCATCTTCGGTTTTCTCGGCGAAGAACGCCATGCTGGGCGCATCGCCCGTATGATCGAGAGCCGTCGCGAAAAACGCCCCTTTGAGCGCACGCTCGACCTTGCCGATGCCATCGAGACGCATATCGGCCGCGCGCCGAAAGACAAGATCCATCCAGCCACCCGGGTTTTCCAGGCGCTGCGCATCTTCGTCAACGACGAGCTCGGCGAGCTGGCAAAGGCGCTGTTTGCCGCCGAGCGCGTGCTGAAACCGGGCGGGCGGCTTGCCGTGGTGACCTTCCATTCGTTGGAGGACCGCATGGTCAAGCGCTTTATCGCCGACAGAGCTGATTCAGCGACCGGATCGCGGCACCTGCCCGAGGCGCAGGCGCGCACCGCCACCTTCACCAAGAAGGGCAGCGGCGTGACGCCTGGCGATGCCGAGATTTCGGCCAATCCGCGGGCGCGCTCGGCAAGGCTGCGCGCTGCGATCCGTACAGAGGCGCCGGCGCGCGCTGGTGATTTTTCGATTTTCGGCCTGCCAAAACTGCCTGGCCCAAAGCTTCCCGGTGCCGATCGACCGGGAGAGAGGTGAACACGTGTTTCGTACCAGCGACATAGTCCTGATCGCCGTCATGGTTTCGGCGGCTGCCTTGACCTACAAGACCAAGCGCGAGGCCGAGGAGCAACTGGCGGCAGTGCACAAGATCCAGGCGCAGATCCGTTATGAAGAGGACACGATCGACCTGCTCAAGGCGGACTGGAGCCTGCTTACCCAGCCGTCGCGCCTGCAGAAGCTCACCGAAATCTACAAATCGCAACTCGGACTCGAGCCGGTCAATGCGCGCCAGATCGTCGGGCTGGACGATCTGCCGGCCAAACCCGTCAACATCGAGGACCTTTCATCGCAGCGGCTGGGCGGCATGGCTGATATTGGCGGCAAGGATCCGGTGGTGACCGGAGGCATCGTCCAATGATCACCGGATTTCCAATGGCCGCCAGATTTCCACAGGTTGGCAGGCTGCTGAAGCGCGGTTCGAAGCCCGGCGCGGGCGGATCGATCGTGGTCGAAGGTGCCCGCAAGGCAACCGGTGGCAAGGGCAGGACCCGCATTGTCATGACGATGGCGGTGTTCTTCGGTATCTATTCGACCATTGCCGGGCGGCTGGTCTATCTGGGTTTCCAGAACCCCGACCTGTCGGGCGGGCCGCAGAGCCGGGTGACGGCATCGCGGCCCGACATCGTCGACCGTAATGGCGAAGTGCTGGCGACCGACATCAAGACGGCGTCGCTGTTTGCCGAACCGCGCCGCATCGTCGATGCCGACGAGGCGATCGAAAAGCTGTCGACGGTGCTTCCCGAGATCGACTACGAGCAGACATACAACAAGCTGAAGAGCGGCGCCGGCTTCGTCTGGCTGCAGCGGCAACTGACGCCGAAGCAGCAGGCCGATATCATGCAGCTCGGCATCCCCGGCTTCGGCTTCCGCACCGAAAAGCGCCGGTTCTATCCGGCCGGCGAAACCTCGTCCTACATTGTCGGCCTCACCAACATCGACAATCAGGGCATCTCCGGCATGGAGAAATACATCGACGAACAGGGCTTGAGCGATCTTCAGGCGTCGGGCCTGGCGGTGGCCAAGGATTTGAAGCCGGTCCAGCTCTCGATCGATCTGCGCGTCCAGCATATCGTACGTGACGAGGTCGCCACCGGCATGGAAAAGTACCATGCGATCGCGGCGGGTGCCGTCGTGCTCAACGTCAAGACCGGTGAGGTGCTGGCGATGGCGTCGGTTCCAGATTTCGATCCGAACAACCCCTATAACGCGCAGGACAAGGACCGGCTCAACCGTATGTCCGCCGGCCTGTACGAAATGGGGTCGACCTTCAAGAGCTTCACCACCGCCATGGCGCTCGATTCCGGCAAGATAACGCTGCAAAGCCGCTTCGACGCATCGCGCCCGATCAGGATCGGCCATCAGACCATCCATGATTTCCATGGCAAGGGCCGGGTGCTGTCGGTGCCGGAAGTGTTCATCTACTCATCCAATATCGGCTCTGCCAAGGAAGCCGAAGCGGTTGGCATTGACGGACACCGCGAATTCCTGCATCGCCTGGGAATCCTCGAGAAGATGCAGACCGAACTGCCGGAAGTCGCCCGGCCGACCGAGCCCAAGGTCTGGAAGCAGGTCAATTCGATTACCATCGCCTTCGGCCACGGCGTGTCGACGACCCCGCTGCAGACGGCGGTCGGCTGCGCCGCGCTGATGAATGGCGGCTATCTGATGGACCCGACCTTCCTGCCGCGCACCCAGGAGCAGGCGATGGCGGTGGCCAAGAAAGTGGTCAGCGACAAGACCGTCGAGGGCATGCGCTATCTCTATGCCCTCAATGCCGAAAAGGGATCCGGCCGCAATGCCCGGGTGCCAGGATACCGGGTGGGCGGCAAGACGGGAACGGCGGAGAAGGTCGTCAACGGCCGCTACTCGAAGGAAAAGAATTTCAACGCTTTCGTTGCGGCTTTCCCAATGGACGATCCGCAATACATAGTGCTTACGATCGCCGACGAACCGAAGCCGGAAAAGCCCGGCATGGGTGCCACGGCTGCCTCGAATGCGGGCATCATGGCTGCAAACATCATCCGACGTGCGGCTTCCATGCTTGGCGTGAAGCCAGATTTCAGCCATGAAAATGGTGCAACGCTGGTTTCCTATCAGTGATTCTTGGGGCGCGCCGGCAACTGCGCGCTATTTTGTTGCGATGAACGGGGTTCGATGAAGCTGAAAAATCTAGCCGGTATCCTGCCTGTCGAGGGGACAGCTTCCTTCGACATGGAGGTTACAGGGATTTCGTCGGACTCCCGCCAGGTAACACCGGGTGTTGTCTTTTTCGCGCTCACCGGCTCCAAGGCGGATGGCGCAGCCTATGCCGCCGATGCCGCGAGCCGCGGCGCTGCCGCGATTGTTGTCGGCAAGGGCAGTGCGGTCGCCGGGCTGCCAGTTCCGGTTCTTGTCGTAGACGATCCGCGCCTTGCGCTGGCGCTGAGTGCTGCCCGTATTTTCGGCAAGCAACCGCAAACCATGGTCGCGGTGACCGGCACCAGCGGCAAGACCTCCGTCGCCGCATTCACCCGACAGATATGGGAGCAGGCGGGTTTGGTCGCCGCTTCGATCGGCACGACCGGCGTGGTGGCGCCGGGCCGCAATGAATATGGCTCGCTGACCACGCCGGATCCGGTGGCACTGCACAGGCTGCTCAAGGAGTTGGCGGAGGCCGGCGTCACCCACGCCTCGATGGAAGCGTCCAGCCATGGCCTCGACCAGCGCCGGCTCGATGGCGTCAGGCTTGCGGCCGGCGGCTTCACCAATCTCGGCCGCGACCATATGGACTATCATCCGACGGTCGAGGACTATCATCGCGCCAAATTGCGTCTGTTCGATGCGCTGCTGCCGAAGGGCGCGCCGGCCGTCATCTTTGCCGACGACCCGTGGTCGGAGCCGACAATCAAGGCGGCGCGGGCAGCGGGACTGAACGTGCTGACGGTCGGCCGCCACGGCGATTTCCTGCGGCTGAAGCGGGTCGAGCACGAGCGCCACCGCCAACGCGCCGAGGTCGAAGTTGACGGCGTTCTCCATGAAGTCGACCTGCCGTTGGCGGGCGACTTCCAGATCGCCAATGCGCTGGTGTCGGCGGGCCTCGCCATTTCGACTGGAACATCTGTTGCCAAGGCGTTGATGGCGCTAGAGAAATTGAAGGGTGCGCCGGGGCGGCTCGACCTCGTTGGGACGGCCGCCAATGGCGCACCGGTCTATGTCGACTACGCGCACAAGCCGGACGCGCTGGAAAACGTGCTGGCTTCGGTGCGTCCCTTTACCACCGGCCGCGTCATCGTCGTATTCGGTTGCGGCGGCGACCGTGACCGGGGCAAGCGGCCGATCATGGGCGAGATCGCCACAAGGCTGGCCGATGTCGTCATCGTCACCGACGACAATCCCCGCTCGGAAGTTCCCGAGACGATCCGCGCCGCGATCCTGGAGGCCGCACCTGGCGCCATCGAGATCGGCGACCGGCGCAAGGCCATCCACGAGGCAGTCGGGATGCTTCACGCTGGCGACACGCTGATCGTGGCCGGCAAGGGCCATGAGGAAGGCCAGACCATCGGCACCGAGACGCTGCATTTTTCCGATCATGAGGAAGTTCGCTCGGCGCTCAGGGAGCAAGCGGCGTGAGCTATCTGTGGACCTCCGAGGCGCTGGTTGCCGCCATGGATGGCCGGCCGCTCGGTCCGATGCCTGAAGGCATCGCCGGCATTTCCATCGACAGCCGCAGCCTGCAGCCGGGAGACGCCTTCTTCGCCATCAAGGGCGAGGTGATGGACGGCCATGATTTCGTCACCGCCGCCATCAAGGCGGGCGCCGGCGTGCTTGTCGTCGCCGAGGGCAAGCTGCCGTCGCTGGGGCGGCTGACGGCACCGATGATCGTCGTGGAGGACGTGCTCGTCGCGCTGGAAAAGCTCGGCGTTGCGGCGCGCGCACGCTCGAAGGCGAGGGTGATTGCCGTGACCGGTTCGGCGGGCAAAACCACCACCAAGGAAGCACTGCGCCACGCTCTGTCCGCGGTCGGTACGGTGCATGCATCGGCTCAGTCGTTCAACAATCACTGGGGCGTGCCGCTGACACTGGCGCGCATGCCGCAGGATTGCGACTATGCCGTCTTCGAGATCGGCATGAACCATCCGGACGAGATCCGGCCCCTCGTCAAAATGGTCCGGCCGCATGTCGCCATCATTACGCTGATCGCGGCCGCTCATCTCGGCTTCTTCCGCAACCTGGACGAGATCGCCAAGGCCAAGGCAGAGGTTTTCGAGGGACTGGAGCCCGGTGGCGCCGCCCTTCTCAACCGCGACGACCAGCGCTGGAAGCTGCTGGAGAAGATGGCGAAAGAAGCGGGCGTCGAGCATGTCTACGGGTTCGGCGAGAATGCACGGGCGACCTTCAAACTGATCAAATGCGAGCTCAATGCCGATCACTCCGTGATAGCCGCCAAGATTGGCGGACACGAGATTGTCGCCAGGATCGGCGCGCCGGGCCGCCATATGGTGCAGAATGTGCTGGCCGTGCTGGGTGCCGCGCATCTGGTCGGCGCCGACGTCACCAGGGTTGCGCAGGCGCTGGCCGATCTTTCGCCCGAACGCGGACGCGGCAAACGCTATGTGTTGCGCCATCCCAAGGGGCCGATCACACTGATCGACGAGAGCTACAACGCCAATCCGGCGTCGATGACCGCTGCAATGGCACTGCTCAACACCACACCGGTGTCGGGCGAGGGCAGGCGCATTGCCGTGCTTGGCGACATGCTCGAGCTCGGCAGCCATTCGGCGAAATTGCATGCCGCGCTTGCCGACCTGATCGTCGGCACCGATACGCGCACGGTTTTCCTCGGCGGCCCGGAAATGCGGGCGCTGGCCGACGTGCTGCCGGGCGAGATCAAGACGGAATACCGCGCCGGCGCGGAAGATCTGAAACCGGTGCTTCTGTCGGAATTGAAGCCCGGCGACGTGGTCATGATCAAATCGTCGAAGGGCATAGGCTTTTCAAAGCTGGTCGAGGCGTTGCTCGGCAAGTTTCCGGCGGAAGCCACAACCAGCAGACAGACCTAGGATCGGTCCGGGGACGCAAGCGCATGCTAACACTGCTCGTCGAATTTGCGGACAAGATCTCGGTCTTCAACGTCTTCCGCTACATAACTTTCCGCACCGGCGGAGCGCTGATCACAGCGGCGCTGATCGTGTTCATCTTCGGACCGACCATCATCAATTCGCTGAGGCTGCGGCAAGGCAAGGGCCAGCCGATCCGCGCCGACGGGCCGCAGACGCATTTCAAGAAGGCGGGAACGCCGACAATGGGCGGACTGATGATCCTGTCCGGCATCGTCGGTTCGTCGCTGCTGTGGGCGAACCTGTCGAGCATCTACGTCTGGGTGGTGCTGCTGGTGACGCTGGGGTTCGGCTCGATCGGCTTCTACGACGATTATCTCAAGGTGACGAAGCAATCGCATCTCGGCTTTTCCGGCAAGGCGCGGCTCGGGCTCGAATTCGTCATTGCCGGCATCGCCGCCTGGGTGATCATGCATAACGGCCAGGTGCCGTTCTCGTCATCGTTGACATTCCCTTTCGCCAAGGAGTTTCTCGTCAATCTCGGCTGGTTTTTCATCCCGTTCTCGTGCTTCGTCATCGTCGGCGCCGGCAATGCGGTGAACCTGACCGACGGCCTCGACGGGCTGGCGATCGTGCCGATCATGATCGCGGCGGCGTCCTTCGGCGTCATCGCCTATCTCTCCGGCAATGCGGTGTTCGCTGAATATCTGCAGATCCATTTCGTTCCCGGCACCGGTGAGCTTGCCGTGGTCCTCGGAGCGGTGATCGGTGCCGGTCTCGGTTTCCTGTGGTTCAATGCGCCGCCAGCGGCAATCTTCATGGGCGATACCGGCTCGCTGGCGCTGGGTGGGCTGATCGGCACGGTCGCGGTGGCGACCAAGCACGAGATCGTGCTGGTCATCGTCGGCGGCCTGTTCGTCGTCGAGATATTCTCGGTCATCATCCAGGTCGGCTATTTCAAGATGACCGGCAAGCGCGTCTTTCTGATGGCGCCGATCCACCATCATTTCGAAAAGCTCGGCTGGACCGAAAGCCAGGTGGTGATCCGCTTCTGGATTATCGCCGTCATTCTGGCGCTGGTCGGGCTGTCGACCCTGAAGCTCAGATAGGAGGCCGCTTGATCCCCGCCGCATCCTTTTCAGGCAAGCGCGTTTCGCTCTTCGGGCTCGGCGGCTCGGGGATTGCCACGGCGCGCGCGCTGATCGAGGGCGGCGCGGACGTCCTCGCCTGGGACGACAATCCCGACAGCGTTGCCAAGGCCGGCGCGGTCGGCATCGCCACCGCAGACCTGCGCGGCGCGGACTGGGCGAGGTTTTCCGCCTTCGTGCTGTCGCCCGGCGTGCCGCTGACGCATCCCAAGCCACACTGGACCGTCGAGCTCGCGCGGGGCTCAGGCGTGGAGATCATCGGCGATATCGAGCTTTTCTGCCGCGAGCGGACGGCGCGGGCGCCGGCAGCAGCCTTCATCGCCATCACCGGCACCAACGGCAAGTCGACGACCACGGCATTGACGGCGCACATCCTCAAATCGGCCGGGCGCGACACGCAGATGGGCGGCAATATCGGCCGCGCGGTGATGACGCTCGATCCGCCGCAGCCCGAGCGGCACTATGTGGTTGAGTGCTCGTCCTATCAGATCGATCTTGCCCCTTCGATCAATCCGACGGCCGGCATCCTGCTCAACCTGACGCCGGACCATCTCGATCGCCATGGCACGATGCAACACTACGCCTCGATCAAGGAGCGGCTGGTGGCCGGCAGCGAGACGGCAATCATCGGTGTCGACGATTCCTGGTGCGCCCAGATCGCCGACCGGCTGGAGCGAGCGGGCCGGCAGATCATTCGCATCTCCAAGCGCCTGCCGCTGACCGACGGCTATTTCGCCGAAGGCACCAACCTGATGGAAGCCGTGCACGGCCGCTACAGCCGGGTCGCCTTTCTCGAAGGCATCGGCTCGTTGCGCGGCCAGCACAACGCGCAGAATGCGCTGGCCGCCGCCGCCGCCTGCCTCAAGGTCGGGCTCGAGCTCGGCGAGATCCAATCCGGACTGGAGAGTTTCCCGGGGCTGGCGCACCGCATGGAGCAGGTCGGCCGCAAAGGGCATGTGCTGTTCGTCAACGATTCCAAGGCGACCAATGCCGATGCCGCGGCACCGGCGCTGTCGAGCTTTGCGCGTATCTACTGGATTGCCGGAGGTCTGCCGAAAGAGGGTGGCATCGAGCCGTTGCGCGGCTTCTTCCCGCGTATCGCCAAGGCCTATCTGATCGGCGAAGCCGCACCGGCCTTTTCGGCGACGCTGGGCGAAGCGGTGCCCTACGAGATATCAGGCACGTTGGCTGCGGCGGTCGAACACGCCGCCCGCGATGCGGCCAAGGATAGTAGCGGCGAGGCGGTGGTGCTGCTGTCGCCGGCCTGCGCCAGTTTCGACCAGTTCAAGAATTTCGAAGTCCGCGGTGAGGCGTTCAGGCAAGCCGCAACCGCCATTGATGGCGTGAAGCCCATCGGAGGGACACGATAATGCAAAGCCGTCTCGACAAAAGCCCCGTGGCGACCTGGTGGTGGACGATCGATCGCTGGTTCCTGGCGGCGTTCCTGTCGCTGATGGGCCTCGGCATCGTTTTGTCCTTCGCCGCAAGCCCGGCGGTGGCCGAACGCATCGGACTAGACAGTTTCCACTTCGCCACACGCCAGATCATCTTCACCATTCCGGCACTTGGAGTGATGCTTGCCGTCTCGTTCCTTGAATCCAGGCAGATCCGGCGCATGGCGCTGGTCATGCTGTGCATCACGCTGTTTTTGATGGTGGCGGTGCTCTATATCGGCGTCGAGGTGAAAGGCGCGCGGCGCTGGGTATCGCTTGCCGGCCTGTCGATACAGCCGTCCGAGTTCCTGAAACCGGGCTTCGTCATCATCTGCGCCTGGCTGTTCGCCGAGCACAAGCGCCAGCCCGACATTCCGGGCAATCTGTTCGCCATGTTGCTGCTTGCGCTGGTCATCTCGCTGCTAGTGGCGCAGCCTGACCTGGGGCAGACCATGCTGGTGCTCGGCACCTGGGGGGTGATGTTCTTCATGGCCGGGCTGCCGTGGCTGTGGATCGTCGCGCTGGGTGCTGCCGGCGTCGGCGGCGTGTTCGCCGCCTATGCGGTGTTCCCGCACGTTGCCGGCCGCATCGACCGCTTCATGACCGGCGAGGGCGACACGTTCCAGGTCGACATGGGCCGCGAGGCGCTGATCAATGGCGGCTGGTTCGGCGTCGGGCCGGGCGAGGGCACCGTCAAGCGGGTCATCCCCGACAGCCATGCCGATTTCGTCTTCTCGGTCGCTGGCGAGGAATTCGGGCTGATCATGTGTTTCTTCATCATGTCCATCTTCGGCTTCATCGTGCTGCGCGGCCTCAACACGGCACTCAAGGAGCAGGACGATTTCACGCGCTACGCGGTTGGCGGCCTGGTCACCGTCTTCGGCCTGCAGTCGGTCATCAACATGGCCGTCAATCTGCAACTGATGCCGGCCAAGGGCATGACGCTGCCGTTCATCTCCTATGGCGGTTCCTCCCAGATCGCGATCGCCATCTCGATGGGCATGGTGCTGGCGCTGACGCGCAAGCGCCCGGAAAAGCGCAAGCAGCTGGGCTTCATGCCGTCGCCGCGTGCGATGCCGGCGGAGTGAGATGGCGAAGGGGGTCATCCTTCTAGCTGCTGGCGGAACGGGCGGACATCTGTTCCCGGCCGAGGCGCTGGCACATGAGCTCAAGGCGCGCGGCTGGGCGGTACATCTGGCCACCGACGACCGCGCCGAGCGCTTTGCCGGGCAGTTCCCGGCGACCGCCATCCATCCGATCCAGTCGGCGACGATGGGCTCGAAGAATCCTTTTGCCATGCTCGCCGCGTTTTGGAAAATCTGGCGCGGGGTGCGGCAGGCGTCGGCCGTCATCGCCAGCATCAAGCCCGCCATAGTGGTCGGCTTCGGCGGCTATCCGACACTGCCGCCGCTTTACGCGGCGACCCGGCGCAAGGTGCCGACGCTGATCCACGAGCAGAATGCGGTGATGGGCCGCGCCAATCGGGCGCTCGCCGGCCGCGTCGACGCCGTTGCCGGCGGGTTCCTGCCGGAAGACATCAGTGCCACTGGCGCCAAGACGGTGACCACCGGCAATCCGGTCAGGCCGCAAGTGTTGGAAGCAGCGAATACACCCTATGCTGCATCGGCCGGCGAAGAGCCGTTCCGGTTTCTGGTGTTTGGCGGCAGCCAGGGCGCGCAATTCTTTTCCGATGCGGTGCCGGCGGCGATCGCCCGGTTTTCCGATGCACAGCGTAGGCGACTGGCGATCACGCAGCAGGCCCGCGCCGACGATGTGGCGCGGGTGGAAGCCGCCTATGCCGCGCTTGGCATCGAGGCCGAGGTGTCGCCCTTCTTCACCGACATGGCGGCGCGGCTCGCGGCGGCGCATCTGGTGATGTCGCGCTCCGGCGCGTCGACCGTATCGGAAATCGCGGTGATCGGCAGGCCGGCGCTGCTGGTCCCTTATCCGCACGCGCTCGACCACGACCAGGCGGCGAATGCGGCCGCCCTTGCCGCAGCGGGTGGCGCCGAGGTGCATCCGCAGTCCACGCTTTCGGCGGAGCGGATCGCTGCGCTTGTCGGCGGGCTAATGGATGATCCAGGCAGGGCGGCGACAATGGCTGCGGCGGCGAAATCGTCCGGTAAACCGGATGCCGCGCGGTTGCTCGCCGATCTGACAGAGGCTATTGCGTCCAGGAAATCCGTTTCGGAATTCAGGAAGGAGACGCATTGATGAAGATGCCACAGACGATCGGCCTCGTGCATTTCATCGGCATTGGCGGCATCGGCATGAGCGGCATCGCCGAGGTGCTGCACAATCTCGGCTACAAGGTGCAGGGATCCGATCAGGCCGACAGCGCCAATGTGCAGCGGCTGCGCGACAAGGGCATCGAATGCTTCGTCGGCCACCAGGCCGAGAACCTCGGCGAGGCCGAAGTGGTCGTCGTCTCCACCGCAATCAAGAAATCCAACCCGGAGCTGAAGGCGGCGAGAGAGAAGTTGCTGCCGATCGTGCGGCGCGCCGAAATGCTAGCCGAGCTGATGCGCTTCCGGCAGGCGGTCGCGATCGGCGGCACGCACGGCAAGACAACGACGACTTCGATGGTGGCGACGCTACTCGATGCCGGCGGGCTCGACCCGACGGTGATCAATGGCGGCATCATCAATGCCTATGGCACCAATGCCCGCATGGGCGACGGCGAATGGATGGTGGTCGAGGCCGACGAGAGCGACGGCACCTTCCTCAAGCTGCCGGCCGAGATTGCCGTCGTCACCAATATCGACCCCGAACATCTCGACCATTACGGCTCCTTCGACAAAGTGCGCGAGGCGTTTCGCCAGTTCGTCGAGAACGTGCCGTTCTACGGCTTTGGCGTGATGTGCACCGACCATCCCGAGGTGCAGGCGCTGGTCGGCCGCATCGAGGACCGGCGCGTCATCACCTATGGCGAAAATGCGCAGGCCGACGTGCGCTTCACCAATCACCGCATGGACGGCCCAACCTCGGAATTCGACGTGGTGATCCGCGACCGCAAGACGCACGGCCAGATAACGATTGCCGGTCTGCGGCTGCCGATGCCCGGACGCCACAACGTTTCCAATGCGACGGCGGCGATTGCCGTCGCGCATGAGCTCGGCCTTTCGGCCGAGGCGATCAAGAAGGGCCTGTCGTCCTTCGCCGGCGTCAAGCGGCGTTTCACCCATACCGGTTCGTGGAACGGTGTCGATGTGTTCGACGATTACGGTCATCATCCGGTCGAGATCACGGCGGTACTGAAGGCGGCGCGCAGCGCCACCAAGGGCCGCATCATCGCCGTTACCCAACCGCATCGCTTCACTCGGCTGCGCGATCTGTTCGACGAGTTTTCCGTCTGCTTCAACGACGCCGATACGGTAATGGTGGCGCCCGTCTATGCGGCCGGCGAGGAACCGATCGACGGCGTTACGTCCGACGCACTGGTGTCGCGCATCCGCTCCGGCGGCCATCGCGACGCACGCTACATCGAAGGTCCGGCGGCGATTGCGCCGATCGTGCGCGAGGTGGCGAAGCCGGGCGATTTCGTCGTCTTCCTCGGCGCTGGCAACATCACCCAATGGGCCTATGCGCTGCCCAAAGAACTCGGCGGGACTATCTCATGATGCGCGGCCAGGCGTTGATCGACAAGCTTGGCGACCGGCTTGCCGGATTGCGCGGCCGCATCACGCCCAATGCCGAGATGGACAAGATCACCTGGTTTCGAGCCGGCGGGCTCGCGGAGGCATTGTTCCAGCCGGCCGACGAGGACGATCTTGCCGCGTTCCTGAAGGCGGTGCCCGAGGAAATACCGCTGACCATCGTCGGCGTCGGCTCAAACCTGCTTGTCCGTGACGGCGGCATTGCGGGCTTCGTCATCCGGCTTTCGGCCAAAGGCTTTGGCGAGACCGAAGTGATAGCGCCGACCACGATCAAGGCGGGGGCCGCGACACCCGACAAGCGCGTTGCGGCCGTTGCCTACGAGGCCGGCATCGGCGGCTTTCATTTCTACCACGGCATTCCCGGCGCCATCGGCGGAGCGCTGAGGATGAACGCCGGCGCCAACGGTGTCGAGACGCGCGAGCGCGTGGTCGAGGTGCGGGCGCTCGACCGCAAGGGCAATGTGCATGTGCTGAGCAACGCCGACATGGGCTATGCCTATCGCCATTCAGCTGCGCCGTCCGGGCTGATCTTCACGTCGGCGCTGTTCGAAGGCGTTCCGGAGGACAAGGCGGCGATCAAGGCCGCGATGGATGCTGTCCAGAACCATCGCGAGACCGTGCAGCCGATCCGCGAAAAGACCGGTGGCTCGACCTTCAAGAATCCCGAGGGCACCTCGGCCTGGAAGGAAATCGACAAGGCCGGCTGCCGCGGCCTGATGGTCGGCGGGGCACAGATGTCGCCGATGCATTGCAACTTCATGATCAACACCGGGACCGCCACAGGCTACGAGCTTGAATATCTCGGTGAGACGGTGCGTGCGCGCGTGCTCGAAAGATCGGGCATCCGGCTGCAGTGGGAGATCAAGCGCATCGGCAATTTTCGGCCGGGCCATGCCGTCCAGGAATTTCTCGGGCAGCTGCTTTAGCGCAAGCCGAAGACCGTTGCCTCCGGACCTCATGAATTCACATTTTGCTGCCGTTTTTGCGGAAAGTGAATCCATCGGAATCGTAAGCACTTGCCAGCGAATCAACTCTCTGATTCTCTGCCCTGAAGCGTTTCCTGATTTGAGTCGTTTCGACGCGTTACTCGCGTTTCCGTCTGGGGGGGCAACCTGCCGGGAGACTCGGACTCAATGTTGCGGAAACACGGGAGCAAAGCTGCTCGGCGTAGTTGAGTGCGCGCGATGCTTTTCGGGCCATGCACGATGGTGCAGGCCTGCTGTGAGAGGAAATGACGGGGAATGACAAGCAAGCACGTGGCCGTCCTTCTGGGGGGATTCTCGTCCGAGCGGCCCGTGTCCCTGTCGTCGGGCAAAGCCTGCGCCGATACACTCGAGGGGGAGGGCTACCAGGTCACCCGGGTCGACGTCTCGCGCGACATCAGCTCGGTGCTCGTCGAGCTCAAGCCCGACGTCGTCTTCAACGCGCTGCACGGCCCCTTCGGCGAGGACGGCACCATCCAGGGCATCCTCGAGTATCTGGCCATTCCGTACACCCATTCCGGCGTGCTTGCCTCGGCGCTCGCGATGAACAAGGAACAGGCCAAGAAGGTCGCCAAGGCGGCCGGCATTCCGGTAGCGGAATCGAAGGTGGCCAATCGCTTCGCCATCCAGAACAAGCACCCGATGAAGCCGCCCTATGTGGTCAAGCCGGTCAACGAAGGATCGAGCTTCGGCGTCGTCATCGTGCATGAAGGCCAGTCGCATCCACCGCAGATCATCGGCTCGTCCGAGTGGAGATATGGCGATACGGTGATGGTCGAGCGTTATGTGCACGGGCGAGAATTGACGTGCGCGGTGATGGGCGATGTGGCGCTCGGTGTCTGCGAGATCATCCCGACCGGCCATTCCTTCTACGACTATGATTCAAAATACGTCGCGGGCGGATCAAAACACGAATGCCCGGCAAAACTTTCACCGAATATTTACCAAAAAATACAGACACTGACGCTCAAGGCTCACCAAGCTATCGGCTGTCGGGGCGTTTCCCGGTCGGACTTCCGTTATGACGATCGTCACTCCGAAAACGGTGAAATTGTCTGGCTCGAGGTCAACACCCAGCCGGGTATGACGCCGACGTCTTTGGTGCCGGAAATCGCCGCGCAAGCGGGACACTCGTTCGGCGATTTGTTGAGTTGGATGGTGGAGGACGCTTCGTGTCTGCGTTGAAGTGGGGACAGGGCAAGGGGAAGGGCGCGGCCGGGCCGGTGCTGTTCGGCATGCCGTTGTCGTTCGACCATTTCGTGCTGCCACGCCTGCTCCGCCGGCCGGTGCGTGTGCTGGCGCGCCTCGGCGAGGGCGATTTCGAAGCGCCGCCCTATTGCGCTGCCATCCTGTCGGCGGCACTGCTTATTTCGAGCAGCGCCTATGGCGCCTATCTCGGCGGGCATGCCGACGCCATCGTCCAGAGTGTCACCGCCCGCACCGGTTTTGCCGTCGACCAGGTCAAGGTCGTCGGCAACCGCGAAACCTCCGAGATCGATATTCTCGACAGGCTGGAACTCGACGGCTGGACCTCGCTGATCGGCTTCGATGCCGAAGCTGCGCGCGAACGCATCACCACGCTGCCCTGGGTCGAAGCCGCGGCAGTGCGCAAAGTCTACCCGCATACGCTGGAAGTGCGCGTCGAGGAGCGCGAGCCGTTCGCGCTGTGGCAGCAAGGGAGCGCGCTTTCGGTCATCGAGAAATCCGGCACCGTGATCGCGCCGTTCTCCGGCGGCAAGCAGATATTGCTGCCGCTGATCATCGGCACCGGCGCACCGGCCAAGGCGCCGGATTTCCTGGCCAGGATCAAGAATTATCCGGAGCTTGCCGCGCGGATCAAAGGCTATATCCGCATCGGCGAACGGCGCTGGGATCTCAAGCTTGAGAATGGCATCACCGTCAAGCTTCCCGAAGACGGTGAGGACCAGGCGATTGCCGACCTGGTCAGGATGGACCACGAGAACGGGCTTTTGACGCGCGACATCGCAGCCGTCGACATGCGCCTTTCCGACCGTCTGGTCGTCCAGTTGACGCCGGAAGCGGCGACGCAGCGCGAGGCTGCGCTTAACGAAAAGCCCAAGATGCTGAAGCGCAAGCCGGAGACGAAGATATGAGCTGGCTTGGCGGCAACAGCGATGCCTCGTCGCGCCGGTCCGGCATCCTGACGGTGCTGGATGTCGGTTCCAGCAAGGTCTGCTGCGTGGTGGCCAAGCTCAAGCCGCGCGACGATGGCAAGCTGCTGCGCGGACGCTCGCATCGCATCCAGGTGATCGGCATCGGCCACCAGAAATCGCAAGGCGTGAAATCGGGCGTCGTCATCGATCTCGACCGTGCCGAGCACGCCATCCGTCTTGCCGTCGACGCCGCCGAACGCATGGCGGGACTGACGGTCGATTCGCTGATCGTCAACATGACCGCCGGCCGGCTGAAGAGCGAGGCTTTTTCGGCCACCATCAATCTCGGCGGTCATGAAGCAGACGAGGCCGACATCAAACGCGTGCTTGCCGCCGGCGCCAAGCAGGCGCTGCGGGCTGAGCGCGAGGTGATCCATTCGCTTCCCGTGGCCTTTTCGCTGGATGCCGAGCGCGGTGTGCGCGATCCGCGCGGCATGGTTGGCGACCAGCTTGGCGTCGACATGCACGTGCTGACAGGCGACGCGGCGCCTCTGCGCAATCTGGAGCTCTGCATCAACCGCTCGCATCTCTCGGTCGAGCGCATGGTGGCGACACCCTATGCCAGCGGGCTAGCCGCCCTGGTCGACGACGAGCTCGAAATGGGCGCGGCCTGCATCGACATGGGCGGCGGCACGACGACGATCTCGGTATTTTCGGAAGGCAAGTTCGTCCACGGCGACGCCATCGCGATTGGCGGCAACCACGTCACGCTGGATATGGCCAAGGGCCTGTCGACCTCGCTCGATGCCGCTGAAAGGCTGAAAGTGATGCATGGCTCGGCGCTGCCAGGAAGCGCCGACGACCGCGACCTGGTCTCGATCCATCCGATCGGCGAAGACGGCGAGGTGCCGTTGCAGATCCCGCGCTCGGTGATGACGCGCATCATCCGCGCCCGCATCGACGAGACGCTGGAACTGCTGCGCGACCGGCTGAACAAGTCCGGCTACGGCAATGCCGTCGGCAAGCGGGTGGTGCTGACCGGCGGCGCCAGCCAGCTTGCCGGCCTGCCCGAAGCCGCACGCCGCATTCTCGGCCGCAATGTGCGCATTGGCCGCCCGCTCGGCGTGGCAGGCCTGCCCGAGGCGGCCAAGGGGCCGGCTTTCTCGACCCCGGTCGGACTTCTGATCTACCCGCAGATGGCGAGCTTCGAGAGCCGCCCGGCGAAGGGAATTTCCGGTCTTCGGATGACCGGAACAGGCGGAAAACTGCATCGAATGAGTCAGTGGTTGAGAGACAGTTTTTAATTTGACGGGGACAGCCCCATAGGCGGCCGCGGCGGCGAAGCGGCGGGAAAGGCAAAGGACGAAGACAATGACCATCAATCTGCAGAAGCCGGACATCACCGAGCTCAAGCCGCGCATCACCGTGTTTGGTGTCGGCGGCGGCGGCGGCAATGCCGTCAACAACATGATCACCGCCGGCTTGCGCGGCGTCGAGTTCGTGGTGGCCAACACCGACGCGCAGGCACTGACGATGTCGAAGGCCGAGCGGCTGATCCAGCTCGGTGCGCATGTCACCGAGGGTCTCGGCGCCGGATCGCAGCCTGAAGTCGGGCGCGCGGCGGCGGAAGAGTGCATCGACGAGATCATCGATCATCTCTCGAACACGCATATGTGCTTCGTTACCGCCGGCATGGGCGGCGGCACCGGCACCGGGGCGGCGCCCGTGGTCGCGCGCGCTGCCCGCGAAAAGGGCATCCTTACCGTCGGCGTCGTCACCAAGCCGTTCCACTTCGAAGGCCAGCGCCGCATGAAGACGGCCGACATGGGTATCGAGGAACTGCAGAAATGTGTCGATACGCTGATCGTCATTCCCAACCAGAACCTGTTCCGGCTGGCCAATGACAAGACGACCTTCGCCGACGCCTTCGCCATGGCCGACCAGGTGCTCTATTCGGGTGTCGCCTGCATCACCGACCTGATGGTCAAGGAAGGCCTGATCAATCTCGACTTCGCCGACGTCCGCTCGGTCATGCGCGAAATGGGCAAGGCGATGATGGGAACCGGCGAGGCTTCGGGCGAGGGCCGCGCAATGGCCGCCGCGGAAGCCGCCATCGCCAACCCGCTGCTCGACGAGACCTCGATGAAGGGCGCCAAGGGCCTGCTGATCTCGATCACCGGCGGCCGCGACCTGACACTGTTCGAAGTCGACGAGGCCGCAACCCGCATTCGCGAAGAGGTCGACCAGGACGCCAACATCATTCTGGGCGCCACCTTCGATGAGGAACTCGAAGGCGTTATCCGCGTGTCGGTGGTCGCCACCGGCATCGACAAATCGGCGGCCGAAATCGCTGCAGCGCCGATCGCCATCCGCACGGCTCCGCCGAAGCCGGTCAGCCGCCCGGCGGCTCAGGTCACGGAAATGCGCCCGGCGCCTGTCCAGCAGCCGATCTATGAACCACGTGCTGCCGATCCGGTCGCCGAGGCCATTCAGCTCGCCGAGGCGAATGCGGCAGCGATGGCGCAGGCCCGCCCGGCACCGGTCGCGCATTCGGAAGACTTCCGTCCGCAGAGCAAGATCTTCCAGGCGCCTCCCGCTCAGCCGCAGCCGATGATGCAGCCAGTGGTTCAGCAAGCGATGCAGCCGGCTCCGCATCGTGAAATGCCGCAGCCGATTGCCGCGGCACCCCAGCGCATGCCGCGGGTAGAGGATTTCCCGCCGCAGGTGAAGGCTGAAGTGGAAGCCAAGGCCCGCCCGGCCGACCACGAGAACAGCGGCCCGATGGGCTTGCTCAAGCGCCTGACCAACGGCCTAACCCGCCGCGAAGAGGAACCTGCACGGCTGCAGCCGGCGCAGCCGCGCGAACCGAAACTGCGCCAGGCGCCGGCGGAAGTGCGCCGCCTAGCCAGCCAGGATCCGCAGCTTTACGCGCCGCGCCGCGGCCAGCTGGACGAGCAGGGCCGACTGACGCCGCAGAGCCGGGCTGTCCAGGAAGACGATCAGCTGGAGATTCCCGCCTTCCTGCGCCGGCAGGCCAATTGATCTGTTGACGGTTCGTAACAGTTGTTAACAGGCGAGCAGGAAACTGTTCGCCTGTTAATATTAAAAGCGATTTTAAAACAAGGACTTATGGGGCAATCCCGCGCTGGACCGCAGTTACAAAGAGTAAGAAACCGTGATTTGGAGTCTCCCTGTGGGACCATTATCTTCGCCACCGACCAAAGTCGGTTTGCTGGGAGTCTCGGGGAAGTGGCCCTGCCTGCCGATCAATCAAGAGCCGCGCCCTCAGGGCAGATGAAGCGGACCTAGGCAGTACGGGCTATGGGGATTGTTTTGCACGACTATCAGACGACACTTAAATCGCGTGCGACGCTGACTGGTATCGGCGTCCATAGCGGCAATCCGGTCACCGTCCATTTCCTGCCGGCAGATGCCGATACGGGTATCGTCTTCCAGCTTTCGAATGCAAGCGGAAGCCACGAATTTCGCGCGCTCGTTTCCGAGGTCGGTGCCACCGACCTCTGCACCATGCTTGGCGATCCGCAAGGCGAGCACATTGCCACGGTCGAGCATCTGATGGCGACGCTCTTTGGGCTTGGGATCGACAATCTCGTCATTGAAATCGACGGCCGTGAGGTGCCTATCCTCGACGGCAGCGCGGTCATGTTCATCGAGGCCATGGACCAGGCAGGCATCGAAACGCTGCCGGTCAAGCGTCGCTACATCAGGGTGGTCAAGCCGGTTCGCATCGAGAACGGCGCCTGCTGGGCGGAGTTCAGGCCCTATGATGGCACGCGCTTCGAGATCGAGATCGATTTCGAAAGCCCGGCGATCGGCCGCCAGCTTTTCGCATCCGATATGAATGCCGACATTTTCCGCCGCGACGTCGCGCGGGCCCGCACTTTCGGGTTCATGAAGGACGTCGAGCGGCTATGGGCAGCTGGCTACGCGCTCGGCTCCTCGCTGGAGAACTCGCTGGTGATCGGCGATGACAACCGCGTGATCAACATGGGAGGCCTGCGCTATCCCAACGAGTTCGCGCGGCACAAGACGATGGATGCAATGGGCGACCTGGCGCTCGCCGGTGCCCGGTTTATCGGCTGCTTCCGCTCCTATCGTGGTGGCCACAGGCTGAACGCCGCGGCGCTGCGCCGTCTCTTGTCCGACCGTTCGGCTTTCGAGATCGTCGAGACGACGCGCCGCGAGCGCGGCCGTGCCGCCGAGATGAGCGCTGTCAATGCCCCCCTCTTTGCGCCCTGGATGATCTGATTCTTAACGTTTTTGCGGCTCTTATTGCGATCAGCTGTGTTGCAAGGATGCATCACTGGCCGGCCAAATCGCACAGCTTTCCAGGTGGCGCCAAACCGCCACAAAAATGTGCGATTGGCCGGGGATAGCGTTGCCGGGCAAGGCGGTTATGGTTTATGGCTGCTGCCGTCGACTGAAATGACGCCGAAAGGGCGGAATCCAATCATGTTTTTCAAGCGAGTTGGTCAATCGAAGGCGCCGCGGCGGGCTGTTTTCCTGGCGCTTTCGGTCGTCGTTCCATCGCTGTTTCTGTCGGCCTGCATGTCGTCCGAGAAGGACGTCGATCTATCGACCTATGTCGATCAGACCGAGCCGGCCGACGTGCTCTATAATCAGGGTCTCGCCAATCTGAATGCCGGGCGCCTGCAGGAGGCAAGCCGCAAATTCGATGCCGTCGACCGCCAGCATCCGTATTCGGAATTCGCCCGCAAATCGATGGTGATGGGCGCCTTTGCCGACTACCGTCAGGGCAATTACGACGAGGCGATCGGTTCGGCCAAGCGCTACCTGACCCTTTACCCGTCGACCGACGATGCAGCCTATGCCCAATATATTATCGGGCTGAGCTACTACCGCCAGATCAAGGACGTCACCCAGGACCAGAAGGAAGCGCGTCTTACCGTGCAGACGATGCAGGACCTGGTGACGCGCTGGCCCACGTCCGAATATGCCGACGACGCCAAGGAGAAGATCCGCTTCGCCAACGATCAGCTCGCCGGCAAAGAGATGCAGATCGGCCGCTATTATCTCGAGCGCCGCGAGTACATCGCAGCCGTCAAACGATTCCGCAACGTGGTGGAGAACTATTCCAACACACGCCATGTCGAGGAGGCGCTGGCGCGTCTGACCGAGAGCTACTACGCGATGGGGCTGACGTCGGAAGCGCAGACCGCCGCGGCCGTGCTCGGCACCAACTATCCCGACAGCCAGTGGTACAAGGACTCCTATAAGCTCCTGCAGAGTGGTGGGCTCGAGCCGCGCGAGAATGCCGGATCGTGGATCTCCAAGGCCGGGAAGCTGATCACCGGCGCCTGAGCGGCGCGTCACCATGCTCTCCAGGCTGTCGATCCGCGATATCGTTCTGATCGAGAAGCTGGACATCGACTTCTCGTCCGGCCTTTCGGTGCTGACCGGCGAAACCGGCGCCGGAAAGTCCATCCTGCTCGACGCCTTGTCGCTGGCGCTTGGCGCCCGCGGCGACGCCTCGCTGGTGCGGCATGGCGCGGCACAAGGCCAGGTCATCGCTGTGTTCGACGTGCCGCGCAACCACCCGGCCCGTATGCTGCTCGCCGAGAACGCCATCGAGGACGACGGCGACATCATCCTGCGCCGCGTCCAGACGGCGGACGGCCGCACGCGCGTTTTCGTCAACGACCAGCCGTCCAGCGTGACGCTGATGCGCGACGTCGGCCATGCGCTGGTCGAGATCCACGGCCAGCACGACGAGCGCGCTTTGGTCGATCCCGGTGCGCATCGGGAATTGCTGGACAGCTTCGGCGGTCATCTGGGCGCCGCGCGTGCAACAGGCGAGGCGTGGCGGCACTGGCGCGCCTGCGAGCAGGAATTTTCACGGCACCGGGCCAAAGTCGAGGCGGCTTCCCGCGAGGCCGATTATCTGCGTGCGGCGGTCGCCGAATTGACCAGGCTCGATCCGCAACCGGGTGAAGAGACCGAGCTCGCCGAACTGCGCGCCTCGATGATGCGTGCCGAAAAGATCGCCTCGGAAATCCACGATGCGCAGGATGTGCTCTCGGGCCCGTCCTCACCCTTGCCGCAGTTGGCCAGCCTGCTCAGGCGGCTGCAGCGCAAGGTGACGGAAGCGCCCGGCTTGCTTGAAGAGGTCGTCAAATCGCTCGACGAGGCGATGCTGTCGCTCGACGCGGCGCAGTCGGGCGTGGAAGCAGCACTTCGCGCCACTGAATATGATCCGCAGCGGCTGGAGAAGGCCGAGGAGCGGCTGTTTGCGCTGCGTGCCGCCTCGCGCAAGCACAGCGTCGCTGTCGACGATCTGGCGCAACTGCGCGACACCATGGCGGCCGACCTTACCGATCTCGACGCTGGCGAAGAGCGCCTGCATGCGCTGGAGAGACAGGCTGCAGCTGCGCGTCAGGCCTATGACATTACGGCGGCCCAGCTGTCGTCGCTTCGCCATGCGGCGGCCGCAGGGCTGACCAAGGCGGTAATGGCCGAACTGCCGGCGCTGAAGCTCGAACGGGCTGAGTTCATCGTCGAGATCGCAAGCGATGCCGGGAGCCGCATGGAAGAAGGCATCGACCAGGTCGAGTTCTGGGTGCGCACCAACCCCGGCACCCGGCCCGGCCCAATGATGAAGGTCGCTTCCGGCGGCGAGCTTTCGCGCTTTCTGCTGGCACTCAAGGTGGCGCTGGCCGATCGCGGCTCGGCGCCGACCCTGGTCTTCGACGAAATCGACACCGGGGTAGGCGGCGCGGTTGCCGACGCCATCGGCCAGCGGCTGGCGCGGCTGGCAAAGCGCGTGCAGGTGCTTTCGGTCACGCACGCGCCGCAAGTGGCGGCGCGCGCCGCGACGCATTTCCTGATCTCCAAGTCAGGCGGGGCCGACCGGGTGTCGACCGGCATCGCCGAGATGGACCGGGCGGCGCGGCAGGAGGAGATCGCGCGCATGCTCGCCGGCGCCACCATCACCGACGAGGCGCGCGCGGCGGCCGAGCGCTTGCTGCGGGAGAACATCGCGGCAGCGTAGAGCGGTTCATCACGCCGAACCGCTCTACCTCTTTGTTTTGCGCAATTCCGGACGGAAAACCGTTTCACACTTTTCCTGGAATTGCTCTAGACGAGTTCGTTTCCGGCGCTCGTGACCTGAGTCAGGGTCTGGCTCCATCCTGCTGTTCAGGAATGATTTCCGTGTCTGATCTCTCCCTCATGAGAGAATCCTGTTCTATTGTGTCGCGCCACCGTGGAGGGAGCAGTGTATGGACGAAAAACCAGTCGATTCGCTCAGCGAAAGCGAGGCGGCAAGCGAGTTGAAGCGGTTGGCGCAGGAGATCGCCGAGCACGACCGGCGCTACCATGGCGAGGACGCGCCGATAATCACGGACGCGGAATATGACGCGCTGACGCGGCGCAACCTCGCCATCGAACAGCGCTTCCCCGCTTTGGTGCGCGAGGATTCGCCCTCACGCAGGGTCGGCGCACCGCCGGCGGAAGGCTTTGCCAAGGTGCGTCATGCGGTGCCGATGCTCAGCCTCGCCAAGGCCTATACCGACCAGGACGTCACCGATTTCATTGTACGTGGCCGGCGGTTCTTTGATCGCGACAAGGATCTGGACATCGCCTTCACAGCTGAGCCGAAGATCGACGGGCTGTCGGCTTCGCTGCGTTATGAAGGTGGTGTGTTCGTGCAGGGAGCAACGCGCGGCGACGGCGCCGTTGGCGAGGACATCACCGCCAATCTGAGGACCATCGCCGACATTCCCAAGACCTTGAATGGATCGGGCTGGCCCGAGGTCATCGAAATACGCGGTGAGGTCTATATGACCTACGCGGAATTCGAGGCGTTGAAGCAGCGGTCGGCGGCGCTCGGCGGCCAGGACTACGTCAATCCGCGCAATACCGCGGCCGGGTCGCTCCGTCAGAAAGACCCGTCCGTTACCGCCAGCCGCAACCTCAAGTTCTTTGCCTACGCCTGGGGCTTTACCACAAAGGATCCGGCTCCGACCCAATACGATTCCGTGCAGAAATTCGCGGAGTGGGGATTCAAGGTCAGCCCGCTGATGGTCCGGGCAAGATCGGTCGAGGAACTGGTCGCGCATTATCACCTGATCGAGACCCAGCGCTCATCACTGGGCTACGACATCGACGGCGTCGTCTACAAGGTCGATCAGCTGGAATTGCAGCGCAGATGGGGTTTCGTCACTGGCGAACCGCGCTGGGCCATCGCCCACAAATTTCCGGCCGAACAGGCGATGACAACCGTGCTCAGGATCGACATTCAGGTGGGCCGTACCGGTACGCTGGCGCCCGTTGCCCGGCTTGCACCCGTCACGGTCGGCGGCGTCGTGGTCGAAAACGTCACGCTTCACAACGAAGATTACATCAAGGGTCTGGACAGCAACGGCCAGCCGATCCGCGACGGCTATGACGTGCGTATCGGCGACACAGTGGTCATCCAGCGGGCAGGGGACGTCATTCCGCAGATCGTCAGCGTCGTAGCCGATAAGCGTCCGCCAGATGCCGTGCCCTACGAATTCCCGCACAAATGTCCGATCTGCGGCTCACCCGCAACGCGCGAGATCAACGAGAAGACCGGCAAGGAGGATTCCCGCCGCCGCTGCACCGGCGAACTGATCTGCCCTGCGCAGGCCGTGGAAGGATTGCGCCATTTCGTGTCACGCGGCGCCATGGATATCGAAGGCCTGGGCGCTGAAAACATAGATCTGTTCTTCAACGCCGGGTTGATCAAGACAGCCGCCGATATCTTTACGCTCAGGGATCGTCGTCCCGCCGTTACCAAGGCGCTGGCCGAGCGGCGGGAAGAGCAGGCCAGGCAGCGTGAGGCCGCGTCGGGCAAGACGCGCAAGAATGTACGCAGTGTCGAGGAACGCAACTACGACGGCCTCGACAAGCTCTTCGCTGCCATCGACGCTCGCCGCGAACCGGAACTCGATCGCTTCATCTTTGCGCTGGGCATCCGCCATATCGGCGAAACGACGGCCGCTGTGCTTGCCCGAACCTTCTCGACGATCGAGGAGTTGATCCGCATTGGCAAGGAGACAGCAGCGGCAGCCGATCCACACACCGTTTTTCCTTCGATCAACGGCATCGGCGATACGGTGATAGGTGCGCTTCGCGATTTCTTCGGCAATGAACGCAACGACGCCGTGCTTGAAGCGCTGCTCACACAGGTCCACCCGAAGCCATACATCGTGAACGTCTCAGCCGATAGTGCGGTCGCCGGCAAGACAATCGTGTTTACAGGCACGCTGGAAAAGATGACGCGCCCCGAGGCCAAGGCGATGGCCGAACGTCTCGGCGCGAAGGTCGCCGGCTCGGTTTCTGCGAAGACCGATCTCCTGGTAGCGGGGCCGGGCGCCGGTTCCAAGCTGAAGGACGCGACCAAATTCGGCATCGAGGTGATCGACGAGGACACCTGGTTGCAGCGGATCGGCAAGGGCGCGTGATGGCGGCTGCGTTCAACGGTTTTGGGCAAAAGGCCATTCCCTTCCTCAAGGCGCTGGATTTTCATCAGAGCCGGGAGTGGTTTTTGGAAAACCGCGACCTTTTCGAACGGGATCTGCGCGACCCCTTCGGCGATCTGGTCGAAACGCTCTCCGAGCGCTTCACGGCCGCGGGGCTCGGCCTGCGCGGCGACCGCAAGAAGTCGCTGTTCCGGATTAATCGCGATGTGCGTTTCGCCAAGGACAAACGGCCTTATAACCGGCATTTGTCGGCGATCCTTTCGCCTGACGGCACCAAGATGGAACAGGGCGTGTTTTACGTCCATATCGGGCTCGATCGCTGCTTTGCCGCCGTTGCCTGGTGGCAGCCCGGACCGGAGCTATTGCTGGCGCTGCGCAACGCGATCGCGAAGCGGCCGGCTGAATTCCGCACCCTCGTCGCGGCGCTGAAGAAGAACGGCCTCGAGCTCGACCCGGACGGCTGCATGAAGCGCACGCCGCGCGGCTTCGAGCATATCGCCGAGCCCGATCTCGCTGCCGCGATCCGCAATCGGCATTTTGCCGTCCGGCACGCAGTCGAGCCGGCGGATATTTATGGAGCTGGATTGGTCGACGAACTCGTCGACTTCGTCATGCGGGCAAAACCGCTGCTCGACTGGGGCAGGGCGATCGAAGGCAAGGCTTCGCCGCGCTAGCGGATAAATCAGACAGTCAAATGCGCCGCGCAGTGTAGAGGCTGGTGGTCATGTTGCGGGTTATGGAGCCTTGGAACTCGTCGCGGACGATGCGACCCAGCTCCGCCAGGATTGCTTCGCGGTCGCTGCGGAATGTTGATATTGGAAAAGTGGCATAGAGGGCGACCGTCTGGTCAGGATCGAGGACGAGCGACCAGACACTTGTCCGATGTTCGATGGCATCGAACGCGCCGGTTCGCTCCAGCGCCGCCACGCGGGCCTCGGCATCAAGGGCGAACGGAATACCATTTGAGCCCGCCGAAGGGCTCGAAGGCCCTTCAAGCAGTGCCTTCGTCGCATCATGAAAGGGATCGGGGCGACTGTTGTCGCCGAATACATTCCAGACCATTGCCCACCAGCCGCCCGGCCGAAGCAGCTCGGCGACCTTGACCAGCGCCGTGTCCTCATCCAGCCAATGAAAGGCAGTGGCGCTGACGCCGAGATCAAAATCGGCCTTCTCAAGGACGGCATCCTCAAACGCAGAGACGCTCACCGAGAGCGCCTTGTCCTGAATAGTCTCGCAAAGAAAAGTCGCGAGGCGAGAATCCGGCTCGATGGCGAGCATCGGGCTCGCGCCCAGTTCGAGTAAGCGGCGCGTAGCAGTTCCTGTACCTGCGCCAATCTCGAACGTCGCCGTGCCATGCGCGAGACGGCACCGTTCACATAGAATTTCGAATACCCAATCAGGATAGCCAGGCCGCGTTGCGTGATAGCTGCCGGGATCGGCGCCGAAGGCCAGGCGGCCGAATTTTGGATCGATGAAAAATTCGCTCATTGCAACCACCTCTGGGGAAGCACCTCTGGCCTTGGGTCTGTGGCCGCCACTTTTGGCAAGGACCGATGGGCGCAAACGGATATGCCCTCCCAAGTGCCAAGCGTCTGATTTTTATCCACTGGGCACTGGAGCGCCTTGCCGCGCGCCTCAGCCATCACTTCCGCTGATCATTTGCCTCAAGCGAATTGGTGTGACAAGCAGGGCGGCCCTCCCTACATACGACCGTCCCGAGGAGCGATTGATGTCGGCGGAAGCAATCTCCGAAAACAGTGCGAAAAGCGATTTCTGGGACGGCGTGCGGCTCAGCATGCCCGTCGTGGTGGCATCGGCGCCGTTTGCATTGCTGTTCGGGGCGCTCGCAGTCGACAACGGGTTTTCCGTGCTCGAAGCGTTCCTGATGAGCGCAACGGTGTTCGGCGGCGCCAGCCAGATGGTCGGCATCGAGCTGTTCGGCCAGCATGTCGCGCCGTGGCTGATCGTGCTGTCGATCTTCGCGGTGAATTTTCGCCACGTGCTCTATTCGGCCGGTATCGGCCGGCGCATCGCGCATTGGCCACTGATCCAGCAGGCGATAGGCTATTTCGTGCTCACTGATCCGCAGTTCGCGATGGCCGAGCGCAAGGCGGAGGCCGGCGAAACCGTCGGGTTTACCTGGTATATGGGGCTTGGGCTGCCGGTCTATGTGTTCTGGGTCATCGAAAGCGCGCTCGGCGCGATGTTCGGCAAGCTTATTCCCGACACCCATGTGCTGGGCATCGACTTCCTGCTGCCGATCTATTTTCTCGGCCTGGTCATGAGCTTCCGCAAGCGGCCGCTGTGGCTGCCGGTGGTCATCGCCAGCGCTGCCGCCTCCATCATTGCGTACAAAACCGTCGGCTCGCCCTGGCATGTCTCCATAGGTGCGCTGGCCGGCGTGCTGCTCGCCGTCATCCTGCCGCCCCGCCACAGCGGCGTGGAGACACGGCCATGAGCACGACCTTGTGGATCATCGTCGCCGCTTCGATCGCGACCTATCTGACCCGCATCGGCGGTCATCTGGTGATCTCACGCTTCGACCAGATCCATCCGCGCGTCGAGGCCGGGCTCAGCGCCGTGCCGGCGGCGGTGCTGACCACGCTGGTGGCGCCGGCGGCGCTCAGCGCCGGACCGGCGGAATGGGCAGCCTTGATTGTTGCCGGCCTGGTCTCGCTGCGCGGCGGGCTGATGGCGATGTTCCTGGCGGGTGCTGCCGTGCTGATCCTTGCGCGGCAGCTCGTCGGGTAGTGGACCGACGGAGTACGCCTGTCTTCCTGCCAGATCGCCGCTCTATGGTATTTTGCCGTCCATCTTCGGGAAGAGAATGACACTCTCCTGTGCGGTCGGTTCGTTGCGGGCGCCAATAAAGGTGGCCGGCGTGCTTGCCCGGTTCACGGCAACGTGAAGCACGTTGGCGGGAATGTAGAGATAGTCGCCGGGATGCACGAGGTCGCGAAACTGCAGTTCGTCCCCGCTCCACATCTCCAACTCGTCTCCGCTCAGCATACAAAATGCTGTTTCGTGGCGCGCATGGACATGGGCTTTGGTCCGCTTGCCCGGCGGGATTGAGGCGACGCCCAGCCAAAGGGCCTTCGCTCCGACGGTCTCAGCACTTATTCCCGGCAGATAGTCCGACCCCTGTTCGGCCCGATAAGCCTCGCCGCCCCTAACAACCAAAGCCTTTCCCTCGCTGGGCGCAGCACTGTCCATTGCGGCCGGCTGTTTCAACATCATCATCTTGAACCTCCATTTGTGTTAGTCTGTGCGAAGGACGGCCAGAATGATCAGTCCCCCGTCCGAAGTCCTTAACAGGAGGCGAAAAGTTCCGAATTCTTCCGAAGCCGGAAAGCGAGATGCTTCAGCACCGCGACGCTTCGCGTTCGGGCCGTTCGTGCTCGACCTGCTGCGCGGGACGCTTGTTCGCGAGGGCAAGCCAGTTGCGGTCGGGCAAAAAGGCTTGTCGTTGCTTCAGGCCCTGGTGGAGGCACCGACGCAGGCGCTGAGCAGGACGGCCCTCATGGAGGCCGCCTGGTCCGATGCCGTCGTCGAGGAAAGCAAATCTTTCGGTGCAGATTGCCGCCCTGCGCAAGCTACTCGGCCCGCAGCCGGACGGCAGCGAATGGATCGCCACCGTCCCCCGCACCGGATATCGCTTCGCCGGCAGTGTTCATGTGCTTGACCCCGCTGCAGACGATGCGCTTCCGAGCCAACTGGCGGGTCTCTCCGAAAGGGCGTCCATTGCGGTGTTGCCGTTCGCCAATGTCAGCGGCGACAGGGAACAGGCCTATCTGGCTGACGGCATCACCGAGGACATCATCACCGCGCTGACGAGGTTCCGATGGTTCCGGGTGATCGGGCGCAATTCCAGCTTCGTCTATAAGGACAAGTCGGTCGACTCCAAACAGGTGGCCCGCGAGCTTGGCGCCCGTTATGTCTTGGAAGGAAGTGTGCGCCGGTCCGGCCAGCAGATCCGGGTCTCGACGCAACTGGTCGATGCCGCCTCGGCCAATCAGATCTGGGCCGAACGATACGAGATGGAACTGACGGAGGCGTTCGCCGTCCAGGATGCCATAGCCGAGCGGGTGGCTGGTGCGATCGAACCCGAACTGCTCAAGACGGAGTCGCTCCCAGCCGTTGGACGCAACAGCGGAAATGCGACGGCCTGGGACCTGGTGCGGCAAGGTACCTGGCATTTTCACCACGTCGGCCGTCAAACTCACTTGCGTGGCCGCGAGTTATTTCGGCTGGCGTGCAAGCTCGATCCTGAACTCGCAGAGGCCCATCTCTGGCTCGGTCGGGTGAGCCCCGGCATCGTCGCTTACGGCTGAAGCGACAAGCCGGCACAGGATATCCGAGAAGGCCTGGATGCAGCCCTGAAGGCGGTTCGGCTCGACGAGAAAAATCCCTATTCGCATTATGCGCTCGCCATCTGCAGCATCTATGCCAATGCGCAGGAACAAGCCGTTCTTGCTGCGGAAAGAGCGATCGAGATCAGCCCAAGTTTCGCTCTTGGTCATCTGGCTATGGGAATGGGGCAGCTTTTCCGCGGCAGCGCATCCGAAGCGATAGCGCCGCTCGAACACGGCCTTATGTTGAACCGGTACGATCCGCAGAACTTCGTCTGGTTTAATGTCCTGGCGCTCGCTTATCTATTTGCGGGGCAGGCAAACGAGGGGCTCGTCGCGGCGATTGAGGCTCGCAAGGTCGGTCCCACGTGGCGACCCACCCATGAAACACTCGCCTGCTGCTACGTCTCGCTTGGCCGTCTGCCGGAGGCAAGATCTTGCGTCGAACTGATGCGGGAGATGGAGAACCCTACAGGCGATGCCTTGGCGCCGCTCAGGCTGCGCAATCCACATTGGGCAGACCAGATGGCGGATCTGTTGAAGAAAGCCGGTTGGCAGCAGTAAGGCTGCGGTCAATCCCCTGCAGATTGGCGTCGTCTGTGTGATGTCGGTCACGCAGTTGTTGGGCAGCACAAGCCAGGTCGGCTTCGCACTCAGGGTGATGCTGCGGTCCGGTCGATAGCCGACCCACCGCCATTGCGAAAATCACCACTTCTGATCGTACGCTTCGCCGCAGCGCCCATAAGCCCAGCGAACGAAACAATAGCTCCTGCCCAGCCAGCAGGTTTCTTGAATATCGACGCGACCTGCGACAGGCTCAGCCGGATCGCCTCCGCTCTCTCCTGGTGGGCGCGCCGCACGGCGCCGCTATAGAGCGCTTCACGTTGCTTTGGCGTCAATGCGCTTAGATCGATCGGCTGGATGCCGAAGGGCTCGGGCGACATTTCCATCTCCCCCTGGTTTGCCGTGTTGATAGGCAGCTACACCGACGATTTACGGGAAAGGGCTAATCAGCTAAAATGAATAATTAAGATCGTTACGTTCTCCAGGAGAGATGTATGGATTTGGCCGATCTGCGCATCTTCCGCACGGTGGTGCGCGAGGGCGGAATCACCAGGGCAGCGGAAAAACTGTTTCGAGTGCAATCGAACGTGACCACACGCATCCGGCAGCTCGAGGAGGATCTCGGCGTGCAGCTGTTTATCCGGGAGGGCAAGCGCCTGCACGTATCGCCCGCCGGTCACAAATTGATCGGCTATGCGGATCGGCTGCTGGCGCTTGCAGAGGAGGCGCGAACGGCGATGCTCGATCCACGCCCGCGCGGAACGCTTCGCCTAGGTGCCATGGAGAGCACCGCCGCGGCCCGGCTTCCAAGTCTGCTCGCCGACTATCACGCACGTTATCCCGAAGTGGAAATCCAGTTGCGCACCGGCAATCCTCAGGTTCTCGCGACCGCCATGCTTGCCGGCGAGCTCGATGCGGCGTTCGCCGCCGAGCCCATCGCCGACGCTCCGTTCGAAAAGCTGCCCGCATTCCAGGAGCAGCTGATCATTGTCTCGGCGGCATCGCGCGTTTCGATCGACGACCGCCTGGACATGCCCAAAACCATGATAGCCTTCGAGCACGGCTGCCCGCACCGCAAGCGGCTGGAACAATGGTACGCGCGCAGAGGGTTCATGGCCGAGAAAACCATCGAGCTTGGTTCATACCATGCCATCCTTAGTTGCGTGGTGGCTGGCATGGGCATAGCGCTGATGCCGAAAAGTGTGCTTTCGGGTTTCCCGGAGAGCCGCTGGCTAAAGCTGCACGAACTGCCCTCTGACGAAGACAACGCCGTCACGGTGTTGTTCTGGCGCAAGGGAGCCGGTTCTCCCAACGTCACGGCTTTGCAAGAACTGCTTGCGGAGCAAAGCCTGTCAACCGGCGTTGCCGCCGCCGCTATTGCTTGAAGTCGTGCGGCAGCGGGGCGGTTGCCTTTTCCAGCCAGGCCAGCGTCTCGCCGTCGAGCATCGGTCCGATCTCGGCCAGCACCCGCGCGTGGTATTCGTCGAGCCAATGCAACTCGTCACGCGTCAACAGATCCGACCGGATCAGCCGCTTGTCGATCGGCGCCAGCGTCAGCGTCTCGAAGCCATGCATGGCGATGTCACCGCCTTCGACCATCTCAGCCGGAGTGACCAGGACGAGATTTTCGATGCGGATGCCGTAAGAACCTTCCTTGTAATAGCCGGGCTCATTGGAGACGATCATGCCGGCCAGCAACTTTTCGGTGCCGGTCTTGGCGATACGCTGCGGGCCCTCATGTACGGCAAGATAGGAGCCGACACCGTGCCCGGTGCCATGGGCGAAATCGCAGCCGTGTCTCCATAGCGCCAGGCGCGCTACGGCATCGAGTTCGGAGCCGCGCGTGCCCAGTGGAAAGCGCAGCATGGAGATGCCGATCATGCCTTTCAGCACCAGCGTGAAGCGCTCGCGCATCTCTTCCGTCGGCGCGCCAATCGGCACTGTGCGGGTGATGTCGGTGGTGCCGTCCTGGTACTGTCCGCCGGAATCGAGCAGGAACAGCTCGCCATGCTCCAGTTTGCGATTGGTGGCGCGGGAGACGCGATAGTGCATGATGGCGCCGTTGGGACCAGCGCCGGAGATTGTGTCGAACGAGACGTCGCGCAGCGGCATCTGTGTTTCGTCGCCGGTTTGCCGGCGCGTCTCCTCGAGCCTGGTGACAACGGTGATCTCGTCGAGCGTGCCGGGTTCCTGACGGTCGAGCCAGCACAGCAGCTTGGCGACGGCGGCTCCGTCACGGCGATGCGCGGCGCGGGCGCCGGCGATCTCGGCTTTGTTCTTCGTTGCGCGTGGGATGCGGGCCGGATCCGGTGCGGCAGTGACGGTGCCGCCATTGTCCTCGACCAGCATGCTGAGCTTCTCCGCCGCCAGAGCGGGGTCCAGCGCGATTTTTGCACCGCCCTTGGCCAGGGTGACGATCGCTGTTTCGAATTCACCGGGTTCGTGCAATTCGGCGAGCTGCGTCAGATAGGCTGCGACGGTGCGTGAGAACTTGCGCTGGTCCATGAAAAGCAGATGCGATCCGTCGGCGGCGAGCACGGCAAAGCCGAGCGCCAGCGGTGTGTGCGGCACGTCGCCACCACGGATGTCGAAGGCCCAGGCGATGGAGGAGGGGTCGGTCAATACGGCATGGGTGGCGCCCTCCTTCTCGATGGCTGCCGCCAGCCGGACCAACTTGTCCTTGGCCAGTTCGCCGGCAAAGCCGATCGGGTGGATCTCGACCGGCGCCAGTGGCGGCCCGGGCTGGTCCTGCCAAATGGCGTCGATCGGATTTTGTTCGAGCGGCACCAGTATCGCGCCGGACTTGACGGCCGAGGCCCTCAGCGCCTTGACGTCGCTGATCGTATGCAGCCATGGATCGAAGCCCAACCGCACGCCCTTGCCGAGATTGTCCTTGATCCAGTTGGCCGGCGGGTTGTCGACAAGGCTCTCGATCGAAAAGATGTCGAGATCAACCTCCTGGCGCACCTGCAGCGTGTAGCGCCCGTCGACAAACATGGCGGCGCGCTTGCCAAGCACAATGGCGACGCCGGCCGAGCCGCTGAAGCCGGTCAGCCATTTCAGCCGTGCCGAGCGGTCGGCGACATATTCGCCCTGGTGCTCATCGGCGCGGGGCACGATGAAGCCGTCCAGCCCATTCGCCGCCAACCATTGGCGTAGCATTGCCACGCGCGGCTTGCCAACGGCCGGATCGCCGGCGGAATCGAAGGTCTGGAACATGTGGGCTCTCCTCGAATGCTGGCGCGACCGTAGCGCATGACCTCGAAAATCGGAATCGATTTTCGGAACGATCATGCCTGGTCGCGACAGCCTCTTTTTGCGCATGGAGGCCATGCAGAATCGGCGATTTCAAAAAGCGTCAGCAAGGCTTACCTTCTTAGCGTGGAGGAACGTGTCTTATTGCCTGCAAAGGAGACCATCATGTCCACGATTTCAGCCAGACGCGGATTTTTCAGAAGCGCTGTGAACGCGCTGATCGAAGCTCGCCAGCGCGAAGCGAGCCGGTATGTGAGCGGCGTTTTGCTTGGCTTTGATGACGAAACGCTGAAAGCTCACGGCTACGATCGCGAAGAGCTGAAGAAAGCGGCGAACTCTCGCTAGGTCCGAGCGGATGCGTTGAAGGCGCGGCGCCTCAGCGCTTGAGATGGATCGTCACCCAGCCTTCGCGGTGCAAGGTGCGGACGTGCCGGAATTTCTGGCCGACATAGGCCGCGATCACCGCGTCGCGCTGGCGCTCGAGAATGCCTGACAAAACGATCGAGCCACCGCGCGCGATATGCCCGGCCATTTGCGGCGCCAGCCGCATCAGCGGCCGCGCCAATATATTGGCAATTATCAGGTCGAAGGGCGCACGCGCGGCAAAGATCGGATGATGAAAACCGGGTGCAGCCACCGTTTCAATGAGCGCCTTGACATGGTTCAGCCGCGCATTGGCGGCGGCCACCTTGACGGCGACCGGGTCGATGTCGGTCGCCAGCACTGGAATATGAGCGAGCTTGGCCACCGCGATGGCGAGCACCGCGCTGCCGGTGCCAAGGTCGAGCGCGTTGCGCGGATGCTCGCGCTCTATGACCTGCTCCAGCATTTCGAGGCAGCCGGCGGTGGTGCCGTGATGGCCGGTGCCGAAGGCAAGGCCGGCCTCGATCTCGATGGCGAGCTCACCGCTGTGGCGCTTCCTGCGGTCATGCGCGCCATGGACGAAGAAGCGCCCGGCCCGCACCGGCTTCAACCCCTCCAGCGAGCGCGCCACCCAGTCGATGTCGGGCAGCGCTTCGCGCTCTATCGATTTCGACAGCGACAGTCCGGCAAGGATGTCCCTAAGCCGCGCCTCGACCGCATCGACGTTGTCGTCCGCATAGAGCGATACTTCGTGGATGTCGCGGTCCTCGTCGACCTCGAGCACCGCAACCGGCAGGCCCTCATCGTCGAACGCCGCACCGAGCGCCGCGAAGATGCGATCAGCCTCGATCTTGCCCGCGGTGAAATACAAACGCGTCTGCGTCATTACCGGATATGTCAACCTTCCGCCACCAGCCGTTTGAGCTTGGCGATGGCGGCGTCCGGGCTTTCGCCATAGGCAATGGTGCCGGCGAAATCGCCCTTGGCATTGAGCAGCAGCACCGAAGCGGTGTGGTCCATCGTGTAGTCGCCGTCGTTCGTGTCGACTTTCTTCCAGTAGATACCGAAGGACTTGGCCATGGCGTGGACCTTGTCGGGATCGCCGGTGATGCCGAGGATGCGATCGGAGAAATTGCTGACATAGGTGTTCATGATTTCGGGCGTGTCGCGCTCCGGGTCGACCGTAACGAAATAGGCGCGCAGGTTCTTGCCGTCGTCGCCCATCGTCTTCAGCCAGCCGGCCAACTCGAAAAGCGTGGTCGGGCAGACTTCCGGACAATGCGTGAAGCCGAAGAAGACGACGCTGGGGTGGCCGCGAAAGGCGGCTTCGGTGACCGGCGCGCCCTTCTGGTCGACCAGCGTAAACGGCGCTCCGAACGGCTCGCCGCCATAATGTCCGCGGTACCAGTCGAAGGTGAGCCAGCCGATGCCTGCGGCCATCAAGAGCAGAATGCCGACCAGAATTGAACGCATCATCAGTGAAAGTCCGTCGTGATTTCCATCGGCCGCCATATTGGCGCCGTGAAGGCCCTGGCTTGGCGAACACTCTTAGCGGTTCGGTCGCGCCGACGCAAAGATGTCGCGTTGCCGCAACCGGCAATCCAGTGGGAAGGCGATCTGCTTGCAAAGCGCTGCCGTTCGTCCCACCTGAGGTCGGCAAAATTCGAACCGCAGGAGGCCTCTTTGCGAAAATTGATTGGCGGCGCGTTGGCCGCATGCCTGGTCATTGGTGCCGGCGCGGCCGTCGCCGAGGAAGTCGGCAAGGTCGGCGTCGATTGGCTCGGCAACGACATCATCGTCGAGGCGATCAAGGATCCGAAGGTCGAGGGCGTGACCTGCCACGTCTCCTATTTCGACCGTGGCATGATCGACCGCCTGCAGAAAGGCAACTGGTTCGAGGACCCGTCCGATTCTTCGATCTCCTGCCGCCAGACCGGGCCGATCACCATTGGCGATATCGACATGAGCGAGGCCGGCGAGGAGGTGTTCAAGCAAGGCATCATCCTGATCTGGAAAAAGCAGGTGGTGAACCGGATCTACGACAAGGCCAACGAGACGCTGATCTACCTCTCGCATTCGCGCCAGGTGCAGGATGGCTCGGCAAAAATGTCGGTCACCACCGTGCCGCTCTACGGCCAGAACGTGGTGTGGACCAGCGGCAAGCCGAAATAGAGACTGAAGGTGCTACAGGGTCCTTGGCGCATCCAAACGGATGCGCGGCGCTGCACTCGGCTTGCGAGACTATGCGTGCCGGCGTAAAGCGCGCGCATGGACCGTCCCGAACACCTTGTCCTGAAAGATCCCGAGCCGCGCATCCATCCGACGGCGGAGCTGAAGGCGTGCAAGCTTGGACGCTATGCGTCGATCGGCGAGCGGGTCATCCTACGCGAGGTGACGGTCGGCGATTTCTCCTACTTCGAGCGCCACGCTGAAGCGATCTATACGACGATCGGCAAATTCTGCTCGATTGCCGCCAACAGCCGCATCAATGCGCTGGAACATCCGGTCGAGCGGCTGACGCAACACAAGATCAGCTACCGGCCCAACGAGTACTTCCGCTGGCTGGGTGTCGATCAGGCGTTCCGCAACCGACGGCGGGCGAAAGCCGTCAGCATCGGCCATGATGTCTGGATCGGCCATGGCGCGGTGATCATGCCTGGCATAGTGATCGGCAACGGCGCGATCGTCGGTGCCAACGCGGTGGTGACGCGCGACGTGCCGGCCTATGCAATCGTCGCCGGCGTTCCGGCCAGGCCATTGTACCAGCGCTTCAGCGCGGAAACTGCGGCACGGATCGAACGTCTTGCCTGGTGGGACTGGCCGGTCGAGAAACTGGCCAGGGCAGTCCCCGACATGCAGGCCTTGCCTATCGAGGCTTTCCTCGACCGCTGGGAAAACGACGCCGCCTGATCGTTGCGAGCGCGGCGCGTGCGCTGTTTGACCGTGAATTCCTCCTCGCAGGGAACTCGAAGCAGTTGCCGATTGTTTCTCCCTGCCATGATCGAAAAGCTGTTCACCAGGATCGCCAACCATATCGCCCATCTTGCCGGTCTGCCGCCGACGTTTGCCGTCTGTTTCCTGATCATTGTGGTCTGGGCGGCAAGCGGTCCGGTCTTCGGCTTTTCCGACACGTGGCAGCTCGTCATCAATACCGGCACCACGATCGTCACCTTCCTGATGGTGTTTCTCATCCAGAACACCCAGAACCGCGACAGTGCAGCGATCCAGGCCAAGCTCGACGAGTTGATCCGCGTCAGCAAAGCCAAGAATACCTTTATCGGCATCGAGCACCTGACCGAATCCGAAGTCGAGGAAATCCGGGCCAAATGTGAACGCGCGGCGAAGCGGCACGACGAACAGGTTGCCGACATGGCCGCACCCAAAGCCGTGGCCAAGAAGCGCAACGCGAAGAAGCACGCTTCGGCGTGAGGGAGCCTGTTGTCCGGGTTCCTGCGCGACGTTCGCCGGATCATTTCATGAATGCTGCAAAGGCTTCCTTGTAGTCCGGGTGCCAGCGCGACAGGGCAGGGCGGTTCTCGATGATGTCGCCAATCGCCCAAGCCATGCGCTTTTCGTCCATGGACCGGGTCGCCTCGTTATCGGGACACAGGATGTAGAAATCGCCACGCAGCACCGAGGCCAGCATGAAGTCGATGACCTGCTCGCCGGTCCAGGCGCCGGCCGGCTTTTCGGTCGCACCTTCGGTCAGGCCGGTAAAGGTAAACCCGGGAATGAGCAAATGCGCCGCGACATTGGCGCCGGGCTCGTTGCGCAGCGCGTGTGCAAGGCCCTCGGTATAGGTCTTCACGCCAGCCTTGGAGACGTTGTAGGCGAGGTTGCCGGGCGGCGTGGTGATGCCTTGCTTGGAGCCGGTGTTGACGATCAGACCCGGCTTTCCCGCCGCCAGCATGCGCGGCGCAAAGGCCTCGACGCCATGGATGACACCCCAGAAATTGATGTCCAGCAACTGCTTCCAGGCCTCGCGGTTCTCCCAGGGCTTGCCGGGGTTGTTGCCGACGCCGGCATTGTTCATCAGCAGCGAGACGTCGCCGAAGGCGCCGAATGTCCGTTCGGCCAGTCGGTCGAGCTCGTCGGCTTTCGAGACGTCAGTTGCAACAGCAAGCACGGCGCTCTCGCCGGCGATGGCGGCGACGGCGTGTCGGGCCTCATCGAGGCGTGCGCCGCCGATGTCGGCCAGCACGATCTTCATGCCCATCGCCGCTAGCCGTTTGGCCGCGGCAAGGCCGATGCCGCTGGCCGCGCCGGTGATGACGGCGACATTACCGGAGGCAAGTGCGGGCAGGGCGGTCTGGATCTCGGCGTTGGTGGTCATGATTTTCTCCTGTTCTGGCCGCGGCGAACTTAGCGCGGAACGAGGCTCGCGCAAGCCGATGCCGGTATCTTCGGGTTGACCGCGTCGGCGGGCGCTGCGCATGCTGATATCGAAAAAGGAGACTGACGATTGACCGACTGGATCGAGATCCTGAAAGAACAGACCGCAACCGGCGACCAGATGAGCCGCGAAGTGCCGCAAATGCTTGCCAATCCCGACATCAGCGAAGCGCAAGTGAAAACGCTTTTTTCGGCGCTCGAAAAACAGGCGGAGTTCGTCGAAAAGCTGCGTATGGCGCTGGAAAAGTTCGGCCATGATTTTTCAGTGATCAAGGCGGCCGAGCGGCTGGAGGAGCGCTACGCCGACCTTGCCGCCTCGGTAGCGGAAAAGCTGAAGGAAATGCGAGGCTAGAGCCTGTTCCATCCCGATAAAATTCGGGATGGGCTCTATCTTCTCGTTGGACCATGATCTTTTCCGAAAACCGGCATCCTCTTTTCGCTGACGCGGTCCTTCGGTTCGGGATCATGGTCTGTCTATTTCTCGATTAGCCGCTCGAAGCGCCTGTCCGGCACTAACCAGATCAGCGCTACCAGGACATAGATCGAGACACCGATCCAGTGATTGACGAAGGTCAGTGCGACGGCGGCGATATAGAGGGCCAGCGAGATCTTTCCCTTGAGGTCATTGCCCAATGCCCTGGCGAAAAGGGTTTCGCTGCTGTGCAGTCGATGCAGGGCCATGGTGAGGATGTTGAAGCCGATGGCGCAGAGCGCCAGGTCGACGCCATAGACGGCGACCGGCACGGGCGCGAAATGGTTCTCACCCATGAAGGCTGTCGTCGCCGGCATCAGCGATAGCCAGAACAGCAGGTTGAGGTTCGCCCACAGCACGCGGCCGTCAACCCGCTGCACGGTATGGAACATGTTGTGCAAATTGTTCCAGTAGATGCCGACATTGATAAAGGACAGCACATAGCTGAGGAATATCGGCCAGAGTGGTGCCAGCGCGGAAAAATCCTCGCCATGCGGCACCTTCAATTCCAGCACCATGATGGTGATGATGATGGCGACCACGCCATCGGTGAATGCCTCGACCCGTCCCTTGCCCATGAATCTCCTGACAATCCTCTGAGGTTAAAAGAGGATCTCGCTCAGCGCCATCGGCAAAGCTGCCAAACTTGTCAGGAGCAAGTCGGGAAGGGGGAACGGCTGACGCGAAAAAGGCGTTTGGTGTCAGATCCCGAACAGCAAAAGGTCGAAAAAATGACAGCTCACGCTCAAGTCATGACGCGCGATCACGAACTCGGCGGCAGCGCCGCAGCGGCTGCCGTGGCTGCCATGATCGCGGCTCTTTTCGCCGGCAGCACGGCGCTGACGCCGCTTTACATCATCTACAAGCAGGTCTTTGGCTTCTCACAGATCACTTTGACGCTGGTCTACGCCGTCTATGTCATCGGCAATCTGGCAGCGCTTCTGATGTTAGGGCGTGTGTCCGATGTTATCGGGCGCCGTCCAATGGCATTGGCGGGGATGGCGGTGGCCGTCGTCAGCGCGGTGTTTTTCCTGTTCGCAGAAAATGTCGCGTGGCTCGACATCGCCCGGATTTTGAGCGGATTGGGAATTGGCGTCGGCGCCGGGACTGGGACGGCCTGGCTCGCCGAATTGCTCTCGGCCAACGACAAGTCACAGGCGGCGACGATTGCCACCAGCACCAATTTTCTCGGCCTCGGCCTTGGTGCGCTGGGGGCCGGGTTGCTCGCAGAATACGCACCTTGGCCGCTCAGGCTGATATTCGTCGTCCACCTGGCGATGCTAGCGATCGTAACCCTGCTGATCTGGCGTACGCAGGAAACCGTTTCGCGGCCGGGAAAACTGGCTGACGTCTCGATGCGGCCGCGGCTTTCCGTGCCTGATGACATCCGCGCAAATTTTGTTGCGCCGGCGGTGACCGGCTTTGGCGCGATGGCGCTCGTCGGCTTTTATGCGGCACTCGCGCCGAGCGTCCTGGCGCAGCAACTGCAGGTAGCCAACCATGCGGTAGCCGGCGCTCTGTTCTTTGAATTGTCGATCGTGGCGGCCGGCACCATTGTGGCGACGACGCGTCTTTCGAGCCGGGCCGCGATGTTTGCGGCACTTGCGCTGATGATCCCCAGCGTCGCACTGATCGTTGCGGCGCAGGTCTTCGCCTCGATGGCCATCATGGTCGCCGCAAGTGCTCTGTGTGGCGTGTCGGCAGCGCTCGGCTATCGCGGCGGCTTGCAAGTGGTGAACGAGATCGCGCCGGCGGACCGGCGCGCCGAAGTGGTCTCGGCCTTCTTCATCTGCTGTTTTTGCGGCAACGCGCTGCCGGTCATCGGCATCGGCATCCTGTCGACCGTGGCAAGCGCGACCGTGGCGAGCCTGGCCTTTGCCGGCATGATTGTCGTCTTTTCCCTGGTGGCGCTCGGGTTTGGCGCGAAATACGCGCGCTGAGCCGGCCTTTCAGCCGTTCGGCGTCTCGGGCGAAAGATGCGCGCGCTGGCGCGGCACGCCGAGGCCGGTATCCGGCGGTTCGCCGGCAGCCGGCCGGCTCTCGATCATGTGCACGCTGCGCCAACCGCCGAAGCGATAATAGGCCGTGGCCAGCACGAGCGAGGTTATCGAGCCGGCCGGAAAGCTCCACCACAACGCTTCCTCACCGATCGCACTTCGAAAGAAATAGGCGAAGCTGGTGCGCACCAGAAGTACCGAGATCACCAGGATGATCAGCGGCGGCATCACCGCGCCCGTGGCACGCACAGTGGCGAAGAGCACGATGGTGATGCCGAACAGGATGAAGGACCAGGATGCGACCTTGTTGATGTGAGTGGCGATGTCGATCGCTGCACTGTCGCTGCTGAGGAAGAGGCTGAGCACCGCGCGATCGAATACGAACAGCAGCGCGACAAGCACGCCGGTAAGCACAAGGTTGAAGCCGACGCCGGACGCGGCGATGCGGCCGATCCGGTCCCAGCGCCCGGCGCCGACATTTTGCGCCGCCATGGACGAGACCGCGGCGCCGATGGCGAGCGCCGGCATCTGGATATAGGTCCAGAGCTGGGCGGCTATGCCGTAGGCAGCCGCGACCTGCGAGCCGTAGGCATTGACCATGCCCATCACAGTCAGCGCCGCGGACGAGACGACGATCATCTGCAGGCCCATCGGCACGCCCTTGAAGACGACAATGCGCAGCAGCGCCGGGTCCGGCCGCAGCAGAGCAAGATTGGCGCCGGCCAGCCGCAGCGGGTGCTTGCGCGCATAAAGCACGATCAGGATGGCAAGCACGCTTACCGTCTGGCCGATCAGCGTCGAGGTGGCCGAGCCGGCGATGCCGAGTTCGGGGAACGGGCCGATGCCGAGAATAAGCAACGGGTTCAAAATGACGTCGAGCACGACGGCCAGCGCCATGAATAGGAAAGGCGTGCGCGAATCGCCGGCGCCGCGCAGCACCGTCATGACGAAGGACAGCAGGTTCATCATCGGTACGGCGAGAAAAATGATACGCAGATAGGAGCGCGCCAGCGGCAACGCATCGGCCGGCGTGCCGAGCGCATTGAGGATTGTATCGACCCAGATCCAGCCGCAGACCGCGAACACCACCGAGACAAGGAAGAAGAAGGTGGCGCTGGTGCCGACGATGCGGCGGGCTTCGGGCAGATCGCGGGCGCCGACCGATTGCGCGACCAGGATGGTCGCCGCCATGCCGATGCCGAAGACGGTGCCGAGGATGAGAAACAGCACGAGGTTGGCATTGGACGTGGCGGTCAGCGCCGCTTCGCCGAGGAAACGACCGACCCAGACGGCATTGATTGAGCCGTTGAGCGACTGCAGAACATTGGAGCCGAGCACCGGCAGGGCGAACAGCAGCAATGTACGCGGGATAGGTCCACTGGTGAGGTCGCTGGTCCGCCGGCGTGCGGGCATCTTGTCGTCCATGGCAGGCAACTCGGCGAAGGCTTATCTTGAGTCCGGTCCGCAATGATTGCCGATTTAACGAGACAGGTCGACGCAGCGTTGCGAATTCCGCCTGGCGTGCCTTGATCCAATCATGTTCTCAAAGCTTCCGGAATCGTATATTGATCCTGCACGCGTGGGGCCGCATCTTTCCTGGATCTCATGGGCAAGCTGGGGGTTCATGTCCGATATTCCGCTGTTTTTTGAGCGCCTGAACCGGCGTGCGTTTCTTGGTGCATCCGCTTTGGGCGCGGCCTCCGTGGCTCTTTCGGCGTGCACCACGACGGACGTAGCGGCGCCGCCAGTGACCGCGGCGCCAAGCGATCCGGCTTTCGGCGATGCCGCAAGTATGTATGCGGCGCGCGTCGACGAGGGCTATCAACTGCCGGCAATCCCGGTAGCCAAGGTCGATCCGAAATTCGTGCGCCAAATCGTGTCCGATCCGACCGGAGAAAAACCCGGCACGATCGTCGTCGATACCTCCGAGCACTTCCTCTATCTGGTGCGCGACGGCGGCAAGGCAATTCGCTATGGCGTCAGCCTCGGCAAGGCCGGTTTCGGATGGACCGGCAGCGCTGTGGTTCAGGCGAGGAAGAAGTGGCCGGTCTGGACGCCGCCGCCGGAGATGATCCAGCGCCGGCCGGAACTGGCGAAATACAAGGACGGCATGCCGCCCGGCCCGCACAGCCCGCTGGGCGCACGCGCGCTATATCTCTTCCGCGACGGCAAGGACACGATGTACCGGCTGCACGGCACGCCGGAGTGGGATTCCATCGGGAAGAACGCTTCCTCCGGCTGTGTGCGCTTCATGAATCAGGACATTATCGACCTCTACAGCCGCGTCGACGGCGTCGCGCCGGTCTTCGTGCGCCCGAACCTGTCGGCCGCCGGGAAGATCGCCGCCGTGTCGGACAGGACGGCCGAGCCGATCGATGCGGGCGTGCCAAAGGACGCGGAGATGTTGAGGTAAGTGCCTTCGACGGATCGTCAGTCTTAGGTTTTGCAAACCCACTAGAACACAATCCTTGTGCCCGCGAGCCGCAACTGAAGGGCCCGACCGTTCGATCGTGCCAGGCAGGCGGACGCGTTCGGCGCGTCCGCCTGCCTGGGGGTGTCGCTACTTCCCGGCGAGGCCTGGAAGCGTGACCTGATAGACCAGGAACATCGTGTCGACATCGGCGCCATCTTCGGCCTTGTAGGCCGCGCCGACCTGGAAGCCGTCCTGGGTGAGAAAGTCATTGTCGTTGGCGACGAACAGGAAATAGTCGTCGGGCCGTGTTGGATCGCGGACGCTCACCACCGACATCGCCTCCCACTTCTCCGAAAGGTTGTTGCGGTCATTGGGCGCGCCATTGTGCAGCCCGAAGCGGCCGAGCTCGGTCTTGTCGTTGATGTCGATGAACGGCGTCAGCTTGGCCGGCGTCACCGAGGGATCGAGCTCACCTTTGGGCGCAACCGGCTTGTCCTTGTCGAACTCGGTGCCGGCGATGTCGGTTGCCGCCGACACATCGACGACGCTGATCTCGCGATGGAGCGAGGTGTCGCCCTTCACCCCCTGGCCGTTGCCGCTGTCGCGCGCCAGCATCAGGAAGGTCTTGTCCGACAGAGCCACGATTTCGCTCTGCGCGGCAATCTTGGTCTTGCCCTTGGCATCGCTGAACACCGGCAGCGGCACAACATATTCATGCGCAAGCTTGAGTTGGGCCGGATCCGAGGCATCGTAGACCAGCGCGCGCGTGTTCTGGCGCGTCGAAGCGGAATCGCCGCCATCCTGCCTGGGGGCCGATTGCAGCACCGCGATCAGGAACTTGCCGTCGGGCGTCAGTGCCATGCCTTCGAGGCCCTGGTTGTTCTGGCGGCCGGTTTCGGGATCCTTCGGATCTGGGTCTGCCGCGCCAGGTCCCGGATTGTTGGACGCGAAGTTCGGCGTTCCATGACGCATCGGGACAAGCGCCGCCGGTGGCTGCGTTGCCGACATCAGACGCCCATCGGCGGAGAAGTGGTAGATGTTCGGACCATATTCGTCCGAGATGAACATGGTGCCGTCGGGCAGCCGCACGATCGCCTCGTTATCGAGCGCGAGCTTGCCGTTGGCTTCGGGCAGGATCGGCATGTCGTCGGTCGCTGCGCGCACGCCGTTGAGCGGATCTAGGCCGGTTGCATCGATGCCCTTGTCGTCGGTCAAAAGCATGGTGTCGGCTAGCGTTGCCTTGAGGCCCGACTGTTCCTGGCCGGCGGCTGGCACTGCACCCGGCGCGATCGGGGCGAACTCGAGGGCGATCGTGTTGAGGCGCGGACGGTAATCGGTGGTGCCGACGACATTGTAGCCGCGGTCCGGCAGCAGCCACAGCGAGCCCTTGTAGCCATCGGCGCCATGCGTCCAGCCGGCAGCGTCAATCGCCATGCCCGAGCCGGAGCCAAACGTCTCGCCGAACCTGTCTTTCTGGCTGGCCGGGATGCGGCCGACGCCGACCAGGCCCTTGTTGACGAAGTTGGCGCCGCCGACGGTCGCGGCGTTTTCTGCCAAGGCCGGACTCAAGGCGGTGAACATCGCGAGCGCGACAGCGAGGGGCGCGGTTCGGTGCAGGTTTTTCATGGATATCCTCTTTGAGACAAAGCTGCCGGGATCTGAAAAGCGCCGCGTCGCATCGAGAATGCCGCGAAAGCCTTCGGAGAAGCGATCTAGGACGCGAACATGATACTTGCGTGACAGTGCTGCGCTTGCCTGGCCTCGTGTGGTCGCAACTGGCCTGTGCATGGCGAATCGTTGCTATCGAAAGAGCAATTAACAACTTTACAAATAACCATTCTTGGGTGAAGTTATGACAATGAAAGGTCACCGATGACAGTCTGTCGTTTCGCCACCCGCCTCAATTCCTTTGCCTCGCGGCCACAGGCCGAGTGGCCTGATCTTGTTGGTAAACCGTCCATGCTGCAAATGGCGGCACGTGCGGCGAAGGTTGCGGAATTGACCGATCTCGACCTCAACTTCCCCGACCATGTCGATGAAAAACCTGCGGAAATGGCGCGCAAACTCAGCGATCTCGGGCTTTCCATCAATGGCTTCGCCATGCGCTACTACTCTAATCCGGCCTTCAAGCTCGGCGCCTTCACCAATCCGGATCCTTCCGTTCGCCGCGAGGCCATCGACCTGACCAAGGCCGGCATCGACGCCGCGCGCGAGGCCGGCGCCAGCCTGATGACATTGTGGCTCGGGCAGGATGGCTTCGACTACGCCTTCCAGGCTGACTACGCAACACTCTGGCAGCACGAAATCGATGGCATTCGTGAAGTAGCGGCGCATGATCCGGGCTGCCAGATTAGCCTTGAATACAAACCCAACGAGCCGCGCTCCTACAGCCTGATGCCCGATGCGGCGACGACATTGCTGGCGATCCGCGAGATCGGCCTGCCCAATCTCGGCGTGACGCTCGATTTCGCTCACGTGCTCTATGCCGACGAGCAGCCGGCTTTCGCTGCCGCCCTCATAGCACGGCACAGCAAGCTGCTCGGCGTGCACCTCAACGACGGCTACGCCAAGCGCGACGACGGCCTGATGGTCGGTGCCGTGCACACGCTGCAGACGATCGAGCTGCTCAGGCAGATCCGCCGCGACGGCTATGCCGGGGCCATCTACTTCGACACGTTCCCCGACATGACCGGGCTCGATCCCGTCCACGAATGCGAAGTCAACATCGCCACCGTCAAGCGCATGCTGCGCGTCGTCGAGCGGCTGGAAAAGGACAACCGCCTGTCAGCCGCCGTCGATCGTCAGGACGCGGTCGCGTCGCAGGCCATCATCCAGGAAGCCATGCTCGGGCCGGACAGCTGAGGCCGGCGCCATCACCGTTTTTCAACAAGGGAGGAAAGACCATGAAATTTCTGCTCGTCACCGCTACCGCTGCCCTGATGACGCTGTCCATCGGCTCGGTGTTTTCCGCGGATCTCGCGCCGCTCAATTCCGACACCGAGAAGGATCGCATCGACTGGTCGCAGCTCGAGGCCAAGTTCGGGGCTTTCCCCAAGCTGCCCGAGGGCACCAAGGCGGGTGCGGTCTCCAAGACGCTGACCAACGAATACTGGCGCTCGCTGGGTGAGGGCTACAAGTCGTTCGGCGACCGCATCGGCGTGCCCGTCGTCTACCAGGCGGCGCAGAGCGAGGGCGACCAGCTCGGCCAGCTCACCATCGCCGAAGGCCTGGTCACGCAAGGCTACAACGTGCTGCTCGTTTCACCGCAGACCGACTCCAATTTGCAGCCGATCATGGAACAGGCCAGGGCCGCCAACGTGCCGGTGGTCAACGTCAATGACGCGGTCATCCCGCAGGCCGAGTACTATGTCGGCAATGTCCAGCGCGACAATGGCGTGCGTGTCGCCAAATGGTTCATCAAGAACCGGCCGGATGGCGGCAAGGTTGCCATCGTCGAAGGCCAGGCTGGCGTCTACGCCGCCGTCCAGCGCACCGACGGCTTCAAGACCACAATTACTGAAACCGGCAAGTTCGAGGTCGTCGCCAGCGTGCCGGGCAACTGGGATCGCCAGACCTCCTACGACGCGGCCACCAACATCCTGCAGCAGCACCCCGACCTGATCGGCTTCTATGCCAATAATGACGGCATGCCGCTGGGCATCGTCGAAGCGGTCAAGGCGGCCGGTCTGCAGGACAAGGTGGCCGTCTTCGGCACCGACGGGATTTCCGACGCTTATGCCTCGATCCGGGCCGGCGAGCTGACCGGTACCGTCGACAGCTTCCCGGTGCTGACTGGCGAGGTGGCGCTGGAATCGGCGCTGCGGCTGGTGGCCGGGCAGAAGCTGCCGCGCGTCGTCGCCACGCCGCAGGCGCTGATCACCAAGGACAATGCCGACCGTTACTCCGGCGGCGGCGACGCCGTGCGCAAGGCACTGCTCGAGGACGCGGCAGCAGGCCAATAGAGCAGGGCGGCGGGTGCCGGCCTTGGGTTGGCACCTTGCCTGGAGAACCGAAGCAATGTCAGCCCGGCTGCAGTTCGATAGCATTTCCAAGCTGTTTCCGGCCGTGCGGGCGCTGAGCGACGTGTCCTTTTCGGTCGGCGCCGGCGAAATCCATGGCCTGCTTGGCGAGAACGGCGCCGGCAAGTCGACGCTGCTGCGCATCCTGTCAGGCGTCTACCGGCCGACAGCGGGAAGCGTGCTCATCGACGGCAGGCCGGTGACGCTGAACAACCCGGTCCAGGCACGCGCCGCGGGCGTCGCGATGATCCATCAGGAATTACAGCAGGTGCCACGTCTCAGCGTTGCCCAGAACATGTTCCTGGGCCATCCGCTGATGCGCGGCGGCGTCTTCGTCGACCGGCGCGAGCAGGAACGCCGCGCTGCGGAAGCCCTCGCCGCCATCGATCCGACCATCGACCCGGCAGCCCCGCTTGGCAGCCTGAAGGTGGCGCAGCGGCAAATCGTCGAGATTGCCCGGGCGCTGCTCGACCGCGCCAGGATCGTGGCGATGGACGAGCCGACATCGAGCCTCACGCCTAGCGAGTTCGAACGGCTGGCGGAAGTCATTGCCGGTCTGGCGCGCGACGGTGTCGCCGTCGTTTACGTCTCGCACAAGCTGGACGAGGTGTTCGGCATCTGCCAGCGCGCCACCATCATGCGCGACGGCGCCGTGGTGGAAACCGTTGATCTCGCGCAGGTGTCGGAAAAGGCCGTCGTTTCGATGATGGTCGGCCGCGAGCTTGCGCAGGAACAACACCGCTCGCATGCTTCCGGCGAGATCAGGCTGAGCGTGCGTGGCCTCGCCTCGGCGACCAAGGTCCGTGACGTTTCGTTCGACCTGCATCGCGGCGAGGTGCTGGGCATTGCCGGCCTGGTCGGCTCGGGCCGCACCGAGCTGCTGCGATTGCTGGCCGGCGCCGACCGGGCGTCATCAGGCACAATGGAGATCGACGGCAAGGCGATAAAACTTTCCAGTCCGCGCGACGGCATCGCCGCCGGCATCGGCCTTGTGCCGGAGGAGCGCAAGCGCGAAGGCATCGTGCCGTTGCGGTCGATCTCCAGCAACATGGCGCTGGCGTCGATGGGCGTGTTCGCGCCGCGCGGCGTCATCGACCACCGCCGGCTGAAGCGCGTGGCAGCCGAGAAGATGAAACGCGTCAATCTCAGACCGTTCCTGCTCGACCGGCCGATCCGCCTATTCAGCGGCGGCAACCAGCAGAAGGCGATCATCGGCCGCTGGCTGGCGGCGGGAACGCGGATCCTTCTGTTCGACGAGCCGACGCGCGGCATCGATGTCGGCGCCAAGGCGGAGATCTACCACCTGATCGAGGAGCTCGCCGCCGAAGGCCATTCGGTAATCGTCGTTTCGTCCGAGTTGCCCGAGGTGATCCGGCTCGCCGACCGGGTGCTGGTCATGCGTGACGGCACGGTCGCCGCCGAACTGGGCCGCGCAAGTCTCAGCGAACAGGCGATCGCCGCGCACGCCATACCCCAAACGGAGATTGAGGCCGGCAAGGCGCAAGGCCGTCGGGCCGGTGCATAACGGACAGGACCAGCGGATGACCGATATAACCCAACACACAGCAGCGCGCCCAAGCGCAGATTTCCTGCACCGGTTTTCGGTGCGCGACGCTGGCACGCTGATCGGCCTGGTGGTGATCCTCGCTGTCTTCGGGGCGCTGGTCCCCGGCTTCTTTGCCGAGCGCAATTTGATCAACATCCTGCAGCAGTCGAGCATCAATGCCTGCCTGGCGTTGGGCATGACGCTGGTCATCATCTCGGGCGGCATCGACCTGTCCGTCGGGCCGACGGCAGCCCTTTCGGCCGTCATCTCGGCCTCGATGCTGGTTGCCGGCGTGCCGTTTCCTCTGGCCATCGCCGCCGGCTTTGCCATCGGCCTCGCCTGCGGCCTGCTCAACGGCGTGCTGGTCGCCTATGTCGGGCTGCAGCCCTTCATCGTCACGCTGGGAACGCTCAGCACCTACCGGGCGCTGGCGCTGATCTATACCGGCGGCAATCCGGTGCTCGGCCTGCCTGCCGGCTTCCGTGCCATCTTCAATGGCTCGCTGTTCGGATTGCCGTTGGCGGTCATTATCGTGGCCGTGGTCGCGCTGATTGCCTGGATCATCCTCAAGAAGACGCCGTTCGGCGAATATCTGCTCGCCGTCGGCGGCAATGAGGAAGCGGCCTATATAGCCGGCGTGCCGATCGCCCGCACCAAGATCGCCGCGTATATGATCTCGGGCCTGCTGGCGGCGCTTGCCGCACAGATCCTGATCGGCCGGTTGGGTGCGGCCGAACCCATTCTCGGCAATCTCTGGGAGCTCGACGCCATAGCAGCGGCGGCGATCGGCGGTGCCTCGCTGATGGGCGGCAAGGGCAGCGTCGTCGGCACAATCCTGGGTGCCGTCATCCTTGGCAGCATGCGCAATGGCCTGACGCTGATGAACGTGCAGTCCTTCTATCAGCTCCTGGCAACTGGCCTTATAATCCTCGCCGCGATGCTTATCGATCGCGTGACGAGGGGACGTGGATGACATTGACCGGGCTGGATCTGAAAGCAGTAGGGCCGCGCATCCGCATGATGATGCCGCATCTGACGCCGCTCGAGGCGAAGGTGGTGGAAACCGTCTTCGGCAGGCGCGGCTTCGACGAGACTATCCCGCTCAAGCAGATCGCAGAGGAGGCCGGCGTCTCAGAGGCGATGGTGGTCAAGATCGCGAAGAAGCTGGGTTTTTCCGGCTATCGTGACTTTCGCACGGCGGTCTATGAATACAGCCGCCTGCCGACCGCCGAGATGCATCAGGAACTGTCGGTGGACGACAGTTCGGCGGAAATCGTGCAGAAGGTGTTCCGCACCTCCATCCAGGCGCTGGAGGAGACGCTCGCCATCCTCGACATGGACGATTTCGACCGCGCCGCCGATCTGCTTTACCGCGCCAGGAACCGCGATTTCTACGGCGTCGGCGGTTCGGCGCAGATCGCACGCGATGTCTCGCACAAATTCCTGCGCATCGGCATCCGCACCTCCGTTTACGACGATTCGCACATGATGCTGATGTCGGCCTCGCTGCTCGGCGCCGACGACATCGCCGTCGGCTTTTCGCATTCCGGCAACACCAGCGCCGTCATCGACGCTATACAGCTTGCGCGCAAAAGCGGCGCACGCACGCTGGCCATCACCAACTACGATAACTCGCCATTGGCAGCCGTCGCCGACATCGTGCTCTGCTCGACCGCGCAAGGCTCGCCGTTGATGGGTGAGAACGCCGCGGCGCGCATTGCCCAGCTCAACATCCTCGACGCGCTGTTCGTCGCGGTGGCGCAACGCGACTACCAGGCGGCGGAGCGCAATCTCGGCCGCACCATGTCCGCGGTGACGTCGAAACGGAAAGACAAGAACTCATGAAAGGCAGCGGCTCGTGAAAGTCAAGGGCACATGACGGCTTCCCCGCCGCTGGTCACCGTATTCGGCAGCCTGCATTACGACATCATGGTCGAAGCCCCCGATCGCCCACGCAAGGGCGAAACGGTGACCGGTCATGCCTGGCATCCAAAATGCGGTGGCAAGGGCGGCAACCAGGCGGTATCGGCAGCGCGGGCCGGCGTGCGTGCGGCAATGATCGGAGCTGTCGGCGATGACGATTTCGGCCGCACGCTTCTCGACAATCTCGATCGCTGGGGCGTTGACCGGCGCTCCGTGCGGGAGGCTTCCGGCGCCGGCTCGGGCATGAGCGTAGCGATTTTCGACGACAGCGGCGACTATGGCGCGGTGATCGTCTCGGGCAGCAACCTCACTCTCAGCGAAAAGGACATTGCGGAGGCGGCCGAGCTGATCGCGCAAACGGCGGTGCTGCTGCTGCAAAACGAGGTGCCGGAAGCCGCCAATATCGCCGCGGCGCGGGCGGTGAAGGCGCAAGGCGGCCGCGTCCTCCTCAACGCCGCACCCGCCCGGAAACTGTCCGCCGAGCTGATCGCGCTCACCGACATCGTCATCGTCAACGCCATCGAGGCGGAATTCCTGGCCGGTGTTCCGGTCGTCGACACGCTCGAGGGTGCTGCGAATGCGGCCGGTATGCTCGTCGGCTCCTACCCGGCTGCCATCGTCACCGCCGGCGGGGAGGGGGTCGCCTATCGCGACCGCGACGGCCAGGCGTTCGCCTTGCCTGCGATGCCGGTGAAGGTCATCAGCACCCACGGTGCCGGCGACGAATTCGTTGGCGCCTTCGCGGCGGGGCTTGCGCGTGGGCAGCCTGTCGAGGCGGCACTTGCCGCCGCCAATGCCGCAGCGGCCTTGCTGGTTGCAACGCCGGAGCGCGAGCGCGGCGGGCCTTGATCAATCTGAACCTGCTCGGTGACCGCCGCGCTCAATCGCTGTCGCGCGCGATAAGCTCCAGCGGCCAGACTTCGCGGATGATGCGGGCGCCTTCGGTGCCGGCGAAGGCCGGAATCGATGCCAGCAGCATTTCGGCCAGCCGCTCGCCCATCGGCTCCAGCGCCGGGCGGAAGCCGGTCAGCGCCGGCGAAAAATAGCGGCAGAGCGGCGTGTCGACGATGACGATCACCGCGATGTCGTGGCCGGGCTTGATTCCCGCCTCGGCCAGAGCCTTGCAGCCGCCAAGCGCCATCGCGTCGTTGTTGAAGATGATGGCGCTCGGCGGGTCCTTGGAGCGCATGACCTTCGGTGTCACCGCGTAGCCGCCGGCCTCGTTGATGAAGCCGTCGGCGATCAACTCGGGGTCGAATTCGATGCCGTGCCGCCGCAACGCCTTGCGATAGCCGGCGAGGAACAGATAGCCGAAATTGAGGTCGAGCGACGGGCGGATGGCGGCGATGCGCCGGTGGCCGCGCGCGACGAGACGATCGACGGCGTCAGCTCCGGCTTTTTCGAAGTCGAGGTCGAGCGAGGGGTAGGCATCGCCGCCGGAACGGCTGCGGCCGAGCGTCGCGAACGGGAAACCGGCCTGGGTCAAATAGTCGATGCGCTCGTCTTCGCGCCGCGTCCAGGCCAGCACCACGGCATCGGCCCGGCGGGTCTCGACGACACGGCGCAGGCGCTCCTGCTGATAGTCGCCTGGCGCGCCCATCACCACGATCAGGTCGAGCCCGCTTTCGGCGAGCTTGGCCTGCAGCCCGGTCAGGAATGGAATGAAGAACGGCTCGCCATACTCCTGGTCGCCCGGATGCGGCTGCAGCATGAAGGCGATCGAATGGGTGGCGCCGCGCCGCAGGCTGCGGCCGGACTGGTTCGGTGAATAGTTCAGTTTCTTGGCCGCATCGAGCACGCGCTGGCGTGTGTCGGCATTGACGTCGGCGCGACCGTTGAGCGCGCGCGACACCGTGCCGATCGAAATGTTCAGGTGACGCGCAAGGTCGTGAATGCTGGACGCCAAAGGACAGTTCTCCCCCTTGCTTGGCTAGCACCGGCTGCTCTCCGGGCCAAGCCGACACCACGATTTTTCGCAACCGGCCAATTGACATTCTACGCCATCGGGTGTGTTCTCGTAAACGTTTACGGAAAAACATTCACGGCCCTGCCGTGAATGCCGTGAGGATCGGTCTGGAGGGGGCCGAGAGGGAGGAACACTGGATGATCAATGTCGTCCTGGTCGGCTGCGGAGCGATGAGCAAGGCCTGGCTCGATGCGGCCAGGCAGATCGACGGGCTCGCCATTGTAGGCCTGGTTGATATCGACGCCGAAAGGGCGCGGGCGAGGGCGCGCGAATACGAGCTTTCCGGCGCTGTCATCGGAACCGACCTCGACGCCGTGCTCGACCAGACCAGGCCCGACGCGGTATTCGACGTGGTGGTTCCCGCCGCCCGCCGCGAGGTCGCGTTTTCCGCCTTTGCCCATCATTGCCACCTCTTGACCGAAAAGCCGCTGGCCGACAGCCCGGGCAATGCGCGTGCCATTGTCGAGGCCGCCCGCAGCGCCGGGCGCATCCATGCCGTCGTGCAGAACCGCCGCTATGTCGCCAATGTCAGGCGCATCCGGCGCTTTCTCGCTTCCGGCGTCATTGGTGCTGCGACCAGCATCCACGCCGATTTCTTCGTTGCGCCGCATTTCGGCGGTTTTCGCGAAGAGATGCGCCATGTGCTGCTGCTCGATATGGCGATCCACACATTCGATGCCGCCCGCTACATGGTGGCCGGCGAGCCGGCCGGTGTCCATTGCCAGGAGTGGGAGCCGGCCAATTCCTGGTATCGGCAAGGGTCGTCGGCAACCGCAAGCTTCGACCTCGGCGGCGGCAAGCTGTTCACCTATGCCGGCAGCTGGTGCGCGGCCGGCTTCCGTACCAGTTGGGACAGTACATGGCGTATTGTCGCCGAGCGCGGCAGCATTGTCTGGGACGGCGAGGATGGGCTGAAGGCGGAAGTCGTGCGGCCGGTCCGTGAAGGCCTGTTCGACCGCACCGAACCGATCGCCGTGCCGCCGCTCGACCCGGCCGATCGCGTCGGCGGCCATCTCGGCATCATCCAGGATTTCGTCCGCGCCGTCGAAACCGGCACCGAGCCGGAGACGCGCGGCGCCGACAACATCAAGAGCCTGGCCATGGTTTTCGCTGCGATCGAGAGCGCCGAGACCGGGCGCCGGGTCGCCATCGCTGCACAGGAAGGATCATGATGCCAAACCCGCTGCTCGACATCAGGATCGGCACAATGGTGCGGGCCAATCTCGACGACCCGGCCGCCTATGTCAGGCAGATCCTGCCGCTCGGCTTCGAGAGCATCCAGCCGTTCTTCTGGCAGACGCTGGGCGGCAAGGACATTCCGCGGCTGGCGGGCGAGATCCGCGAGGCGATCGGCGATGCCGATGTCATCGTCTCGTCGATCGGCGTGTTCGGCAATCCGCTGGAGAGCGGCGAGATCGATCGCGGCGTGCTCCAGGCGTGGGAAACGATCATCGACGACGCCCATCTGTTCGGCACCAATATGGTCAGCGGCTTTACCGGCCGCATTCGCGGCAAGCCGCTGCCCGACAGCCTGCCGCGTTTCCGCGAGGTCTGGGGACCCTTGGCCAGGCGCGCCGCCGACAAGGGCGTGCGCATCGCGTTCGAGAACTGCGCCATGGACGGCAACTGGGCCAGCGGCGACTGGAACATCGCCCACAATCCGGACGCCTGGGAGTTGATGTTCAACGAGTTGCCGGACGACAATCTCGGCCTGGAGTGGGAGCCCTGCCACCAGCTGGTCTACCTGATCGATCCGATCCCGCAGATCCGCAAATGGGCGCCGCGCATCTTCCACGTCCATGGCAAGGACGCGACGGTGCGCTGGGACGTGATCCGCGAACATGGCGTGTTCGGTCGCCTGCCGTTCGTCCAGATGCGCACGCCGGGCTTCGGCGACAGCGACTGGACAAGGGTGATCAGCGAGCTGCGGCTGGCCGGCTACAAGGGCGCCATCGACATCGAGGGCTGGCACGACCCGGTCTATCGCGGCGATCTCGAGATCACCGGCCAGGCGCGTGCGCTGGATTATCTCCAACAATGCCGGGGAGGCGCGAGCTACCTGCCGAACCCGGTGTGAGAACTCGGCCGGCGGGAGGTGCCGGCCAGGGAAAGATTGCGGCGCCTTGCCGAAGCGATCGTCGAAACCCCTCGGTTAGCGAGGGAACAAAGGGAGGATAAGTGCATGAGCATTACGATGAGAAGGACAGTTCTGCGCTCGACCGTCGCGGCGGCCGCGATGGCGCTCGCCGCCGCACTCTCGACCTTGCCGGCGCAGGCGCTCGATGCCCAGTGGTGCAAGGATGTCCATATCCGTTTCTTCGTCGGCGGGGCGGAGGGCGATGCCTTCGGCACGATCGTCTATAATGGTGCCAAGCAGGCGGCGGCCGATCTCGGGCCGAAGGTCGACTACATCTTTTCCCAGTGGGATGTCGAGAAGATGGTGCAGCAGTTGCGCGAGGCTGTCGCGGTCAAGCCCCAAGGCATCGCCATGATGGGCCACCCCGGCGACGCTTCGATCATGCCGCTGGCCGAACAGGCACACAAGGACGGTATCAAGATGATGTACCAGAACGTGCCGGTGCCGACGGTCACGGCGGCGTTCGGCGGCGGCTATGTCGGCGCCCAGCAGGAGCAGCAGGGCCGCGCGCTCGGCGCCGAGGCGGTCAAGCTGGCCGGGCTCAAGGCCGGCGACAAGGCGATCATGATCGGCCCGTTCGAAAACGAGAGCCGCGGCGCGCGCGAGCGCGGCACTGTCGCTGCCCTCAAGGAAGCGGGCGTCGAGGTCATACAGCTCTCCTCGCCGCCAAGCGGCGAATGGGCTTCCGACCCCAATCTGGCCATTCCGGTGATCACCGCGGCACTGCTCAACAATCCCGACGTCAAGGCGGTTGGCTATCCCGGCGGGCAGATGCTGGGCAACGTACCGACTTACATGCAGGCGGCGGGCAGGAAGCCGGGCGATATCTTCAACTTCGGCTTCGACACCAGCCCGCAGATCGTCGAGGGCTTCAAGGGCGGCTGGGTGCAACTGACGGCCGACCAGCAGCCGTTCCTGCAGGGATATCTGCCGATCCTCAGCCTCTGCCAGCAAGTGGTGCTGGGTCTGGCGCCGATGAACGTCGACACCGGCGCCGGTTTCGTCACGCCACAGAATTACGAGATCGTCGCCGAGCTCGCCAAGCAGGCGCTGCGCTGACCTCCCAAGCCGTCGGCCGGGATCGAGCCCGGCCGGCGGGACCGCCGGCGAAAAGGCCGGCACGCGAAAATCAAGCGAGGATCGCCATGGCCGAACGCATCATAGAACTGCGCGACATCAGCAAGTCCTATGGCCAGGTCTATGCGCTGGGTGGGGTCAATCTTAGCGTCGATCGCGGCGAGGTGGTCGGCCTGATCGGCGATAATGGCGCCGGCAAGTCGACGCTGATCAAGATCCTGTCTGGCGTGGTCAAGCCGACCAGCGGCGAGATTCTCGTCCGCGGCAAGCCGGTGACCGGATGGAACCCTGCGCGCTCGCGCGACGCCGGCATCGAAACGGTGTTCCAGGACCGGGCGCTCGCCGTGCAGCAGACGATCGTGCGCAATATCTTCATGGGCCGCGAACTCACCGGCTGGCTTGGCTGGCTGAAGGTCAACAAGGAGATCGCGGAGGCGAGCCGGCTGATGCGCGAGATCGGCTTCACCTCGAAAGTGTTCACGCCACAGTCGATCGTCGGCCAGCTCTCGGGCGGCGAACGCCAGGGCGTGGCGATCGCGCGGGCCATCTATAAGAAGGCGGAGCTGATAGTCCTCGACGAACCGACGACCGCGCTATCGCTGACCGAGACCGCCAAGGTCTTCCACTTCGTGCGCCAGGTGCGGGCGAGCGGACGCTCGATCCTGTTCATCGGCCACAACATCCACCACGTCTTCGACATCGCCGATCGCTTCGTGGTGCTGGACCGCGGAAAGGTCGCGCTCACCGCCGACCGGAGCGAGGTCAAGTCGGCCGAGGATCTGATCAATTTCATGGAAGACGTCGCCCACCCCAGCGGATTGCCGGGATTGCACGACGCGGGCGATACGGAGAGGGCGGCACGATGAGCAAGACCATGGAACCCGATCTGCAGAGCCCCCTCGGCACCACGCATGGCGAAACCGCCGGGAAAGAGTGGAGACACCCGTCCGACAATTGGCTGCGCGGGTTCATCCTCGACAACCGCGCCGCACTCGGCACGTTGGCCGTGTTCATCGTTATGATGGCGGTGTTCATGATCGCTAATCCGACGGTCTTCACCACCTGGTATCTTTACAGTTCCGTGCTGACCACGCTGCCGGTGGCGTTGTTCGTGGTGGTGCCGCTGGTCTTCGTCGTCACCTGTGGCGAGATCGACCTGTCGTTTCCGGCGACGATGGGCTTTGCCTCATGGGTGTTCGCGCTGGTCGTGCAGGCCGGCTACGACCCGTTCCTCGGCATCGCCGCCGCAATCGTCACCGGCATGCTGCTCGGCTTCCTGGTCGGCTCGCTGGTCGTCTATGGCGGGCTGTCGTCGCTGATCGCCACGCTCGGCATGAATTTCCTGCTGCGCGGCCTGATCCAGATCATCAACGAGGGCAGGTCGACCGCGCTGACCGGCCTTGCCGACAGCTGGGCCTACAAGATCTTCTCCAGCCAGCTTTACGGCATCCCGGTGCAGATATTCTGGGCCATCGCCTTCGTCGTGCTGTCGGCGCTGCTCTACAACCGCCATCGCTTCGGTGCCCAGGTCAAGGTGGTCGGCGACAATCCCGACAGCGCCCAGCAGATGGGCATCGATGTCAAGCGCGTCAGGGTGAAAGTGTTCGTCTTCGTCGGTATCGGCGCGGCGATCGCCGGCACGTTCTCGGTAATGATCAACTTCACCTGGTGGCCGACGGCGGGCGACGGATACCTGCTGCCGGTGCTGGCATCGGTGTTCGTCGGAGGCACGCCGACCTGGGGCGGCATCGGCACCGTCGTCGGCGGCGCGATCGGCGCGGTTACGGTGTCCTTCATCCAGACCGGCGTCGTCGCGGCGGGACTGAGCGGCTTCTACGTCCAGTTCTTCAACGGGCTGATCATTATCCTGTCGCTGCTCGGCCATAAGTGGAACCAAGCGCGGTATCGGTGACCGGCGGCCTCAAACCCCCGTGACAAACCCGTCCAGCACGCGTTTCTGGCCGGCCTTGTCGAAGTCGATGGTCAGCTTGTTGCCTTCGATGGCCGAGATGTTGCCGTTGCCGAATTTCTGGTGGAAGACGCGGTCGCCAACGCTGAAGGGGGAGGGCGTGTCGGCGACGGATTTGGCGACCAGCTCGCCGTCGATGGTGCGGCCCTTGATCGAGGTGCGGCCGGCACCGTAGCCCGAGTCGGTTTCGCCATAGCCGATGCGCTCGACCTGGTGACCGGAGCGCGTGCCCCAATTGCGGTCGGTCGCCTCGGTGCGGTTCGCTTGAGCGCGCTGCCAGCCCGGCGTCGCATAGGTGTTGGAGAAAGCGCCGGATTTCTCGGCGCCGGAATTGCCGCCAATGTTGTCGAAGCGCGACGCCCCGTAGGGGTTCTGTCTTCCTGCCCCTTGGCCACCACGACCGGAGGCGAAAGAACCACCGCCATAGGCGTTGCCGTAACCGCCATAGGAGTTGCCGCTTTCGGCGACCTCGACATGGGCTTCCGGCAGTTCGTCGAGAAAGCGCGACGGGATAGTCGATTGCCAGAGGCCATGGATGCGGCGGTTGGAGACGAACCACAAATGCAGGTTCTTCTTGGCGCGGGTCAGCCCGACATAGGCAAGGCGGCGCTCTTCCTCCAGGCCGGAGCGGCCGCCCTCGTCGAGTGCGCGCTGATGCGGGAACAGGCCCTCCTCCCAGCCAGGCAGAAAGACGGTCTCGAATTCGAGGCCCTTGGCCGAATGCAGCGTCATGATGTTGACGGCGTCGAGCTCGGCGTTCTGCTCGGCGTCCATGACGAGTGCGACATGTTCGAGGAAGGAGCGCAGCGATTCGTACTCCTCCATGGAGCGGATCAGTTCTTTCAAGTTCTCGAGCCGGCCGGGCGCTTCCACCGAGCGGTCGTTCTTCCACATGTCGGTGTAGCCGCTCTCCTCCAAAATGGTCTCGGCGAGCTCGGTATGCGGGGTGGTTTCCAGAGCCTTCTGCCAGCGTTCGAAATTGGCGGCGACCTCGCGAAGTGCGGCGCGCGGCTTCGGCTTCAGCTCGTCGCTCTCGGCGAGTTTTGCCGCCGCCTCCAGCATCGGGATGCGAAGGGCGCGGGCGGTATCATGGATCTGGCGGATGGTGGCCTCGCCAAGCCCGCGCTTCGGCACGTTGACGATGCGCTCGAAAGCGAGGTCGTCGGCGCCTTGCGCGACGACGCGGAAGAAGGCCAGCGCGTCGCGGATCTCGAGCCGCTCATAGAAGCGCGGGCCGCCGATGACGCGGTAGTTGAGGCCGAGCGTGACGAAGCGGTCCTCGAATTCGCGCATCTGGAAAGACGCGCGGACGAGAATCGCCATATCGTTCAAATTGTGCTTCTGGCGCTGGTAGGCCTCGATGGTCTCGCCGACGGCGCGGGCCTCCTCCTCGGAATCCCAGGCGGCGTGGACATGCACCTTCTCGTCGTCCTCGGCGATCTTCTCGGTAAACAGCGTCTTGCCGAAGCGGCCCTCATTGTGGGCGATGAGATGCGAGGCGGTGCCGAGGATGTGCGCGGTCGAGCGGTAGTTGCGCTCCAGCCGGATGATGGTGGCGCCGGGGAAATCCTTGTCGAAGCGCAGGATGTTGTCGACTTCGGCGCCGCGCCAGCCATAGATCGACTGGTCGTCGTCGCCGACGCAGCAGATGTTAACTTTGCTTTCGCTCACGGCCGCGCGCGAGCTTCGCTCGCTGGCCTCCGCGGGGGCGGCCTGGCCGGCCGACGCCCGGTCGGGCTTGCGGCCTTCGGCCGAAGAGCGCCCAATCTCCCCCGCGAGGGGGGAGATTGGCTTGCCTTGAGGCCGCTGGGCCAGCAGGCGCAGCCACATGTACTGTGCGGTGTTGGTGTCCTGGTACTCGTCGACGAGGATGTAGCGGAAGCGCTTGTGGTATTCCTTCAGCACGTCCGGATTGGCGCGGAAGATGCGGATCGGGTGACATAGGAGATCGCCGAAGTCACAGGCATTCAGCGTCTGCAGCCGCTCCTGATAGGCCTTGTAGAGTTCGCGGCCCTTGCCGTTGGCGAAGGCACGGGCATCGCCCTCGGGGATGTCGGCGGGACCGAGGCCCTTGTTCTTCCAGCCGTCGATCATCTGGGCGAACTGCTTGGCCGGCCAGCGCTTGTCGTCCAGCCCTTCCGCCTGGATGAGCTGTTTGATCAGCCGCACGACATCGTCGGTGTCGAGAATGGTGAAGTCGGATTTGAGCCCGGCCAGCTCGGCATGTCGGCGCAGCAGCTTCACGCCAATCGAGTGGAAGGTGCCGAGCCACGGCATGCCCTCGACATTGCCTTCGCCGATCAACAGGCCGATGCGCTGCTTCATCTCGCGCGCCGCCTTGTTGGTGAAGGTGACGGCGAGGATCTGCGAAGGGAAGGCCTTGCCGGTGGCAAGGATGTGGGCGATGCGGGTGGTCAAGACGCGCGTCTTGCCGGTGCCGGCGCCGGCCAGCACCAGCACCGGGCCTTCGGTGGTTTCCACCGCCAGCCGCTGCTCGGGGTTGAGGCCGTTGAGATAATCGGGCGCGTTGTTTTGATTGCTGCGGGCAGCCATGGCGCGCGCGGCGATGCCCGACGGGGCCACGGGCCGCGCGTTCGGTTCGTCAAAAAAGGGCATGTCTTCCGAAAAGCCGGACATCTCTCCCCGAATGTAGTGATTCGGCAGCGAAAGGCCAGAAGTGTCTCCGTTTTGTTCTCTGTCCAGTCGGTAGACTCACAATCTGAATGGGTCCGCTAACCAAAACGCCGAGCTTGCCGTGGGTCGACGCCGTAAAACGCCGAGCTTGCTTGACAGGGGAAGCGGGCCGGAGAAAGTTGCGTGGGGGCAGGCACGCAATGCGGGGTTGCCCATGGACGCGTCGCGGAGCGCACCAGTCGAAGGAGCACCGTCTTGGCTGTGGTCATCACCTCCCTGATCCTTTTCCTCATCGGCCTGGCGCTTGGCGGCGGCGGCATCTGGCTCGTGACGCTGGGCGGCAGCTGGTATTACGTCATCGCCGGCATAGCTTTCCTGATCGCTGCCTGGCTGCTCTACAGGCGCAGATCCACGGCGCTGTGGCTCTACGCGGCGATCGTGCTCGGCACGCTCGCCTGGGCTGTCTGGGAAACCGGCTTCGACTGGTGGGAGCTCGGCCCGCGCGGCGGCATCATCGTGCTTGTCGCGCTGTGGCTATTGACGCCATGGGCGCGGCGCGGGCTTACCGGTCCCGACGGACGAGCGCCGCTGATCCTCGCGGTGCTGGCATCGCTCGGCGTCGCCGGTTATTCGATGACGACGGACCCAAAGGATATTGCCGGCCAACTCAACACCGACAAGGTGACGCCGACGGCCGAACTCGGCGGCAATGTGCCGGCCGGCGAATGGCACTATTACGGTCGCACGCAATATGGCCAGCGCTATTCGCCGCTCGACCAGATCACCCCCGAAAACGTTGCCAATCTGCAGCCGGCCTGGACCTATCGCACCGGCGACGTGAAAGGGCCCGACGACATCGGCGAGACGACCTATCAGGTGACGCCGCTGAAAATCGCCGACACGCTCTACATCTGCACGCCGCATAATTTCGCCATCGCCATCGATGCCGCGAGCGGCAAGGAGAAATGGCGTTTCGATCCGCAGGTCAAGCTCAACAAGGACCGCCAGCACCAGACCTGCCGCGGCGTGGCTTACTATGCCGATGCCAAGATCGCCGCCGGCCAGCCCTGCGCCACGCGCATCTATCTGCCGACATCGGACGCCCGGCTGATCGCGCTCGACGCGGCGAATGGCCAGGTCTGTCCGACATTTGCCGAGGGCGGCACGCTGAACCTGCTCGCCAACATGCCATATCCGAAGCCGGGCTATTACTATTCGACTTCCGCGCCGCTGATCGTCGCCAACAAGATCATCGTCGGCGGCGCGGTCAACGACAATTATTCGACGCAGGAGCCGTCCGGGGTCATCCGTGCCTACGATGCCGACACCGGCGCGCTGTTATGGAATTGGGATTCCGGCAATCCGGACCAGACGACGCCGCTGCCGCCGGGCCAGACCTACACCAACAACTCGCCCAATATGTGGTCGACGGCGAGCGCCGACGAGAAGCTCGGCCTGCTCTATGTGCCGCTCGGCAACAAGACGCCGGACCAGCTCGGCGCCGGACGCAGCGCCAATGACGAGAAATTCTCTTCCTCGATCACCGCGCTCGATCTCAACACCGGACAATTGCGCTGGGTGCGGCAGACCGTGCATCACGATCTCTGGGACATGGACGTGCCGGCGCAGCCGACGCTGGTCGACATAACCACGGCCAGTGGTGTGGTGCCGGCGCTGGTCGGGCCGACCAAGCAGGGCGACCTCTATGTGCTCGACCGGCGCAGCGGCGAGCCGATCGTTCCGGTCAAGGAAGTGCCGGCGCCGGGCGGCGCGATCGAAGGCGACCATACCTCGCCGACGCAGCCGGTCTCGGACCTCAGCTTCAGTCCGAAGCCACTGACCGGCGCGGATATGTGGGGCATCACCATGTTCGACCAGCTGGCCTGCCGGATCGAGCTTCGGAAGCTGCGGTATGAGGGCCGCTATACGCCGCCGTCGCTGCAAGGCTCGCTGATCTATCCTGGCAATTTCGGCACCTTCAACTGGGGCGGCGTGGCAGTCGATCCGGTCCGGCAGGTGATGTTCGGCATGCCGACATACCTGGCGTTCATCTCCAAATTGGTGCCGCGCGCCGACGTGCCGCCGCCGGGCGATACCAAGGGCAGCGAACAAGGCCTGAACCGCAATGACGGTGCGCCTTACGCAGTGATATTGAAGCCATTCCTGTCGCCGCTCGGCATTCCCTGCCAGGCGCCTCCGTGGGGCTATGTGGCCGGCGCCGACCTTCGGACCGGCAAGATCGTCTACAAGCATCGCAACGGCACCGTCTACGACATGACGCCGCTGCCGCTGCCGTTCAAGGTCGGCGTGCCGGGCATTGGCGGGCCGATGATCACTGCCGGCGGCGTCGCCTTTCTCGGTGCGGCGGTCGACGACTATGTGCGCGCTTATGACCTGACGACCGGCAAACAGCTCTGGCAGGCGCGGCTGCCTGCCGGCGGGCAGTCGACACCGATGACCTACACGGTAGCCGACGGACGCCAGTTCGTCGTCATCGTTGCCGGCGGCCACGGCTCGGTCGGCACCAAGCCGGGCGATTATGTGATGGCCTATACGCTGCCGAAATAGAGAAGTTCCTCAGAGCCCGAGATGCCCTTTCAGGTCGGGTACCGATGCAAGTACCTCGTTGGTCAGCTGCGGGCCGGCGGCTGTCTCGGCCTGCTGGACCAACGCGGCATCAAGGCCATCGTGCAGAGACTTATGGCAGCCCTCACTCAGCCGTGACTGGACCAGCCAGGCTTCGACCCTATGTTGCTGCCGGGGGCCGAAGACCTAGGAGCGCGCCATGACAACACCTGCCGGCCCCGCCAAGCCTGTCATTACCCAGGCGATGATCGATGCCTATGATGAATACACGCATCTGACGCTCGACCGGCGGCGCTTCATGGAGCAGTTGACCAGGCTTGCCGGGTCGGGTGCGGCAGCGGCCGCGATCGCGCCGCTGCTGGCGGCGAATTCGGCCCAGGCGGCAATCGTCGCGGAAAACGATCCGCGCGTGAAAGGCGAGGACATCAGCTATCCAGGCAGCGGCGGCGAGATGAAGGGTTATCTGGTCAAGCCGGCGGGTCAGACCGGCAGGCTGGGCACGGTCATCGTCGTGCACGAAAACCGGGGGCTCAACCCGCATATTCGCGACGTGGCGCGGCGCGTGGCGCTGGAGGGGTTCGTGGCGCTTGCCCCGGACTTCATGACACCGCTCGGCGGCACGCCGGCCGATGAAAACAGGGCACGTGACCTGTTTTCCCAGCTCGATCCAGCACAGGTCGCCACCAATGCCGTCGCAACGGTCGCCTACCTCAAAGGCCACAAGGACGGCAACGGCAAGGTCGGCGCCGTCGGCTTCTGCTGGGGCGGCGGCACGGTGAACATGCTGGCCGTCAACGCGCCGGATCTTGCAGCCGCCGTTGCCTATTACGGCATGCAGCCGAAGGCCGAGGACGTGCCGAAGATCAAGGCGCCGCTCATGCTGCATTATGCCGGGCTCGACACCCGCACCAATGCCGGCATCGACGCCTTCAAGAAGGAACTCGACGCGGCCCATATCGAATATTCGGTCTATGTCTATGAAGGCGCCAACCATGCCTTCAACAACGACACATCGGCGGCCCGTTACGACAAGAAGGCGGCTGACCTCGCCTGGGGGCGGACGATCGCTTTCCTCAAGGAGAAGTTGGCCTGATCAGGCGGGCGCCAGCGCCGGTTTGTGAAGGGCGACGCCGGCCACCACCAGCGCGATGCCGAGGCAGTCAGTGAGGCTCGGCACCTGCCGCAGCACGATGACGCCGATAAACGTCGCGGTAACCGGAAGCAATGACAGCATCAGCGCGAAACTGGAGCGCGGCAGCCGCGACATGGCAAGCTGGTCGCAAATATAGGGAATGACCGACGAGCAGATGCCGACACCGACCGCCGCAAGCAGCAGCGGCGGCGTCGAGAACGCCGGCAGCGCATCGGCAAGACCGATCGGCAGAACGACGAGAAGGGCGACCGCCATGGCGGCACCCAGCCCGGCGATGCCATCGCCAGCGTCGGCGCGCGCGACGCGGTGGCCGAGCACGATATAGAAGACGAACAGCGCGCCATTGAGGAAGGCCCAGAACAGGCCGACAGGATCGCTCGACCATTTGACGTCGATGAGCAGCAAGGTGCCGGCGACGGCGATTGCAAGGGCGGCGAGATTGCGCGGGCTTCTGAGGCCGACAAGCGCGACGCCGATGGTGCCGACGAATTCGATCGCCGCTACCAGCGAGATCGGCAGCCGGTCGAGCGCCAGGTAAAACGAGCAATTCATCACCCCAAGGCAGACGCCGAAACCCACAAGCAACAACCGCGTCGAGCGATCGGCGCGGGCGAAGACCGCCCATGGTCGGGTCAGCGGGGCAAAGACCAGTGCCGCGGTGGCGATGCGCAGCCACGCCATGCCGAGCACGCCGACATGCGAGAAAAGCAGGACTGCGAAAGCGGGGCCGAGATAGTGGAACACGGCGCTGACGCCGAACCACAGATGGGGCGGCACCGAGCTTGCCAAGGTAAAAGCCGGGCCGGCGAGTGCCGGACTTGCTGCTGGGGCTTGCGTCCGATCTTCCATGGGGTCAGTATCGCAGGCGATTTTTGCCGTTGATATGGATGATGGCCGGGCATTGCGGCTATTCCCTTTTCGAAAGCAAGGAGTATTCCGCTGAAACGCCTTCGAAATGAAAATACCGATCTGGATCCGGCGGATCTAAAAATCCTGCGCCTGCTGGAGGAGGATGCGCGCACCAGTATTGCCGAACTGGCGCGCTCAGTCGGCCTGTCGGCGCCGAGCGTCGCCGAGCGCATCAAGCGGCTGCAGGAAAGCGGCGTGATCGAGGCCTATACGGTGCGGATTAATCCGGCCGCGCTCGGCATGAAGCTGTCGGCATGGCTGCGCATCAGGCCGGTGCCGGGGCAACTCGCCGTCGTGGCCGAAATCATCCGCGACCTGCCGGAAATCGCCCAATGCGACCGGGTCACCGGCGAAGACTGTTTCATCGCGCTGGCGCATGTCGGCTCGGTCGCCGAGCTCGAGCGGGTGATCGACCGGATCATTCCCCATGCGATGACCAATACGGCGATCATCCAGTCGACGCCGGTAGTGGCACGCTCGCCGCTAGGGGCGGTGAAGCGCCCGGCCTGATGCTAGATTTAAATCTGCGACGTCAGCTCGACCGGGAAATCGTCATTGTCGGCGTCGCGCATGGCGGCGAGGCTGCGGTTGTCCAGCACCTCTGCGATCGCCTGACGCACCTCCAGCATCATGTGCCGGACCTGGCAGGTCGCCTCGTCGCAATCCTCGCAGCGCTGGTATTGTGTGCGGCTGGCGCAAGGGATCGGCGCCAGCGGCCCGTCGAGGACACGCACGACATGGCCGATCTTGATTTCGGAAGCGGGACGGGCGAGGCGGTAACCGCCTTCCTTGCCCTTGCGGCTCTGGACGAAGCCGGCATTGCGCAACTCGCCCAGGATGGCATCCAGGAATTTCTTGGGGATGTTGTTGGCGACCGCAATGTCGTTGACGAATGCGAGCTGGCCGACCGGCAGGCCGGACAGATGCACGAGAGCCTTGAGGCCGTATTTGCCTTTTTTGGTAAGCATGCCCGAGTCAACCCATTAAGCCCCAACCACCCGCATCTGGCGGCTGTTTGTGTGCAAATAATGACGGTTTGGCCGTGCGATGCCGTTCGCGCAGACAGGCCGCCCGAAGACATATTGCGCGCAAACGCGTTGATTCTTCGTAACGTTTTGGAGGGCGGGCGTCCGGAACGGGCGGAGGCCACGTTTTCGGCGAGCAAATGAAGAAAGCCGGCAAACGCCCGCTTTCAATCAGTTCACGAGGTTGCAGACGTCAGCGGCTGCCGTAAGTCTGGTCGAGCAGGCCGCCAGCGGCGAAATGCTCGGCCTGGACCTTGGCCCAGCCGCCAAAGACATCCTGCACCGTCAATAGGCGGACATCGGGAAACTCAGCCTTGTACTTGGCGGCGACCGTCGCGTCGCGGGTCCGCAGGCCGTTGCGGGCGGCGATGTCCTGGCCCTCCAGCGTATAAAGGAAGTCGAGATAGGTCTTGGCGAGGTCGCGCGTGCCATGCTCGTCGGCGATCGTGTCGACGATCGCCACCGGAAACTCGGCCAAAAGGCTGACCGAGGGCGTCACCTGCTCGAATTTGTCCTCGCCATACTCCTTGCGGACGCCGCGCGTTTCCGACTCAAAGGTGATCAGCACGTCGCCGATCTCGCGCTGCACGAAAGTGGTGGTCGCGGCGCGTCCGCCGCTGTCGAAGATCGGTACGTTGTTGAACAGCTTGGTGACGAATTCCTTCACCTTGGCGTCGTCGCCCTTGAAGGCTTCCTTGGCGTAGGCGGTGGCCGCAAGGTAGGTGTACCGGGCATTGCCGGAGGTTTTCGGATTGGGGAAGATCACCTGGACGTCGTCGCGCACGAGATCGTTCCAATCCTTGATGTGCTTCGGATTGCCGGCGCGCACCAGGAAGGAGGGCAGCGAATAGAAGGGCGAGGCGTTGTCGGGAAAATCTTTCTGCCAATCCGCGGAGATGAGACCCTTCCTGACCAGGAAGTCGATGTCGAGGACCTGGTTGAAGGTGACCACATCGGCGCCGAGGCCCTCGGCGATGGCACGTGCCTGCGCAGACGTCCCGGCATGCGACTGATCGATGGTGACGCCTGGGTGGCCGGCGACGAACGCCTTGTTGACCTGCGCAAACAGCTCGCGGCCGACATCGTAAGAAGCGTTCAGCAATTTGTCGGCCGACCAGGCTTGGGAGGATGCGAGGAACAGGCCGGCCAATGTGGCGACGCCAAGCAAAAATCGCTTCATGAAAACAAGGCTCCAATGCGTGCGCTTATTGCCGGACTATAGCGGCAAGGCATTGTGCGCGACGAGGCAGGCAGAGCGGCCGCTCCACGTTGTCGATAGAAGAAATATTCCCGCTGTGGAGGATTTCTAGTTTTTTCTTTCAGGCAGAGTCTTCCGGGCAGCTTGGCAGCGGTGCCGATGCCGTCGGCGTGCACGATGGTTCCCGGCCGGCCAACGCGATGGCGATTGCATCGCCGCGCGGTCTGGCATATACAAATGGTATATACAAGGAGCTATCGTCATGCCTCAACGCCGCCATTCAACAACCCCGCCGAAAGAGGCGAAGCTGTTTCGTAACAATCGCAGTCAGGCGGTGCGCATTCCTGTCGAGTTCGAACTTCCCGGCGAAAAGGTCTTGATCAGTCGTGAAGGCGACCGCCTGATCATCGAGCCGGTTCGCAAACCCGGCCTCACGGCGCTGCTCGCGCAATGGGCGAAAGAGCCGCCCCCCGGTTCCGAGGAGGACTTTCCCGAAGTCGAGGATATGCCTGTCAAATCCGAGGAATTTTTTTGATGCGGTTCATGCTGGACACGAACATTATCAGCGACATGATCCGAAATCCGGCCGGGAAAGCCGCCGCCGCCGCCCTGCGCGTGGGAGACGCCGCCGTGTGTACCAGCATCGTGGTCGCCTCGGAACTGCGATATGGCTGCGCCAGGAAAGAGTCGGCCAAGTTGCTCAAGAAGGTCGAGGAATTGCTGGCTGAGATTCCTGTCTTGCCGCTCGATGTGCCGGTAGATGCCGAGTACGGCGCGATTCGCGCAGAGCTGGAAGGCAGGGGCCAGACCATCGGCCAAAACGACCTTTTTATTGCTGCCCACGCCTATGCACTGGGAACTACCCTGGTGACCGCCAACACCGGCGAGTTCAACCGGATCAAAGGCCTGAAGGTCGAGAACTGGCTGGTGTAGCGCCTAAAAGAGGATCAAGCAGCCGGAAAAAGCTTCCAGCGCCGCGGCCTGAAAGCCACCCGGCTTTTCTGCGCCGCCGGATGGTCGACTGGCAACTCGATCTCGACCCGCTGGCGTTCGCCGCCGATTTCGAGCTCGACCCGCCTGGTGCCGGCGACGCGGCGGCTGGCGACAACCGTGCCGGCGATGCAGCCGTTGCATTCTTCCACCAGATCGACGTCGTGCGGGCGGAAGAACAGCGTCGCTTCACCTTGCGGTGCGTGCGGCGCGGAAAGCCCGATCGGCCGGTCGGCGATCCAGACCTGGCCGTCCTCGACCTTGACCGGGATCGAGCTCGATTCGCCGATGAAGCCATAGACGAAGGGCGAGTTCGGCGTGTCGTAGATCTCGTCGGCGGTGCCAACCTGCTCGATGCGGCCCTGGCTCATCACCACGACGCGGTCGGCAAGCTCCAGCGCCTCTTCCTGGTCATGGGTGACGAAGACCGTGGTGTGGCCGGTGGCGTCGTGGATGTCGCGCAGCCAGCGGCGCAGTTCGCGGCGCACCTGGGCATCGAGCGCGCCGAACGGCTCGTCGAGCAAAAGCACGGCCGGTTCGATCGCCATGGCGCGGGCCAGCGCCACGCGCTGGCGCTGGCCGCCCGAAAGCTGCGCCGGATAGCGTTTTTCCAGACCGGAAAGCTGAACGAGGTTGAGGAGTTCCGAGGCGCGGCGGCGGATTTCCTTCGCCGACGGGCGTGACGGCCCGTGCCGGACCTTGAGTCCGAAGCCGATATTGTCGGCGACCGTCATATGGCGAAACAGCGCGTAATGCTGAAAGACGAAGCCGACATTGCGCTCCTGGATCGACTTTTGCGAGGCATCCTCTTCGCCGAAGAAGATCTTTCCGCGGGTCGGCCGCTCCAACCCGGCAATCAGCCTGAGCAGCGTCGTCTTGCCGGAACCGGATGGCCCCAGCAACGCGATCAACTCACCCGACTTGATGTCGAGCGAAACGTCGTGAAGGGCCGGAAACCGCTCAAACTCCTTGCGCACGTTGGCAACGCGAACTTCCATACAAATCCCTTTTGTAGTTGATGCATGTCGTTATCCCAAAACCGGTTCCCACTTTTGGGCGACATGCATTTTGTCAGTGTCCGCGCGTCGCGGCGATCTCGGCGCCGTAGCGCATCTCGAGAAGTGTTTTCAAGACCAGTGTGACGAGCGCCAGGCCGGCAAGCAGCGAAGCGACGGCAAAGGCGGCGGCGGCATTGTACTCGTTATAAAGGATTTCGACATGCAGCGGCATGGTGTTGGTCAACCCGCGTATGTGGCCGGACACCACCGAGACCGCGCCGAACTCACCCATGGCGCGGGCATTGCACAACAGTACGCCGTAGAGCAATCCCCATTTGACGTTAGGCAACGTCACGTACCAGAACGCCTGCCAGCCATTGGCGCCGAGCGACAGGGCCGCCTCCTCGTCGCCATTGCCCTGCTCCTGCATCAGCGGGATCAATTCGCGGGCGACGAAGGGGAAGGTGACGAAGATGGTGGCCAGCACGATGCCCGGCACGGCAAACAGGATGACGATGCCATGCGCCTTGAGCCAGGCACCGAGCAGGCCTTGCGCGCCGAAGAGGAGTACATAGACCAGGCCGGAAATGACCGGGGAGACCGAAAACGGCAGGTCGATCAGCGTGGTCAGGAACGCCTTGCCCTTGAACTCGAACTTGGCAATCGCCCAGGCGGCGGAAATGCCGAAGACGACGTTGAGCGGCACCGAGATCGCCGCGACCAGAAGCGTCAGGCGGATCGCCGAGCGCGTATCCGGTTCCGACAGCGCCTGTGTGTAGGCCTCGATGCCTTTGGCGAAAGCTTCCTTGAAGACGATGATCAGCGGCAAGAGCAGGAAAATGCCGAGGAAGGCAAAGGTCACGATCATCAGCACGGTTCTCGCCGTGCGGCTTTCGGTCACCGCCGGCGACTGGCTTTCGTGGTGCGGCGCGTAGGATTTGATCTCCGGGTCAGCCATAGCGCTTGCGGCTCCACGTCTGCACCAGGTTGATGACCAGCAGCATCACGAAGGACAGCGCCAGCATGATCGCCGCGATCGCTGTCGCCGCAGCGTAATTATATTCCTCGAGCCTGATGACAATCAGAAGCGGTGCGATCTCGGATTTATAGGGCAGGTTGCCGGCGATGAAGATGACTGAGCCGTACTCGCCGACGCCGCGCGCGAAGGCCAGCGCGAAACCGGTGACGATGGCCGGCGCCAGTCCGGGAAGCAGGACGCGGCTGATGATCTGGAAGCGATTGGCGCCGAGCGTTGCGGCCACTTCCTCGACCTCCTTGTCGATCTCCTCCATGATCGGCTGCACGGTGCGCACGACGAAGGGCAGCCCGATGAAGATCAGCGCAATGACAATGCCGAGTGGCGTATAAGCGACTTTGATGCCGAGCGGCGTCAGCAGGCTGCCGATCCAGCCGTTCGGTGCGTAAAGCGTGGTCAGCGCGATGCCGGCAACCGCCGTCGGCAGCGCAAAGGGCAGGTCGACCATGGCATCGACGATGCGGCGGCCGGGAAAGCTGTAGCGCACCAGCACCCAGGCGACGATCGTGCCGAAGACGACGTTGACGGCGGCGGCAATGAAGGCGGTGCCGAAGCTGATTTCAAGCGCGTTGATGGTGCGGCGGTCGGTGACGATCGCCCAGAAGTCGGTCCAGCCGAGCGCCGCCGAGCGCCAGATCAACCCGGACAGGGGAATGAGGATGATGAGGGTGAGGTAGGCAAGCGAGAAGCCGAGCGTCAATCCGAAACCCGGAATGACGCTCGGCTGCCTGAACCGCCACCCCGCCTTGGCGGGTGCTGTGGTCATGTCGTCCTGATCTAAATGCTACTGGGCCGGCTTATAGATCTGGTCGAATATACCACCGTCGCCGAAATGATAAGGCTGTGCCTTCTTCCAGCCGCCAAAAAGTGGGTCGTCGATGGTGACCAGCTTGATCTCAGGCTGCTTGGCCAGGTCCTCCGCCGGCACCAGGTCGGGCTTCGAAGGGCGATAATGGTTCTTGGCGATGATCGTCTGGCCTTCCTTGGAATAGAGGTAGCTCAGATAGGCTTCGGCAACTTTGCGTGTGCCTTTGGCGTCGACATTGGCGTCGACCACTGCGACCGGCGGCTCGGCCAGGATCGAGGTCGGCGGGTAGACGATATCGAAATTGTCAGCGCCGAACTCGTCGAGCGCCAGATAGGCCTCGTTTTCCCAGGCGAGCAGCACGTCGCCTAGCCCTTTTTGCGCAAAGGTCACGGTGGCGCCGCGCGCACCGGTGTCGAGAACCGGGACATGCGCATAGAGATTGCCAACGAATCCCTTGGTCTTGGCCTCGTCGCCGCCATCCTTGGCGCTGGCATAGGCCCAGGCGGCAAGATAGTTCCAGCGCGCGCCGCCGGAGGTCTTCGGATTGGGCGTGATCACCTGGACGTCATCCTTGACCAGATCGCCCCAATCATGAATGCCCTTGGGGTTTCCCTTGCGGACGAGGAAGATGATGGTCGAGGTGTAAGGCGCCGAATTGTTTTCGAATTTCGTCCGCCAGTCGGGATTGATCTTCTTCGTTTTCGAGACAATGGCGTTGATATCGCCTTCGAGCGCCAGCGTCACCACGTCGGCGTCGAGCCCGTCGATCACGGCGCGCGCCTGGGCGCCGGATCCGCCATGCGACTGCTGGATGGTCACCGTCTCGCCTGTCTCGGCCTTCCAGTGGGCGACAAAGGCCTCATCGAATTGCTTGTAGAGCTCACGCGTCGGGTCATAGGACACGTTGAGAATGGTGGTGTCGGCAAACGCGAAACCGAGCGTGCCGAACTGGACCGATGTGGCGACCAGTGCGCCGAGCAGTTTCCTGAAATGAGGTTTGGTCATTTCCGCCTCCGTTGAACTCGCGCCAAATCTACCGAATTGATAGAATTTAGATGCATTCAATGTTGCCTTTTTTGGCCTATTGAAGCAATTTTTCGCCTACTTTCGGCGATGGGAGGAACTATTTTCCCTTGCACGGGACCTGCGCTCCCGACGCGATTATCTAGAGACGGCTAGCTCTTCGGCAATGGCGGCGTCGCGTCCGAACGAGGTTTTGGCGGACTATTCGGCGGTGACGGGAAAGTTGAAGCGCTCTCTTGGAAACGGCTCGTTTTCCAGCGTGAAGTGCCACCATTCGCGTGCGTAATTCTTGAAGCCGCCGGCGCGCATCGCCTCGACAAGTTTTTTGCGGTTTGCCGCCGCTTCACTGGCGATCGGTCGGTGAGCCGTTTCGCTCGTCGGATCGAAACAGTCGAAACCGGTGCCGAAATCCAGCGTGTCGGCATCGGTCGCGCCGCAGGCCGGTTTCGGAGCGCTCTTGCGGTCCGCTCGCGTGATGGCGACATCGACCGTCGATCCGCGCGAATGGGTGGACAGTTCGCCGATATAGCCCTTGGCGATGAGATCCTTGCGCTTGACCTTTGGGTACCATTGCGGGTCCGGTGGTCCGCTCGTTTTTGTCCAGTCACCCATGTCGGAGACAGCACGCGCAGGGCGGTAGCAGTCGAACACGACCAGCGTCAGCCCTCCGGCAGCAATCGCTTTCTGCACTGCGGAAAGCGCTTGCGCCGCTTGGCTGGTGAGGACGCATACCGGCGCATCGTAACCGCATACCTTGCGATGCAGGAAGTTTTCGAGGCCGGCATAGCGGATATCCTGCCGGATACTGGGATCGATGTCGGCCAGCCGAACAAAGCCGGCGGGGAGGGCGTCAGCAGAGGCCGAGGAAATACCGGCGGCCGAAAGCAAGGCGTAAAACCCAATCCGCTGAATCACCTGCCGGAAACTATTCAAGGGAAACTTTCACTCGACAAAAACCTTCACACTGGCCGCGCGCCCCGCCGCATCGACTACGGTCAGGGTGGAATAGCCGGCGCCGTCCGGCTGCCAGGTCGCGGTGCGCCGCCGGTCGATGCCGACCAGCGGCTTGCCGTTGGCCAGCCAGCGGAACGGTGCGCGGCCGCCTTGCAGCTTGAGCACCAGCGGCGAGGCGTCGGCCGAGGAAGTGCCGAGATCGACACGGGCGCCGTCAGGCGGAAAGACGATGGTTGGTGCAGGTTCGGTCGGCGTCGCCTGCACCAGCCCGTCGACGCCGGCGCCGAAGCGCGTCAGCGTCACCGGCAATTCTTCGCGCTTTGGCCGGCGGACGCCGGACGGTTGGCTTGGCAGCGGCACGGCGGCTAGGCTGGAACGGACAAAGCCTTCGAACAGAATGGGCGCGGCCGAGACATAGCCGGACAGACCGGGCACCGCGCCGGCATCGGGGCGGCCGACCCAGACGCCGAGCACATAACGGCCGTCGAAGCCGACCGACCAGGCGTCGCGATAGCCGTAGGAGGTGCCGGTCTTGTAGGCGATGCCGCGTTGGGCGGCACCCTGGGGCGGCTTGACGCCCGACAGGATGTCGGTGATCTGCCAATTCGCCTGACCATCGAGGATGGTGGTGGTCGAGCGTTCGGTGTTCGCCGGCTCGGTGCCGTCATGCAGCGTGTGTGCCTTGCCGCCATTGGCAAGGCCGGCATAGAGTTGGACGAGGTCGCGCAGCGTCACTCCGACGCCACCGAGGCCGATCGCCAGGCCAGGCGCTTCGTTGACGGGCAGGATCGGCATCACGCCTGCCTGGCGAAAGCGCGCCATCAGCCGGGCCGGGCCGACCGCGTCGAGCACGCGGATCGCCGGCACGTTGAGCGACAATTGCAGCGCCTGCCTGATGCTGACATCGCCCTGATAGCCCATGTCGAAGTTCTTCGGCCGGTAACCGGAGAAATCGGCCGGGCTGTCCTCGATCAGCATCTCCTGCGCCACCAGGCCTTGCTCGAAGGCGAGGCCGTAGATGAACGGCTTCAGCGTCGAGCCAGGCGAGCGAACGACCTTGGTCATGTCGATCCAGCCCGAACGGCTGGCATCGAAGAAATCGGCAGAGCCGACCTCGCCAAGAATATCGCCGGTGCGGGCATCGGCCAGCACCATGGCCACCGAGAGGCGAGGGCCGAGCTTGGCGGCGGCATCCTTGGCCACCTGCTCCAGCCCTTCCTGGACACTCTTGCGGATCGTCAGTTGCAGCTTCTGGCCGGGAATGGCCTTGGGCAGCATTGCATAGGCAGCATGAGCAGCGAGCGCCGGCAAGGTCCGCCGCAGCCCCGACACATCGTCGAGCGCGGCTCGCGCGGCCTCGCGTTCGCCGAGCAGGCCTGCCGACACCATGCGGGTCAGCACGCGGTCGCGGGCGGCATGAGCGACTTCGAGGTTGCGGTCAGGGCGTCGCTTTTCCGGCAATTGCGGCAAAGCGACGAGCAGGGCCGCCTCAGAGACCGTCAGCGGCTTCGGCTCCTTGCCGAAATAGGCGAGCGAAGCGGCGCGCACGCCTTCGAGATTGCCGCCATAGGGCGCCAGCGTCAGGTAGCGTTCGAGGATCTCGCGCTTGGACAGCCGCCGTTCTATCTGGACGGCGCGCAGCATCTGTTTGATCTTCGAGCCGAGGCTGCGGCTGTCGCGCGGTTCGATCAGCCGGGCGAGCTGCATCGAGAGCGTCGAACCACCGGAGACGATATGGCCGCTGGTCGCGAACTGGCCGGCCGCACGCGCCAGTGCCAGCACGTCGACGCCTTGATGATCCCAGAAGCGCTTGTCCTCATAGGTGACCAGCATGTCGACGAACTGGTTGTCAACCTGGTCCAGGTTGGTCGCAAGCCGCCAATAGCCGTCCGGCGTGGCGAAGGCCCGCAACAGCTGGCCGTCACGGTCCTGCACCTCGGTCGAGACCGTCAGCGCAGCCGGCAGCGGCGGCGGAAAAGCGCGGTCGAGCTGCCAGAGGGCGACAGCGGTGATTGCGGCGAAGGAAATGCCCGCAATGGCCGCTCGGCGGAGGAATCTTTTGGAGAGCACGGCGCCGCCCCTCATCCGCCTGCCGGCACCCTCTCCCCGTGGAGGACGGGGAGAAGGTGAATGGCCGCAACGCTGGCGACCCCCTCTCCCTGTCCTTCACGGGGAGAGGGTAAGGGTAAGGGGCGGCGCGGCGTCACGTCGTTAGCTACAGCCAACCAGTTTGCGTCCCTCTCCATCGTTACGGCGCCTTGACCTCCATCATGCCGGTGGCGGTGCGGGCCGAATATTGCGGCCGGTACATGTCTTCGATCGTTGCTGCCGGGTGGGCATAGGTGCCCGGCGTCACCGCGCGTACGACGTAGGCGAGCGTGATGTTGCGGTCGCCGTCGCCGTCGTTCGGATTGAAGGCCGCGACGAAACGGTCGTTGCGGAATTCGAGATGGGCAGCATCGGTCTGCGCCAGCCAAGAGAAGTTCGTCAATTGGGCGCTGGAGACCAGGCCCGGATTGTCGATCTCGAAGCCGGCCGGCAACAGGTCGGTGATCAGCAGCCGCGAAGGCCAGGTGTTCTGCTCGTAAACCTTGAGCACGACGACATAGCGTTCGTTCTGCTTGACCTCCGTCACGTTGGCCTCTGTGCCGTCGAGCTTGTAGTAGGTACGGCTGATGGTAAAGCCGTTGCCGCCGGCCGGCAGAGGCTGGATCGGCGAGGCCACGGTGGTGACGACCGCCTGCAGCGGATTTCTGCCGGTGTTGACGATGGTCAGCGGACTGTCGGCCAGTTCGCCACCGGCGATCTGGTCCGAATAGCCGCCGGCATGCGGTGCGCCGTTGACGGTCAGCGCGATCGAATCATTGCCGGCCTTCAGCGCGCGGGCCGCCAGCAGCATCCAGGACTCGTCCTGGGTGCTGGTCCACCTGGCGTCGGCGCGTTCCCTGGTCACCAGCTGGATCAGCGCCGGCACGATGGTCGGCACCGGCTTGCTTTCCGCGGCAAGCGCCAGGATCGCCGCACCGTCACGCAGCGGCGAGCCATAGTCGGACCGGTAATAGTCATATTCCGGCGTCGACTTGGCCAGTTGCAACGCGGCCTGGAAGGTTGCCTCCGAGCGCTGCGTGTCACCGTAGAGCGCGAGAGAGGCCGCCAGTTGGGCGACGGCCATCGGGCTGGTAAAGGCTTCGAGCTGGGTGTCGGCGTAATAACGCAGATCGCCGACCGAGGCCTTCTTGTTGCGGGCAAGCACATAGAGCGCATAAGCGATCTCACTGCCGCGATCCTGGACGTCCTGGTCGTAGCCGATCGCGTTCTGCAGATTGCTCAGCGCCTGGTTCATCGCCAGGGCCGGCACGTCGTATTTCTGCTCGCGCGCCCGGGTCAGGAAATCGGTGACATAGGCGTCGAGCCACAGATCGCCGGAACCCGGACCCCACAGACCGAAGCTGCCGGCCGAGGCCTGGTAGCTCAGCACCTTGTAGATGGCGTCCTGGACGCGGCCATGCAGATCGGGGTCGCTGGCCATGCCGATGCCGGAAGCCATCTCGTTGACGTATAGAAGCGGCATGGCGCGGCTGGTGGTCTGCTCAGCGCAACCATAGGGATAGCGGTCGAGCGTCATCAGCAGCGACGGCACATCGAAGGCAGCTGACTGTGAAACGCCGACGCTCACCGAAGCGCCATCGAGCAGGCTTGCCGCCAACAGTTCCTTGTCGACGCGCAGCGCGCCGCCATTGCCCTTGAGGTCGACGACCATGCGGGTGGTCACCGGCAGTTGCGCCGGGCGCACCGGCACATAGAGCGTCTGCTCGACGGCGGTGCCATCGGCATGCGCAAGCTTGATGGTGATCGAGGCGTTGCCCGCGGTCTGCGCAATCAACGGCACGGTCAGCGTCTGCCGCTTGCCTTTGGCGAGCGTCAGCTTCTCAGGCAAGGCGGCACTGCCGGTAGACAGGTCGCCCGTCGTGTCGATGGTCAGCTTGTAGTCGCCAGCGGGGCCATCGGTGTCGGCGACGTCGAGCCGCATGACGGCGGAATCGCCGGGCGCCAGGAAGCGCGGCAGGCCGGCGGTGATCACCACCGGATCGCGCACGATGACGTCTGACTGGGCATGGCCGACCGCTTCCTTTGTCCAGGCGACGGCCATGACGCGCACGGTGCCGTTGAACTGCGGTATGTCGAAGTCGATCCGCGCCTTGCCGTCGGCGTCGAGCTGGACCGGGCCGGAGAAGAAGGCGACCAGCTTTTCGGTCGGCGGACTGCCTTGCGACTGCATGTTGGCGCCATCGCCGCCAGTGCGCAGCTTGCCGGTCGTGCCCAGCGAGCCGTCGATCAGCCGGCCATAGATGTCGCGAACCTCGAGACCGAGCATGCGCTGGCCGAAGAACCAGTTCTCCGGATCCGGTACCTTGTAGTTGGTCAGGTTGAGGATGCCGACGTCAACGGCCGCGACCATGACATAGGCGTTGGTGCCGGGCTGCACGCCGGCAACGGCGACCGGGATCGACAGCTGCTGGCGCGGCATGGTCTTGTCCGGCGGCGCCAAGCTGACGGCAAGCTTACGCGAGCCGGGATCGAGCTTCAGCCATTTGACGCCGATGGCGCGCGCCGGCATGCGCGTCTCTTGCGCATCGCCCGGCCTGAACAGCGTTGCCGTGACGTAGGCGCCGGCACCCCAATCGTCCCCGACCGTGATGTCGACAGTGCTGCCGCCGGCCGGCACGCTGGCCGTGACCGTCCTCAAGAGCTTGTCGGCGCCGATGGTGACGAGCAATTCGCCGGCAAAGTGCGGCGATACTTTGAGCTTGGCTACTTCGCCCGCCGCATAGGTTTCCTTGTCGAGGGCGATCTCGAGCCCGTCGGGCGTTTCGGTCGTGGTGGAACTGACGTACCAGCCGGCGTCGAACTCGTAGCTGGTCGCCGGACCTTCCGGATCCGATGTCTCGATCTCGAGCCGGTAGCGGCCCCAGTCGACCGGCAGCGACATGGTAGCCTCGCCATCGGCGCTCAGGTCGACCCGGCCGTTGGCCACCGCCTTGGTGAAGATGACCGGCTCATAGTTCCAGGAATTGCTCGAGCGGTACCACTGGTAGCTGCGCTCGACCTTGACCAGTGACCACTGCGCGCCCTTCAGCGCTTCACGCTTGCCGTCTGGGTCGACGGCGATCAGGCTGAACTTGGCCGTGCCGCCTTGCGGCACCTCGTCGCCGTCGAAATCGGGGCGGATGCCGATCATGTGGCCCTGCGGGCGGATGCCGATATTCAGCGAGCGCTCGATCGCACGGCCGCCGGTCTCGCGCAACCGGACCGTGACCTTGGCATCGACCAGCTTGGTGGTGGATGGCAATTGATCGACGGAAACCGGGAAGGTCGCCTTGCCGTCGTCGCCGACCACCGGCAGGCCGGTGAAGGGCGTCACCGTTGGTTCGGCCGACTGTTCGTCGGCCAGACCGAAGGAATAGCCTTTGAAGCGGTCCCAGTCGCGGCCGGTCGACAGCGTCAATTCGCCTTCGAGCGCGAGGCCCGCGGCCGGCGCGCCATAGAGAAAGCGGCCGTCGACGGTGATGTTGGCGGTCTCGCCCTGGGCGATCTCCTGCTTGTCGGCGGACAGGTCGAACTCGATGCGATCCGGGACGAAGTCCTCGACCAGGAACATCTGGCTGGCGACCGCCGCCTGCTTGGGATCGGTGTGGATCGCCACTGTCCAGGTGCCGCGCATGGCGTTGGGTTCCAGCGGCAGGTCGACGGCGTGGCCGCCGGCCGATGCTCCGTCGCTGACGATGCGGCGGTCCTCGACGCCGTCGGGCCGCGAGAAGATGAAGGTGAGCGGCAGGTTCTCGACCGCCTTGGCGGCACTGTCGCGGGCAAGAGCCGAGACGTGGACGTCCTCGCCGGCGCGGTAGATGCCGCGCTCGGTCCAGGCATAGACGTCGAGCGCGCCCGGCGCCGCACGTCCGGCGACGCCGCGGTCGGACAGGTCGAACCCGGCGCGGCCCATATCGAGGAAGACGAAGTCGTCGTCGCCCTGCTTGGCCATCAGCACCGCCGGTGCCATGCCGCTGTCGCCGCGCGTCAGGCCGGGATTGAACACCGCCCGCCCTTCCGCGTCGGTGGTCGCGGTGCCAAGGATCTCGTTGTTCCTGGCCAGCAGCGTCAGCTCGGCGCGGGCAATCGGCTTGGCGGTTGCGAGCGAACGGGCAAAGACGTTCAGCCCATCCTGTCCGGTATAGGTCGACAGGCCGATGTCGGAGACGACGAACCATTGCGTGGCGTGCGAATCATAGTCGTCGCTGCGATCGTTGACGGCTTGTGCGGTCAGCACATAGACGCCGGGCTTGCGCTTCGGCAACGCCTCGTCGATGGGGAAGGAGGTGGTGACTTCCTTGTTGAGGTCGTTGGCGATGTCGAGCTGGCCTTGCCAGACCGGCTCGCCCATCTGTTCGGAGATGTTCGAAATGTCGTAGCCGTCAAGTTGGCGCAGGAACTGATACCCCGACAGAAGCTGGGCCAGCGAGCGGTCGCCGATGCGGAAGAGCTTCATTTCGGCGGCATTCATGTTGACGGTGACGACCGGTATGCCGCGGCGTGCGCCGGCGGGCAGCACGAAGCTGTCGCCGGTGAAGCGGGCCGAAGGCGCGCGGTCCTGCACGTAGATCGACAGTACCACCGGTGCCGCGGTGACCTCGCCAATGGCGGCCGGCAGGCCGGCGCGGAAGGTCACGTCATAATGCTGGCCGTGCTCGAGCCCTTCGACGCAGATCTGCTTGTCCTCGGCTTCGACGCCCTTGGGAGCGGCGTTGTCGACGGTGACGAACTGGGAATAATCGACGCCGGTCTTGACCAACTCCTCGGAGAACTGCGCGCAGATACGCGGCGCGCTGGTGTCGGCATCGACGGTATGATCGATGACGCGGAAGCCCTTGCGGGCCTTGAGATCCTGATAAGCGGCCCTGACCGCCGGCGAATTGACCAAAGCGAGGCTCGCCTCGTAGGCCTGCAGGGCCGGCCTGTAGAGGTCGCGGCGGTCAAGGCCGTCGCCGAGCAGCGCCAGCACGTCGGCGCGCGTCTTGGTGGTGCGCAGCAATTTGTAGGCGTTGAAGGCGGCGGAAGTGGCGTTCGCCGGAAGGGTCGACGGCTCCGAACTGTTGGCGGTCGGATGGACGGCAAGCGTTTCGCGCGCCAGCTCGAGCCAGAGCTGGCCATCATCCGGCAACACCGAAACCGCCGCTTCGTATTTGTGCATGGCCGAGCGATGATCGCCCGTCAGCGCCGACTGTTCGGCGGCGGCCCTCAGCGCCGTCAGCCCCTCTGTCGGCTTGGTGTAGGTCGGCCCGGTGAGCTTGTTGCGGTATTGCTGGGCCTGGTCGGCCATCCAGTTGGGGAAGAAGGCGAGTTCGGGTGGCGCGCCGATGTCGGGATCGCCATCGATGTTGACGACCTTGCCGGCGACGGCGCCGCCGAAGGGTTTCAACGAGTTGTAATCGGATTTAAGGAAGCACCATTTGGCCTTGAGGTTGTAGGTGAAGGCGCGGCAGGCCGGATCGCCGAGGCAGGTGGTCTTGCACTGGTCGAGGCTGACATTCTGGTCGGATCTGAGATCGAAACCAAAATAGTCGGAATTTTCCGATGTCACCACCCGCCGGGCTTCGGCCGCTTGCGCGACACCGCTCCAGGCGAACAAGAGAAGGAAAAGAATCGATAGACCACGAGCCGCGCGCATTGCCATAAACCCCTCCAGACAAGTGCTTACGTCCAGAAATCTTCAAGCTTCAGTCGCGCTTGTCAACATCAGGACGCGGCAGGATCCGCCTGCCAACGGTTTGCTTTCCGGTCGGTGACCGGTAGTTGCTCCATAGGACAGGGGATCACGCTTTCTTGCGGCGACGCAGAAGGTGTGAGTTCCAAGCCCTGTCTATTTCAGCAATTGGATTGTGGCCCCTTTACGAGTGCTTCAGAACTTCATTCCAATTTTAGGTTTGCGAGCTAGGCTAGGAGCATAATGCCGGCGTATGAAAGGCAGATGTCGGGAGGAACCGCGCCACAGCGCGCGCTTTCGCGCGCCCTGCTTTTCGCTTTGTTGTGCTCGACGGCACTTGTTGCCGAAACCGGAAGTGCGGCAGCCTTCGAGATTTTCGGCATCAAGCTGTGGGGGTCGTCAAAGGACGAAGATGCCGACATCGTCGACCCACTGCGCTATGCCGTGACGATAGAAGCGCCCGACGCCGACGAGGATCTTGCCGAGAAGCTCGAAAACGCCTCGGCGCTGAAAGCCGACGAGGAACACCCGGTATCAGGTTCGCTGGGTCTTTTGGCCAAGGCGCGCAGCGACCGTGAGCAACTTGTCGCCGCGCTCTACGCGGACGCGCGCTACGAGGGTGTCGTCACCATCACTATTCAGGGCAAGCCGCTCGACGATCTGCCGCCCGATGCCGAGTTTTCCGGCCCGCAGCCGATTCCGGTGGTGATAAGCATAGCAGCCGGACCCAAATTCACGCTTGGCAACATCAGGCTGAAAGGCGATGCAGCGGGGCTGGCAAGTGCCGACTTCGGTCTGATCGCCGGCGGTGACGCCAGTTCGGGCGCCGTGCTCAAGGCCGAGGCGGCGATCGTGCGGGCACTCAAGCAAGAAGGCAGGCCGCTGGCCAAGGTGACGGGCCGCGAGATCGTCGCCGAGCACGCCGGTTCGACGCTCGACGTGACGCTCACCGTCGCGGCCGGGCCGGTCGCCGGCTATGGCGACACCACTGTCGAGGGCACCGAAAAGGTCGACCGCGATTTCACCGAATATATGACCGGCCTGAAGCGCGGCCGCCAATATTCGCCCGATGAGATCGACGATGCGCGCGACCGGCTGCTCGGGCTCGAGGTCTTCAACAGCGTGACGGTGAAGGAAGCCGACGCGCTCGACGCCGACGGCAACATCCCGATCGGTGTCCAGGTAAGCGAACGCAAGCCGCGCTATTTCGGCATTGGCGGCAGTTTCTCAAACACCGAAGGGCTGGGCCTCGAAGGCTATTGGGGGCACCGCAATCTGTTTGGCCGCGCCGAAAAGCTGCGCATCGACGGCAAGATCAGCGGCATCGGCAGCAACGACTTGACCCAGCTCAATTATAATGCCGGCGTCATGTTCGAAAAGCCGGGCGTGGTCGGGCCGGCGTCGAAATTCATTGCCAGCGTCAATACCGTGCTGGAGCACCCCGACGCCTACGACCATTTCTCGATCAAGGGCAGCACCGGCCTGTCCTACGAACTCGACAAGAAGCAGACGGTTTCCGCGCAAGTCGCGCTCGACTATTCCAGGATCCACGACGCTTTCGGCAAGCACACCTATCTGATCGCCAGCATTCCGCTGCAATATGTCTACGATAATCGCGACAGCAAGCTGAATCCGACCAGGGGCTTCAGGGTGCTGGCCTATGCCGAGCCGAGCTACGACATTTTGAGCGGGGCTGCGTTCGTCAAGCTGAAGGGCGAGGGGTCGGCCTACCAGTCGCTCGATTCGGCCTCGAAATTCGTTTTCGCCGAACGTGTCGCCATCGGCTCGATCATCGGCGCCGGTCTTCAGGATGTTCCGGCCGACCGCCGCTTCTACTCCGGCGGCGGCGGCTCGGTGCGCGGTTATGCCTATCAGGGCATCGGCCCGAAGGACAGCAACGGAGAGCCGATCGGCGGGCTTTCCTTCTTCGAGACCTCGGTCGAGATGCGCATCGCTGTCACCGACAAGATCGGCGTCGTGCCGTTCGTCGATGCCGGCACGGTGTCCACCAGGCAGGTCCCCGATTTTTCGGACATGAAGGTCGGCGCGGGTGTAGGCTTGCGCTATCTGACGGCGTTCGGGCCGCTGCGCATCGACGCGGCAGTGCCGCTCAACCGCGGCCCCGACGATCCTCATTTCGGCATTTATGCCGGCATCGGCCAGGCATTCTGATGGCAATATTCAGGCGCATCCTCCGTATCCTTTTCTACACGCTGCTCATCGTGGTGGCAGCGGCGGTGGGGGCACTCGTCGTGCTGACCAAAACCGAGCGCGGCCGCGAAAACCTTGCCGGCATCATCTCGACCATGGCCTCGACCGGCGATCGCAAGGTCACTGTCGTCGGCATCGACGGTATCTGGTCGGGCGCGCTGAGGGTCGATCATCTCGTTCTGGAGGATCGCGAAGGCGCCTGGATGGTGGCGCGCAAGGTGGCTGTCGACTGGTCGCCGCTGGCACTCCTGTCGAAGAGCTTCAGCGCCGATCGTATTGGGGCCGAGCGTATCGAGTTGGCAAGGCTGCCGGTGGCCAGCACACAGCCGAGCCAAAGCGGAGCGACCACGCTGCCGGTTTCCATCGACGTCAAGCAGCTCGACCTTCCCGAAATCGCGCTCGGGCAGGCTCTGGCCGGCAGCGGTGTCGCCGAACTTGCAGCCAAGGGAGCGCTCAAGGCGGACGCCTCGCCATTGGCCATCGAGAGCAGCCTCAACATCGTTCGCCATGACGGCAAGCAAGGCACGGTCGACGCCAAAGCCCATTTCGCGCCGGCTGACAACAAGCTCGACTTAGACCTTAAGGCATCCGAGCCGGCCGGCGGCATCATCGCCAACCTGCTCAAGCTGCCGGGCGCGCCGCCAGTCGACATTGTCGTTTCCGGCACAGGACCGCTCGCCAACTGGAATGGTATTGGGACTTTCGTTGTCGACGGCCGGATCGTCACCCAACTCACCGGTCGCCATCAGCTCACCGATAAGGGCCATTATGTCGAGGCCAACGGCGATGGCGAATTCGAGCGCTTCCTGCCCGAAACCCTGAAACCGCTGTTTGCCGGCAAGACCACCTTCGACCTTGCCGGCACAGCGACCGCGGCCGGCGGCGTCGATGTCGAGCGCGCCAATATCGACAGCGGCGCCGTGCACGCGACCGCCGCCGGCATTGTCGATCCGAACGGCGTCAGCGATCTTTCTGTGAAACTCGCCGCGAAAGGACCGCCGATCGTGCTTAGCCTCGGCAGCGAGGCACAGCCGATAACCGTGGCGATCAAGGACGCCACGGCCCGCGCTTTCGGCTATGGCAAGGCGCCGATGGTGGATATCGGCGCGTCGCTGGTCTCCGTGGTGGCGGGCGGCACGCGGGTGGACGACCTGATCGGGCAAGTGCATTCTGATGGCTTCGACATCCAGAACCGTAGCGGGCCCGTCACCATCAAGCTGACGGCGGCCGGCCTGAACACCGACGTTGCGACATTGGCGCCGCTGATAACGGGAAGGGTCAGCGCCGGTCTCGCCGGCTCGGTCAGCAAGGAACAGGTCGTTGTCGACCAAGGCACGCTGCGCAGCGACGCGCTCAATGCGTCCGTGACGGCCACTGTGGCGCTGGCCGATCTGTCGATGACGCTCAAGATGAATGCCGACGCGGCTTCGGCGGCGCTGCCGCCGCAGATCAGCTCGGTTCTCGGCGAGCGTGTGCAGTTTTCCGCAACCGCGACACGCGACCCGGACGGTGCGTTCGCCGCCAACGCATTGCAGCTCACCTCCGGTACGCTTAGTGCCAGCGGCATCGCCAGTGCGCAAGGCACCGATATCCGGGCCGATATCAAGGGCACGCTCGGCGACGTGTCGGTACTGTCGCCGCTGGTCGGCGCGAAGGTCGGCGGCGCCGTCGGTTTCGCGCTGACGGCAAGCGGCGCGCGCAGCGCACCGGATTTCTCGGTTTCGGCCAACAGCGACAGCCTGACGGCGTCCGGCCATGCGGTGAAGCAGATCAAGTTGAGCGCGAGCGGCAAGGCCGACATTGCCAGCCCTGCCGCCGATGTCTCGCTGACCGGCTCGGTCGACGACCAGCCGCTCGACCTCAAGGCATCGCTGGTCACCACCGACGGCAAGCGCTCCATCAATGGGCTTGCCGTCTCACTGGCCGACAACAAGGTCTCCGGCGACCTCGGGCTCGACGACAACCTGCTGCCGCTCGGCACGTTGAACCTCGATGCCGCGGATATTGCTCCGCTGGCCAGACTTGCCGGCCAAACGGTAGCCGGCGACGTGCGTGGCACGATCCGTTTCGCGAATGACAATGGTGCGCCGACGGTCGCGATCGATGCGACGAGCGCCGCGATTTCGCGCGGCGAACTGGCGGCGAAGACAATCGCCGTCAACACTCTGGTCGCCAATTATCTCAAAGCCCCGGCGATCTCCGGCAAGATCAAGGCCGACACGATCACCTCCGGAACCACGGTGATCAGCGGCATCGACGTCGACCTGAAGCGCGATGGCGACTGGACCGGCTTTAGCGGCGGCGCCACGGTCGCCGGCATTCCGGCCAGCGCGGCCGGGCGGGTCAGGGTTGCGAACGGCATCACCAGCATCGAGCTTGCCTCCGGCGAGGCGACCATCCGCGGCATCAAGGCAGCGGTCGCGCAGCCATCGGCGCTGACAATCGCCAATGGCATGGTGAGCATAGAGAAACTGGCGCTCGGTGTCGGCGGTGGTTCGGTTGCCGTGTCGGGTACGGCTGGCCAGACGCTCGATCTCGCTGCCACCTTGTCGGCGGTGCCGGCAGCACTTGCCAATGATTTTTCACCGGGCCTCGATGCCGCGGGCACGCTCAGCGGCACCGCGCAAGTCACGGGATCGTCGGCTGCCCCAGACATTCGCTTCAACGCCCGGCTCAGCGGCGGCGAAACCAGCCAGACCCGGCGGGCCGGGCTCGGGCCGCTCAATCTCGATGCGGCTGGCCGTTTCTCGTCGGCCAGCGGCGTCGCCATCGAGCATGCGACGCTTGCCGGCGAGAAAATCTCCGGCAAGGCAGCCGGCACCATCAATCCGAACGGTGCCAGCGATTTCTCGCTCGACCTCGCATCCACCGGCCCGAGCCTGCCGCTTTCGCTCGGCAGCAAGGAGAGCCCGATCAAGCTCGAGCTGCAGACGCTGTCGCTAAAGGCGGCCGGGCAGGGCACCCAGCCGAAGCTCGACATCTCCGCGACGCTGCCATCGGCCGCCACCAATCTAGCTAAGATCGAGGGCATCACGCTTGCGCTGCACTCCGACCGCTTCGACGTGAAAGCCCGGAGCGGGCCGATCTCCGGCTCGGTGACCGCCGAAAAAATCGGCCTCGACAATCCGACCGTCGCGCCGCTGATCGCCGGCAAGGTCACTGCCAAAGTCGCCGGCAGCCTTGCCGCCGACGCTGTCATCATCGATAGCGGCACCGTGACCAGCGACGCGTTGAACAGCGGCTTCAACGGGCGGGTCTCGCTGGCCGACGGCGCCATCGATCTAAATCTCAAGGCGGATGCCGCGTCGGCGGCGCTGCCGGTAGCGGCGCGTGGCATGCTCGCCGAGCGGACGCAACTCAGTGCCGCGCTGAAGCGGGACGCCAACGGCAGTGTCACCGCCAACGCGATCAGGCTGTCATCAGGCGCGCTGACCGCAGACGGGCAGGCGAGCCTTGCCGATAACAAGCTGAGCGCCGACGTCAAAGGCGCGCTGGGCGACGTCTCGCTGCTATCCAAGGATGCCAAAGGCGCTATTTCTTTCGCGCTGAATGCGCAAGGCGCCAGCACCGCGCCGGATCTGTCGCTGACTGTCAACAGCGATAGGCTTTCGGTGGCGGCGCGTGAGATCACCGGACTGAAGCTCACCGCCACCGGCAAGGCTGATGCCGCCAACCCGGCGGCAAATGTACAACTCACCGGAAATGTCGCGGGCCAGTCGCTGCAGGGTAGTGCCGTGCTGGCGACATCGGACGGCAAACGCGCCATCAACGGGCTTTTGCTGTCGCTGGGCAAGAACCGTATTTCCGGCGACCTGGCGCTCGACGATGCCTTCGTGCCGGTCGGTACGGTAGCACTGGACCTGCCCGATATCGGTCCGCTTGCTGCCCTGGCACTGGAAAAGGCCGATGGCGATGTGCGCGGCACGATCGCCTTCTCCAAGGCTGGCGCCGTGCCGCAGGTCGCCATCAAGGCGACGACGGGCTCGATCTCGCGCGGCGATGTCTCGGCCAAGGCCGTGACCATCGATGCGCTGATCGCCAACTACCTGGCGGCACCGGTGATCTCCGGAAAAATCCGTGCCGACAGCGTCACTTCCGGCGGCACGGTTATCCGTGGTGTCGACGTCGATCTCAAGCGCGACGGCGAATGGACCGGTTTCTCCGGTGGCGCCACCGTGAAGGATATTCCGCTGAAGGCCGGCGGCCGGGTCAGGGCGGTCAAGGGCACGACGACGGTCGAACTTGCCTCCGGCGAGGCGACCATTCGCGGCATCAAGGCGGCTATCGCCCAGGCCTCGACCATCAACATCGCCAATGGAGTGACCAGCCTCGACAGGCTGGTGCTCAACCTCGGCGGCGGAACGGCGACGGTCACGGGCAAGGCTGGGCAGGCGCTCGACCTCAACGCGACGCTGGCCCGCGTCCCGATCTCGATAGCCAACAGTTTTTCGCCTGGCCTCGATGCCGCCGGCTCCGTCTCGGGCACGGTGAAGGTGACGGGCGCGCCGGCCAATCCGGCCGTCGCCTTCAAGATCGACGCCGCAGGCGTTCAGACGTCGCAGACCCGCGGTGCAGGTTTCGGCGGCATGGGCGTTTCGTCTTCAGGTACGTATTCGGGCAACAGACTGACCTTCGACGCCAACATGAGCGATGCCGCCGGCCTTGGCCTCAAGGGCGGCGGCACGATGACGACATCAGGCGCGCCCACCCTTGATCTCAACTTTTCCGGCAAGGTGCCGTTCGCCTTCCTCACCAGGACACTCGCCGCGCAAGGCCTGTCCTTGAGCGGCACGGCCGACGTCGATGTGCAGGTGCGCGGCCCGGCGACGTCGCCGGTGATCTCAGGCACGGTCCGTACGTCAGGCGCCCGCCTGGTCGACGCGCGCTCGGGGCTTGCGATCAACGACATCACCGCCGATGTCGCTATCGGTGGTGGCGTGGCCAGGATCAACCGCCTGACCGGCACGCTGTCGACGCGTGGCAGCCTTTCGGCCAGCGGCACCGTCGGCATCGATCCGGCTAAGGGTTTCCCAGCCGACCTGTCGGTCAAACTGGTCGACGGCCGTTATACCGACGGCAAGGTGGTCACTGCTAACCTCGGCGGCGACCTGACCATCAAGGGACCGCTCACCTCCGGGCCGGTGATTTCCGGTACCGCCAACCTGGCCAAGACCGTCATCACCGTACCCGAAAAGCTGCCCGGCTCGCTGGCCGAGCTCAACGTCAAGCACAAGAATGCGCCGGCAGCCGTGCGTGCGCAGGACAAGGCGTTGCGCCCGGCCGCTGCAAGCAGCGGTGGCGGCGGCAGTGGCCTCAACCTCGACGTCACGATCAATGCGCCGAGCCAGATCTTCATCCAGGGCAGGGGCGTCGACGCCGAGCTCGGCGGTTCGCTGCGGCTGACCGGTCCGGCATCGTCACCCCAGGCGGTCGGCACCTTCACCTTGCGGCGCGGGCGGCTGACGATCCTTGCCAAGCGGCTGACCTTCACCGAAGGCACGGTCGGCTTCTCGGGCTCTCTGGTGCCCTACCTCAACCTTACGGCGCAATCCAAGACAACCAGCGCCACCGTGACCATCGTGGTGTCGGGCGAGGCGACCAACCCGAAATTCACCTTCTCCTCGGTACCCGCGCTGCCGGAGGACGAGGTGCTGGCGCAGCTGATCTTCGGCCGTTCGATGTCGAACCTGTCGCCGCTGCAGATCGCGCAGCTTGCCGAGGCTGCCGGACAACTGGCCGGCGTCGGCGGCTCGACCTCCCTGCTGCAGAACCTGCGCAGCGCGATCGGCGTCGACGATCTCGACGTAATCACCGACGAAGAGGGCGGCACCGCCGTCTCGGCGGGCAAGTATCTCAACGACCGCACTTACGTGACGATCCAGAAGGGCGATAGGCCCGGCTCGGGCAAGGCAACCGTCGATCTCGACGTCGGGCGCGGCGTCAAGCTGCGTGGTGAGGCAACCGACGCCGGCGAAGCCAAAGGCGGTGTTTTCTATGAACGGGAATATTGAAACGGCTGTTCGCGCAGAACAGTTGGTTGCCCGAAGAACGAGCGGCGCAGCAGCAAATGTCCCGGTTTAATTGTCCGTGGAGATTTCGCGCGAAATCCCTGGCGCAGTAGCAAATTTGCGCCAAGACTGTCGTTATCGCGCGAACCGCCCTGCTTTCAAAGTTGCACATTCCTTGGCATGTTCCCAATCCGTGCCGTCTTTGACATCATGGCGCGAATGCGGAATGTTAAAAGGCAGAAAGCCAACAATGGGAGTTAGTCATGACGATCTACAAGAGTAACGGCGACCGCGTTCCCGATCACATCCTGGCCATGGCCGAAGACGCCAAGGCAGGCAAGATGGATCGTCGCGAATTTCTGGCTCTCGCCAGCGTCTTCGGTGCGTCGACGGCGATGGCATATGGCATACTTGGCCTTGCAGACCCCACGCCGGCCAAGGCGGAAGAGGTCCAGGGCAAGAAAGGCGGCGTATTGAAGGTCGCGCAGTGGATCAAGGATCCGAAGGATCCGCGCAAGTCCGACTGGTCGGAAATCGCCAATGCCGAGCGTCAGGCGCTCGAGCCGCTGGTCAAATATACCACCGAATACACATTCCGCCCCTATCTGCTGGAGAGCTGGGACGTGAATGACGACGCTACCGAATACACGCTGCATGTGCGCAAAGGCGTCACCTGGAACAACGGCGATCCGTTCACCGCAGACGACGTCATCTTCAACCTCAAGCGTTGGGCCGACAAGAAGGCCGAAGGCAATTCTATGCCCGGTCGCCTCGGTTCGCTGGTCAAGGACGACAAGCTGGATGAGAGCGCGGTAACCAAGGTCGACGACCACACGATCAAGCTGACGCTCAGCAAGCCCGATATCGCCCTCATTCCCAACGTGTGCGACTATCCCGGCCTCATCGTCCACAAGACGTTCGACGAAAAAGGCGGCGACTTCAAGTCCTGCCCGATCGGCACTGGGCCGTTCGAGCTGGTCTCTTACGATGTCGGCCAGAAAGTGGTCTACAAGCGTCGTGAAGACAACAAGTGGTGGGATGGCGAGGTCTTCCTCGACGGCATCGAGTTCATCGACTACGGCACCGATCCGGCGGCGATGGTCAGCGCTTTCGAAGCTGGCGAAGTGCACACCAATTTCGAAACCTCGGCCGACTATGTGTCGATCCTCGACGGCATGGACCTGGCGAAGTCCGAGGTCGTCACCGCCTCGACGATCGTCTGCCGCACCAATGTGACCAACAAGCCTTACGGCGACCAGAAGGTTCGCAACGCCCTGCAGCTCGCGGTCGACAACGCTGTCGTCCTCCAGCTCGGCTACGGCAATGCCGGCACGGTTGCCGAGAACCACCATGTCGCGCCGATCCATCCGGAATACTACGAATTGCCGAAGGTTGCTCGCGACCCGGCCAAGGCAAAGGCGCTGATGGCGGAAGCCGGCCAAGCCGATTTCGAGCACGAGCTGATCACGGTCGACGAAGACTGGCACAAGAACACCGGCGATGCGATCGCCGCGCAGATGCGCGACGCCGGCATCAAGGTAAAGCGTACGGTGCTGCCGGGTTCGACCTTCTGGAACGACTGGACGAAGTATCCGCTGTCGATGACCAACTGGAACATGCGGCCGCTCGGCGTCCAGGTTCTGGCGATCGGCTATCGTACAGGTGAAGCCTGGAACGAGACGGCTTGGTCGAATCCCGAGTGGGATGCCAAGCTCAACGCTGCGCTGGCAGTTGCCGACGCCGCCAAGCGCAAGGAAATGATGAAGGATATCGAGCAGATCCTGCAGGATTCCGGCATTATCATCCAGCCTTATTGGCGCAAGCTCTACAGCCATTCGGTCAAGGCGGTGCAGAACTACAAGATGCACCCGACCTTCGAGCGCGACTACGGTAAGGTCTGGCTCGACCAGGCCTGACCGGACGATCCGGAAAGGGGCGTCTGGCCCCTTTCTCTCGCTCGTTGCATGGTCCTTGGACCGGAAGTCGGCGCAGGAAAAAGTTGCGGACTCTTCGGCCGGGGTCTGCAATAAAAAGGGTATTGCATCTGGGACTGGTCTGAAGGCTTGTTCTGCCGCTGGCGGCAGGGCACGGCTTGCAAACCGGTTCCACCCCCCAACCCGACCGGCAGGGGACCGCCATGCTTTCTTTCGTTATCAGGCGTCTCGGCACCATGGCATTGACGATGCTGTGCCTGACGATGATCGTCTTCTTCCTGGTCAATCTCGGGCCCAATCTGAAGAAGCTCGCGATCAGCCAAACCGAAATGCACACATCGGCCGAGCAGCTCGAGGCTTGGCTGGTCAATCATGGCTATCGGCAGAATTTCTTTGTCCGCTACGGACAATGGCTGGGCGTCGTGCCCAAGCAGCCGGTGACCGACCCGGCGACAGGCAAGCCAGCGCAGCGTTTCTCCTTCTGCAACGATCCGGTCGTGCCGACATTTTCCGGCATCCTGCAAGGCGATTTCGGCTGCTCGACCAAATTCAAGACGACGGTCGCCTCGAAACTCTTTCCGGCGCTCAGCGCCACCGGCATCCTGATGCTCTGCGTGCTTGCGGTTATGGTGCCGGTCTCGCTCCTGATCGGCATTCTTGCCGGCATGCGCGAGGGCTCACGCACCGACCGCACATTGTCGGTGGCTTCGATCGCCTCGACGGCGACGCCCGAATATGTTTCGGGCGTCATCTTCACCGTCATCTTCGCCTCCTGGCTCGGCGTGCTGAACGGCTCGGCGGCCTCGGCCAGCCAGGGCATCACCTTCTACAATTTCACCTTGCCGGTGATGACGCTGGCGATCTACGGCATCGGCTACATCGCCCGCATGACCCGCGCCTCGATGGTCGAGGTGATGACGCAGCAATATATCCGAACCGCCCGGCTGAAGGGCCTCTCCTTCGGCAGCGTGGTGGTAAAGCACGCTCTGCGCAACGCGCTGATCGCACCGTTCACGGTCATCATGCTGCAGTTCCCCTGGCTGCTCACCGGCGTCGTCATCGTCGAGGTGATGTTCCGATACCAGGGGTTCGGCTACACGCTGGTCGAGGCGGCCGGCAACAACGACATCGATCTTCTGCTCGGCTGCTCGCTGGTCTCGGTGTTTATCGTCCTGATCACACAGCTCATCTCCGATGTCGGCTACGCGTTCCTCAATCCGCGCATCAGAGTTCAATAGGAGACCGGGCGGATGCAGGTCGAATATCTCAGCGCCTTCAACGTCGTACTCGGCGTGCTTACCCGCTTCTGGCCGGTCTGGATCGCTCTCGCCCTGGTGATGGGGGCGAGCTTCGGCTACAAGAAGAAGCTTGGCCTTTACGGCCAGCTTTTCGACAGCGGCGTCGGCATCGTCGGCGTCGGCATCTGCCTGTTCTGGCTGTTCACGGCGATCTTCGCATCGACCGTCGCGCCCTTCGATCCGCTCGCCCAGGTGCCGATCATGAAGGACGCGCTGCCGGGCGCGATCGAGCCGGCGTCGAAACTTGTATACTATTTCGGCGGCGACAAGCTCGCCCGCGACGTGTTCTCCCGCATGGTCTATGGCAGCCAGATCGTGCTGATCATCGCGCCGGCGGCAACCGGCTTTGCGCTGATGGTCGGCATCACGCTCGGCTTGCCGGCTGGCTATTACGGCGGCAGGATCGATACGGTGCTGTCCTTCCTCGCAAACCTTGTGCTGGCCTTCCCGGTGATCCTGCTGTTCTACCTGCTGGTGACGCCAGGCATCATGGACACGCCGATCCCCTACGCGATGGCCGGGCTGTTCTTCCTGTTTCCGATCATCTTCTTCAGTGTGCTGTTCTGGACGCGCTATAAGAACCGCCCCGACCGCCTCTATATCCTGCTTGGCTTGACGTTGGTCGTTGGCGGCTGGATCTATGCCGGCCTTGTCTTCGACGCCGATCCGTTCAAGATCATCCACATCGATCCTAACCAGCTCAACATCTTCGTGGCAGTGGTGTTCGCCTCCAGCCCGGGCGTGTTCCGCATCGTGCGCGGCCTGGTCATGGATATCAAAACGCGCGACTATGTTGCGGCGGCGCAGACGCGCGGTGAATCGCCCTGGTACATCATGCTGTGGGAGATATTGCCCAATGCGCGCGGGCCGCTTATCGTCGACGCCTGCCTGCGCATCGGCTACACCACGATCCTGCTCGGCACGCTCGGCTATTTCGGGCTGGGACTGGCGCCGGAAAGCCCGGACTGGGGCACGGCGATCAAGGATGCCAGCCGGCTGCTGCGCTCGTTCATCCACCCGGCGCTGCCGCCGACGATCGCATTGATGTCGTTCGTGCTCGGCCTCAACCTCCTGGCGGATTCGTTGCGCGAACAGTCGATGAAGGATTGATGCCGGGAAAGATTGAACCGGGAAAGATCGATGCCGGGTTCGGCCCGACATGCCTGCAGAACAAGGATTGGAGCGACCCATGAATGAGGCAGTTCGAAATCCCGCCAAGCCGACCAATGGGCCGACCAGTGGGCCGATCATCGAGATCGAGAACCTGTCGATCTCCTTCTTCACCCGCAAGGGCGAGATCCCGGCCGTCATGGATTTTTCCTGCACGGTCATGCCCGGCGAGGCGATGGGCATCGTCGGCGAATCCGGCTGCGGCAAGTCGACCGTGTCGCTCGGCATCATGCGCGACCTCTCCAACATCGGAAAGATCGTCGGCGGAAAGATCAAGTTCCAGGGCAAGGACATGGGAGAACTGTCCGACGAGGAACTGCGCGCCATCCGCGGCAACAAGATCGCGATGATCTACCAGGAGCCTATGGCCAGTCTGAACCCGGCGATGAAGGTCGGCCAGCAGCTGATGGAAGTGCCACTGATCCACGACAAGGTGTCGAAGGACGAAGCCCATAAACGCGCTTTGGAAATGGTGCGCGCGGTGAAGCTGCCGGATCCCGAGCGCATGATGCGTTCCTACCCGCACCAGCTTTCCGGCGGCCAGCAGCAGCGCATCGTCATTGCCATGGCGCTGCTGTCGAAGCCTGCGCTGCTTCTGCTCGACGAGCCGACGACAGCGCTCGACGTGACGGTTGAGGCCGGTATCGTCGATCTGGTCAAGGGGCTGGGCGAGAAGTTCGGGACCTCGATGATCTTCGTGTCGCACAATCTCGGCCTGATCCTGGAGACCTGCGACCGCATCACGGTGATGTATTCGGGCGAAGCGGTGGAGACGGGCAAGATCAAGGACGTCTTCGACCGGATGCGCCATCCCTACACGCAAGGCCTGTTCCGCTCGATCCCGTTGCCGGGCGCCGACAAGAATTCGCGGCCTCTGATATCCATTCCGGGGCAGTTGCCGCTGCCGCACGAGCGGCCGAAGGGCTGCAATTTCGGCCCGCGCTGCCACCATTTCGTCGAGGGCGTCTGCAACGCCGCCGAAATTCCGATGATCGCGGTCGAAGGCCATGACGGGCATTTCTCGCGCTGCGTACGCTTCAACGAGATCGACTGGGAGGCGCTGCCGCCTGGCGCCAAGAAAGTCAACGAGCGCGTGGTGCCCGGTGCGCCGGTGCTCCAGATCGAAGACCTCAGGAAGTACTACAAAGTCGGCGGCAGCGAAGTGTTCGGCTCGAGCGAAGGACGTGTCGTCAAGGCCAACGAGACGATCTCTTTCATGGCGCGCGAATCCGAGACCGTCGCTATCGTTGGCGAATCCGGCTGCGGAAAATCGACCCTGGCCAAGGTGTTGCTCGGCCTCGAAACGGCAAGCTCCGGCCGCGTGAAGCTGGGCAACAAGGAAATCCAGTCGACCGGGATCGAGAAGCGCAGCGTCGACACCGTGTCGTCGATCCAGATGGTGTTCCAAAATCCGTTCGACACACTCAATCCCAGCCATTCGGTCGGTTCGCAGATCATCCGTACGCTGGAAAAGTTCAATGTCGGCGACACGGTGGCCGACCGCCGCAAGCGGATGCTGGAACTGCTCGATCTGGTGAAGCTGCCAAGGGCATTCGAGACGCGCAAGCCGCGCCAGCTTTCAGGTGGCCAGAAACAGCGCATCGGCGTGGCGCGGGCCTTTGCCGGCGACGCCAAGGTGGTGGTGGCCGACGAGCCGGTCTCGGCGCTGGATGTGTCCGTCCAGGCGGCGGTGACCGAACTCTTGATGGACATCCAGCGCAAGAACAAGACCACGATGCTGTTCATCAGCCACGATCTGTCGGTGGTGCGCTACATCGCCGACCGCGTCGTCGTCATGTATCTCGGCTATATCGTCGAGCAAGGCACGACCGACCAGATATTTTCGCCGCCCTATCACCCCTATACCGAGGCGCTGCTGTCGGCGATCCCGATTGCCGATACCAGCGTGGTGAAAAGGCATATCGTGCTCGAAGGCGACATTCCGTCGGCGATGAACCCGCCCTCGGGCTGCCCGTTCCAGACGCGCTGCGGCTACAAGAAACTTGTGCCGGACAATCTTTGCGAAACTACGGTGCCGCCGGTCAAAAATCTCGGCGACGGTCATATGAGCCTGTGCTGGCTGGCCGACGACGTGCTGGCAAAAATGGAGCCGGTGATTAAATTCGACAAGGAACACGCGGCGAATGAGGGCGTGCCGGATGATGCAAACCACGGTGTTGGCCCGGGCTTTGCTGGAGATCCGCCCAAGCGCCCGCATGGCAAGACTGGCAGCGTTGAAGCCGATGCCGAGGGTCAGGCAGCGGAGAATGCCGAAGCGGTCGCCAAAGCCCGCCGTCACGAGGTTCGCGACGAGGTTTCAGAGACCGGCGGCATCTCAAGCTCTGCCGATAGCGCGGTGGCACCAATCACGCCGCCGACAGTCGGCGACGGCCGCCAAGCTGAGAACGCCACGCGCAAGCCGCGCAAACCCAAGGGCGGCTGAAATACCGTTGATATGCTAGGGCGCGCATTGCCGTAGCTGCGCGGCGTAGTCCTGCGCCATCTGTTCGGTGGCGTGCGCATAGCGCTGCACGTCGGCGCCGCCGCGATTGCCGCGCTTATAGGCATTCCAGCCAAGATAGTAGGCGAGATACAGATTGTAGGTGTCGTTGCGGGCGACGCCGAGCGTGTCGGCGGTCTTGGAATGATACCAGCCGACAAAATCGACGGCATCGGCAAACCTGGTGCGGCGCGCCGCCCAACTGCCGGTCTCGTTCTGGTATTGCGCCCAGGTGCCGTCGAGCGCCTGCGAGAAGCCGGTGGCACTGGAGATATGTTTCCAGGGAATGAAGCCCAGCAGCTTGGTGCGCGGCGGCCTGGCGTTGCTCTTGAAGCCGGATTCCTTGCGCACCGTCGCCATCAGCACGGGGACCGGCACCCCATATTTCTGCTCGGCGCGCTGTGCCGCCGCCTGCCAGTTGTCGAACCAGCCATCGTTCTGGTCGAAAACGGCGCAGACATCGTTGATGTGGTTCGGCGGCGTCGCGCATGCCGAAAGCGTCAGCGGCACGGCAATCGCTACAATTTTACTAAAACTCGACCTACGCATTGGAAGAGCATTAGGCCGAAAACATAAAAGGAATCTTGCGGCGTTCCTTAACGGCTCGTCGGCCGCTTTGGCAGGCGCTGAGGAAGTATGAAGATTCCGACGTTTGTTGTCGCTTTTACCGATATGCAATTCCCGGAATGGCGCCTTGGCTAAAATCACGCCCGCAGGTGGCGGATTCTTGACAGCTCGATCCTCGTGCCGGCGCTTTGATGCGCCGCATGAGCGAACCAAGACGCAAGCGCGGCGCCGAGCGAACGAGCAACAGGGGACCGACCGCCATCCCGCAACTGCCGCTCAGGCGGGTGACAAACCCTTATCCGCCGATGGCGATGCTCTCGGCCGACCAGATCGAGGCGATCCATGAAGCCTCTATGCATATCCTGGAGAATTTCGGCATCGAGGTGATGAGCCCGCGGGCGCTGTCGCTGTTCGAGAAGGCCGGGGCCAAGGTCGATCATGCCTCGATGAACGTCCGCATCGATCGCGGCATGATCGAGGAAGCGCTGAAGACGACACAGTCCAGCTACACTCTGACGCCGCGCAATCCCGCCCATGCCGTCCACCTCGGCGGCAATACCATCAACTTCACGCTCGTCGCCGGGCCGCCCAATGTGCACGACATGGAGCGCGGCCGCCGTGCCGGCAATTTGCGCGATTATTCCGATCTCGTCCGCCTGGCGCAGCATTTCAACTGCATCCACATGCTCGGCAACCAGGTCTGCGCGCCGGTGGAATTGCCGGCGAATTCCCGTCATCTCGACACCTATTTCGCCAATCTGACGCTGACGGACAAAAGCTTTCACGTCTCGGCCATCGGCCGTGGCAGGGCGCTCGACGGCATCAAGATGATGGCAATCGCGCGCGGACTGACGCTTGACGAGATGCGCGACGATCCCGGGGTCACCACGATCATTTCGGTCAACTCGCCGCGCCGCTTCGACGAGATGATGGCCGAGGGGCTGATGACGATGGCCGAGTTCGGCCAGTCGGTGGCGGTGACGCCGTTCACGCTGATGGGAGCGATGAGCCCGGTGACGCTTGCCGGCGCGCTCGCCCAGCAGAATGCCGAGGCGCTGTTTGGCGTTGTGCTGACGCAGCTCGTCCGTCGCGGCGCGCCGGTGATGTATGGCGCCTTCACCTCCAATGTCGATATGAAATCGGGCGCGCCGGCCTTCGGCACGCCTGAAAATACCAAGGCGAACATCGCGTCCGGACAGTTGGCGCGGCGTTACAAGCTGCCTTATCGCACGACACCGGGCTCAGCCTCCAATGCCGCCGACGCGCAAGGCGCCTATGAGACGCTGATGGCGCTGTGGGGCGCGGTGCTAGGCCACGGCAACCTCGTCTATCACGCCGCCGGCTGGCAGGAGGGCGGACTAACTGCATCGTTCGAAAAGTTCATCATCGACGTCGAGATGATCCAGCACATGATGGAGTTTTTGCGCCCGATCGAAGTCAACGAGGCCGAGCTTGCCGTCGAGGCTCTGGGTGCGGTTCCGACCGGCGGCCACTTCTTCGGCGAGCCACACACGCTGGAGCGCTACGCCACGGCCTTCTACCAGCCGATACTGTCCAACTGGCAGAACTACGAGGCCTGGCAGGAGGCCGGTGGGCTCGACGCCACGTCGCGTGCGACCAGGCTGTGGAAGAAGGCGCTGGAGGACTACGCCGAGCCGGTGATGGAAATCTCCAGGCGCGAGGCGCTGGAGGCGTACCTAGCCAAGCGCAAGGAAGCGATCGGGCAGAGCGAGCCTTAAGCACCACTCTTCTCGGATTCATCTTCTTCTCTTCCAGAATCATGAAACCCATCCAACTCTTTGAAATGACGAGAATCCCATGAAATCACATGCAAAGGTCGTGGTTATTGGCGGTGGCGTCGTCGGGTGCTCCGTGCTGTTCCATCTGGCCCGGCACGGCTGGACCGACATCGTGCTCCTGGAGCGCGATGAATTGACCTCCGGCTCGACCTGGCACGCGGCCGGCGGCATGCACACGATCAACGGCGATCCCAATGTCGCCAAGCTGCAGAAATACACGATCTCGCTCTACAAGGAGATTGAGGAACTGTCCGGCCAGGCGACCGGCGTGCATCTGACCGGCGGTGTGCTGCTGGCGGCGACCGAGGCGCGGCTCGACTGGCTGCGCGGCGTTGTCGCCAAGGGCCGCTATCTCGGCATCGAGCTCGAGGAGATATCGCCGGCCGAAGCCGCCGAACTGATGCCTCTGCTCGATCCCAAGCAGTTCGTCGGTGCCGTCCGCAACAAGGAGGATGGCCATCTCGATCCATCCGGCGTTACCCACGCCTACGCCAAGGCCGCGAGGAAGCTTGGGGCCGAGGTTGAGCGCTTCACCAAGGTCGAGGACATCGTGCGGCGCGCCGACGGGCTGTGGCGCGTCATTACCAACAAGGGCGAGGTGGTGGCCGAGCATGTCGTCAACGCCGGCGGCCTGTGGGCGCGCGAGGTCGGCCGCATGGTCGGGCTGGAGCTGCCGGTGCTGGCGATGGAGCACATGTACCTGATCACCGAGGACATGCCGGAAGTCGCCGCCTGGAACCAGAAGACCGGCACGGAAATCATCCATGCAGTCGACTTTGATGGCGAGCTCTATCTGCGTCAGGAGCGCGGCGGCATGCTGATGGGTACTTACGAAAAGGCCAACAAGCCATGGTCCGAGTTCCAGACGCCGTGGAACTTCGGCCACGAGTTGCTCGAGCCCGACATCGACCGCATCGCGCCATCGCTGGAGGTCGGCTTCCGGCATTTCCCGGCCTTCCAGAACACCGGTATCAAGCAGATCATCAACGGGCCCTTCACCTTCGCGCCGGACGGCAATCCGCTGGTCGGGCCGGTGCGCGGCCTGCCGGGGTTCTGGGTGGCCTGTGGTGTCATGGCCGGGTTCTCACAGGGGGGCGGCGTCGGGCTGGCGCTGTCGAACTGGATGATCGAGGGCGATCCCGGCGCCGACATCTGGGCGATGGATGTGTCGCGCTACGGTGACTGGGCCACGATGGCCTATACCAACGCCAAGGTGCGCGAAAACTATTCGCGGCGGTTTTCGATCCGCTTCCCCAACGAGGAACTGCCCGCTGGACGGCCGCTCAAGACCACACCGGTCTATGATCTCCTGTCGGCCAAAGGCGCGCAATGGGGCGTCGCCTATGGGCTGGAAGTGCCGCTATGGTATGCGCCGGAAGGCGTGAGGGACGAGTTCTCGTGGCGGCGCTCGAGCGATTTCGAGCATGTCGCAAATGAGGTCAAGACCGTTCGAGAAGGCGTTGGCCTGTCGGAGATTTCGAGCTTCGCCAAATACAAGGTGACGGGCGAGGGCGCTGCAGCCTGGCTCGACCGCCTGCTTGCCTGCAAGCTGCCAAGGCCCGGCCGCATGACGCTGGCGCCGATGCTGAAGGAAGACGGCAGGCTGATTGGCGATTTCACGCTAGCCAATCTCAGCAGCCCAAATTCGGAAAGGGACGGCTGGTTCCTGGCCGGCTCCGGCGTCGCCGAGCAGTACCATATGCGGTGGTTCGAAGCGCATCTGCCGAAGGACGGCTCGGTCAGTATCGAAGCGCTGGGAGCAAAACTCACCGGCTTATCGATCGCCGGGCCGAGCACGCGGAACCTTCTTGAAAAGGTCACACGATCTGATGTGTCGAATACGGCCTTTCCGTTCATGGCCATCAGCAAGATGGACATCGGCATGGCGCCGTGTCTGGTCGGGCGTGTCAGCTACACCGGCGATCTCGGCTACGAGATCTGGGTGGCGCCGGAATATCAGCGCGCCGCCTATCAGGCGCTGATGGCGGCGGGCGAAGAATTCGGCATCGGCCTGTTCGGCTCGCGAGCGCTCAACGCATTGCGGCTGGAAAAGAATTACGGCTCATGGGCGCGCGAATACCGGCCGATCTATGGGCCGCTGGAGGCCGGCCTCGATCGCTTCGTCGCCTATGCCAAGGAGGCCGATTTCATCGGCAAGCAGGCGGCGCTGGCAGAGCGCAAGCAAGGCGGCAGACTGCGGCTGCGGGCCTTTGTCGTCGATGCTGTCGATGCCGACGTCATCGGCGACGAACCAATCTGGCATGGCGGCACCGTGCGCGGCTGGGTCACGTCGGGCGGCTATGCGCATCATTCGAAAAAATCCGTCGCTATCGGCTATGTGCCGAAAGAGATTGCCGACGAAGTCGACGGTTTTGAGATCGAGCTTCTGGGCAAACGCCATGTTGCGCGCATGCAGCCGGTCCCACTGTTCGACGCGAACTTCGAGCGGATGCGTGGGTGAGGTTTCAGGCGCTGCGGCGGTTATCCAGCGCCAATGCGCCGGCGCCGGCGAATACCAGATAGAGGAAGATGAAGCAGAACGATATTGCCGCATCGCCACCATTGTTGACCGGGAAGAAGTCGCGCGGCATGTGCGCCATGAAATAGGCGATCGCCATCTCACCGCTGAGAAGGAATGCCACCGGCCTAGTGAAAAGCCCCAATACCAGCAGGATGCCACCGGCGAATTCCAGGATGGCCGCGGTCAGCGATAGCCCGCTCAGGGCGCCGGCATGGTCGCCGACGGGGAAATTGAACAGCTTTTGCGTACCATGTTCGATGAATTGCAGTGCCGTCACGAAGCGCAATGCGGCCAGAGCCTGCAGCTGATATCTGACAAGACCGTCGAAAAGCTTCATCTAAGACTCCATTTTACCCCCGAACCGGCCATAGATCATCGCCCGACAGGGGACCATTCACTTCGCATGGCCCGCCAGCCACAATCAGTGATTGGAAATGTTCCTCGTTCTTTTAATATTTTTCTCTCCAGGGTTGTATTTTAAATGCTATAGTTGTAGTGATATCCAGACACTCCAAACCATGTGGGTTCCGTTTGCCATGAGAAAAGTCGTCGTCAGCCTATTCGCCATCCTTGCAGGCACCAGCGTCGCCACGGCCGACGATGCCGGCTGTGCTGCCTTCAAATGGCCGGTGACGCGCGAGGAGGCCCTGTTTGCGGCGGCGCCCGCCGCGCAGTCCGGCGCTGACCTTTCGGTCGGCGAGGCTGCAGATGTGGCGTTGGCGCCGGTCGGCACGATCAGCTTCACCGTTCCGCCGGAACGCGCGCCGGCAGCCGGTACATTCGGCGCGATGGCGAGCGTGGCCGTGCCCCCGGAGGGAGAGCTCCAGATCAGCCTGTCTGATGAGGCTTGGATCGATGTCGTTCAGGACGGTAAAGCCGTGAAGTCGGCGGCTTTCAGTGGTATAAAAACCTGTCCGGGGATCCGCAAGAGCGTGCGCTTCAAGCTAGCCGCCGGCCCGGCGACCATCCAGCTCAGCGGCGCCAAGAAGCCCGATCTCAAAGTTTCCGTGCTGACGCCGGAATAGTTCTCAAAGAGCGTAAGGTTGGAGGGACAGCGCCCCTCTCTGTCCTGCCGGACATCTCCCCCACGAGGGGGGAGATCGGTTTTTGCTGCCGGTTTCGCCAATCGCGACGCGACGTTGCTACCGCACCGGTGCCATTAGCGCGAAATGGGCGCCTTGCGGGTCTGTGCACTGCACGATCCAGCTGCCGCCGGGGACCTCCATCGGACCCATCAGGATCTTGCCGCCATTGTCGGTGACGCGCTTGGCTGCCGCGTCGATGCCGGGCACGTTGAAATAGAACTGCCAGACCGGCATCGGGATCTGCTCGGGCTTGTTCATTATGCCGCCAACGGGCTCGCCGCCGAAGGCGAAAAGCTGGTAGACGCCCATCGGACCCATATCCATGGCGTCGCCCTTCTCCCAGCCGAACTGACTGGAATAGAAATCGGACGCCGCCTTCCAGTCTGATGTGTAGAGCTCATGCCAGCCGATGTTGCCGGGTGTCGCCAATGGTAGCGGCGGCTGGTCGGGACCGCTGGGCTGCAGGAAGTTGAACATCGCGCCTTGCGGATCGGCAACGACGGCGAAGCGGCCAACGCCCGGAATGTCGTCTGGCTCGCGGTGAACCGCGCCACCAGCCTTCTTGAGGGAGGCCGTTGCGGCATCGACATCCCTGGTGAGGATATAACCGATCCAGGCCGGCGGCATTCCCATCTTGCGCGCGTCATCGGGCAGCGTCATCAGCCCGCCGACGCCGCGCTCGCCGACATTCATGACGATATAGCGCGGCATGCCCGGCGCCCCGTCGAAAGGCTGCCCCCGCCAGCCTACCACGGCGGTGTAGAACGCCTCGGCGGCGTCGAGATCGGTGGTCATCAGCTCGTACCAGAAGAAGGGCATGGGGGACTGTGGCATTGTCGTGCTCCTTGCGGTTTTTCGATCATGCGCGATCCATTCTAGGACGATCTTCACGACGAAAATCCGACAGCCAACCAAAAAAGATGACGGCAAACCGGAAATGTTACCGGGTTGCGCGCCCTGTGGTTTTCGACTTTGCTTGCAGTCAACGAGGGGTTGTTGATCCATGCGCCGGATGTCGCTCACTTCCGAACTTGTCGCGCTGTGCGACGAGATCAGGTTGATCCATGGCAACGCTCCTGAATGCGGTTCCGTACCTGCTTCGTGACGTATATGGCCGTTTGGAAAAACATGATTATTACAGTCATGTTTGTTGAAGCTTTTCAGTCGCTTGCGCCGAAAATTGACCAATTGATAAAAAAATAAAACGTGCTAGCCTTCCCCAAAACAAGAACATGGGGAACTGACGATGGCAGAAGGCCAGTTCAAGCAAGGCATTGCCGGCGGGCGGCTTTCGCCGGAACAATACGCCGATAATTTCGCCGACCTGCATCCGCCGCTCGATCACCACGAGGCGCTGGTCGAGTCCGACCGCTGCTACTTCTGCTATGACGCGCCGTGCATGAATGCATGCCCGACCTCGATCGACATCCCGCTGTTCATCCGCCAGATTTCGACGGGCAATCCGATCGGCTCAGCCAAGACGATTTTCGACCAGAACATCTTGGGCGGCATGTGCGCCCGCGTCTGCCCGACCGAGACGCTGTGCGAAGAGGTCTGCGTGCGCGAAGTGGCCGAAGGCAAGCCGGTGCAGATTGGTCGCCTGCAGCGCTACGCCACCGATGTCGCCATGGCCGAAAACAAGCAGTTCTACAAGCGCCCCGAACCGACCGGCAAGACCGTCGCCGTGGTCGGCGCCGGTCCGGCCGGGCTAGCGGCCGCGCATCGGCTCGCCCGCTACGGCCACGACGTGACCATCCTGGAAGCCCGCCCGAAGGCCGGCGGCCTTAATGAATACGGTATCGCGGCCTATAAGAGCGTCGACAATTTCGCCCAAGCCGAGGTGGACTATGTCACGTCGATCGGCGGCATTGACATCCAGAACGGCAAGGCGCTCGGCCGTGATTACCAGCTGTCGGACCTGACCCGGAATTACGACGCGGTGTTCCTCGGCATGGGGCTTGCCGGCGTCAATGCCTTGCGAGCGGATGGCGAGGAGGCGCAAGGCGTCACCAATGCTGTCGAGTTCATTGCCGAGCTCCGTCAGGCCAGTGATCTGGCCAGCCTGCCGGTCGGCCGGCGTGTTGTCGTCATCGGCGGCGGCATGACGGCGATCGACGCGGCGGTGCAATCGAAGCTGCTCGGGGCCGAAGAGGTGACGATCTGCTATCGGCGCGGCCCGGAGCACATGAACGCCTCCGAATTCGAGCAGGACCTGGCCGCTGCCAACGGCGTCATCATCCGGCACTGGCTGCAGCCGAAGCGGGTCATTGCCGATGGCGGCAAGGTGTCGGCGATCGAGCTCGAATACACCGCGATGGACGGCGACCGGCTCGTCGGCACCGGCGAGCGGCTGACACTGACCGCCGACCAGGTGTTCAAGGCGATCGGCCAGAGTTTTGTCCCGGCTGCGCTCAACGGCAGCGGGGCTTTGCTTGACCTGGAAGCCGGCCGCATCAAGGTCGACGCCGAAGGCCGCACCTCGCTGCCAAACGTCTGGGCCGGCGGCGACTGCATCTTTGGCGGCGACGACCTGACCGTCTCGGCCGTCGCGCAAGGCCGCGACGCGGCGGAAAGCATTCATCGGGCACTTGCCTCGAACGGGAGGGCATGAGCATGGCAGACATCCGCAATAATTTCGTCGGCATCAAATCGCCGAACCCGTTCTGGCTGGCCTCGGCGCCGCCGACCGACAAGGCCTACAACGTCATCCGCGCCTTCAAGGCGGGCTGGGGCGGCGTTGTCTGGAAGACGCTCGGCGAAGAGGGTCCGCCGGTGGTCAACGTTAATGGCCCGCGCTACGGCGCGATCTGGGGCGCCGATCGTCGCCTGCTTGGCCTGAACAATATCGAGCTGATCACCGATCGTGACCTGCAGGTCAATTTGCGCGAGATCAAGCAGGTCAAGATGGATTGGCCCGACCGGGCGATCGTCGTCTCGCTGATGGTGCCGTGCGAGGAGCATGCCTGGAAGGCTATCCTGCCGGTGGTCGAGGAGACCGGCGCTGATGGTATCGAGCTCAATTTCGGCTGCCCGCACGGCATGTCGGAACGCGGCATGGGTGCGGCGGTCGGCCAGGTGCCGGAATACATCGAAATGGTGGTGCGCTGGTGCAAGGCCAACACCCGCATGCCGGTCATCACCAAGCTGACGCCCAACATCACCGACATACGCAAGCCGGCACGCGCTGCCCTTGCCGGCGGCACCGACGCGGTGTCGCTGATCAACACCATCAATTCGATCACCGGCGTCAATCTCGACAATTTCGCACCGGAGCCGACGATCGACGGTAAGGGTTCGCATGGCGGCTATTGCGGTCCGGCGGTGAAGCCGATCGCGATGAACATGGTGGCCGAGATCGCGCGCGACCCGGAAACGCATGGCCTGCCGATCTCCGGTATCGGCGGCATCACCACCTGGCGCGACGCCGCCGAGTTCATGGCGCTCGGCGCCGGCAATGTGCAGGTGTGCACGGCGGCAATGACCTATGGCTTCAAGATCGTGCAGGAGATGATCGCCGGCCTGGAAAACTGGATGGACGAGAAGGGCCATGCCTCGCTCGACGACATCGTCGGCCGCGCCACGCCCAACGTCACCGACTGGCAGTATCTCAACCTCAACTATATCGCCAAGGCGCATATCGACCAGGACGCCTGTATCAAATGCGGCCGCTGCCACATCGCCTGCGAGGACACCTCGCACCAGGCGATCACCAGCATGGTGGACGGCGTCAGGCATTTCGAGGTGATCGAGGCCGAATGCGTCGGCTGCAATCTCTGCGTCAATGTCTGCCCGGTCGAGAACTGCATCACCATGGAGCCGCTGGCGGTCGGCGTGATGGACCAGCGCACCGGCAAGCCGGTGTCACCGATCTACGCCAACTGGACGACGCATCCGAACAACCCGATGGCCAAGGTGGCGGCGGAATAGCATTGCGAAAAAAAAGCGGCGTTCACGGGCGCCGCTTTTTTAATTTCCCTATTGCGGACAAAGATTATCCACGATAATCTATATCCATGACTAGGAGAGCGAAATGAAGCTGGGTGAGGGCGTCGAAGCGGCCATCCACTGCGCCGCGATGCTTGCTGGCGTTGATGGCGCCGCGACCATGCCGGGTGCTGCCATGGCGGAAGCGTTCGGGCTGTCGCCGAGCTATCTCCTCAAGCATCTCAACATGCTGACGGTGTCGGGCATTCTGGAATCGGTTCCGGGGCCGTCCGGCGGCTACCGGCTGGCGCGGCCGGCGGAACGCATTACGCTGCTCGATATCGTGTTGGCCGTCGAAGGGCGAGAACCGGCCTTTCGCTGCGCCGAAATCCGCCAGCGCGGCCCCGCCAGGCTCGATGCCTCGGTTTATGTCAAACCCTGCGGCATCAAGGTGGCGATGCTGAAGGCCGAGCGTGCCTACCGCGCAGCGCTCGCCGACGCCCGGCTGTCCGACATCGTTGCAGAATACACGGCCGATGCCGATCCCCGTTCGGTCGCCGCCAACTGCGCCTTCGTCGAGCGCCGTCAGCGTCCGCAGAAATCAAGTTCAACCAAGCAAGCATGAAAGGCTAAAAACGATGAAAGAGAGGCTGCAATTTTTCGGCGCGGCGCCGGAGATCATGAAGGCGGTGTCGGTGCTCAACAAGGCAGTCGACGAATGCGGGCTCGAAAAAAGCCTGTTGCATCTGATCAAGCTCAGGGCGTCGCAGATCAACGGCTGCTCGTATTGCGTCGAGATGCACAGCCGCGAGGCGCGCCACGACGGCGAGAGCGAGCAGCGGCTCTATCTCGTCTCCGCCTGGAAGGAATCGCCGCTATTTTCAGAGCGCGAACGCGCAGCCTTTGCCTGGACCGACGCGCTGACCAGGATCGCCGACAACGGTGTTTCGGACGAACTCTACGCAAGGACGCTCGAGCATTTTTCGGAGCAGGAGTTGGTCAAGCTGTCGGTTGCACTCGGCATGATCAACACCTGGAACCGACTTTGCGTTCCGTTCCATGCAATCCATCCGATGCCGGCGGTCATGGCCGCTTGAGCATGGACCAGGCGCGCGGCCTGCGTCGCGCGCCTCTTTTCTGCCCAAGGACCAACAGCATGTTTTCAAGCTTTGATAGTGAGATTCTATTCGCGGCCCGCCTGCTGCTCGGCGGCGCCTTTGTCTTTGCCGGCCTGCGCAACATCCAAAACGCGGCGTTCCTGACCCAATTGATGACGACGCGCGGCGTGCCGCAGGCGCGGCTGGTGCTCTGGCTGGGGATCGTCCTGCAGACCGTCACCGGAGCACTGGTGATCGCGGGCATCTGGACCGCTGCCGCCGCTCTGTGCCTGGTGTTGTTCCTTGTCGTTGCTACGCCGATGTTCCATAATTTCTGGGATCATCAGGGTCCCGAGCGCGCGTCCCGCATCAATGGCTTTGTCGGCAACGTCGCGCTGACCGGAGGATTTCTGGCGCTGATCGCGCAGTCGCTTTGAAAGCGATTGCCGCGTAGATGTAGCCGCGTTACGCCGCATACCGCAAGCCGCCGTCGCAGGTCAGGATCTGGCCGGTGACGAAGCTGTTCGAAACCAGGAACGCGATCGCCTCAGCAACGTCCTCGGCGCGGCCGATGCGGCCGACCGGCGTCTTGCCTGCATAATCGGCAAACACCGCATGGCGCTGTTCATCAGGCAAAAAATCCCACCAGGGCGTGTCAATGACGCCCGGCGCCACGACATTGACGCGTAACGGCTTCAGCTCCATTGCCAGGATCGGCACTACGGTCAGCAGCATGCCGTTGACGGCGGCGATGCCGGCGACACCCGGCGCCGACAATTGCGCCGACACCGCCGAGATGAAAGTCACCGAGCCGCTCTTGTTCAGCGTCGGCAAGGCGGCCTGCAGGCAGGAGAGCTGCGGCCGGACCTTCTCGTCGACGCCGCCGCCGATGTCGGTCAGGTCAAGCGTTTCGAACGGGCCGAGCCCCTTGCCGCCGCTCGCGGCCAGCACCAGGTGATCGAAAGGGCCGAGATCGCTGAAAAACCGGCGAACCTCGTCCGGCTTCGCGGCATCGAAGGCAGCTTTTCCGACGGCACCGCCAAGGCTTTGCCATGCGTTGTCGAGCCGTTCCCGGCTGCGCCCGGTGATCGTCACCTTCATGCCCGGGCCAAGCAGTTTTTTCGCGGTGGCGAGGCCGATGCCGGAGGAGCCGCCGACGACCACAGTGTGTTGCGCTTTCTCGATCATGAATTTTCTCTCTTCGATGTTGCGGAAGCCGGTGCGAGCCCGACAAGACCGAGGCTCAATTCCCGCAATCGACGTCGTGTCTTAGCGTCATAGGCTTGCGCATCGGCGCGGGATTCTTTTTGGCCGTCGAAATAGAGGCCGCTCCGCCCTTCCAGGGCCGGCGATGCGGCGAGGTTGATGATGGCTTCGGCGCCGGTTTCGACCGAGCTCCAGGGTGTGACGCCCGCCTGCCGCACCATCGTGGTGTTCATGTAGCTTGCCGGATGCAGGCTGTTGACCGTGACGCCGATGCCGTTCAGCTGCTCCGCCAGATCGATGGTGAACATGATCTGCGCCAGCTTGCTCTGGCAGTAGGCACGGACGCCGTCATAGGAGCGGGTCAGCATGACGTCGTCGAAATCGATCGCCTGCTGGCCGGCCGAGGCGACGTTGACAATGCGCGCCGGCGCGCTGGCCTTGAGCAGCGGCAGCAGCTCCGTGGTGAGCAGGAAACCGGCGAGATAGTTGACGGCAAAGCGCAGTTCGTAGCTGTCGGCGCTGACCTGTCGTTTGGCGTTGGGGCCGGCGGTGCCGACGCCGGCATTGTTGATGAGGACATCGAGTCGGCCCGTGCGGGCGCGAACAGCCTCGGCGAGGCGGCGGACCTCGGCCAGGGAGGAGAGATCGGCCACGAGCAACTCGGCTTTGCCGCCGGCGGCTTCGATCTCGGCCACGATCGCCTTGCCCCTGGTCGCGTCGCGGCCATGCACCAGGATGCGGGCGCCGCCGGCGCCGAGCCTTTGCGCGACGACGCGGCCGACGCCGTCGGTCGAACCGGTGATGAGGATTGTCTTGTCTTTCAGTTCCATGTTCAGAGCCTCCATCTCATCGCTCTGAGCGGAAAGATGGGGCACCAGCCACTTGCCAAACAGTTCAAACTTTATCCTGGTATCGGTACTGCTATAATAGCGGCCATGGATTCCACCGCGCATTCCGCCGAAGACAGCCGCCGCCGCGAGCTCGGCGCCTTCCTGCGTTCGCGGCGCGAAAGGCTGACGCCTTCGGCCACCGGCATCTCGACCGGCTTACGCCGGCGCACGCCCGGGCTGCGGCGCGAGGAGGTGGCGATGATCGCCGGCGTCGGCACGACCTGGTACACCTGGCTGGAGCAGGGCCGCGACGTTCGGCCGTCGGTGGAAGTGCTGACCGCACTCAGCCAGGCGCTGCGCCTGGACGCGGCTGAGCAACGGCATCTGTTTATTCTCGCCGGCCGGCCGCAGCCGGAGCGTCGCGTCGACGCGCCGGAAAAGATCGACGGCCCCTTGCTGCACATGCTGCAGAGCCTGGTCCTGCAGCCGGCCTATGTCGTCGGGCGGCGCTGGGATGTGCTGGCCTGGAACCCGGCGGCGGCAGCCGTGTTCGGCGATTATGGCCTGCTGGAGGGCGATGCCCGCAACATCGTCCATATGGTTTTCACCAGCCCGCAGCATCGGCGCCTGCTCGCCGACTGGGAGGAACTGGCGCGCGCCGTGCTGGCGTCATTCCGGGCGGAAAGCGCGAAGTATGTCGGCGATCCGGATTTCGAGCGGTTGATTGCGCTGATGACGCGTTCAAGCCCGGAGTTCCGCGCCTGGTGGCCGCTGCGCGATGTGGCCCGCAACCTATCGGGTGTGAAGCATGTCAGGCATCCGATAGCGGGCGCCATGGCGTTCGAACATATGAGCCTGTCGATCGACGACGGCTCGGACATGAAGCTGATCGTCTACACGCCGCTCGCCGAGCAGAATTCGATCGCCAAGCTGCAGAAGCTGCTCGATGCGCTGCCGGCCGCGCGGCGCAGCGCGTGAACCATCAAGGCTAGTCTTTCGGCTTCAGCCCGTCGATGAACAGTTGCTCGAGAAACCTTGCGGCATCCTCGAAGCGGCCGTCGCCGCCGCGGTCGGGGCCGAGCACGGCGCGGACCTGGACGTCGAAATCGGCATAATGCTGCGTCGTCGCCCAGATCGAGAAGATCAGGTGCCAGGGGTCGGTGCGGGCAATCTTGCCGGCGCGCATCCAGCCCTTGATGACGTTGGCTTTCTCGTCGACCAGCGTCTTCAACTCACCTTCCAGCATCGGCATGATGCGCGGCGCGCCCTGCAGGATCTCATTAGCGAATAGCCGGCTCTCGCGCGGGAAATCGCGCGCCATTTCGAGCTTGCGCCTGATGTAGTTGCGCAGTTCGGTCAGCGGATCGCCAATGTCGTCGAGTTCGCGCAGCGGCGCCAGCCAGGTGTCGAGAAGCCGTTGCATCAGCGTCTCGTGGATGTCCTCCTTGCGGCGGAAATAATAGAGCAGGTTCGGCTTCGACATGCCGGCGGCTTCGGCGATCTGGTCGATGGTCGAACCGCGAAAACCGTTGGTGGAGAAGACTTCGAGCGCCGCCTCCAGAATGAGCTCGCGCTTTTCCAGCTGGATGCGGGTGCGGCGTGGAGCGGAGCTTTCGACCGCCCCCGTCACCTCGAACAACCTTCGCTGTGAGGAGCGTCTGGACCAATTCTCTGGACCAGTTTTTCCCCGCCCTGTGGAGCGCACTTCGAAAGCCGCATTTCCGCTAGTAATCCCTTGACCGCTGATAAGGCGGTGCTAACGTTTGTCCAACCGGTCAAAAATTTGCGTAGCACGAAAACGCAGCAAAGACCAAGTGTTGGAAAGACCAAGCGTTAGCCGCACCGAAACAGGTTACAAGGGGAAGTCTTGGTCATGTCCAACCGGCTGAAAGTCACGCCGAACGATCTCAGCGCATTCTGGATGCCGTTCACGGCAAACCGGCAGTTCAAGCAGGCGCCGCGCATGATGGTGTCGGCCAAGGACATGCATTACACGACCAGCGACGGGCGCAAGGTTCTCGACGGCACCGCCGGCCTGTGGTGCGTCAATGCCGGCCACTGCCGCCCGAAGATCACCGAGGCGATCCAGAGCCAAGCGGCAGAGCTCGACTATGCGCCGGCCTTCCAGATGGGCCACCCGATCGTGTTCGAGCTGGCCAATCGCCTGGTCGACATCGCCCCGAAGGGCATGGACCATGTGTTCTTCACCAATTCCGGCTCGGAATCAGTCGAGACGGCGCTGAAGATGGCGATCGCCTATCACCGCGTAAAAGGCGAGGGCTCGCGCACCCGGCTGATCGGCCGCGAGCGCGGCTATCACGGCGTCAATTTCGGCGGCATCTCGGTCGGCGGCATCGTCACCAACCGCAAGATGTTTGGCACGCTGCTCGGCGGCGTAGATCACATGCCACACACGCATTTGCCGGAAAGGAACTCCTTCACGAAAGGCGTGCCCGAGCATGGCGCGGAACTGGCCAACGAGCTGGAACGCATCGTCGCCTTGCACGACGCGTCGACCATCGCCGCAGTCATCGTCGAACCGGTTGCCGGTTCCACCGGCGTCATCCTGCCGCCGAAGGGCTATCTGCAGAAGCTGCGCGAGATCTGCACCAAGCACGGCATCTTGCTGATCTTCGACGAGGTCATCACCGGTTTTGGCCGCCTCGGCACGCCGTTTGCCGCCGACTATTTCGGTGTCACCCCGGATATCATGACGACGGCCAAGGGCGTCTCCAATGGCGTCATCCCGATGGGCGCGGTGTTCGTCAAGAAGGAAATCCACGACGCCTTCATGACCGGGCCCGAGCATATGATTGAGTTCTTCCACGGCTACACCTATTCGGGCAATCCGATCGCCTGCGCGGCGGCGCTGGGCACACTCGACACCTACAAGGAAGAGGGGCTGCTGACGCGCGGCGAGGAACTGGCGCCGTACTGGGAGGACGCGCTGCACTCGCTGAAGGGCGAACCGAACGTCATCGACATCCGCAACATCGGCCTGATCGGCGCGATCGAGCTGGCGCCGATCGCAGGCCAGCCGACGAAGCGCGCCTTCTCGGCTTTCGTCAAGGCGTTCGAGCGCGGTGCGCTGATCCGCACCACCGGCGACATCATCGCTCTGTCGCCACCGCTCATCATTACCAAGGGCCAGATCAACGAATTGATCGACCATGTGCGCGAAGTGCTGAGGGCGGTGGACTAGATGCTCCCCAACATGTAGGGCGACGACGGGAACCGTCGTCCTAATGTGAGTAAATGAGAGGAACTTGAATGGCCGCCCCCGGCGAGAATCTGCGAATCAATTCAGACCGTTTGTGGGATTCGATAATGGAGATGGCGAAGATCGGCCCCGGCATTGCCGGCGGCAATAATCGCCAGACCGTTACCGACGAGGATGGCGAAGGGCGGCATCTGTTCAAGCGCTGGTGCGATGAGGCGGGGCTCGAAATGGGCGTCGACGAGATGGGCACGATGTTTGCCCGTCGCGAAGGCACCGATCCCAGCCTGCCGCCGGTGTATGTCGGCAGCCATCTCGATACGCAGCCGACCGGCGGCAAGTATGACGGCGTGCTCGGCGTGCTCGGCGGCCTGGAGGTTGTGCGCTCGCTCGACGATCTCGGCATCAAGACCAAGCACCCGATCGTCGTCACCAACTGGACCAACGAGGAAGGCGCGCGCTTTGCGCCGGCGATGATGGCGTCCGGGGTATTCGCCGGCGTGCTCGATCAGGCCGAAATCTATTCGCATGTCGACAAGGACGGCAAGAAATTCGGCGAGGAGCTCGAACGGATCGGCTGGAAGGGCACCGAGAAAGTCGGTGAGCGCAAGATCCACGCCTTCTTCGAATTGCATATCGAGCAGGGCCCGATCCTCGAGGACGAGGGCATCGACATTGGCGTCGTCACCCATGGCCAGGGACTGAAATGGCTGCAGGTGACGCTGACCGGCAGGGAGGCGCATACCGGCTCGACGCCGATGCCGAAGCGGCGCAATGCCGGGCTCGGCATGGCGCGGGTGATCGAGTTGGTGCACGAGATCGCCATGGACTACCAGCCGGACGCCGTTGGCGCGGTCGGCCATATGGAGGTCTATCCGAACTCGCGCAACATCATCGCCGGTCGCACCGTCTTCACCATCGACATCCGCTCACCGGAAAAGGAAGTGCTGGACGCCATGGACGGCCGCATCCGGGAAGGCATCGACACGATCTGCGAGGCGCTCGACATTAAATATCAAATCGAGCAGGTCGGCCATTTCGATCCGGTCACTTTCGACGCGGGCTGCGTCAAGGCGGTGCGGGATGCGGCGGAGCGCCTGGGATATACGCATCGCAACATCGTCTCCGGCGCCGGCCACGACGCCTGCTGGATCAACCGCGTCGCACCGACGGCGATGGTGATGTGTCCCTGCGTCGACGGGCTCAGCCACAACGAGGCCGAGGAGATCACCAAGGAATGGGCAACGGCCGGCGCCGACGTGCTGTTCCACGCGGTGGTCGATACGGCGGTGATTGTCGAATGATGGGATAGCTGCCACCTCGCAACGCCGCTCGCAAGAAGCGCGAAAAGAATAAGGGAACAAGAAAATGTCCAAAGTCATCAAGAATGGCACCATCGTCACCGCGGACCGGACATGGAAGGCCGATGTGCTGTTCAGGCACGGCAAGATCGTCGGCATCGGGCCGGATCTGCATGGCGACCATGAGTTCGACGCCAGCGGCTGCTATGTCATGCCGGGCGGCATCGACCCGCATACCCACCTCGAAATGCCGTTCATGGGCACCTATTCGGCCGATGATTTCGAGAGCGGCACCCGCGCCGCGCTCGCCGGCGGCACGACGATGGTCGTCGATTTCTGCCTGCCCGCGCCGCAGCAGTCGCTGCTCGAGGCCTTGCAGATGTGGGACAACAAGACTTCGAAGGCTTCCTGCGATTATTCCTTCCACATGGCGATCACCTGGTGGGGCAAGCAGGTGTTCGACGAGATGGCCACCGTCGTCGACAGGGGCATCACCTCGTTCAAGCATTTCATGGCCTACAAGGGTGCGCTGATGGTCGATGACGACGAGCTGTATTCGTCGTTCCAGCGCTGTGCCGATCTCGGCGCGCTGCCGCTGGTCCATGCCGAGAATGGCGACGTGGTGGCGGCACTGTCGCAGAAGCTGCTGGCGGCGGGCAATAGTGGTCCGGAGGGACACGCCTATTCGCGCCCGCCGGAAGTCGAAGGCGAGGCGACCAATCGTGCCATCATGATCGCCGACATGGCCGGCGTGCCGCTCTATGTCGTGCATGTCTCCTGCGAGCAGGCCCACGAGGCCATCCGCCGGGCGCGCCAGAAAGGCATGCGGGTATTCGGCGAGCCGCTGGTCCAGCACCTGACGCTGGACGAGAGCGAATATTTCAACAAGGACTGGGACCATGCGGCGCGGCGCGTTATGAGCCCGCCCTTCCGCAACAAATGGCATCAGGATTCGCTGTGGGCCGGCCTGCAGGCTGGGTCACTGCAAGTGGTGGCGACCGACCATTGTGCCTTCACCACCAAGCAGAAGCGCAACGGCGTCGGCGACTTCACCAAGATCCCGAATGGCACGGGCGGGCTCGAGGATCGTTTGCCGGTGCTGTGGACGACCGGCGTCAACACCGGCCGGCTGACGATGAACGAGTTCGTCGCGGTGACCTCGACCAACATCGCCAAGATCCTCAACATGTACCCGAAGAAGGGCGCCATCGTCGAAGGCGCGGACGCCGACATCCTTGTCTGGGACCCGAAGCGCAAGAAGAAAATCACGGCCAAGAAGCAGCAGTCGGTCATCGACTACAACGTCTTCGAAGGTTTCGAGGTGACCGGCCTGCCACGCTACGTCTTCTCGCGCGGCGAACTGTCGATCGAGGAAAACGAGGTTAAGGCAAAGCCCGGCCATGGCGAGTTCGTCGCTCGCGAGCCGAACGCGGCGGTCAACCGGGCACTGTCGACCTGGAAGGAAATTTCCGCGCCGCGCAAGGTGGAGCGTACAGGCATCCCGGCGACGGGCGTTTGAGCTTGGCGAGCCACGGAGCGATCATCTCAATGGCCGCGGTGATCCTTGCCGCCGGGCCGGCGGCGGACGTCCTTGCCGGCTCCTTTGGCAATGAGGTCGGTTGCGCTGGTGTACGGCTCGGTTATCAGGACCGCGACGATTATGTCGTGCTGACCGCCGAGGGCGTCGAAACCTATGGCAGCGGCTGCGAGTTCGCACAGCCATTGACGACGACGCCTGGCACCCAGTTGTTGAGCTCCACCTGTTTCGCCGAGGGCGAGGAGGGGACGACCACAGATGTCGTCAAGGTCATCAACAAAGGAGGGGACGGTTTCTTCGTGACCATTCCCGGCCTTGAGGAGATAGGGCCGCTGAAATCATGTTCGTGACGGTGCCGATGACGGCCGCCGCCTCGACCCAGTCCTCAGGCGACCAACCCGTCCAGTTCCGGCAGCAGGACGACGCTTTCCTGTTCGTTGGGATCGGTGCGGGCAATAACCGCCGAGGCGGGGCTGTCGCTCAGATTGGCCGGCAGATGCGGCACACCGGGGGGAATATAGAAAAGATCGCCGGCCTTGACCACGATATGCTGTTCGAGCCGGTCGCCATACCAGGTATGGACTTCGCCGGAGAGCACATAGATCGCGGTTTCATGGTTTTCGTGCATATGCGCCTTGGCGCGGGCGCCCGGAGGCATGGTCAGCAGATGCATGCAGATACCGGAGGAGCCGACTGTTTCGGCGGCGATACCGGCGAAATAGCTCAGGCCCTGCTTGCCTTCATAAGAGCTTTCAGGGCGGATAAGATGGCACGTCGGTTTGGGCGACATCGGGGCAACTCCGGGCGTCTATCTGATGGGACAAGGGCACGTAGAACTGGGGCGCGTAGAACTGGCGCGAGTAGGACTGGGCGAGTGGAAAGCAACATCGGGGTAAAATCAATCGGATTCCGGCCGGTGGCGCAGTGGCCGGAAGCGACAGGCTACGGCCGATGACGGGAGCATCGCCAGCCGTTGTTTCGGCAAGCAAGCTTGGCCTGACCTTCCAGACCAACGACGGTCCGGTGCAGGCGCTGTCGAATGTCGACCTGACCATCGGCAAGGGCGAATTCGTGTCCTTCATCGGGCCCTCCGGCTGCGGCAAGACGACCTTGCTGCGCGTCATCGCCGATCTGGAGAAGCCGACATCGGGAGCCATTTCCGTCAACGGCATGACGCCCGAGCAGGCGCGCCAGCGCCGCGCCTATGGCTATGTCTTCCAGGCGGCCGCACTTTATCCGTGGCGCACGATCGAGCGCAATGTGGCGCTGCCGCTGGAGATCATGGGCCTGTCCAGGGCGGAGCAGGCGGCGCGCATCAAGCGAACCCTCGACCTCGTCAACCTCAGCGGCTTCGAGAAGAAATACCCCTGGCAGCTTTCGGGCGGCATGCAGCAGCGCGCCTCGATCGCACGGGCGCTCGCCTTCGATGCCGACCTTTTGTTGATGGACGAACCGTTCGGCGCGCTGGACGAGATCGTGCGCGACCACCTCAACGAACAACTGCTGGAGCTTTGGGAGCGGACCAACAAGACCATCTGCTTCGTCACCCATTCGATCCCCGAGGCGGTCTATCTGTCGACGCGCATCATCGTCATGTCGCCGCGCCCGGGGCGTGTCAGCGATGTCATAGAATCGACGCTGCCGAAGAAGCGGCCGCTCGATATCCGCGAGACGCCGGAGTTCCTGGCCATCGCGGCACGGGTGCGCGACGGGCTGAGGGCAGGGCACAGCTATGATGATTGAGCGGGATGAGGGTCCTCCTCTCCCCGACGGGGAGAGGGTGGCCGGAGCGAAGCGGAGGTCGGGTGAGGGGGCGGCGCCGACAGATCCAACTAAAAGAAATGTTGGGGCAACCGCTCGTGCCCGAAAGCTCCGGTTTGACGAGACCGAGGCTGAGTACCGGCTTTGGGGGGAACTGAGAGGACGTCATCTCAACGGCTACAAATTTGTGAGGCAGGTGCCGCTTGGCCTTTTCATCGCGGACTTCGTTTGTCGCGAGAAGGGTCTGATTGTTGAAGTCGACGGCAGTCAGCATGCGGATTCTCCAACCGATACGGCGAGAACTGCTTGGCTGAATGGCTATGGCTATTCCGTTCTTCGGTTCTGGAACCATGAAGTTCTGGCCGAACGTCGAGCGGTCCTTGATACGATATTGGCTTGCCTCGACGGAAAGATTTCTACCCCCTCACCCGGCCTCCGCTTCGCTCCGGCCACCCTCTCCCCGTTGGGGAGAGGAGGGCGCCAAGCGCCCGAGGATCGCTAGATGGACTCGTTTCGCGACAAGATCGTTCCCGTGACCTCGATCCTCCTGGGCGTGGTCGTCGTCTGGTACGTCATGGCCGTTGTCCTCAACGCGCCGTTCCAGCGCGATCTCGACCGCCGCGCCAATCTGACACCGGGCATTGTGGAATTCATCGGTAAGACGCTGGCACAACCGAAGCCGACGCTACCGGCGCCACACCAGGTGGCGGTGAATTTTTTCGAAAACACCTTTTTGCGCAGCATCACCTCGAACCGCAGCCTTGTCTACAATGCCTGGGTGACGCTGTCGTCGACGCTGCTCGGCTTTGCCTTCGGCACGGCGCTCGGCATCGTCATCGCCGTCGGCATCGTGCATGTGACGACGCTCGACCGCAGCATGATGCCGTGGATCATCGCCTCGCAGACCATTCCGATCCTGGCGGTGGCGCCGATGATCATTGTCGTGCTGGCGGCGGTCGGCATCACCGGGCTGATCCCGAAAGCGCTGATCTCGACCTATCTGTCGTTCTTCCCGGTGGCGGTTGGCATGGTGAAGGGGCTTCGCTCGCCCGAGCTCACCCATCTCGACCTGATGCATACCTATAATGCCAGTCCCTCGCAGACCTTCTGGAAATTGCGGGTGCCGGCCTCGGTGCCGTTCCTGTTCACCTCGATGAAGGTGGCGGTGGCCGCCAGCCTGGTCGGCGCCATTGTCGGCGAGCTGCCGACCGGCGCCGTCGCCGGCATCGGGGCCAAATTGCTCGCCGGCGCCTACTACAGCCAGACGATCGACATCTGGTCGGCGCTGGTCGCCGGCTCGGTGGTGGCGGCGCTGCTGGTTATGCTGGTCGGCATTGCTGGGCGCCTTGTCGACCGCGCCATGGGCGGGAGGCCGGCATGAGCTCGCTCCTGAGCCTTTCCTCAATCACCCCCCGATCCTGGCAAGGATATGCCGCGCTTATCCTGCTTGTCGGCGCGCTGCTTCTTTGGCCGCTCGTCAGTGCTACGCCCGGTTACGGCATGGCGACTACGGTTTTGATTTTCATTTTGCTGCTCATGGCAATCGAGGCCGACAACTTTCCACCGATGATCGGGGTGGTGTTGCTGTTCCTTGGCGCGCACGGCGCGGCGTGGATGTTGCTCGCCGGCATAACCGGCAATGAGGGCAGCGCTCGTGGCTCCTTCTATCTGCTGCTCGTCGCGGCGTGGTTTTTGGCCTGGCGCTGCGTAACGGTCTTGTCGTCGGTTCGCCCGACGTCGCGCTGGGCGTCAACCGCCTTGCGCCTGATCATTCCAGCCATCTTCGGCGCTTGGATCCTGATCATCTGGGAGGCGGTGACGCGTGGCGCCGGCATTCCCTTCATCCTGTTGCCGCCGCCAAGCGCCATCGGTGCACGCATCGTCGGCTCGCTGCCGGTGCTGGGGGCCGATGTCAGGCAGACCATCTTCAAGGCGGTGATCTTCGGCTATGTCGTGGGCAGCAGCGCCGGCTTCCTCGTTGCCATCGCCGCCGACCGTGTGCCGTTCCTGCGGCGCGGGCTTTTGCCGATCGGCAATATGGTGTCGGCGCTGCCGATCATCGGCGTCGCGCCGATCATGGTCATGTGGTTCGGCTTCGACTGGCAATCCAAGGCAGCCGTGGTCATAATCATGACCTTCTTCCCGATGCTGGTGAACACCGTCGCCGGGCTTACCGCCTCCGGCCATATGGAGCGCGACCTGATGCGCACCTATGCCTCGAGCTACTGGCAGACGCTGTTCAAGCTGCGGCTGCCGGCGGCGGCACCGTTCATCTTCAATGCGTTGAAGATCAATTCGACGCTGGCGCTGATCGGCGCCATCGTCGCCGAGTTCTTCGGCACGCCGGTGGTCGGCATGGGATTCCGCATTTCGACGGAAGTCGGGCGGATGAACATCGACATGGTGTGGGCCGAAATCGCAGTTGCAGCACTTGCGGGTTCGGTCTTTTATGGCGTGGTCGCTCTTTTCGAGAGAGCAATCACGTTTTGGCATCCCTCTGTCCGTGGTGGATAGGGGCGGTGGGTTTAGGGCGCTAACTTCAGAGGGTAAAAACATGAAAAGACTTGTTGTTTCGATGCTGGCCGGCGCGATGTCGCTTGCCGCGTTTCAGGCGATGGCCGCGGATAAGGTGACGCTGCAGCTGAAATGGGTCACGCAGGCACAGTTCGCCGGCTATTATGTCGCCAAGGCCAAGGGCTTCTATGACGCCGAAGGCCTCGACGTCGACATCAAGCCCGGCGGCCCGGACATCGCACCCGAGCAGGTCATTGCCGGCGGCGGCGCCGACGTCATCGTCGATTGGATGGGCGGCGCGCTGGCTGCACGCGAAAAGGGCGTGCCGCTGGTCAACATCGCCCAGCCGTTCAAGAAGGCCGGCATGGAGCTGGTCTGCCCGAAGGACGGCCCGATCAAGACGGAAGCCGACTTCAAGGGCCACACGCTCGGCGTCTGGTTCTTCGGCAACGAGTATCCGTTCTATGCCTGGATGAACAAGCTTGGCCTCAAGACCGACGGCGGGCCGGACGGCGTCACCGTGCTCAAGCAGAGCTTTGACGTGCAGCCGCTGATCCAGAAGCAGGCGGATTGCATTTCGGTCATGACCTATAACGAATACTGGCAGCTCATCGACGCCGGCTACAAGCCGGAAGAGCTGACCGTCTTCAACTATTCCGCCATGGGCAACGATCTGCTCGAAGACGGGCTCTATGCATTGGAGGACAAGCTCAAGGATCCGGCCTTCGAGGACAAGATGGTGCGTTTCGTGCGCGCTTCGATGAAGGGTTGGAAATACGCCGTCGACAATTCCGACGAGGCGGCCGGCATCGTCATGGACAATGGCGGCCAGGACGAGAACCACCAGAAGCGGATGATGGGCGAAGTCGCCAAGCTGATCGACAATGCCGACGGCAAGCTCGATCCGGCGACCTACGAGCGCACCGCCAAGGCGCTGCTCGACCAGAAGATCATCACCAAGGAGCCGACCGGCGCCTACACGACCGCGATCACCGACAAGGCGATCAAATAGAGCTATCAAGCAGGCTCTGTTGGAAGACGAAAAGGGGCGGGCGACCGCCCCTTTTTAGTGGGATGTAAAATGAACGTTACCCGCGGAAACATCCGCTCGCAAAATCGTTGTGCCGATGCATCCAACTCAAGGGTGCCACAACGGAGGTTTCCATGCGCATCCAGTCCTTCACGCCGATGCTTTCGGCGCTGGCCATTTCTGCCGCCATCTTCTCGGTGTCACCGGCTCTGGCCGAAACCGTAAAGATGACCGCGACGCTCGATGGTGCTCAGCAGAGCCCGCCCGTCACCACGAAGGGCAAGGGTACCGCCACGCTCAGATTCAACACCGCCACCAAGAAACTCAGCTGGACGGTGAGATATTCCGGCCTCAGCGGGCTGGCGAAGGCCGGGCACATTCACGGCCCGGCGGCAGAGGGTCAAAACGCCGATCCAGTGGTGCCGTTCGAAGGCAAGCTGAAGAGCCCGATCAAGGGTTCGGCGACATTGACCGATGCCCAGGCGACCGATCTTGAGGCGGGCAAATATTACGTCAACATCCACACCGCGGCCCACGCCGACGGCGAGATCCGCGGCCAGATCGAAAAGGTCAAATAGGCAGATCAAGACGACAAAACAGGGCAACCACCCTGTTTGTCAGGCCTTGTCGCGAATCTGGGTCATCGTGCGGGTCGGCGTGATGGCTTCGGGGTCGAGCCTGATCTCGACGATCGACGGCTTGCCGCTAGCACGCGCGCGCTCGAAGGCCGCCGCGAAGTCGGCGGTCTTTTCCACCGTCTCGCCATGGCCGCCATAGGCACGGGCCAAAGCAGCAAAGTCGGGGTTTTTCAGATCGGTGGCGACGACACGGCCGGGATATTCGCGCTCCTGATGCATGCGGATGGTGCCATAAATGCCGTTGTTGACTACGATGACGATGATCGGCAATCCGTATTGTACGGCGGTGGCGAATTCCTGCCCGTTCATCAGGAAACAGCCGTCGCCGGCGAAGGCGATCACGTCGCGGTCGGGGAAAAGCTGTTTGGCGGCGACCGCCGCCGGCGTGCCGTAGCCCATCGAGCCGGATGTGGGTGCTGCCTGCGTGCCGAAACGCCGGAAGCGATGGTAGCGATGCACCCAGGTGGCGTAGTTGCCGGCGCCATTGGTGAGGATGGCGTCGTCCGGCAGCATCGTTTCGAGATAATTCATGATCGGCCCCATCTGCACGGCGCCGGGGCCGCTCTCCGGAGGCGTCGACCAGTCGAGATAGGCGGTGTGCAGCTTCGCTGCCTCCGCCGCCCACACCGGCGTTGCGGCCGGCTTGCGTTTGGCAAAGGCTTCGACGAAAGCGGCAGGCGAGGTATTGATCGCCAGCGCCGGCCGGTAGACGCGGCCGAGCTCGCCGGCGTCGGCATGGATATGGACCAGCGTCTGGTCGGGGTAGGGGCTCTTCAGCAGCGTGTAGTCGGATGACGGCATCTCGCCCATGCGGCCGCCGATCAGCAGCACAAGGTCGGCCTGCTTGATGGCGGTTGCCACTTTGGGATTGATGCCGATGCCGACATCGCCGGCATAGTTCGCGTGGAGATGGTCGAACAGCATCTGGCGGCGGAAGGAGCAGCCGACCGGCAGCGACCAGGCTTCGGCTATCGTCCGCATCCGTGCAACGGCCTGCGCATCCCAGCGCGTACCGCCAAGGATGACGAACGGCCGCTTTGCCTTGTTGAGCAGCTCGTCCAGCGCGTCGAGCTCGGCTTCGCCAGGCCGCGTCTCGACAGGGGTGTAATGCCGGGCTTCCGGTGCCTCGGCAAGGCTGGTCAGCATGTCCTCGGGCAGCGAGATGACGACCGGGCCCGGGCGGCCGGACGTCGCCACTGCAAATGCCCGTGTGACGAATTCGGGGATGCGCGCGGCGTCGTCGATCTCGACCACCCATTTGGCGATATCGCCGAAGAACCTGACATAGTCGACCTCCTGGAAGGCCTCGCGCCCCTTGGCGTGGCTGGCGACCTGGCCGATGAACAGGATGAGGGGGACCGAATCCTGCATGGCGATGTGGATGCCGGCCGAGGCATTGGTGGCGCCTGGGCCGCGGGTGACGAAGCAGATGCCGGGCCTGCCGGTCAGGCGGCCATGGCAGTCGGCCATCATTGCGGCACCGCCCTCCTGGCGGCAGACGATGGTGCGGATTGGCGAATCATGCAGCGCGTCGAGCACCGCCAGATAGGATTCGCCGGGCACGCAATAGATACGGTCCGTTCCGTTGGCTTCGAGCGCATCGACGATGAGTTGTCCGCCAGTCTTCATTTTCCTGACCTCTCCAGTTCGGCAAGGATTTCTTCGGTGTGTTCGCCGAGACGCGGCGACGGCCGTTCATAGACCAGCGGCGTGCCGGACATGACCATCGGCGCGCGCACCGAGGGCAAGAGATTGCCATGGCCGTCATCGAGGTCGAGCCGCATGCCGCGCGCGATGGTCTGCGGGTCGGCAAACATCTGGCCGATATTGTTGATCGGGCTGGCCGGCACGCCGGCTGTCTCCAGCTTGGCCAGCAGCGGGTCGCGATCGAAGACCTTCAGCGCCTCGACCATGTGCTCGCGCAGCTTTGCCCGGTTGGCGACGCGGGCGGGATTGGTGGCGAAGTCAGGGTTCGAAGCCAGCTCATCGAGGCCGACGGCAGCGCAAAACTTTGCGAATTGGCCGTCATTGCCGACCGCCAGGATGATGTGGCCATCTTTCACCGGCACCACCTCGTAGGGCGCGATGTTCATATGCGCATTGCCCATCTGCACCGGCGATTGTCCGGAGACGAGATAGTTGAGGTTCTGGTTGCCGAGCGTTGAGATCTGGGTGTCGTAGAGCGCCATGTCGATATGCTGGCCTTCGCCGGTCTTCTCGGCGTGGCGAAGTGCCGCCTGGATGGCAACGACCGAATAAAGCCCGGTGAAGACATCTGAAATAGCCACGCCCGCCTTCTGCGGTTCGCGGCCGGCTTCGCCGGTGATCGACATCATGCCGGCCATGCCCTGGATGATGAAATCATAACCGGCGCGCGGCGCATACGGTCCCGACTGGCCAAAACCGGTGATCGAGCAATAGATCAGCCGTGGGTTGATTTTCCTCAGGCTGTCATAGTCGAGGCCGTATTTCTTAAGCCCGCCGACCTTGAAGTTTTCGATCAGCACATCCGATGTCGCGACCAGCCGGCGCACCGTCTCGGCGCCCTCGGGCGTCGAGAAATCGATGGCGATGGAGCGCTTGCCGCGGTTGCAGGAATGGTAATAAGCGGCCGAAAGGTTCTCGCCGTCATGGCCGATGACGAAGGGCGGTCCCCATTTGCGGGTGTCGTCGCCGCCGTCCGGGCTCTCGACCTTGATCACGTCGGCGCCGAGGTCGGCAAGCAACTGCCCGGCCCATGGCCCGGCAAGGATGCGTGCGAGTTCGATGACGCGGATGCCTTTGAGCGGAGGCTCAGTCATGGATCACCTGGTTGATCGAAAGCGCAGCCTCTATCAACCCCGCGCGCCGCTGTCACGGCCCTTGCGATGGGCCAACCGTTACGGCACCCTCAGCACGCGGTCGGCCCAGGCGGCAAAATCCTCCATTATGATGTCTCGGTTGATCTCGTTCAGGCTTTCGTGGCGGGTTTCGGCGTAAACCTTTGAAACGAGATTCGAAAAGCCCATCATGTGCATCCGGACGGCAAGATGGCTGACCGCCTTGCCGCCGTCCGAGGCCGGATCCTGCTCGCCTCCGACCAGATTGACGAACAGGTCGCGCCGCACGCCGGAAAAATTGCGGTCGCGGCCGCAATGCAGCGTCATCTTGACGATGTCCTGCCACATCGACACCGATGCGTCCCAGCCGCAGAGCGGGTCGGCGATGTATTTCTCGACTTCGGCGGCATCGCGCGACAGCCAGTCGAAGGGCGTCCGGCGATCGGGCACTGCCTTGCCCCAAGCCCGGAACGTCAGCCGGGGCAGCATGCGCGACGGCACGTCTGAGCCAAGCCGGAACTTTTCCCAGGCAAGCATGCCCAGCGCGATTTGGCCGAGCAGTCCGGCAGAGAAATTGCCGTTCCAGATCGCGGCGGCATGGATGCGCGCCGAGTTGCGGAGGACAAAGTTCAGCGCGACCGACGCGCCCAAGGAGTGACCGAAGGCGATGACCGGCAGGCCGGGCTGTTCCCTGGCGATCAGATCATGGACGGCAGCGACATCGGCGATGACCTTGGCACTTCCATCCGCATCGGCGAACCTGCCAGGTGGCGCGTCGGGCGCCTTGGTGACGCCGTGGCCACGGTGGTCGTGCGCGTAGACCTGGTAGCCGCGCGCGCCGAGGAAATCGGCGAAGCGGGCATAGCGCGCCGCGTGCTCGGCCAACCCGTGATTGATCTGGACAATGGCGCGCGGCTGGCCTGTGGCGTGTTTCACATAAAGGTTGAGCTCGGCGCCGGTCGGCGATGCCAGCATCCTCTGCTTGTCAAATGGCATGTCTCGCTCCCCTCGGCGACTGTTGGGCGACGCAGCGATCGACGTCAAGAGACGTAGGGTACCCATTCGACGCTAGTTGACAGTATGCTGTCAATATGATTACATGACAGCTTACTGTCAATTGGTCAGTAGCAGATTGGGGGTATAACTATGAAAACCACCGGGGCCATTTCGCGGCGTGCAATCTTGCTGGCGGGCTTCGCCTTCACGACGGCCACCCTGTTGCCAGGGATTGCTGCGGTTCAGTCAGGAAACCAGGGAGATGACCCATGATGACGTCCACCGTTCCAGGCCCGCAAGGCCAGCTTGCCACTTATAGGATCAACGCCGGCAATGGCCTGCCGATCCTGTTCCTGCATGGAGATTGCAGCCGCGCTTCCCACTGGGACCGGGTGATGCAGCTCTCCGTCGAAGGCCGCGAGGCGGTAGCCTTCGATTTTCGCGGCCATGGCGCCTCCGCGCCGGCGCAGGACGGTGACTATGGCTATGACGGCCGTGCAATGGATGTCGGTGCCGTGGCCGACGCGTTTGGCCTGAAGCGGTTTCTCATTGTCGCGCACAGCGGCGGCGGTGGTGTGGCGCTCGCTTATGCCGCCAGCCATGCCGACCGGGTCGCAGGTGTCTTGCTCGTCGACCCGGCGACCAATCCTCGTGCGCTGCCGCAGGCGATTCGCGACGGCTTTGTCCGCGATCTGGCCGGTCCGCAAGGCCGCGATGTCCTGAACGCCTATTACACGTCGATTGCCGGCCCTAACGCGGCTGTTCGCCAGCGTGTTCTGGCCGATGTGGCAGTGGTCGATCCGGCGGCGAGGGCAGGTGTCGGCAAGGCACTGGCCGAATGGAACCCGGAGCCGGCACTCAATGCGTATCGCGGGCCTATGTTCGTATTGGCTACCGAGGCCAGTGACACTCCAGCCGCGCTCTACCGGCTGCGCACGGACATTCCGCGCCAGATCGTGGCGGGCAGCGGCCATTGGGTGATGCTTGACAAGCCCGAGGTCGTAGCCGAAGCCGTCAATAATTTCGTCGCGACCATCGAGGCCGGCCAGAAATGACGACCAGGACCGAAGCGGCAAATGTGTTCACGGAACTCGTGCTTGCCGTGTTCAGGATGAACGGCAGTTTTCTGGATGCGGCCGACCGGCTGGCCGCTCCAACCGGGCTGACGGCAGCGCGCTGGCAGGTTTTGGGTGCGGTTTTGAAGGAGCCGAAATCCGTGGCCGACGTCGCCCGCGACATGGGTCTCGCCCGTCAGAGCGTACAGCGGCTGGCCGACATACTGGCTGCGGAGGGGCTTGCCGCCTATGCCGACAACCCAGCGCATCGCCGCGCCAAGCTGTTGTCGATAACCGATGCCGGCCGGGCAGCGGTCAAGAATATCGGCACACGCCAGCATGTTTGGGCGAACCGCGTTTCGGAGGGTATGGACGCCGACGCGCTAAAAGCCTCGCTTGATCTGCTGCGCACCTTGACAGAACGCGTGGAGGCGGGCGGATCCTGATCGACCACACGGGAACCGTCTCAATGCGCTGGCGATTGTTTTTACGGCCGACGAAAGAAATCGTAATTCTGACATGTCGCAAGTTCTAGCTTGCGGCGTGAATACGAGGAGTGCCGGAATGCGGATTTGGGCGATATGGGGGGCGGTGTTTCTTGCGTTTGCTGGCGCAAGCGCGGCGCGGGCCGATGTGAAGATGACCGGCTCTTTCGTCGCCGATGCCGCCTGTCCGGCAACGCAGGCGATCAAGAGCGGCAAGAATCCCCGCAACGTCTCGACCGCGGCTGGCCAGAGTTACGATCTGCTGGCCGGCAACAAGGACGCGCCCACGCACTATCTCATCCGCGTTCCGGGCGCCGATCCGGAGCGCCGCTGGGTTAAGATCAGCTGCGGTCACGTTTCGGGCGGCAGCGCGTCGACGATACCGGCTGCACCGGCGCCTGCCGAGCCGAACAAGCCATCGGCGTCCGGAAAGCCGGAATATGTCTTCGCGCTGAGCTGGCAGCCGGCTTTCTGTGAGACCAAATCCAGCAAGACCGAATGCCGGGCGCAGACCGCCGCCGGTTTCGATGCGACCCACTTCACCTTGCATGGGTTGTGGCCGCAGCCGAACGGAAATTTCTATTGCCAGGTCGCCGCAAGCGACAAGGCGAACGACGATCCGGCGCACTGGCGAGACTTGCCGCCGGTCACGCTGGACCCGAAAACGCGAGCGGAACTCGACCAGGTGATGCCGGGCACCGCATCCGCCCTCGAAAGGCATGAATGGATCAAGCACGGCACCTGCTACGGCAAGAGCCAGCAGGAGTATTTCGCCGACGCGTTGAACCTGATGCACGCGGTGAACGCTTCGCCGGTGCGCGATCTCTTCACCAAGAGCGTCGGCAAGCAGCTCACGTCCGATCAGATCCGCAGCACCTTCGACAGTGCCTTCGGCAAAGGCGCGGGCGACCGGGTCCGCGTATCCTGCGTGGTCGATCCCTCGAGCGGCAGGCGGCTGATCGACGAGCTGACGCTCGGCCTGACCGGCCCGATCGCTTCGAACGCTTCGCTCGGTGCCCTGCTGCTTGCCTCGGCGCCGACAGCCAAGGCTGGCTGCCCGAAGGGCGCGGTCGATGCCGTCGGGTTCCAGTAAACAGGCCGTACGCGACTGTCGCTTTGCACCGGGGATGGTATGATCCCGGGGGCATCATTCATAGGGGGCGGCGATGAGTGGCATGACGGGCGGCGCGCTGGCGCGGCTGGCGTTTTGGGCCAAGGGCATGACGGCGATCCGCGACGGCCATATGGAGTGGCCGGGCTTTTCCTACACCGAAGTGGAGTGGGTGCGCATGACCACGCTCGCCAAACCCATCGGCGGCAGCACCTACCAATTGTTCACGCTGGTCAACGCGGCGATCTTCATCGCCATCGCCGCGCTCGGGATCTTCTGTGTCTTCCTGCCGCTGGCGGCGCTGCTGTTCCCGGTACCGGCCGAAACCAGTGCGCTCAAGTTTTCGCTGCTCCTGGCGGCATGCGCCTTCCTGATCATCGGCATCGGCCTGCCGATTTCGCTGCGTCTTTCGACCACGCTGGTGGCGCCGAAGGCAATGCGGGCCGCGCTTGTCGCCGTGCCCGGCGACCAGGCGCTTGCGGCAAAAGTGTCATGGCAGATCAACCGGATCACGCTCGTGCTCTGCGGCCTGCTGGTACCGGGCATTCTTCTGTTCATTGCCTACGACATCGAAGCCGGCCCGATTATTACCGCGTTGAAATGGCTGGCGATCGCGCTGATGGCGGGTTCGGTTGCGATCGGCGGATGGCAGCGGCGCAAACAATCCTGATTGAGCCAATCGCAGGCCTGGGCAGCGTTACGCGCCGGCGCTGCGCTCCGGCCTCGTCCATGTGTTGCGGGCGTCTGCTTCGTTGCCGCCCGGTTCGCCGACAACGCGATCGCGTCCGGTCGATTTGGCCTTGTAGAGACGCTGGTCGGCCAGCGCAAAGAGATCGGCAAGGCAACGGGTCGTCTCACTGACCGTCGAGATGCCGGCGCTGACGGTAATGTCGAACCGGCTGGTGCTCGCGGACGTCTTGACCGCTTGCCTGACGGTTTCGCCCAGCAGCCTGGCGAGCGGCTGCGGACGCCAGCCGAGGATGGCGAATTCCTCACCGCCGATCCTGAACAATTGATCTTCGGTCCCGACAAGTTCGCCAAGCAAAATTGCCAGGGCTTTCAGCACCTTGTCTCCCTCGGCGTGGCCGAAGCGGTCGTTGATCGATTTGAAGTGGTCGACATCGATGATCAGCAGGCTGAGCGGCCTGGCGGTCCGCAGGCTGGCGGCGACGGCGGCCTCGCCATCGCTGTCGAAGCGCCCCCTGTGCAGGAGGCCGGTGAGGCCGTCGCGACCGACATGCTCGACCAGCGCCTCATAGCGCTCGCGATAGGTCAGCGTGTCGAAAATGTCGGAAAGCCCGCGCGCCGCCGGCACCTGCCGCGCCTCGAACCACCTGATATAGCCGACCAGCATGGTGCTGTAGACCAGGGCCGCTGCCATCTTGGCGAACCAGCCGCCGAAGAACACCGCGACCGGCGCGCCGGTGACGAAATGCAGCGCCGTGAAAAAGCCTGCCTGGTCGAAGGTGAGCACGCAGGCGACGGAGACCAGGATGCGGGTGAAAAGCGCCTTGCGCAGATATTTGCCGAGCTTTTCATAGAGCAGGATGATCAGGATGGCGTCGACGAACAGCAGCGTCGTGCCCCACACCATCAGCCAGCCCATCTCGTCGATGAAGCCGATGTCGGGAAGCTTGCCGTCGGGCAGCGGTGCGATGTCGTGCAGGCGCAGGATCAGCACGAGCCCGATCATCAGGGCATTGCCGAGCAGCAGGCCATAAATCGGCTGCCGGACAGTTGCCGCGTCCTCCTTGATGTAGAGCAGGAGCAGCATGACCAGCTTGCCGGAAAACAGCACGGCCGAACCCGGCGATACCATGCCGAACGGCAGCGCGACGTAGAAGACGCTGGCGAGATAGGTTTCCAGGAAATGCATGACGCCAAGGGCGCAAACAAAGACGCCGAGGCCGATGCGGCCCCTGAACCGGAAAAGCGTGACCATGATGCCGAAATAGAGAACCGCTTCGGCAAAAAGCAGGAAACTGTTCAACACGGCCCGATCTCTCTCCCCGAAATCGCGGCTGCTAGCGATTTCCCATCCAACATTGTTTGACGCGGAATGGTTAACCGGAGCTTTCGCCTGGGCGCCGGCACGAAATGAAGCGGCTAAGCGTTTGTGGGTGCGACCAAATCCGCTTGGGGCCAAAACTGTTTGCCGTTCGCGGCCGCATCGCTTACATAGCCCCCAACTTCCATTCAATCCGACATCAGTCGACTTTTCAGGGAAAGCGCGCGTGGCACGCCAGTTCATCTATCACATGGCCGGCCTCAACAAGGCCTACGGCACCAAGAAGGTGCTCGAGAACATTCATCTGTCCTTCTACCCGGACGCCAAGATCGGCATCCTCGGTCCCAACGGCGCCGGCAAGTCGACGATCCTCAAGATCATGGCCGGCATCGACAAGGAGTGGAGCGGCGAGGCCTGGCTGGCCGAGGGTGCTACCGTCGGTTACCTGGCGCAGGAGCCGGCGCTCGATCCGAACAAGAACGTGTTCGAAAACGTCATGGAAGGCGTCGCCGCCAAGACCGCCATCATCGAGCGCTACAACGAATTGATGATGAACTATTCCGACGAGACGGCGGACGAGTCGGCCAAGCTGCAGGACGAGATGGACCGGCTCAACCTCTGGGATCTCGAACAGCAGGTCGAGATGGCGATGGAGGCACTCGGCTGCCCGCCCAAGGAGGCCGATGTCACCAAGCTGTCGGGCGGCGAACGCCGTCGCGTCGCGCTTTGCCAGCTTTTGCTGCGCCAGCCCGACCTTCTGCTGCTCGACGAGCCGACCAACCATCTCGACGCCGAGACGACGGCGTGGCTGGAAAAGCATCTGCGGGCCTATCCGGGCGCGGTGATGATCATCACCCACGATCGCTACTTCCTCGACAATGTCACCGGCTGGATCCTCGAGCTCGATCGCGGCCGCGGTATCCCGTACGAAGGCAACTACACCAAATATCTCGAAGCCAAGGCCAAGCGGCTCAAGCAGGAAGGCCGCGAGGACGATGCGCGCCAGCGGGCGATCGGCCGCGAGCGCGAGTGGATCCAGTCCAGCCCGAAAGCCCGGCAGACCAAGTCGAAGGCCCGTATCCAGGCGTTCCAGGATCTGCTGGATGCAGCCGACAAGCGGCGTCCGAGCGACACCCAGATCGTCATTCCGCATGGCGAGCGGCTCGGCAATGTGGTGATCGAGGTCGAGGGCTTGTCGAAGGGCTTTGGCGACACGCTTTTGATCGACGATCTCGAATTCAAGCTGCCGCCCGGCGGCATCGTCGGCGTCATCGGCCCGAACGGCGCCGGCAAGACGACGCTGTTCCGCATGATCACCGGCCAGGAAAAGCCCGATGCCGGCACCATCCGCGTCGGCGAGACGGTCAAGCTCGGTTATGTCGACCAGAGCCGCGACGCGCTCGACCCGACCAAGACGGTCTGGGAAGAGATCTCGGGCGGCGCCGAAGTGGTCAAGCTCGGCAAGTTCGAAGCCAACACCCGCGCCTATTGCGCGTCGTTCAATTTCCGCGGCGGCGACCAGCAGCAGAAGGTCGGCAACCTGTCCGGCGGCCAGCGCAACCGCGTGCATCTGGCCAAGATGCTGAAGACCGGCGGCAATGTGCTGCTGCTCGACGAACCGACCAACGATCTCGATACCGAAACGCTGGCTGCACTTGAAGACGCGCTCGAGAGCTTCGCCGGCTGCGCCGTCATCATCTCGCACGATCGCATGTTCCTCGATCGCCTGGCGACGCACATCCTCGCCTTCGAGGGCGACAGCCACGTCGAATGGTTCGAAGGCAATTTCGAGGATTACGAGCAGGACAAGATCCGCCGCCTCGGCCCGGACGCGGTCAATCCGCACCGCATGACGTATAAGCGGCTGACGCGGTAAGACATTTACAGGGCGGCGAATTCTCAAATGATCTGAGGAACCAAGATGGCCGACTGGTCCGCCGCCCTCTACCTGAAATTCGAGGACGAGCGCACCCGCCCCGCGCGCGATCTCGTTGCGCAGGTGCCGGTGCCGGAACCACGCCGGGTGGTCGACATTGGCTGCGGGCCGGGCAATTCGACCGAATTGCTGGTCGAGCGCTGGCCGCAGGCGCAGATCAGCGGCTTCGATACCTCCCTCGACATGATCGAGAAGGCGAAGGCGCGCCTGCCCGGCGTCACCTTTGCCTTGGCGGATGCGGCGGCGTGGCAGCCGAACGAACCGGTCGACGTGATCTTTGCCAATGCGGTGTTTCAATGGCTGCCGGAGCATCCGGCGGTCTTCCAGCGGCTGATAGGATTTTTGGCGCCCGGCGGCGCGCTTGCCGTGCAGATGCCGGACAATATGGCCGAGCCTTCGCACCGGCTGATGCGGGAGACCGCGGCCGAGATGCCGTTTGCCGAAAAGCTCGAGCGCGCGGCCCGCGCGCCGCTGCCGCCGGTCGCGTTCTATTACGACCTTTTGTCGCCATTCTCGGATCGGCTCGATATCTGGCACACGATCTACAACCATCCGCTGGCCGATGCCGAGGCGATCGTCGAATGGGTGAAGTCGACGGGGCTGAAGCCGTTCCTCGATCCGCTCGACGAGAACGAGCGGCAGCTTTTCCTGAAGCGCTATACGGCCAGGATCAGCGAAGCCTATCCGAAAACGGCAAGCGGCAAGGTATTGCTGCGCTTTCCCCGTCTCTTCATCGTGGCGCGGCGTTCCGCTTAGAAACTCTTAGCTACACCCAAAAACAGTGCATGGCGGATGCTTGACCGGCTTTCGCCGTCATGCGCATCTCGCTGGGGCACGGCCCTTCATGGGCCATGGGGGTGGATGATGACACTGAAAAAGCTCGTTTTCGGCGGCAGCGTTTGCGCGGCCGCTGTGCTTGCCTTGTCTCTATCGGCGGAGGCCAAGCGAGCGCGCTGCTTCACCAGCGACGACGGCTATTTCTCGTGCAGCTATCGGGCGCTGGACGATGCCGGCAGCTTTCGCATCTCGGCGCCGGGTTATCCGACCTACGTCCTGGAAATCGACGGACCGGGTTTTGCCTATGGCTATGTCAATCTCGGCCGCCGCAACGTGCCGCTGCCCGGGCAATTCGTGCGCAGCCGCGATGACGGTGCCTGCTGGAACAACCCGCAGACCAATACCAAGCTCTGCGCCTGGTAAAGACCCGTCCCAGGGACTTGATTTAAGCCGGCATAAACTGGCTAGGTGCAAAAAGAGGTTGCGCCGAGCTTTTTGCGGCGAAGCCGCAACGCCTGCGCACGGGACGAACTGGAAATGCATCGCGTCATCATCAGCGGCATCGGCGTTGAAATCCCCGAAGCTTCGATCACCAATGAGGAGCTCGTCGCCACCTTCAACGCCTGGGTGGACATGGAGAACATCCGCCGCGAGGTCTCGGGCGAGCCGCTGCTACAGAAATCGGACAGTGCCTTCATCGTTCATGCCTCGGGCGTCCAGACCCGCCATGTCATCGAACGGGAAGGCATCCTCGACCCGACCCGCATGGCGCCGCGCTTCCCGGCGCGGCCCGACGATGCGCTGTCGCTGGAGGCCGAGTTCGGCATCGCTTCGGCCAGCAAGGCGCTCGATCATGCCGGGCTGAAGCCTGGCGACATCGACCTGGTGATCTGCTCGGCCTCGCACCATCAGCGGCCCTATCCGGCGATCGCCATCGAAATGCAGCAGGCGCTGGGCACGAAAGGCGCCGGCTTCGACATGGGGCTCGGCTGCTCGTCGGCGGCGGCCGCATTGCACATCGCCGTCAATCTGGTGCGGGCGGGGGCGCACAAACGCGTGTTGGTGACGACGCCGGAGATCATCACCGGGCATCTCAATTTTCGCGACCGGCAGACGCATTTCATCTTCGGCGACGCTTCCGTGTCGATGATCGTCGAAGGGCTTGCCCAAGGCGAGAAGCGGCCGGGGCGCTTCGAGGTGCTCGACACGCGCGCCTGGACGCAGATGTCGAACAGCATCCGCACCAATCTCGGTTATTATACCCGCGCTGCCCAGGACGATCCGTACATGATCGATCTGGAAGGCAATCTGATCAAGCAGATCGGCAACAAGGTGTTCAAGGAAGTCACCGTCGCCGGCCACAAGTTCATCGTCGAATTCCTGGCCGAACACGGGCTGACGCCGCAAGCGATCCGGCGCTTCTGGCTGCATCAGGCCAATGCACGGATGAACGCCATGATCCTGAAACTGTCGTTCGGCCATGACGTCGACCATGACCGCGCGCCGATGGTGCTGGAGCGCCTCGGCAACACCGCCGCCGCCGGTGCCATCATCGCCCTGTCGGAGAACCATGCCGACATGAAGGCCGGCGACTACGGCCTGCTCTGCGCCTTCGGCGCCGGCTACTCGATCGGCGGCGCGCTATTGCGCATGCTTTGACCATTTCGGCGCGAACGGAACCAGCATCGGAACGCGCCGAGCAGAGTCGCATCAGTCCGCTTGATCGGAGCATCAGCGCTTTCGACTGGACCCGATGAGCTGACCGCGGCTAATTGCGCGTATCACGCGAGGAACGAACCCATGCTGGATCTTTTTCCCGAAGCCGAAACTCCGGTCGAGATCGTCCCGGCGCGAAAGCTCACCGCCAGGGTGGCCTCGCTCTATCTCGCACCATTCGATCATTTCGAGACACGGGCGGTGGATAAGTTGCAGCTTGGCTTCGACGGCATTGAAGGCGATTTCCACGCCGGCACGACGCGGCGCTCCGGCGGACGGGAACCCTGGTATCCGCGCGGCACCGAAATGCGCAACGAACGGCAATTGTCGATCGTCGCGGCGGACGAACTGGCAATCGTTGCCGAACGGATGGGCATCGCCGAGATCAAGCCGGAATGGATCGGCGCCAATCTCCTGATCGAAGGCCTGCCGCACCTCTCGATGCTGCCGTCCGGCGCGCTGCTGTTCTTCAAAGGCGGCGCGACTGTCAAGATCGACGCGCAGAACGGGCCTTGCCGCATCGCCGGGCGATCGGTCGCCGAAAATGCCGGGATGGCCGATCACGAGGCCGGCGCGCTGCTGTTCGCGAAAGCGGCGAAGCGTTTGCGCGGCCTCGTCGCCTGGGTCGAGAAGCCCGGCACGATCACGGCCGGCGAGGAGATTTCGGTGCGCGTGCCAGAACAGTGGATTTACCGGGCCTGAAGACTAAAATCTTAGAGGATCAGGGATTGTCTGTTTGTAGTTGGCTGCTGAAACAGCTTCCAATCCATCGCCTTGTTTGGCCGTTTTCTTTGTTCGCCGCAATTTCTTCACCGCAATTCTTGCAACGATAGATGCCGGAATTCGGTGGCTTGCTGCCTGGCGACCATTCGTTGTCGTAAGCAACGCTGTATTCTTGTGCCGCAAGCTCGGTGTTATCATAACAGTTTCAGGCGTGGCCGCGTTTCATCCGCGCCTGCTTAAGGATGGCGCGCCAGCGGATCATGGCGAAGGGGATCGGCTCGTTGTTGTTGGCGATGTGGGAGATCTCGTTGTTGAGGTTCTTCAGCCAGCGCCAGAAATCATAGTCGGTGATGCGTGGGTCAGCCGCCAGCCTGTCCGCCTCGACCTTGATGTCGGTTTTCATGCACGTTCCCCGAACCGCTGCTGCTCCGCCGCCCGTATCGCAACTCGATGCGGATGGTTTTCCAACGCCGCGCTGAGTCGTTCAACGTCTCAATTCGGCTTGTTCACGTTAAAACCTCGGTAAGGTTAACGGCGGTTGGGTTGCGGTTCAAGCCGGCTTACGACGAATACCGATCGAGCGGCCGGCGCGCTCCGGCATCGGCAGGGCGGCATGGGCGGCGCGCATCGCTTCCACCCTGGCAAGGACGTCGGCGGGGAAGGGCGCCACCTTCGGGCCAGCCATGTCGACATGCAGCGACAGCGTTTCGGACGTGGCGGCAAGCCAGCCGTCGACATGGCGGATTTCCTGATAGGCCCTCAGCCGCTTGTCGTCATGGTCGAGGAGCTGGAACGAGACCGTGACCTTGTGGTCGAGATGCAGCTCCTGGACGTAGCAGACATGGACTTCCGCGGTGTAGATGGTCAGCCGCCGTTCCCTCACATAGTCCATCCCCATTCCCATCATCTCGAAGGCTTCGTCGGAGCAACGGTCGAACAGCACGTTGTAATAGGCCATGTTCAGATGGCCGTTGTAGTCGATCCAGGCCTTCTCGATGTCCATGGCGCGAGAGACGAAAGGGGCGGGGATGGGCATCGGAAACTTCCTTCTCGTCATGCCGGGATGAGCGTGGACTGGACAGAGCGTGGTCGGTGAGACTACGCATCCCTAGATGCAGAACAAGGGTGGACGCTGGTCCATTCGCGGAGGAATCGATGGCTCTAAGCGACCTCAACCCGGTCGAACGCAACGAGGAAGGCATTGCCGCCGTGCTCGGCATCCTCAAGCAGCGGCTCGGCGAGCGCTTCCAGACCGGCCAGGCGATCCGCGCCCAGCACGCGCACACCACGACCTATATCCCGACGCAGGCGCCGGACGGTGTCGCCTTTGCCGAGACGACGGAGGAGGTGCAGGAGATCGTGCGTGCGTGCGCTGCACATCGCGTGCCGGTGATCGCCTTTGGCGTCGGCTCTTCGCTGGAAGGCCATACCAATGCGCCGGGCGGCGGCATCTCGCTCGATACGTCACGCATGAACCGTATCGTTGCAGTTAATCCGCAGGACCTCGATTGCACCGTCGAGCCCGGCGTGACGCGCGAGGACCTCAACCGGCATCTGCGCGACACCGGCCTGTTCTTTCCGATCGACCCGGGCGCCAACGCTTCGCTCGGCGGCATGGCGGCGACACGGGCGTCGGGCACCAACGCCGTGCGCTACGGCACGATGCGCGACAACGTCCTGTCACTGACGGCGGTGATGGCCGACGGCGAAGCGGTTACGACCGGAAAGCGCGCCAAGAAAAGCTCGGCCGGCTATGATCTGACGCGGCTGCTGATCGGCTCGGAAGGTACGCTTGGCATCATCACCCAGCTGACCTTGAAGCTGCAGGGCATTCCGCAGGCGATTTCGGGCGGCGTCTGCCCGTTTCCCAGCGTCGAGGCGGCCTGCAACGCGGTGATCGCGACCATCCAGATGGGCATTCCGGTGGCGCGCATCGAATTGGTCAATGCGCTGCAGATGCGAGCGATGAAGACCTATTCGAAGCTCGACTATCCGGAGAGCCCCTGCCTGTTCGTCGAGTTCCACGGCAGCGATGCCAGCGTCGCCGAACAGGCCGAGACTTTCGGCATGATCGCCGAGGAAAATGGCGGCGGCCCGTTCCTGTGGACCAGCATCGCCGAAGAGCGGACAAAATTGTGGAAAGCCAGGCACGATGCCTACTGGTCATCGCTGACGCTGCGGCCGGGCGCCAAGGGCCTGTCGACCGATGTCTGCGTGCCGATCTCGCGCTTTGCCGAATGTGTCACCGAGACCGAGGCGGATATCGCCGAGATGGGCCTGATCGCACCGATCGTCGGCCATGCCGGCGACGGCAATTTCCATGTATTGGTGCTGATGGACGTGGACGACCCGAAGGAGATCGCATTGGCGGAAAAATTCGTGGCGCGGCTCAATATGCGCGCCATCGCCATGGACGGCACCTGCACTGGTGAGCATGGCATAGGGCAGGGCAAGATCGGCTTCCTGCGGCATGAGCTCGGTCATGGCGTCGACATCATGCGCACGATCAAGCAGGCGCTCGACCCGCTGAATATCATGAACCCGGGCAAGATATTGCCGGCCGAATAGTGGAAGAAGATCCAGATGGTCCCTGGCTTGACCGCACCACCATTTGGATCGAGACTCCAAGGACCTGAGAGGCAGGCAGGCGTCACAGACGGAGGAATGGTGTCATGGCGATTTCACGCAAGGAAGAGGCTCGGGCGCTGAGCGCCGACGAACATGCTCTCGTCGAGAAGTCGCACCATCCAGCAGTGCAGCATCTTGCCGACGCCGAACTCGCCAGCCTGGTCAAGCTCCTAAGGGAGCGGCGCGACAAGGCCCAGACCGAGGCGCATCGCCGCCGCCGCGAAATGCGCGGCAAGGGTGCGCCAAAGGGCGCCGGCGCCTCGAAGGCCGATGAAGGTTCGCAGTTGAAGCTGGCGGTTCTGGCGATGACCATGCGGCGGCTCAATGGCGAGGCCGAACGCCGCCGCCAGTTGGCAGCGCGTGTTTCGCTGGTCGAGAATGCACGCAAGGCGCTGTCCATGAAGCAGGGCGCTGCGGCAGACGGTCCCGAGTTCAACACGCGCACCGCGCACAAAGGCATGCGCGCGATCGTGAGCCGGCGGCCCGAGAATCTGATCCGGCCGATGGAACTCGGCCGGCAGCGGCAGGCGGCAAAGGTGGCGCAGGCAAAGCGCGACGCGCGCTGAGTTTTCTTGGCCGCCTTCTTTTGCCCTGGACTTTTGCCCTGGACGCCTGTCTGGCGGGAATTGCCTCTTTATCGACACGCTGATGCGGGTAGAGTGCGGCTGATTTTCAATCAACCGCTTCGGAGTTCATGCTCGCACGCCTGTTCGTGATCTTCGGTGGGCTTCTCGTGCTGGTGCTGTGTGCGGCGCTGGTGGTGCCGTACTTTGTCGACTGGACGGGTTATCGCGCCGATTTCGAACGCGAGGCGAGCGCCGTTCTTGGCCGCAAGGTGACCGTGCGAGGCGATGCAACGGCAAGGCTGCTGCCGTTTCCCTCGGTGACCTTTTCCAACGTCGCCGTCGCCGGTGGCCCCAACGGCCAGCCGGCGATGACCGTCGAAACCTTTTCGATGGATGCAGAACTCGCGCCATTCCTGCGCGGCGAGGTGCTGATCTTCGACATGCGCCTGGTGCGGCCGAAGGCGACGATCGACATCGCCGCCAACGGCACGGTCGACTGGACGATACGGCCGTCCTCGCCGTTCGATCCCGGCCAGATCTCCATCGAGAAGCTGACGGTGACGGAAGGACAGATCGCGCTCAGCCACGCCGCCGGCGGCCGTAGCCATCTTATTTCCGAGATCAACTCGACGATCTCGGCCAAGTCGCTGGGCGGCCCCTGGCGGATGGACGGCTCCCTGTTGCTGGACGGGTTGCGGACCACGATCGCCGCTTCCACCGGCAAGGCTGAACCGGACGGGCAAATGCGGCTCAGGCTCAAAGCCGGTCCGGATGACTATCCGCTGGTCATCGAGACCGACGGCAATGTGGGCCTCGTCGAGGGCGCCGCGGTCTATTCGGGCCAGTTCAAGATATCGGGCGCAGACCAGACTGTAGCGCAGTTGCGCGGCACCGACGGCGAGGCAGTGAAAGTCAGCGCCGGCAAGCCGGATCCGGGGTTCAGGCTGAACGGCAAGTTTTCGCTCGACCACCAGGAGCTCGGCGTCGACGAATTCCGCTTCGAGACCGGACCGCTCGACAATCCCTACACCGCCGATGGCAAGGCTGCGGTCGACCTTGGGCTGAAGCCGCATTTCTCGATCGAGGCCAATGGCGCGCAGGTGCAGTTCGACGAGGCAGTGGGGGCGGCGGCCAGTGCCGGATTGACGCTGTCCGAGCGGGTGGCGGCGCTGGAGCAGGCGCTGCTCGATCTGCCGAAGCCGACCATACCGGGCACGGTCGAGGTGAAACTGCCGGCGGTGGTGGCAGGCGACACGACGATTCGCGACGTGCATCTGTCCGCCGAACCGGCCGAGGGCGGCTGGGCGGTAAAATCGCTGGCCGCCACGCTGCCCGGCCGCGCCAAGCTGGAAGCCAATGGCATGGTCAGCGTCGAGGATCATTTTGGATTCACCGGATCGCTGCTTCTGGCTGTGGCGCAGCCCTCCGGCTTTGCCGCCTGGCTGTCGAAGGACGTCGACGAGGCGATCCGCCGCTTGCCGGCCGCCGGCTTCAAGGCAAAAGTAGATTTGAATGAAAAGCACCAGGCCTTCAGCGATCTCGAACTCATCCTCGGCAAGGCGAAGTTCTCCGGCCGCATCGATTCCACCCAGCCCGAAGACACAAGGCCATCGGTGCTGATGCAACTGGAAGGTGGCGAACTCGACGTCGATGGACTCGCCGCCTTCGCCTCGATCTTCGTCAGCGACAAGGGAGCCAACCGCTTTTCCGACCGCGACCTCGATTTCCAGATCAAGGCCGGGCCGGTCAGCGCAGGTGGGTTGACCGCCGATAGCGTCGACACCGCGCTTAGATTGCGCGACGGGCTGCTTGAGATCGACCGCCTGTCGGTCGGCGGACTTGCCGGCGCCTCTATCAGCGCCACCGGCCGGATCAAGGACTTCCCGGCGAGCCCGACCGGGAAGCTCGACGCCTCGGTGGTCGCCGTCGACCTCAAGCCGCTGATCGACGTCGCCGTCCGGCATTATCCGGACAATGCGGTGCTGAACGGGTTGGCGGCGCGGGCCGCTGCCTATCCGGAGCTGTTCCAGGATGCGCGTATCGACGCCGTCACGAGTGCCGCAGACAATGGCGACGGTACGACGGGACTGGCAATGAGCGCACAGGGCAGGGCCGGTGGTTCGGCCTTTTCGGCGTCGCTGTCCGGCAAAGGGGCGCTCGACCGGCCCCTCGAAGCGCCGGTGACGTTGACCTTCAATGCCCGGAACGCCGACGCCACCGCACTTCTGGCGCTTTACGGGTTGCCGGCGCTGCCACTCGGCATGCTCGGCGAGGCGACCACCGACGTCTCGGCCAAAGGCACACTTGGCGGCGGCCTGGCGACACGCTTCAGCCTGGCCGGCAACGACTTCAAAGCTGGTTTCGACGGGACAGTTGCCGACACGCCTCAGGGCGCGGCCGCCAAGGGCAAGGTCAGCCTGGAAACGGCCGACATCGAGCCATGGCTGATGACGACCGGCGTCGGCCTGCCTGGCATGGGGACCGGCATGTCGACGTCGCTTGCTGCCGATGCCGACTACGGCAATGGTCTTTTGGTGCTGAGCGGCCTCAACGGCGCCGTCAACGAAGCGGCGGTTTCCGGTGACGTAAATATCGACGTCAAGGAGGGGCTGCCGCATCTTGCCGGCGCGCTGTCGCTGGACGAGCTGGACCTCGATCCGATGGCGGTGATGCTGTTCGGCGACCAGGCCTTCCTCGTCAATGACGGGGCCTGGCCGACGGCACCGTTCAGCCAGAAATCCAGTTTGCCATTTACCGCCGATCTCGATCTGACGGCGGCGTCGCTTGCCGCCGGCCCGCTTGCCACCGCCTATGACGCTGCGCTTTCGCTGCAGCTCGACCAGGAGGGCATCCGTGTTTCCGACCTCAAGGCAAAATTCCTCGGCGGCGAGTTGAGTGGCCTGTTCGAGCTCAAGAACAATGACGGCACCGGGCTTTTCTCCGGTCAGATGAAACTCGCCGGCTCCGATCTGGCAGCCGTGCTGCCGGAGGCCGGTTTCAGCGGAAGCGGCGATTTCTCGACGGCGCTTTCGACCAGCGGCAAATCGGTCGACGCGATGGTCGCGGCGCTGTCCGGTTCCGGCACGGCGACGCTGAAGGGCATGACTATTGCCGGCTTCAATCCCGATGCCTTTGGCGCATTCATCGCCAAGGCCGACGCGATAGGGCGCGATATCGACGCGTCGAAGACTGCCGGCTTCGTGCCGCAGATCGCCGCGGCGGGAAGTTTTCCGGCGCAGGACACCGATATTGCCTTCACCATCGCCGGCGGCACGCTGAGGGCGCCACCGGTCAAATTCGAAAGCCCGGGCGCGACGCTGTCCGCCGACATCACCGCCGATCTGAATACCAGCACCGTCGATGCCAAGGGCGAGATCGCCTACCGACCCGGCGACGAGGCGTTGGTCGGCTCCGAACCAATTTTGAATTTCAGCGTCGACGGTCCGTTCGGCGCCATCAAACGGCAGTTCGACAGCGAGCCACTGGCACAGTTCCTGACCCAGCGTGCGCTGGAAAAGGAGCAGCAGCGGGTCGAAGCCATGCAAGCCGCGCTGCTCGAGAAACAAAGGCTGCGGCGTGAGGTGCGCTACTACGCTGCCCTGCAAACCGAGCGTGAAAGAGCGGCGGAGGAACTGCGCAGGCAACAGGAAGCAGCGCGGCTGAAGGCCGAGGCCGACGCCAAGGCAAAGGCCGAAGCTGAGGCGCAGGCCCAAGCCGAAGCGGAGGCGAGGGCGCAGGCTGAAGCCAAGGCGAAGGCTGAAGCGGACGCTAAGGCACAGGCCGAAGCCGAGGCTCAGGCCCAAGCCGAAGCGGAGGCGAGGGCGCAGGCTGAAGCCAAGGCGAAGGCTGAAGCGGACGCCAAGGCAAAGGCCGAAGCTGAGGCGCAGGCCCAAGCCGAAGCGGAGGCCAGGGCGCAGGCTGTAGCCAAGGCGAAAGCGGATGCAGCGGCGAAGGCCGAAGCCGAGGCCAGGGCGAAAGCCGAGGCGGCTGCAAAGGCCAAAGCGGATGCCGAAGCCAAAGCCGAGGCGGCGCAACAGGCTGCCGAGGAAGCAGCGCAGGCCGAAGAACAGCAACGCCAGAGGGCGGAAGAGGCGTTGCGGATCGCCTCGGAAGAGAAGGCAAAGCTCGACGCCGAACGCAAGGCCGCGGCGGAGCAAGCGCAGAAAGCAGAACGTGCGCCACCGGCCGCAAATAACGTGCCACCCTCAGTGCCGCCCCCGCCAAAGCTCAAGTTCGATCCCTCGTCGATCGACGATCTGCTAAAATCGCTGAATGGCGGGTGACGGCGCATCCCTTATGCGCCGCGTCCAGCAAGCAAGCGCTTCAGCATCGGCTCGATCCGCCCGAGTTCGTCGAGATGAGCGGCTGACAGATCGGCGAGACTGTCGTCGGCGCGGTCGGTCAGCCGCAGCAGCACGCGGCGGTGGTCCTCCTCGTCGTGGTCCCTCGCGACGAGCCCGGCTTCGCAAAGACGGTTGCCTATCCGGATGAGTATCTCGAGGGCCCCTCCGACAAGCTGCTGATGGCGAACGTGTCCCATTTGCCCGTCGTCACGCGAGAAAATGCGCGGCTGGTGGGCTATGTCGGCTGGAAGGACCTGATGCGTGTCAGATCGAAGAAGCAGGCCGAAGAACGCGACCGCTCGGCTTTGCTGGGCTTCCGTATCCGGCGCAGGAAACAAAATAGCGTTGCCTGAAGGCTACAACTTGCGGCGCTTGGCCCAGTCCAGCACATAGAGCCTGAGCGCCGAGGAGAGGTTCGCATCGCGCGGGCGGCTCTCGTCGATTTCGGCGACAAGCGCGGCGAGCGTCAATTTTCGCGCGGCTGCGATGGCGATCAGGTCGTCGTAAAAAGGCTTTTCGAGCGAATAGCTGGTGCGGTGGCCGCGAATGGTGACCGAGCGCTTTTCGACCGGGCTCACGCGACCGCCCTCACACTTCAAGCATCGGATTTGTCCGAATCGCCCGATTTTTCCCGGCGATGACTGGCGACGAATTTGTCGGCCTTGTCGGCGATCAGGCGGTCGCGATCCCGGCTGGTTTTGGAACGGCCATGCAGCGCCCGGTTCTGTTCGGCCAGGCGCTCCTTCTCGGCTCGCGCCTTCTGCTTGCGTGCCTGACGGAGATTGACGATCTCGGCCATGTCACGCCGCCCGTCGGGTCACTTCTTGCGGAAGGCGTCGAGCGACACCACGTCGGCCCCCTTGGCGCCGGCGTCGGCCGCGGCAGGCTTCTTTTCCGCCTCAGCGGTTTTCTTCTTCGTCTCAGGCTTTTTCTCGGCGACGATGGCCAGCGGCTCGGGAGCAGGCTTGGCCTTTGTCTCCTGTTCAGCCGGGGTATCCGTCTTGACGTCGAATTCGAGCTCGAAGTTGACGGACGGATCGTAAAAGCCGCGTACGGCCGAGAACGGGATTTCCAGTTTCTCCGGCACGTCGGAAAACGACAGCCCGACCTCGAAGCCGGTGTCGCTCACCTTCAGGTCCCAATATTGGAACTGAATAACGATGGTCATCTGTTCGGGATAGCGTTCGCGCAGCCGCGAAGATACGCGCACGCCCGGCGCGCCGGTGAGAAATGTGATGAAGAAGTGATGGTTGCCTGGGAGACCGGTGCGCGCGACCTCGGCCAGGACCTTGCGCATGACGCCGCGCAACGCCTCCTGGGCCAGAATGTCGTAGCGGATGTGGTCGTCGGCCATGTGGCTGTCGGCTTCCGTTGAATCGTCCTGATAGCTGTAATCAAGCTTGAGCGCGGCGTAAACCGGATATAGATCGCCGGGGTGCGGAAGCGAAGCCCATTGGCGACGATTTGATCGTCAAACGGCTTTGACCGTCAAGCGCTGGCGAGCGCGCCCTGCTTACGAGCCACAGGCTGCCGCTTGCCGAAGGCGCGCAGGAAGGTGCGCACGCCATTTGTCGCTGACTGCACCACCTCGTCCTCGGTTGGTGCGCCGCCGAGCATGAACGTCGTCTGCAACTCGGCATTGGCAAGCGCCATGAACTGGCGCGCTGCGACATCGGGATCGTCGATATCAAGGAAGCCGGCATGAGCGAGGCGGGCGAAACGGGCGGCGATCGCCGGCCATGTCCTGCCCGGTCCTTCTTCGCGCCATTCGGCGAACAACTCGGGATAGCGCCCGCCCTCGGTCTGGATCAGCTTGCGCAGGAATTTGCCGTCGCGGTTGCAGATGCAGTTGTGATTCATCCGCACAGCAAAGGCGATGAGGTCGGCTTCGAGATCCTTCGGCTGATCGGGAAAAGTGGAAATCGTGGCAAAGATGCCGGCGTTGCAACGTTCGGTGAGGTCGCGGACGATGGCAACGAAGAGTTTTTCCTTGTCGCCGTGATGATTGTAGATGGTCTGGCGGGAGACGCCGGCCTCGGCGGCAATCATGTCGATATTGGCACCGGCGAAGCTTTCGCGGCAGAAGACCGAGGTGGCGGCATCGACAATCGACATCCGCTTGGCCTCATGGCCCCGTGGCGGGAAAATGTCAGGAGAAACGTTGGCCTTCATGCAAAACTATATAGAGGTGGTTGACGAATTAGACAAGCCTGTCTAAATTTGTGGACTGCACGAAGGGAGTTTCGTTCCGCAGAAGAGTCGGAACTCCATGGGATGGAACGTCCTAGGGTTACGCGCCGGTCCTCGGCGGCAACCAGAATTCGAAAGAGCCTGCTATCATGAACGCCAAATTCCTCCGCATTGCGGTCGTGCTCGGCCTATTGTCCGCGATCGGCCCGTTTGCCATCGACATGTATCTTCCGGCCCTGCCGTCAATAGGCGAGGATCTGCATGCCGGCACTGCCGCGGTGCAGATGAGCCTGCTGATCTTCTTTCTTTCCATGGGCTTCGGCCAGATCGTCGTCGGACCGATCTCCGACATGGTCGGCCGCAAGCTGCCGCTCTACGGCGGCCTGGCGCTGTTCATGGTCGGCGGCGTCGGCTCGGCGCTGGCTCCCTCGATCGAATGGCTGATCGCCTTCCGTTTCCTGCAAGGGCTCGGCGCCAGCGCCGGCATGGCCGTGCCGCGCGCGATCGTTCGCGACCTGCATACCGGCACCGAGGCCGCCAAGTTGATGTCGCTGCTGATGCTGGTGTTTTCGGTGTCGCCGATCCTGGCGCCGCTGACCGGTAGCCAGATCATCGAGAACTTCGGCTGGCGCGCCGTGTTCTGGACGGTGACGGGCGCGGCCGTGCTCGCCACCATCCTGCTGGCGACCTCTCTCAAGGAGACGCGGCCGGTCGAAGAGCGCGCCGGTTCGTCCTTCGGGACGGCACTTTCCGGCTACCGCTTCCTGATGGGCGACCGCAACTTCCTTGGCCTGACGGCCATCGCCGGCTTCGGCATTGCGAGCTTCTTTGTCTATCTGTCGAGCTCGTCCTTCATCCTGATCGACCATTATGGCCTGTCCCCTTCGGTTTACAGCGTGTTCTTCTCGATCAATGCGGTTGCCTTCATCGGCATGTCGCAGCTGACCGGGTTGCTATCGGAGCGGTTCGGGCTGCAGCGCGTGGTGCGCGTCGCCGTGACCGGCTATGCGACGACGATGGTGGTGCTGTTTGCGGTGATGGCATCGGGTGTCGACCGGCTCGACGTAATGGCGGCGCTGCTGTTCATCGGCTACGGTTTCCTCGGCCTGGTTATCCCGACGACGTCGGTGCTGGCCATGGAAGAGCATGGTGAGATCGCCGGCACGGCGTCGGCGCTGATGGGCACGCTGCACTTCGCCATCGGCGCGGTCGCCATGGGTGTCGCCGGCGTGTTCTTTGACGGCACGCCGCTGCCAATGGTGGCGGGCATCACGCTGTGCGCGGCGATCTCCTTCACACTGGCCAAGATAACGCTCGGCCGCAGCCGGGACGTTGCGGAAGCGCCGGCGGAGTAAGCTTCACCTATCGAGACAAAAAGGCCGGGCGATGTTCCCGGCCTTTTCACGTTTGCGGTCCCGGTTCAAAGCAGCCTTTGCCTATATGACGGGTTCAAGACATGCAGCTTAGACATCTCAAGACCTTCGTGGCGGTCGCCACCACCTTGAACATCACGCGCGCCTCCGAGCGGGTTCATCTTGCCCAATCGAGCGTGACCGAACAGATCCAGGCGCTGGAAGCCGATCTGGGCACGTCGCTGTTCGACAGGTCACGGCGTGGCTTGAAGCTGACGGCGGCAGGACAGCGCCTGCTGGACTACGCAAACGATCTCCTCGACCTTGCGGACGAAGCCCGTTCCGCTGTCGCCGACGCGAGCGGTACGGTTGCCGGTCGCCTGACGGTCGGCGGCCTGGAGACGCTTTGCGTTACGCGCTTGCCAGCCTTGCTGAGCGAATTCCACCGGCGCTATCCAGACGTGGAACTGAACCTCCAGGCGGGCGATAGCAGCCGGTTGCGTGCCGGCGTGGCCAGCGGGGCGCTGGACGTGTCTTTGCATTTCGGGGCCGCCCCGGCGGCGGCGCCGGAGCTGCGAAGCGAGCAGGTGGCAGAAGAAGAGCTCGTCATCATAATGCCGGCAAATCACCGGTTGGCCGGATATTCTGCCATAACGCCCGACGATCTGGCTGACGAGGCCTTCCTCGTCACCCAGCCCGGTTGCGTCTACAGGCGGATGTTCGACGAAACGTTTGCCGCAACGTTGCCTGACCGTCCAAAACTGGTCGGCGAGTTCGCCAGCATGGGCGCGATACGGGGCCTTGTTGCAGCCGGTCTTGGATGCGCGCTGGTCCCGCGTCTCGTGGGTTCTGCGGCTGACGCCAATATCGTCGTGCTGCCTTGGGTCGGAAGCAGCCCGGTGACGCCGGTCACCATGGTATGGCGCCACCGGCGCATTCAAGCGCCGGTCTTGCAACTGTTCCTCGCAATGGTTCGCGAGGTCTGGCCATCACTAGACCAATCGCTGGCCACCATCGACATGAAGCACGGTTCCGGTGATGAAGCCGTTATGCATCAGGGACGTGATAGCTTGGGCAACGTCGGCTGCCCGGCCGATCCGGCCGACGAGCAGACGCTTTGCCATGGCGTCCAGCGCAGCCGTCTTTCCGCTGCCGACGACGGCATCCCAAATCGGCGTGTCGACCCAGCCCGGCGAGACGACATTGACGCGGATCGGCGCCAGTTCGACGGCAAGCGCGTAGGCGAGTGAGCCAAGGGCCCCATTAACGGCTGCCACCACCGAGCCTTTCGCCGCCGGACGATAGGCGGCGATGCCCGAGGTCAGCGTGATCGACCCCCTGGGCGTCAGATGAGGCGCGCCGTGTTTGGCGAGAAGAAGCGGCGCGACGACTTTGGAATCCATCACTTTCCGCGCTATCGAGACGTCCATCTCGGGAAGCAACACATAGACGCCGATGATGTCTGCGGCGGTCGAGACGATGTGGTCGAGCGTACCGACGTCCTCGAACAGGCGCTGGACCTCGTCCTCGCTTGTGACGTCGGCTGCGATCGTCCTCAGCCTTTCCGGGTGAGGCAAGTGCTGCCGTGCGGCCGACAACCGGTCCTCGGAGCGGCCGACGATCGTAACCTCGGCGCCGGCAGCAAGCTGCTGTTCGGCAAGCGACAGTCCCATGCCGGAACTGCCGCCAACGATCAGGATGCGTTCGGGTGTTGGTGTGGTTTCCTGGTTCATCTTTTCTCCATCAGGTAGCTCGCGGGGCGTGACCGACACGCGGCGAGAAACTGAAGCCTTGTTCGACAAAGGCAGGGGAGAAGGGAAACGGGAAGATACGAATGCTGCCATCGGAAATTCCGATGAAGGGAAGCCCTTGGGTTTTCGCCTTGGCCTGAGACGCCTTAGCCTGAGACGTTGACGATGCGCGATTTTCTGTGTTAGCAGCGATGATCATGAAGATCGCTATGGTTCTTGCAGTGGTAGGAAAGCGCATGGGCAGGATGGTGTAACCATCCGGCGACAGCCACCCGTGCGCGACAAACAGGCTCCTGACGGGGCCTTTTTTTATGCCCGAAATTCTTCTTACGCCCGATTTCGGCGATGCCCCGTCAACCCATCCTCATCACGCTACGGGACAGAACCATGACAAGCGATAATTCCATTCAGGATACGAGCAACCGCATGACAGGAGCGGAGATCGTTCTCCGCGCACTCAAAGACAATGGTGTGGAGCATATTTTCGGCTATCCCGGCGCGGCTATTTTGCCGATCTATGACGAGATATTCCAGCAGGACGATCTCAAGCATATCCTTGTGCGCCACGAACAGGGCGCCGGCCATGCCGCCGAGGGTTATGCCCGGTCCACGGGCAAGATCGGCGTGATGCTGGTCACGTCAGGCCCAGGCACGACGAATGCCGTGACGCCCCTGCAGGACGCACTGATGGATTCAGTGCCGATCGTCTGTCTGTCCGGACAAGTGCCGACAACATTGATCGGCTCCGATGCCTTTCAGGAATGTGACACGATCGGCATCACGCGATCCTGCACCAAGCACAACTCTTTGGTCAAAGACGTCGATGACTTAGCGTCAGCGATCCATAGGGCGTTCCACATCGCCCAGTCGGGGCGACCGGGGCCTGTTCTCGTCGACATGCCAAAGGACGTTCTGTTTGCGTCCGGCATGTACACGCCGCGTTCGGACGTTGCTGCGCTGAAAAATTATCAACCGAAGCTGCAGGGCGACATCAACAAGATCGGCCAGGCGATAGCGCTGATGGCCAATGCCAGCCGTCCCGTTATTTATGCCGGCGGCGGCATCGTCAATTCCGGCCCGAAAGCATCGACATTGCTCCGGGAGCTGGTTCAACTGAGCGACTTTCCGGTCACCTCGACGCTTATGGGCCTTGGAGCTTACCCCGCCTCCGGCAAGAACTGGCTCAAGATGGTCGGTCTGCATGGTTCCTATGAGGCGAACATGGCGATGCACGATTGCGACGTCATGATCTGTATCGGCGCGCGCTTCGATGACCGCGTGACCTCGCGTGTGGATGCTTTTTCGCCCAACTCCAGGAAGATACATATCGATATAGATCCGTCCTCGATCAACAAGAACGTCCACGCCGATATCGGCATACAAGGCGATGTCGGCAATGTTCTGGGTGACATGGTTCGTCTATGGCGCGCATTATCTCAGAAACCGGATGGAAGCCGCCTTCAGGACTGGTGGAGAAAGATCGCCGCCTGGCGCGCATGCAATTCGTTCTCCTATGAGATGAACAACGACGTGATCATGCCGCAATATGCGGTGCAGCGCCTTTACGAGCTGACGAAGGATCGCGACACATACATCACCACTGAAGTCGGCCAGCATCAGATGTGGGCGGCCCAATTCTACGGCTTCGAAAAGCCGAACCGCTGGATGAGTTCGGGCGGCCTGGGGACGATGGGTTACGGCCTGCCGGCGGCGCTCGGCGTGCAGATCGCTCATCCGGACAGCCTCGTCATCGATATCGCCGGCGACGCGTCGGTTCAGATGACCATGAAAGAGCTGTCGACGGCAGTCCAGTACGACGCGCCGATCAAGATATTCATCCTGAACAACGGATATATGGGCATGGTTCGCCAGTGGCAGCAAATCCTTCATGGCAACCGCCTCGCGCATTCCTATTCCGAGGCCTTGCCCGATTTTGTCAAATTGGCCGAGGCGTTCGGAGCGGTCGGCCTGCGCTGTGACAAACCAGCCGACCTTGACGATGCGATACAGGAAATGATCGACGTGGACCGGCCGGTGCTCCTCGACTGTCGTGTTGCCAAGCTCGCCAATTGTTTTCCGATGATCCGGACGGGCAGAGGGCACAATGAGATGCTGTTGCCCGATGAGGCTACTGGTGAAACATTCGCCGGTGCGATCGACGCGGTCAGCCAGGGGCTGGTATAAACGCCGCGGCGTCTTGAGCGTATCAGGGCGCATAAAAAGCCCAGCCGGCGAGGCCTGCAGCTGCACATATCAAAAAAGAAGAAATGGAGGTTTCTGTTGCCAGGTACCTCCGAACCCCGCCTAGAAGTGCGAACCACTAGGGCTTGAATTGAAGCTATCGCACCGCTTACGCGGCGAGACGTGCTTCCGCATAGTTGTCGTTGGCAACTATAAGTTTAGCCCGATAACGGTGGTACAATGCCGGGCAAAAGTACGATCTTTACACCTTCGTCGATCCTATTTCGCCCCCAGCAAAAGCCGCTCTTGAGCAGCGGTTTTTGGTGGAGGCGCCGGGTACCGCCCCCGGGTCCGAACGGCTTATTTCATCGCCTGTTTATCACCATAGTCGGTCGAGCCGACGAGGCGAATATAGGGACTGGCGGTGGAAAATGAAAGGCCGGAATGCCACTTTCGTCCGTGTCAAAGTGGATCATCAAGGGGTTGACTTGCAGCCGGTCTCAACCGAAGCTTTGTGGCGGTGAGGAGACCCAGCGCACAGTTGCGGCAGCGCGCCACAATCCTCATCGACCGGATCCCGTGGCGCCGACGAGGGGAAATTCGATGGCCGATTATCTCGCAGACGTAAAAAAATATGATGCGGCGGCGGATGCCGACGCGGTCGCCAAGATCGTCAAGCATCTGGGCATCGCGCTCAGGAACCGCGATTCCTCGCTGGTGTCCTGCACCGACCCGGAGGAACTGAAGCGCGTCAGGAACAGCTGGGTCGCTGGCAAGCTCGGTGTCACCGACGGCGCCAAGGCGGATGCGGCTATCGAAAAGACCTGCAAGGCGATGGCGGCCGACAACAGCAAGAGCCGGGTGACGTTCTATTATCTTGTCGCCAAGGATCTGGGCATGCTCGGCTCGCTCTGAACAAACTCGCCGCTGATGCTGGCGAGGCTTCTGCTGGAATTGTCTCGCTTTGCTGTGTTCGGCCGACGGTCATTCGGCTATGATGGCTGACAACCCGAATCGGACCGGAGCCGATGCGCCAGTATCTCGACCTTCTGAAGCATGTGCTGGAAAACGGCGCAGATCGCGGCGACCGTACCGGCACCGGAACACGCTCGATATTCGGCTACCAGATGCGCTTCGACCTGGCCCGCGGCTTTCCGGTCACCACCACCAAGAAGCTGCACCTCAAGTCGATCATCCATGAGCTTTTGTGGTTCCTGGCCGGCGACACCAACATCAAATATCTCAACGATCACGGCGTCTCGATCTGGGATGAGTGGGCCGACGAGAATGGCGATCTCGGCCCGGTCTATGGCAAGCAATGGCGTTCGTGGCCGGACGGCCATGGCGGCGCCATCGACCAGATTGCGAATCTTCTGAAGGAGATACGCAAAAATCCTAACTCGCGGCGGCTGATCGTTTCGGCGTGGAACCCTGCCGAGGTAGAGGCCATGGCGTTGCCGCCCTGCCACTGCCTATTCCAGTTCTATGTTTCGGAAGGCAAGCTTTCCTGCCAGCTCTATCAGCGCTCCGCCGACATCTTTCTCGGTGTGCCCTTCAACATCGCTTCCTATGCGTTGCTGACGCTGATGGTGGCGCAGGTGACCGGATTGAAACCCGGCGATTTCATCCACACGCTCGGCGACGCGCATCTTTACTCGAACCATTTCGAGCAGGCGCGCGAACAATTGCGGCGTACGCCCAAGGCGTTGCCGACGCTATGGATCAATCCCGAGGTGAAGGATCTCTTTGCCTTCGGCTTCGAGGATTTCCGGCTCGACAACTATTTCGCCGACGCGACGATCAAGGCGCCGATCGCGGTTTAGCACCCTACCTGACTGTGCATATCGAAATTGCCTACTGCGGCTACGCCCTCGGACGTTGTCAGCATCCATCTTGATCGACCGACGTCTGTGGTGCGCGCAACAGATTCCATGCGATATTTTCTTCGACCTCGATACCGCTGTATCTAAAGGAGGTTATCGCAGGCGGAGAAAACCGCAGCTCAGAATGCCGTCGCCTGGTAAAGAGCCTTTCCTTGTTATGTTCACATGGATATATCGATGGACGGCTTCGGGCGATCCGAGACGAGGAGAGTTCATGCTGGCGCGCAAAGGTTCGACGACGATTGCCATCGCGGGTCTCGCTGCCATGCTGATGGCCGCGGTGCCGGCGGCCCATGCCGATGACAAGGTGGTCGTGTTTGCCGCGGCGAGCCTGAAGGACGGGCTCGATGCCGTCAACAAGGCCTGCGAGGCCAGTGTCGGCGAGGCGGCAACCATTTCCTACGCGGCGAGCTCGGCGCTGGCCAAGCAGATTGAAAGCGGCGCGCCGGCGGACGTGTTCATCTCGGCCGATCTCGACTGGATGAAATATCTTTCCGACAAGGAGCTGACCAAGCCCGACACCGAAGTGAAATTGCTCGGCAACCAGATCGTGCTGATCGCGCCGCAGGATTCCAAGGTTGAAACCAGGATTGAAAAGGGTTTCGATCTTGCCGGGCTCGTGGGTGACGGCAAACTTGCCATGGGCGATTTCAAGGCGGTGCCGGCAGGCAAATACGGCAAGGCGGCGCTCGAATCGCTCGGTGTCTGGTCTTCCGTCGAAGGCAACGTGGCGCAGGCCGAGAATGTGCGCGCCGCCCTAAAGCTGGTGTCGACCGGCGAGGCAGCACTCGGCATCGTCTATGCCACCGACGCGCATGCCGAGCCTGGCGTGAAGGTGGTCGGCACTTTCCCCGACAATACACATCCGCCGATCATCTATCCGGTTGCCCAGCTTGCGGATTCGAAGGGCAAGGATACCCCGGCATTCCTGAAATGCCTGCAATCCGCCAAGGCTGGCGAACTCTTCAAGGCGCAAGGTTTTACCGTGCTTGCGCCGAGCAACTGACGAACGGCCCTGAGCATGAGCTGGCTGCTGGATCTCGCTCCCGACGAATGGAATGCGGTCCGACTGTCCATCAAGGTGGCGACCGTGGCGATGATTGCCAGCCTGCCGCCGGGCGTAGCGATCGCTCTTGTGCTCGCCCGCGGCCAGTTCTGGGGCAAGACGCTGCTCAACGGGCTGGTGCATCTGCCGCTGATCCTCCCGCCGGTGGTGACCGGCTATTTGCTGCTTTTGACTTTCGGCAAGCGCGGTCCGGCCGGAGCTTTCCTGGCCGAACATTTCGGCATCGTTTTTTCCTTTCGCTGGACCGGCGCCGCGCTCGCCTGCGGCGTGATGGGTTTTCCGCTGATGGTGCGGGCGATCCGGCTGTCGATCGAAGCGGTCGACCGCAAAATCGAGGCGGCCGCCGGCACGCTCGGCGCCAATCCATTATGGGTGTTCGGCACGATCACGCTGCCGCTGATCCTGCCCGGCCTGATCGCCGGTGCGATCCTCTCCTTCGCCAAGGCGATGGGCGAATTCGGCGCGACGATCACCTTCGTCTCCAACATTCCGAACGAGACGCAGACGCTGCCGTCGGCGATCTACACTTTCACGCAGGTTCCCGGCGGCGACGCCGGCGCGCTCAGGCTGACGCTGATCTCGATCGTCATCTCGATGGCGGCACTGGTCGCCTCGGAAGTGCTGGCGCGACGCGTCGGCCGGCGGATGGACATCGAATGACGGTTCAGGTCGACATCAGCCACCGGCTTGGCGATTTCGCCGTCAATGCCCGCTTCGAAAGCGCCGGGCGGCTGACTGCGCTGTTCGGGCCTTCCGGCTCCGGAAAGACGACGCTGATCAACCTGATTGCCGGGCTGATCCGCCCCGACAAAGGCCGTATCGCGGCCGACGGCCGTGTGCTGGTCGATAGCGATGCCGGCTTGTTCATGCCGAAGCACAAGCGGCGGATCGGCATGGTGTTCCAGGACGCGCGGCTGTTTCCGCATATGAGCGTGGCGAGCAATCTGCGCTATGGCCGCTGGTTCACGCCGGCTGCTGAGCGCTACGCGGATATCAATGGCGTGGTCGAACTGCTCGGGATCGGCCATTTGCTCGACCGGCGGCCGGCAAAACTCTCCGGTGGCGAGAAGCAGCGCGTGGCAATCGGCAGGGCGCTGCTTGCCAGTCCGAAATTGCTGCTGATGGACGAGCCGCTGGCGTCGCTCGACGAGGCGCGCAAGGCCGAGATCTTGCCTTATATCGAGCGGCTGCGCGACGAGACGAAAATCCCCATCGTCTATGTCAGCCACTCGATCGCCGAAGTGGCGCGGTTGGCGAGCGACGTCGTGGTACTGATGCAGGGCAAGGTCGCTGCTTCCGGTCCAACCGGAGTGATCATGCAGCGTCTGGATCTATTGCCGGCCGACGAGCGCGGCGAGGGCGGTGCCGTGCTGGATACCGCGGTTCTGCGCCACGACGAGGCGTTTGGCATGACCGTGCTTGGCTCGGCGGCGGGCGAGATCCGTGTGCCGCTTCTGGCAACGCCGGTCGGTGCGCCGGTGCGCGTCCGCATCCGCGCCCGCGACGTGATGATCGCCACCGAGCAGCCGGTTGGCCTCAGCGCGCTCAACATATTCCCGGGCGCGATCATGGCGATAAAGCCGGGCGAAGGGCCTACGGTCGAGATCGGCATCGACTGCAATGGCGCAACCGTGCTTGCCCGCATCACTGAACAGTCGCGGCAGACGCTAGGGCTCCAGCTTGGTCGAAAGGTCTTCGCGGTGGTCAAGACGGTGAGCTTCGACCGGGCAAATACCGGCGCCGGCCTCCCCGCCGAGGCGGATGGGTGAACGGCCGATGATTCGCTATATCGTGTTGGAATAGCGGTATCGCTGGAGAACTTGTAGAATGGCGCGACCGCGGAGGAGCAAATGCCGTCGCTGAGCTTGCGGATAAATCTCGATCCAGATGGCCGCATCGGGCCGGGCAAGATCGAGCTTCTGGAACAGATCGCTGCCTTCGGCTCGATTTCGGCCGCGGCGCGCGGCATGGAGATGTCCTACAAGCACCCTTGGGATCTGGTCGAGGACATGAACCGCGTGTTCGGCAAGCCGCTGGTTGCGGCACAGACGGGCGGCAAGAAAGGCGGTGGCGCCCAATTGACGTCGGTCGGGCTTGCGGTGGTCAGCCGCTTCCGCGCCATCGAGCGGGCTGCGTCTTCAGCAGCGGCGGCGCATATGGAGGCGCTGCAGGCCGAGATCGATGCTGCGTGAACTCGGCGGAATTCATGCCGCGCTCAATCCCTGTCACTCCTCAGGCTCGCCCGGCTTGCGCAGCAGATAGGTGTCCATGATCCAGCCCTTTTTCCGGCGGGCCTCCTCACGAGTGCTGACGATCTCGTCGCTGACGTCGCCAATCCGGCCCGAGATGATGATCTCGTCGGGTGTGCCGAGATAGGCGCCCCAGTGGACGCTAACGTCCTTGTCGGCCAGCGTGTTGAAGGCGCATTTGCCGTCCAGCATGACGATGGTGCTGCCGGCGTTTTCGGGCAGACCTTCCTCGGCGAGCCGGCGGCCGGTGGTGATCAAAATGGCGTCGCCGATGCGGTTCAATGCCATTTTGTGACTGGCTGCGAGTGCCTGGATGGCGGTGATGCCAGGGATGACCTCCAGTTCGAACGCGACATTGCCTCTGAGGCGCACGCGCTCCAGGATACGCAGCGCGCTGTCATAGAGCGAAGGATCGCCCCAGATCAGGAAGGCGCCGCAGCCATCTTCGGGGAGTTCGCCGCGAATCAGGCCTTCATAGATCGCGGCGATCGCCTCGTGCCAGTCGTCGACGGTCGAGCGGTAGGAAGGCGCCGGCTCGGCGCGCACCGGCACATCGAATTCAACGCGGCGCGAGTTCGGATTGATGACGAAGCGGTCGCAGATCTGGCGGCGCAATTCGGCGAGATCGTTCTTCTTCGCGCCCTTGTCGGGGATGAACAGCACGTCGGCCCGATTGAGGCCGTTGATGGCCTGGACCGTCATGTGCTCCGGATTGCCGGCGCCGATGCCGATGACAAGAAGCTTGCGCATGAGCGAACTCCTGCCCGATCGAGACCGGCGTGTCTAGACCGACACGACAAGCCGGCACGCGCCGGCGCGTTTGCCGAAAGGCTTTGAAACGCCACATTGAACGGCTAGAGTCATGTTGGCATTTTCGCCGGGGGAGTTTCCATGTTCCGTTACGTCCTGACCGCAGCCTTGGCGCTCTCGGCTACGCCCGCACTCGCCAATGATTCGGTCGCCGAACTCGGCACCGGTGGGCTGATCCTGTCGCGCAGCGATGCGGTGGCGATGGAAAGCGAGGATCTCTACATCTCGCCGGAAAAGGTGACGGTCGATTACGTCTTCCGCAACAACACCGACAAGGATGTCGATGCGATCGTCGCCTTTCCGATGCCCGACATCGAAGGCGACCCCGAAGAAATACCGGCGATTCCCGAGGCGCAGAGCGACAATTTCCTCGGCTTCGAAGTGACGATCGACGGGGTGCCGGCAAAGCCGCAGCTCGAGCAGAAGGTGTTCGCGCTCGCCATCGACATTGGCGCCGACCTGGAGGCGCAGGGCGTGCCTTTCTATCCATTCGGCGATGCGGCCAAGGCAGCGCTGGCAAAGCTGCCGCAAGCGGTCACCGACGACTGGGTCAACCGCGGCATCATCATCGAAGACACTGCCGATGACGGTTCGGGCATGAAGACCGTCTATACGCCGTTCTGGCAATTGCGCTCGACCTATTGGTGGCGCTCGACCTTTCCGGCCAACAAGGCGGTGCATGTCTCGCATCGCTACAAGCCGAGCGTCGGCGGCACCTCCTCGGTCAGCTTCTTCTATGACGGCCAATTCCAGGGTCAGTATGCCGCCTACAAGACCCGCTACTGCATGGATGGCACGTTCGAGAATGCCGTGCGCAAGGCAGCCAAGGACGATCCCGACGGCTACCCCAAATATTTCGAGAACCGCATCGCCTATATCCTGACCACGGGCGGCAACTGGGCGTCGGGAAACATCGGCACGTTCAAGCTGACCGTCGACAAGGGCGATCCGAAGAACCTGGTCTCGTTTTGCGGCGAAAACGTCAGGAAGATCGGACCGACGACGTTCGAGATGAAGGCGCAGAACTTCTACCCCGAGCACGACATTGACATATTGCTGCTGGAGCCATCCGATGGCGGGAACGGCGGCTGATGGACCTCGCGATCTACGTCGCCATCGCCGAGAACGGCGTGATCGGGCGCGAGGGTGGGTTGCCGTGGCGGCTTTCCACCGATCTCAAGCGGTTCAAGGCCGATACGATGGGCAAGCCTATCATCATGGGCCGCAAGACCTATGAAGGCATCGGCCGGCCGTTGCCGGGCAGGCTCAACATCGTGGTGACGCGGGACAGGGCATGGCGCGCCGAGGGCGTAGAAGTCGCGCACTCGATCGAGGACGCAATCGCGCTGGCGACGGTGCGCGGGCGCTGCATGGCAGGCGCCGACGAGATCTGCGTCATCGGCGGCGGCGAGATCTATGCTCAGGCGCTGCCGCTGGCCGATCGGCTGCACGTCACCCATGTGCTGGCCGCGGTCGACGGCGACGCCCATTTCCCGCCGATCGACCCGGCACTATGGCGGATAGTCCACTCACAGGAGGTTGAGGCCGGTGAGAAGGACAGCCATGCGACACGCTATTCGGTTTACGAGCGGCGCCGCGATGTGAATTGAAGACGACAAAGCGTCGCGACAGGTCTAAATGGACCCAAAGGCGGACTGTGACGGCAGCCGATCGCGTTGAAAGCGTGCCGTTGCATCCCTATAGAAGAATAATATTGGATTTTGCGCCGGTGAGCCGGCGCTTGAGGGAATTCCAAGCGAAAGGACATTCATGCCCTGGAACGACAAGAGCGGCGGCGGCGGCCCGTGGGGCGGCGGCAACAATCAGGGACCTTGGGGACAGGGACCCAAGGGACCCAGCGGCCCGCAGGGCTCGCCTCCTGATCTCGAGGATATCATCCGGCGTGGGCAGGACAGGTTGCGGCGCGCACTGCCGGGCGGCGGTGGCGCGAGCCCGGCGGTGTTCGGGCTGATTGCTGCGGCGCTGGTGGTGCTGTGGGCGTTCAAGGCGGTCTACACCGTGCAGCCCGACGAAGTTGCGGTGGAGCTCAGGTTCGGCAAGCCGAAGGCGGAACTCTCGCAGCCTGGCCTGCATTTCCATTGGTGGCCCATTGAAACGGTCGAGACCGCCAACATCGCCGAGCAGCTTGTCAGCATCGGTGGCGGCAGCACCAGCGGCAATGGTCTGATGCTTTCCGGCGATCAGAACATCGTCAACGTGCAATTCTCTGTGGCCTATCAGGTTTCCGACCCGAAGGCCTATCTGTTCGACGTGTCCGACCCCGGCGGCATGCTGCAGCAGGTCGCCGAAAGCGCGATGCGTGAAGCGGTCGGCCGGCGCCCGGCGCAGGACATTTTCCGCGACGACCGGCAAGGAATTGCGGCGTCGGTGCGTGAGATCATCCAGACGACGCTGGACGGCTACAAGGCCGGCCTCAACGTCAACGCCATTTCGATCGAGGATGCCGCGCCGCCGCGCGAGGTGGCGGACGCGTTCGACGAGGTGCAGCGGGCCGAACAGGACGAGGACAAGTTCGTCGAGCAGGCCAATCAGTATTCCAACCAGAAGCTCGGCCAGGCGCGCGGCGCTGCCGCGCAGATCCGCGAAGACGCGGCCGCCTACAAGAACCGGGTCGTGCAGGAGGCCGAAGGCGAGGCGCAGCGCTTCATCTCGGTCTATGACGAATATGCAAAGGCGCCGGAGGTGACGCGCAAGCGGCTTTACCTGGAAACAATGGAGAGGGTGCTGAAGGATTCGAGCAAGGTCATCGTCGAGCAAGGCAATGGGCAAGGGGTCGTTCCCTACCTGCCGCTGCCCGCATTGCAGCAGAAGGCGCCGGCACCGGCCGCCGGAGGAAACCAGTGATGGCCAACCGTCTTCCCGTCATTGCGGTCATCGCCGCGGTCATCCTGTTCCTGCTCTATTCGTCTGTCTTCGTCGTCAATGCGCGCCAGCAGGCGCTGGTGCTCAGGTTCGGCGAAATCGTCGACGTCAAGAACCAGCCAGGCATCTATTTCAAGGCGCCGTTCTCCTTCTTCGATGCCGACACCGTGCAGCTGATCGAAAACAGGGTCCTGCGCTTCGACCTCGATAACATCCGCGTCCAGGTTTCGGGCGGCAAGTTCTATGAGGTCGATGCCTTTATCGCCTATCGTATCTCGGATCCGCGCGTGTTTCGCGCCGCGGTCTCCGGCCAGATCGAACTGGCCGAGGCCCGGCTGAGGACGCGTCTCGACGCCGCCTTGCGCCGCGTCTACGGCCTGCGCGACTTCGAGGCGGCACTCTCGGAAGAGCGCGCCGTGATGATGCGCGAGGTACGCGATCAACTGAGGCCCGACGCCACCTCGCTTGGCCTGCAGATCGAGGATGTCCGCATCCGCCGCACCGATCTCACGGCTGAGGTCTCGCAGCAGACCTTCGACCGCATGAAGGCCGAACGTCTCGCCGAAGCCGAGCGGCTGAGGGCGCGAGGCAATGAGGCAGCGCAGCGGATCAGGGCCCGCGCCGACCGTGAAGTGGTGGAAATCGTCGCCGAAGCGCAAAAAGAGTCTGAAATCCTGCGTGGTGAAGGTGAAGCCCAGCGCAGCGCGACGTTTGCCGGGGCCTATCAGCGCGATCCGGCCTTCTTCGATTTCTATCGATCGATGAATGCCTATGGCACGGCGCTGAACAGCACCGGAACGACGATGGTGCTGTCGCCGAATTCCGAGTTCTTCCGCTTTTTCCGCGACCCGAACAGCAAGGAAACGCTCGCGGCACCGGCGGCACCACCGCCAGCGCCGCCCGCTCCCGCCGCGCCAGCGGCACAGCCAGGCACCGGCCAGTAGGGCCGGTGCAGGGGAAGCCGGCGTAATGGAGGATTTATCCTCTGGCGGTAGCCGTAGCCGCAAACGTGCCTTATTTCTTGCCAACATGACGCGACGCGGCGTTTTTGCCGAAGCGCTTTTTTAGAACACCCGGAGGCCTTTCGATGACATCCACCACCCTTCTGCGTGCAGCGAGGCGGACGTTCATCGCCGGGGCCGCTGCGCTTCTGGTCGGCGCCGTTGCCGTTCCGTCGTTCGTGACGCCGACAGTGGCAGCCGACGGGCCACCCTCGGTTGCCGATCTCGCCGCCGGCCTGCTCGGCGCGGTGGTCAACATCTCGACTTCGCAGACGGTGAAGGGCACGGAGGGTCCGGGCGCCGTGCCGATGCCGCAGCTTCCAGAAGGCTCACCCTTCCAGGACTTCTTCGACGATTTCTTCAAGAACCGCGGCGGCGACAAGGGCGGCGGCGGGCAAAAGGTGCAGTCGCTGGGCTCCGGCTTCGTGGTCGACGCCGAGCAGGGCATCGTGGTGACCAACAACCACGTCATTGCCGATGCCGACGACATCGAGGTGAATTTCTCCGACGGGGTGACGCTCAAGGCGACGCTGGTCGGCACCGACACCAAGACCGACGTCGCGGTGCTGAAGGTCGATCCGAAAGGGCACAAGCTGACAGCGGTGAAGTTCGGCGATTCCAATACGATGCGTGTCGGCGACTGGGTGATGGCGATCGGCAATCCGTTCGGTCTCGGCGGCACGGTGACGGTCGGCATCGTCTCGGCGCGCAATCGCGACATCAATTCCGGCCCGTATGACGACTTCATCCAGACCGATGCCGCGATCAACCGCGGCAATTCCGGCGGACCGCTGTTCAACAGCAGCGGCGAGGTCATCGGCATCAACACGGCAATCATCTCGCCGTCGGGAGGCTCGATCGGCATCGGCTTCTCCATTCCGTCGCAGCTCGCCTCGGGCGTCGTCGACCAGCTTCGCCAGTTCGGCGAGACGCGGCGCGGCTGGCTCGGTGTGCGCATCCAGCCGGTGACCGACGACATTGCCGAAAGCCTGGGCATGGCGACCGCCAAGGGCGCGCTGGTCGCCGGCGTCATCAAGGGCGGACCGGTCGACAACGGCACCATCCAGGCCGGCGACGTCATCATCAAGTTCGACGGCAAGGACATCCATGAAATGCGCGACCTGCCGCGCGTCGTGGCGGAAAGCCCGGTCGGCAAGGCGGTCGACGTGATCATCGTGCGCAAGGGGGTCGAGCAGACCGTGAAGGTGACGCTCGGCCGACTCGAGGACGGCGAAAAGCTTGCCAGCGGCGGTGAAAACGGCAACACCGACCAGGACGATGCCGACAAGGCGCCTGCCGTTTCGACGGCTGCCGTGCTTGGCATGACGATCGGCGAGCTCAACGACGAGACGCGCACGAAATTCGGCATCGCCGCCGACGTCTCCGGCGTCGTCGTGACCGACGTCACCAAGGATTCAGCCGCTGCCGAACGCGGCATCCAGCCGGGCGAGGTGATCACCGAGATCGCGCAGGAATCGGTCGCCACGCCCAAGGACGTCATGGACCGGATCGGCGCGCTGAAGGAGCAAGGGCGCAAGAACGCGCTTTTGATGCTGGCGTCGAAGACCGGCGAGCTGAGGTTTGTGACAATCCGGATGGATTGAGTCCGGAAGAGCCTGTAACACTCTGATCTTGAAAAGAAAAGGGGCGGCTAGCGGGCCGCCCTTTTTCTTGCTTGCCAGTCTGTGCGTGACAGCCTGTAGAAGACATGTCGCCTGAGTGCGGTGTGGCTGTCCGGAACGCCGGGATGGTCGAAATCGGAGGCCGGGTCGGCGATCATGTTCAGGCGCTCCATGACGGCAGTGGACCGGCTGTTATCCTTGACTGCGAAGGACACGATTTCGTCGAGGCCAAGTCTTTCAAAGCCATAGGTGAGCCAGGCATCGGCTGCTTCGGTGACATAGCCGCGGCCCCAGAATTCGGGTGCCAGCCGCCAGCCGATCTCGATCGTGCCGGGCGGCAAGAATGGCAAATGATCGGTTCGGGTTATGCCGACGAAGCCGATGCATTCACCTGTGGCTGTGATCTCAGCGGCCGCGAAGCCGAAGCCGTTGCGATCGATAGCGGCGCGCAACTCCTCCATCTTGGCATCCGACTGGGCACGGTCGCGCCGAAACGGAAAGAATTCCATGACGCGCTCGTCGGAATTGATGCGATGGAAGAGCTCGCGGTCACGATCTTCCCAGTTGCGCAGGATCAGGCGTTCGGTGCGGATCGGCGTCACTCGACAAATTCCTCCCGGCGATAACCCTGCAGATAAAGCAAGGCGGTGAGGTCGCCGTGGTCGATGCGGATCTTTGCCTCGGCTGCCACGGCCGGCTTGGCGTGCAAGGCGACGCCGATGCCGGCAAGACGGATCATGTCGAGATCGTTGGCGCCGTCACCCACGGCAATGGCATCGGCAGGCGTCAGGCCGAGGCGGGCGGAAATCTCGATAAGGGCTTCGGCCTTGGCGGCGCGGCCGAGGATCGGCTCGGCGACCAAGCCGGTGAAGCGGCGATCCTGCTCGATCAGCCGATTGGCGCGATTTTCGTGAAAACCGAGCAATGCTGCGATGCGGGTGGTGAAGATGTCGAAACCACCGGAAATCAGCGCCGTCCACGCGCCGTTGGCCGCCATTGTCTGGACGAGCGTGCGACCGCCGGAGGCAAGCGTCAGGCGATTGTCGATGATGCGGTCGATGATTGCGGCATCGAGACCCTTAAGCAGCGCCACGCGCTCGCGCAAGGCCGGCTCGAATGCGATCTCACCGTTCATCGATCGCGCCGTGATGGCGGCGACGCGATCCTTGACGCCGATCTCGTCGGCAAGCTCGTCGATGCATTCCTGCTCGATCATCGTCGAATCCATGTCGGCGATCAGGACCTTCTTGCGCCTGTTCTCAGCCGGTTGGACGGCCACGTCGATGGGTTCGGAAGCAAGCGCGGCATGCAGGCGGGCCGTTATTTCGGAAGCTTCGGCGGTCTCCGGCAAATCGAGCTCGCAGGCGATGCCTTCGGCCAGCCATCGAACAGCGCTTGCGCCGACAGACCCAGACGCCATATTCGCTAGCGTCGGCGTCAATGCGCGGCCGGCGGGATGGGATAGAAGCGTGGCGATCAGCATCGAAAATTCCAGCGGACAGGCGGGCGAAGGCCGCGTGAAGAACGCGATCCTGATAGCCGGGCCGACCGCCAGCGGCAAGTCGGCGCTCGCACTCGACCTCGCCGAGCGCAATGGCGGTGTCATCGTCAGCACCGATTCCATGCAAGGCTATTCGGTGCTCGACGTGCTGACGGCGCGGCCGGGTGCTGCCGAACTCGCCCGCGTCCCTCACTTTCTTTATGGACACGTCGATCCGTCCACCGCCTATTCCACCGGCGCCTGGCTGCGTGATGTCATGAAGCTGATCGACGACGGCACGCTTTCGGCGCGGCAAGTGATTTTCGTCGGCGGTACCGGGCTTTATTTCCGGGCGCTCACGGAAGGTATTTCGGAGATGCCCGACATTCCGCAGTCGATCCGCGAGCGCTGGCGCTACGAGCTGCAAGAACAGGGCGCTGTGAGATTGCACCGCATCCTGTTGCGCGAGGATTCTGCGGCCGGCATGATGCTGAGGCCGACGGATGGCCAGCGCATCGTGCGGGCGCTGGAGGTGCTCGACGCGTCGGGCCGCTCCATCCTGGACTGGCAGGCCGCGCGTGGCCAGCCGTTGATCGACAGGAGCAGCGCGCGCTTTTTCGTCATCGAGCCGGAGCGGGCGGCGCTGGTGGAGCGGATCGATGCCCGCTTCGACCGCATGCTGGACAAAGGGGCATTGGACGAGGTGAAGCAGCTTTCGGCGCTCGGCCTCGATCCCGACCTGCCGGCGATGAAGGCGATCGGTGTTCGCGAGCTTCAGGCCGCGCTGGCCGGCGCCATCAGTTTTCCCGAGGCTATCGAGCGTGCGAAGATCGCGACGCGGCAATATGCAAAGCGGCAGGCGACCTGGTTCAGGCACCAATTGGGTCCGGAATGGCACAGGTTGCGTCCCGGTGAGGGGATCAACTGGGTGATCTCACCCCCTCCTTCGAGCGCAACCTGAAAAGTCGACATCGAAGGGACATTTCGCGTTGAAGTTGTCCAGGTTAACTGTCCGTAAGCTCCCGCATGCCATAAGATCGATAGGAACTTTTCAACGGGGAGCAGATGCATTTCCACAAGGCGGAATCAGCGTTTTTCGTCTTTATTTTTGTGATCCTGGCCGCCGGCCTGGTGACGCTTTACGCCTATGGACTCCTGCAAACCCTGGCGGCCGACATTAGCAATACGCCTTCGGACCTCGATGAAATCGTCTATCTCAACAAGCTGCTGTTTGCGATCGGCGTGCTGCTGGCGACTGCGCTGTTCTTCGGCATTTTCTTCATCTATCCGCTGATCCGAAAGCAGGCGACGGAAGAAGGCAAGCTGCGCGCGATGACAGTTTCACTCAGTGCGCGCTCGGAGACGCTGGAGCATGCGGCGCTGACCGACAGCCTCACCGGCATGCAGAATCGGCGCTATTTCGACGATGCGCTGAAAGAATATCTCGAGGAGTTTCGCCGCATCGAAAAACCAGTCGGGCTGATGATCCTCGATCTCGACCACTTCAAGCAGGTCAACGACAGCCACGGCCACGATGTCGGCGACGAGGTGTTGCGGGCCGTCGCCAACTGTCTCAAGGACATGACACGCTATCACGACGTGGTGGCGCGCCTGGGCGGCGAGGAGTTCGCGGTGGTCACGCCCAATATGGACGCCGAGCTGCTATCCAAATTCGCCGAGCGCATCCGCAAGGCGATCGCCAGCATGTCGGTGCTGACAGGCAATGTCCGACTGAAAATCACCACCAGCGTCGGGCTTGCCGTCTGGGACCGCAAGGAAACCGCCGAGGAGTTCTATCGCCGCGCCGACCGCCAGCTCTATGAGGCAAAGAGGCAAGGCCGCAACCGCGTCTGCGCCTGAATCCCGTCATTAAATTCGTGATGCTGGCCGTCTAGTGCCGTTTTCCGTGCTTCCGGTGCTCGCAGACCGACGTCGCCAAATAAGCTGAGACGGCGCCTTGCAAGGCTTGTGGGAGATAGAGGTGTTGCCGTGATCAAATCCGACCTCTCCGATCTTTACCGAGGCTATATTGCATGTCTGAACAAGCAGGATTGGCCAAATCTGGGGCAGTTTGTTCATGATGAAGCGATCCACAACGGTCGGCCGCTCGGATTATCCGGGTACCTCGAAATGTTGGAGAGAGACTTCGATGAAATTCCGGACCTTTACTTCGACATTCGGCTATTGGTTGCCGATCCGCCTTATATAGCGAGCCGGCTAAGCTTCAACTGCACCCCAAGGGGAACGTTCCTTGGGCTCGATGTAAGCGGGAAGAGAATTTGGTTTACCGAGAACGTATTCTATGAGTTTCAGAGAGGGAAAATTCGCCAGGTATGGTCCGTTATAGACAAGGCAGCCATCGAAGTTCAGCTTTGATGGTTGCCGACGCACCGATGAGGTCTGCCTAAACGTCGCTCGGCTCAATCGTTCTGGGGACGCAGGCCGAAGGTCGCCGGCTTGAGGCCGTAGCGCAAGTCGAAATCCTCGTCCCGCTGGGTACGTACGGCCGGCGGTTTGCGATAGTCGGAATCGCCGGCCTGCCGGCCCGGATCAATGACTTCCGCGAACGGCATTGCCTGTTGTGGTCTAGGCACGTTGCGCAGCCGTTCGACGATCGCAACGAGGTCGACATCGTTGCCGGTTTCGGAGGGCAAGGCGTCCTCGCGCTTGGCCGTGCCGGGGATCAAATCCTCGGAGAGTTTTTCGAACTTCATCCGCATCGTCGTCGCCACGCCTTCTCCGAAGGCGATGGCCTCGCGCTGGCCCATGGAGGAGAGGAACGCCAGCGTCGAAGCCGAGGAATCGGCGATCGCCGAGCGGATGATCGCCTGGTCCTGCTCATTGGCGAGCCGCATGGCGAAGAACGTCGAGCACTGCGACAGGATGGTCGGATCAAGCTCGCCCGGGCGCTGGGTGACGACACCGAGATAACAGCCATATTTGCGGCCTTCCTTGGCGATGCGCGACAGCGCGTGCCGGGTCGGCGCGAAACCGAGGCGGGGATCGGCCGGCATATAGCGATGCGCTTCCTCGCACAGGAAGAGCAGCCGCAAGCGGCCTTCGCTCCACAACGCCAGGTCGAACGCCAGCCTCGCCAGCACCGAGCATACGGAATTGACCACCTCGGACGGCATACCGGCCATTTCGAAGCAGGTCACCGGGCGGCCGTGATGCGGCACGCGGAAAATGTTGCCGATCGTCTCGTGAATGGTGTCCTCGATCAGGCGCGAGTTGAACATGAAACGGTAGCGCGGATCGGATGCCGCCGATTCGATACGTGTCTTCAGTGACCTGAGGGTTGGACGATCGTTCTTGCTTTCCAGCAATCCCATGCGTTCGTCGACCAGCTTGATGAGGTCGGCAATGCGATAGGGTACCGGCGCGTCGGCGGTCAGCGCGTCGGTGCTGCGCCGCAGGTAGTTGCCGGTGTTCGGATTGCGATAGAGGTTCTTGGCCGCGGGAATGAGATCGCGCAAGGCGTCGACCTCTTCCGGCACCGTCTCGCGGCCGCGAAACAGCACCTCGGCGAATTCCTCGAGTTTGAACATCCAGAAGGGCAGGTCGAGCGTCGTCGAATCGACCCTGAAGCAATATTCGGGCAAGGACGCGGCGAACTCGTTGTGTGGATCGAGGATCAGCACGCGCAGGTCGGGCCGGGCGGCAATCGACTTGCGCAAGAGCAGCGAGACGGCGGTCGATTTGCCGACCCCGGTGGTGCCGACAATGGCGAAATGGCGCGCCAGCGTATCGTCGATGGCAATATTGGCGTCGATAGCCTCGTCCTGCGACAGCGTACCGATGGTGATCGAGTGACGCCCGGCGAGATCGTAGACGGCCTGCAGGTCGCGGCTGCGGATACGATGGGCAATGGCGCCGATATGCGGATAGGTCGTGATGCCGCGGTCGAACACCGGCTTGGCGCCGGGTTCGGCGCCGTCGCGCACCTCGCCAATCAATTCGATGCTGACCTCGATCGGATTCTGGCCCTCGCTGCTCCAGGCACGATCCGACTTGCCGATTTCGTAGACCAGTCCGACGGTTCGTGATGTACCGAGATTGATCGAGATCATCTTGCCGACGCTCCATAGGCCGGTGACCGTGCCTTCGATATCGTCGGCATAGGCGCTGATGGTGGCGCGCGCGCCATCGCATTGCACGACATTGCCCAGAATCCGCTTGTCGTTCTGCTCCGCCCTGCGGCGCTCCAGCAAAGTCGGTTCTCCAATGGAGGTTTCGCGTTCGACGAGCATGGACAGGCCGATCCCCTTTTCCCAAACAATGAGCCTAGGCGGATGGGGTTAAGGTGGGGTGAGGCCGGATGGTTTAGCGGACGTTAAGGGGTTTGCGAAAACTGGACGAAACGGCCGTTGCCCGAGCGCGGGATTTCGCTATAGTGGATGAATGGATAATATAGCGAACGATATCTCATCGACTATCGGCAGAAGGATACACGCCGAAAGGGTGGCTCGCAGCTGGTCCCTGGCGGATTTGGCGGAGCAGTCCGATGTCTCGAAAGCCATGCTGAGCACGATCGAGCGCGGCATGACGAGCCCGACGGCGGCACTCCTCGTGCGCATTGCGGCCGCGTTCGGCATGACGCTTTCCACTTTGATCGCAAGGGCGGAGTTGCAAGGCGGTGGCCTGCTTCGCGAACGTGACCAGCCGGTCTGGCGCGATCCGGCTACGGGTTATGTGCGGCGGCACCTTTCGCCGGTTTCGGACATGCCGCTCGAACTGATCCGGGTCAAACTGCCGGCGGGCGCCAAGGTGAGCTTCCCGGCGGCCTCCTATGCCTTCATCAGACAACAGATCTGGCTGATCTCCGGGCAGCTGGAATTCGTCGAGGGCGACATCGTTCACAGGCTCGAGCCCGGCGACTGCCTGGCGCTCGGCGCGCCATCCGATTGCGTCTTCCACGCTCCGGGGCCGGACGCCGCCGACTATCTGGTTGCGTTGGCCAGGAGCTGAGACGATGGCGCGCCGTCCGAAACGTTCCGACAATGGCGGTCCGCCGCTCGACGACTACGACGGTCCGCCTTGGGGCAAGAGAGACCCCTATATCTTTCTTGCCTGGCGGACCGCCCATGCCCAGGCATGGAAAGTGCCGAGCCGCGAGATCATGCTGATGCGGCTGGACAAGGCCGAGCGGCTAGGCCTGACCTATGAGGAATACACGCTCGAACTGCTGGAACGCGGGCGACATCTGCAAGAGGAAGACGCCGAGCGCATCGGAGAAATCCGCCGAGCCAGGAAGCGGAAGCGGACCAGTCATTTCGGCTGACGGTGCAGGCCATGCTGCCGCTCGATGCACTGCCGTTCCCGTTGCACACAGAGGAGACCACATGGATTCAATAGAAATCAACCTGCTCAGCAATACTGCCGGAACGAAAAAAATGCTGGTCGATTTGCTGATCGGCACGGTTGCCGCCGGCGGCTCGGTCAGCTTCATGCGTCCCTTGGCGCCGGAGATGGCTGCAGCCTTCTGGAACAAGTCGCTTCAGGCGGTCGCCAGAGGCGAAAGGGCGGTGCTCGGGGCCTGGAACGGCGAGGCTCTGATCGGCACCGTCACCGTGCTGCTCGACTGCCCTCCCAACCAGCCGCACCGGGCCGAGATCGCCAAGCTGATGACCCGCCTCAATTATCGCGGCAAGGGCGTCGCAACCCGCCTGATGGAGGCGGCGGAAGCCGTTGCCATGGAGAAAGGCCGCACGCTGTTGGTGCTGGACACGGCAAAAGAGGAGGGGGCTTCCGGCCTCTATGAAAAGCTCGGCTTCACGCTGGGCGGCGAAATACCAGATTATGCGCTGAAGCCGCATGGCGGGCTGACGGGCACCCTCATCTACTGGAAGCGCATTGGTACAGTCTGATATCTGGCCCGCGCACATTCGCCGTTGACAGCACCATCAAACCAATTCTATTGTCCGCGACCATGAAAACGGCACTCATTCTCGTAGGAAAGCGCGTGGGCAAGGCGGTGTAACCGCCAGGCGGTGACCTCCCATGCGCAAGACACAGGCTCCCTCGGGGGCCTTTTTTATTGCCCGAAACACGACTAAACGACCAGCAATCGCCCGATGGCGAACAGTACGGGACCAGACCGATGAGCAGTGGACAGAATGAGCGGCGCGAAACGCCAAGAACCGAGATGACTGGCGCCGAAATGGTGGTGCAGGCGCTGAAGGACAATGGCGTCAAGCATGTTTTCGGCTATCCGGGAGGCGCGGTTCTGCCAATCTACGATGAAATCTTCCAGCAGGACGAGGTCGAGCACATCCTCGTTCGCCACGAACAGGGCGCTGGCCACGCGGCGGAAGGCTATGCGCGCTCGACCGGCAAGGCCGGCGTCATGCTGGTGACCTCCGGGCCGGGCGCCACCAATGCGGTGACGCCATTGCAGGACGCGCTGATGGATTCGATCCCGCTGGTCTGCCTGACGGGCCAGGTACCGACGTCGCTGATCGGCTCGGATGCGTTCCAGGAGTGCGACACGGTCGGCATCACGCGGCCCTGCACCAAGCACAACTGGCTGGTGAAGGACGTCAACCAGCTCGCGGCAACTATCCACGAGGCCTTCCATGTGGCAACGACAGGGCGCCCCGGCCCGGTCGTCGTCGACATCCCGAAGGACGTTCAGTTCGCCAAGGGCATCTATATTCCGCCGCAGACGGCGCCGCGCACCAGCTACCAGCCGAAGGTCCAGGGCGACCTGGAGAAGATCAAGGCGGCGGTCGAGCTGATGGCCGGCGCCAGGAAGCCGATCATCTATTCGGGCGGCGGCGTCATCAATTCCGGCCCGGAGGCGAGCCATCTGCTGCGCGAGCTGGTCGACCTGACCGGCTTCCCGATCACCTCGACGCTGATGGGCCTTGGCGCCTATCCGGCGTCGGGCAAGAACTGGATGGGCATGCTCGGCATGCACGGCACCTACGAAGCGAACATGGCGATGCACGATTGCGACGTCATGCTCTGCATCGGCGCGCGCTTCGACGACCGCATCACCGGGCGGCTGACAGCGTTTTCGCCGAATTCGAAGAAGATCCACATCGACATCGACCCGTCTTCGATCAACAAGAACGTCCATACCGACGTGCCGATCATCGGCGATGTCGGCCGTGTGCTGGAGGATCTTGTGCGACTGTGGCGGGCAACCGCCAAGGCCGACAAGAAGGCGCTTCACCCGTGGTGGGAGCAGATCGCCAAATGGCGCGCGCGCGATTCACTCGCCTACAAGATGAACCATGAGGTGATCATGCCGCAATATGCCGTCCAGCGGCTTTATGCGCTGACCAAAGACCTCGACACCTACATCACCACCGAGGTCGGCCAGCACCAGATGTGGGCGGCGCAGCACTATCATTTCGAGAAGCCGAACCGCTGGATGACCTCCGGCGGGCTGGGCACGATGGGCTACGGCCTGCCGGCCGCGCTCGGCGTGCAGATCGCGCACCCGGATGCGCTGGTCATCGATATCGCCGGCGACGCCTCGGTGCAGATGACGATGCAGGAGATGAGCGCGGCGGTGCAGCACGAGGCGCCGATCAAGATCTTCATCCTCAACAACCAGTATATGGGCATGGTGCGGCAATGGCAGCAGCTGCTGCACGGCAACCGGCTGTCGCATTCCTATACCGAGGCGATGCCGGATTTCGTCAAGCTCGCCGAAGCCTATGGCGGCCACGGTATTCGCTGCGACAAGCCGGACGAGCTCGATGACGCCATCAAGGAGATGATCGCGGTCAAGAAGCCCGTCCTGTTCGATTGCCGCGTGGCGACGCTCGCCAACTGCTTCCCGATGATCCCGTCCGGCAAGGCGCATAACGAGATGCTGTTGCCTGACGAGGCGACCGACGAAGCTGTCGCCAACGCGATCGACGCCAAGGGCAGGGAACTGGTGTAGCCTGGTTCGAGAAAGCTGTGCGAAAACAGCAGATTAGCGTAAAAGTTTGAAATCGAGATTCATGTCATGAACGCACAGTTGCAACCGACCGGCTCCGCCTATTTCATCGCCAAGGAGACGGAAAAACCAGAGAACCACACGCTTTCGGTCCTGGTCGACAACGAGCCGGGCGTGCTTGCCCGGGTCATCGGCCTGTTCTCCGGACGTGGCTACAACATCGAGAGCCTGACGGTCTCGGAAACCGAGCACGAAAAGCACCTGTCGCGCATCACCATCGTGACGCGCGGCACGCCGCACGTGCTGGAGCAGATCAAGCACCAGCTTGAGCGCATCGTACCGGTGCACCGCGTCGTCGATCTCACCGTGCGGTCGCAGGAATTCGGACAGGAGCGGCCATTGGAGCGGGAACTCGCGCTCGTCAAGGTCGCCGGCACCGGCGAAGCCCGCGTCGAGGCGCTCAGGCTCGCCGATGCGTTCCGCGCCAGCGTCATCGATGCCAACACCGAGCATTTCATCTTCGAGATTACCGGCAAGGGCTCCAAGCTTGATCAGTTCATCGCCATCATGAAGCCGCTCGGCCTGGTCGAAATCTGCCGTACCGGAGTGGCGGCGATGAACCGCGGCCCGCAAGGGATGTAGTCATCCAGCTTGGCTCTATCTCGTCGCTTTGCCACCGATCGCATTGAATAGGGGAACGGCATGACATTCGACGCATTCTTCGCCTTGCTGGTCTATGCCTTCGTGACCTCGATCACGCCGGGTCCGAACAATTTCATGCTTTTGGCCTCGGGTGTGAACTTCGGCTTGGTCAAGACCGTGCCACACATGCTCGGCATCGGCTTCGGCTTCCTCGTGCTGTTGCTTGCCGTAGGCTTCGGGCTTGGCGCCGTGTTGACGGCCTTTCCGGTGCTGCATACCGGGTTGAAGATCGCCGGCGGCCTCTACCTGCTTTATCTCGCCTGGAAGATCGCCATGTCGCGCTCGCTCGGCGGCGAAGGCGAGGCGAAGAGCCAGCCGATGCGCTTCATCGAGGCTGCGGCTTTCCAGTGGGTCAATCCTAAGGCCTGGGTGATGGCGATCACGGCCATGGCCGTCTATACCAATCCGGAACGCCCGTTTGTGTCTGTGGTGCTGATCGCGGCCGCTTTCGCCGTCGTCATGCTGCCGAGCATTTCGACTTGGGCCGGTTTCGGCATGGCGCTGCGCGGTTTTCTGGCTGATGCGGTGCGGCTCAAATGGTTCAACATCGCCATGGGCGTGATGCTTGCGGCGACGCTGTGGCCGATGCTGCGTTAGCTGCCGTTTTATTGTGCACTGCACATTAAATCTTCGTAATGACGGGTTTTGGCCCTTTTTCGCCTTCGGCATTCTCTATTATCTGGCAAAAGCGCGGCAAGAGGCTGCGAGTTGAGCTAGACTGCGGCCACCGGATAGCGGCGTGTCGGATCGAGAGGCCTTTTGTCGATGCGCGGAAAGATCGTATTTGCGGTGATTGCTGCAGCCTGCGTTGCCGCGGCGGCGTGGCTTTATCATTCGCCCACCGCAATGAGCGGTCTTCAGCAGATGCTGTCGGCGAAGCAGACGACGGCGGCGGCGGACAAGCCCGCTGCAGCGGCAAATGCCGCGCGTTCGACTTCGGTGGTTGCCGCCACCGCCTCGACGGCCGATTTCCCGGTCCGGCGCTATGCCATCGGCTTTGTGTCCTCTCCCGCCGTGGTCAGCATCAACGCACGGGTCTCAAGCCAGATCGTCGCAATCGCGGTCAAGGACGGACAGATGGTGAAGGCCGGCGACCTTCTGTTCTCGCTGGACGATCGCTCATTGAAGGCCCAATTGGCACGCGATCAGGCGACGCTCGCAAAAGACCAGGCGCTGCTTGCCAGCGCCACGGCCGATCTTCAGCGCGCCAAAAATCTCGTCGCCAGGCAGGCCGGAACACAGCAGACCTATGATCAGGCCGTCGCGGCGCAGAAATCCGCCGCGGCCACTGTCGACGCCGATAAGGCGACGATCGATGCGGACGAGGTCCAGCTTGGCTTTGCCACGATCAAAGCGCCGATTTCCGGCAGGCTTGGCGCGGTCAGCGTCGCGGTCGGCGACCTCGTCACCACCAGCAACGGCAGCAGCACGTCGACGCCGCTGGTGACGATCACGCAGGTCGACCCGCTGCAGGTGAACTTCAATCTTCCGGAAAGCGATCTTGCCTTACTGCACAAGGCGCTGGCGGCGCCGCAGCAAGGCGCGGTGACGCTGACCAAGGACGGCGACCCGAAGCCGATCGGCAAGGGAACGCTGGATTTCGTCGATTCCAGCGTGGACACGGCATCCGGCACCATCGCAACGCGGGCCAGCGTGCCCAACGCCGATCTTTCGCTGTGGCCGGGCCAATATGTAAATGTTGTGCTCGATGCCGGCATCATGCCGCAAATGACGTCCGTTCCGACGGTCGCCGTCCAGCCCAGCCAGAAGGGGCCGTTCGTCTATGTGATCAAGCCGGACAACACCGTTGAAATGCGGCCCGTGCAGGTCGCGCTGACAGAAGGCGCCAACACCGCGATCAGCCAAGGATTGGAAAGCGGCGAGCGTGTCGTCGTCGAAGGCCAGACCAAGCTGAAAAACGGCGCGGCGGTCCGCGAAGGCAAGGCCTCGACCGGTACCGACGACCAGGCGACTCCGAAGGTCGCGGAGGCCGACAGGACGGGCGGAACACAGCCATGATTTCCGAATTCTGCATCCGCAGGCCCGTCGCCACGCTGCTCATGTCGTTCGCCTTGGTTCTGGGCGGGCTATTTGCTTACAAATTCCTGCCGGTCGCGGCGCTGCCAAGCGCGGAATTTCCGGTTGTCAACGTCTCGGCCTCGCTGCCTGGGGCCTCGCCGGAAACCATGGCGACCTCGGTGGCAACGCCGCTGATCAAGCAGTTTGCCACTATCGCCGGCATCGATTCGATCTCGACGACCAATTCGCTCGGCACGACCTCGATCGCCATTCAGTTCGTGCTCAACCGCGACATCGATGCAGCCGCCGCCGATGTGCAGGCGGCGATCGCACGCACGCAACGACAATTGCCGCCGGAGATGACCAGCCCGCCGAGCTATCGCAAGGTCAATCCAGCCGACGCGCCGATCCTGCTGATGTCGCTGGTCAGCGACACCATTCCGCTGACCGATCTCGATGCCTTTGCCGAGAATGTGATTTCGCCGTCGCTGTCGACGATCGACGGCGTTGCGCAGGTTTCGATCTACGGCCAACAGAAATATGCCGTCCGCGTCCAGATCGATCCGACGGCGCTCGCCGCACGCGGCATCTCGATCGACCAGCTGCAGACGGCCATTGCCTCGGCCAACAGCAACACGCCGCTCGGTGTGCTCAAGAACAACAAACAGCAGCTGACCATCACGGCGAACACGCAGCTGACCAACGCGGCGGGATTCTCCAACATCATCATCGCCACCAAGAACGGCCATCCGGTGCGGCTCGGCGAGGTGACCCGCGTCATCGATTCGGTCGAGACCACGACGACGGCAAGCTGGTATGACGGCACCCGCGCCATCATCATGGCGGTGCAGCGTCAGCCGGATGCCAATACCGTCGATGTCGTCGACCGCGTCAAGGCGATGCTGCCTTCCTTCGAGGGTCAGATGCCGGCAGCTGCGAGCATCCAGTTGCTCAACGATCGCTCGACATCGATCCGCGAGGCGGTCGACGACGTGCAGTTCACGCTCCTGCTCACTATCGCGCTGGTGGTGATGGTGATCTTCCTGTTCCTGCGCCGGGTGACGGCGACGGTGATCCCGGCCGTGGCGGTGCCGATTTCGCTCATCGCCACTCTGGGCGTGATGTACCTGTTCGGCTTTTCCATCGACAACATCTCGCTGATGGGACTGACGCTGGCGGTCGGCCTTGTCGTCGACGACGCCATTGTCATGCTGGAAAATATCTTCCGGCATATGGAGGAGGATGGGCTCTCGGCAATGGAGGCGTCGCTCAAGGGCGCCCGCGAAATCGGCTTCACCATCATCTCGATCTCGATCTCGCTGGTCGCCGTGTTCATTCCCGTGCTTTTGATGGGCGGCGTGATCGGGCGCATCTTCAACGAGTTCGCGGTGGTGGTGACGGTCGCCATCCTGGCATCGATGTTCGTCTCGCTGACGCTGACGCCGATGCTGTGCTCGCGGCTATTGTCGTTATCGAAAGCCGAGCAGAAAGCAGCGCACGGTGAAGGCCATAGACAAAACGTCTTCATGCGGGGCTATGACCGGCTGCTGACATTCTGCCTGCGCCACAATTTCCTGGTTTTCCTTGTCTTCCTGGTAACCGCCGGGCTGTCGGTGTGGCTGATCCAGATATCGCCGAAGGGCTTCTTCCCGCAGGAGGATATCGGCCAGGTCTCGGTGACGACCATCGCGCGCCAGGACATTTCGTTCGACGCCATGGTGAAGCTGCAGGGGCAAGTGGCTGATGTCTTCACCCATTCGCCCTATGTCGCGCATGTCGGCTGGTCGGCGGGCAGCGGAAACAATGCGCTCAACCAGGGCCAGCTCTTTGTGCAGCTGAAGGACAAGGACCAGCGCCCCAACATCGACAAGGTGCTTTCGGATCTGCGGCGCCAGCTTGCCAATGTGCCCGGCATCGAAACCTACATGCAGCCGGTGCAGAACCTGCGGCTCGGCGCGCGTTCTTCGGCGAGTGCCTACCAGCTTGCCGTGCAGGGCCTCGATACCGGCCTGACGAACGTCTGGGCGCAAAGGCTGACGGACGCAATGGCCGCCGATCATGCCGCCTTCACCGACGTGACCAATGACCTGCAGAACAACGCGCTACAGGCGACGCTGGTGATCGACCGCGACAAGGCGGCGAACCTCGGCGTCGATACCGACACGCTGCGCTCCAGTCTCTATGGCGGTTTCGGCACCCAGCAGGTGTCGACCATCTTCGGCTCGGCCGACAGCTACGACGTGATCATGGAGCTCGACCCGAAGATCGAGTGGTCGCCCGAGCGGATGCTGGCCATCAAGGTGAGAACGGCGAGCGGCAGCCTGGTGCCGCTCGGTGCGTTCGCTCGCGTCGATCGGACCGCCGGTGCTTTGACCGTCAACCAGCTCGGCCAGCTTCCGGCTGTGACCATCTCCTACAATCTGCCGCAGGGCGTGGCCCTCGGCGACAGCGTGAGCCACATCAACGCGCTGAAGGACAAGATCGGCATGCCGCCGACGATCTCGACCGCCTTCTCGGGCACGGCGAAGACGTTCCAGGATTCGCTTTCCAACCAGGGGCTGCTGATCGGCGGCGCGATCCTGACCATCTATATCGTGCTCGGCATGCTCTATGAGAGCTTCATCCATCCGCTCACCATCCTGACCGGGCTTCCATCGGCGGTGCTCGGCGCGCTGGTGGCGTTGCGGCTGGCGGGGATGGATCTGTCGGTGATCGCGGTGATCGGCATCCTGATGCTGATCGGCATCGTCAAGAAGAACGGCATCATGATGATCGACGTGGCGCTGGAACTCAGGCGCGAGGGGATGTCGCCTGTCGAATCCATCCACAAGGCCTGCCTGATGCGCTTCCGGCCGATCATGATGACTACGCTTGCCGCGCTGATGGGTACCATCCCGATCGCGCTCGGCACCGGCGCCAGCGCGGAATTGCGCCAGCCTCTCGGCGTGGCGGTGGTCGGCGGCCTTGTCGCCTCGCAGGCACTGACGCTGTTCGTCACGCCCGTCATCTACGTCTACATGGAGCATTTTTCCGGCTGGCTCGTCAGCGTATGGGCGGGGCACCGGGGCGAGCCGAGCCCGGTCGAGGCGGTCGACCAGCCGTCACTGTTCGACGACGAGGAAGAACCGGTGCCGCAGAAGGCGGCAGCCGAATAGCACTGGCCCAAGCCGTGGTGCTTGCGGCCGGAGGTCCGCGATCGTAATTTGATGCCATGCTGCACAATCACGACCACGACAACGAGCTTGATGCTTTTGCGGCGCGTGTGCGCGCACTGGAGACGATTCTCACCCGCAAGGGGCTGATCGATCCAGCGGCGATCGACGTCATCGTCGATACCTACGAAACCAAGGTCGGGCCGCGCAACGGCGCAAAGGTGGTGGCGAAGGCCTGGGTTGATCCCGGGTTTGCCGCATGGCTGAAGCGTGATGCGACGGCGGCCATCGAATCGCTCGGCCACACCGGCCGGCAAGGCGAACACATGCAGGCGGTGTTCAACACGGCCGACACGCACAACCTCGTCGTCTGCACGCTATGCTCCTGCTATCCATGGTCGGTGCTCGGCCTGCCGCCGGTCTGGTACAAGGCGCCGCCCTACCGTTCGCGCGCGGTGATCGATCCGCGCGGCGTGCTCGACGAATTCGGGCTGACCTTGCCGGCGACGACGGCAATCCGGGTGTGGGATTCGACCGCCGAGCTGCGCTATCTGGTGGTGCCGATGCGGCCCAGGGACACAGAGGGCTGGGATGAGGCACGGCTCGCCGATCTGGTGACGCGCGATGCCATGATCGGCACGGCGCTGGCGCGGGAACCGGCATGAACGGGCCGCAGGATCTCGGCGGCCAGATGGGTTTCGGGCCGGTCGCGCCTGAACAGGACGAACCCTATTTCCATGCCGATTGGGAAAGGCGGGCGCTGGGCGTGACGTTGTGCGCCGGCGCCATGGGCGCCTGGAACATCGACGAGAGCCGGCACGCGCGGGAATCGCTGCACCCGGCCGACTACTATGCGTCGAGTTATTACGAAATCTGGATCAAGGCGCTGGAGGTGTTACTCAAACGCCATGGTTTCGTCAGCGACCGCGATCTGGCCAGGGGCGATGCGGTCGACCCGGTAGCGACACCCAAGCGGGTCCTGAAGGCGCAAGACGTTTCGGCGGTGCTGGCCAAGGGCGGGCCTTGCGACCGGCCGGTCGCCGTCCCGCCGCGATTCAAGGCAGGCGACCTCGTGCGAACCAAGAACTTTCATCCGACCGGCCACACCAGGCTGCCGCGTTACGCGCGTGGCAAGCGAGGCGTCATCGAGGCCATGCGTGACGGCTTCGTTTTTCCCGACACCAATGCGCACGGCCAGGGCGAAAACCCGCAATGGGTCTATACGGTGGCCTTCACCGGCAGCGAAATCTGGGGCGAGGGCGCCGACCCGACACTTGTCGTGTCGATCGATGCCTGGGAGAGCTATCTTGAAGCGGCGTGAGACGGGCTCAGTCGCCATCGCGCTGCCCGCCGGTGTCGAGGCGCCAGTCTTCGCCCAGCCGTGGCAAGCAGAGGCCTTCGCCATGACGGTGGCGCTACACGACAACGGGCTGTTTTCGTGGAGCGAATGGGCGGACGCCTTGTCGGCCGAGGTGAAGCGGCCGGGCGCCGCGCGCGACGGTCATGACTATTACGAGCACTGGCTGGCCGCGCTAGAAAAGCTGCTTTCGGCCAAAGGCGTTGCCGGTAGGAGCGACGTCGACAGCCTTGCTGCTGCCTGGGAACGGGCCGCGCATGCTACGCCGCATGGCAAGCCGATCCTGCTGGAGAACGATCCACAGCGGGCTGGGTAAGCTGTCGTCGCCCGGCGTTGTTCTCTTTACGTTCCTCTTCGTCCCTGATAGCCTGGCCCTGTCGCAGCAGCGTAATTGCAGGCGATGAAGTTGATGGTGACGGCAGTCACCTTGTCTTTCCCTCGCGAATCCGGTCTGTCGCGCTGATGGAATTCTCCCCTCAACAAGACGAGGCGCTGAAGGCGGTGGCCGGCTGGTTGAAAGCCGGCAAGCCGCAGCTGTTCCGGCTGTTCGGCTATGCCGGCACCGGCAAGACGACGCTGGCGCGCTATTTCGCCGAGCATGTCGACGGCCAGGTGCAGTTCGCCGCCTTTACCGGCAAGGCGGCGCAGGTGCTGCGTTCCAAGGGCGCGGTCAATGCCCGCACAATCCATTCGCTGATCTACCGGCCGAAAGGCGAGGAATCGGTAGCGGACGAGGTGACCGGCAAAACCTCGATGTCGCCGACCTTTTCGCTCAACCGGCAGAGCCCGATCTCGCGGGCCAAGCTCGTCGTCATCGACGAATGCTCGATGGTCGACGAGCAGCTTGGCCGTGACCTGATGAGCTTCGGCACGCCGATCCTGGTGCTTGGCGATCCCGGCCAGTTGCCGCCGATCTCCGGCGGCGGCTTCTTCACCGACCATGAGCCGGACATTCTGCTCACCGAAATCCATCGCCAGGCGCGCGACAACCCGATCATCCGGCTTGCGCTCGATGTGCGCGAGGGCCGCGAGTTCATGCGCGGCGACTATGGCGCGGCGCAAGTGATCGGCAAGGAAGACGTCACCCAGGAATTGGTGCTGAAGGCGGACCAGGTGCTGGTCGGCACCAACCGCACGCGCCGTCGCTATAATCAGCGGCTGCGCGAGTTGAAGGGGTTCAACGCCGATTATCCGCAAGCCGGCGACAAGCTGGTCTGCCTGCGCAACGATCCAGCCAAGGGGTTGCTCAACGGCTCGCTGTGGAAGGTGATGACCTCGTCGCGCGAGACGGTCAAGCCCGGCATCAATCTGCTGGTCTCGCCGGAGGAAGACGATCCGGATCGCGGCGTCGCCAAGATCAAACTGCTCAAGGCGGCGTTCGAAGATCCGGACGCCGACATTCCCTGGCAGCAGAAGAAGCGCTTCGACGATTTCGATTATGGCTACGCGCTGACCGTGCACAAGGCGCAGGGGTCGCAGTGGAACGAGATCGTGCTTTTCGACGAAAGCTGGGCATTCAAGGAAACCCGGCAGCGTTGGCTCTACACCGCCATCACGCGCGCGGCCGAACGGCTGACGATCGTCCGATAGGGCGGCCGTATCAGCGCTGGGCGATCGGTCTGGCGCCAAGCCATTCCCAGGCGGCGGTTTCGTCCTTAGCCTCGAAATGCCGGAGTTCGATAGGCAAAGAGGCTGGCAAGAAGGCTCTTGCCTCCGCTATCCAGTTCGGCTCACCGACCGCCGCGCAGCGGCCGATATGCTCCACCGCGTGAGCTATGCCCTGTTCGATCGTCTCGTCCGATACGTCGGTCCAGTCGACACCCTCATGATCGATCAGGCGCACCAGCACGTCGATTTTCGTGTGCAGCGCGTAGGCTGCCTCCAGCAATCCGAACAGGTTTTCGGCATCAGCCGCTGCGACATGGCCGACGACATCGATGGCGAAGAGGTCTTCGCGATCGGTATCGATGCGGCGGATCGCCGGCACGGCATCGAGAAAATTCAACAGGAAACTCCTTGCGCTCGATTTTCTTCGTTCCCCTGGAACACCTGAAACCCTCTGTCTGTTCCCCTTAAAGGCGCTATAGATGCGCGCCGAGATCAGCCTGGAACCGTGCAAATGCCTGCAAAGCTTTCCGTCAACCTCAATGCCATCGCCATGCTGCGCAACCGGCGCGACCTGCCGTGGCCAAGCGTGACGGGGCTCGGACGCATCGCCCTTGCCGCCGGTGCGCATGGGCTGACGGTGCACCCGCGACCCGACGAGCGGCACACCAGGCATTCCGATCTGCCTGAGATCAGGGCGCTGATCGACGACGAGTTCCCGAGTGCGGAATTCAACATCGAGGGCTATCCGACCGAGGAGTTCCTGGCGCTTGTGGAAAAGCATCAGCCGGAACAGGTGACGCTGGTGCCCGACGACCCGGTGCAGGCGACTTCCGACCATGGCTGGAACTTCGCCGCCGGGGCTGCGTTCCTGACACCGGTCGTCAAGCGCCTGAAGAAGGGAGGCTTTCGCGTATCGCTCTTTTCCGATCCGGATCCCGATGGCGTGAAAGCCGCTCGCGACACCGGCGCCGACCGGATCGAACTCTACACGGGTCCATATGGCAGCTATCATTCCGATTCGGCAAAAGCGGCGAAGGAATTGGAGAAATTGGGAAAGACGGCGGATGCCGCACTTGCTGCAGGGCTCCAGGTCAATGCCGGGCACGACCTTGTGGTGAGCAATTTGCCGGCACTGGCCAGGCGCATCCCGGCATTGGCCGAAGTGTCGATCGGACATGGGTTGACAGCCGATGCGTTGGAGTATGGCATGGCCGCAACGGTCAGGCGGTTTCTGAAGGCTTGTGGCTGGTAGAGAGAGGCGAGCCGATAGGCCGTGCGTTCCCGGCATGGCAGCGCGTCCTTTCCACCCCGCAGCATAGAGCACCGCACGTCTATGGGAGTGTCGTCCATGGCCCTTGCTCACGCCGGTAGCGAGGCAGAACCCATCGAGCAATCCAGCCACTCCACCGTCGAGCAGCACAGCACCAAGGTGCTGATGCTGGGCGCGCTGGGCGTGGTTTACGGCGATATCGGCACCAGCCCAATCTATGCATTTCGGGAAGCGCTGCACGCATCGTCGGGACCGGTAGCGCGCAACGACGTCCTTGGCGTGCTGTCGCTTATCGTCTGGGCGCTGACGATCATCGTCACGATAAAGTACGTCGCTTTCGTTCTCAGAGCCGACAACAAGGGCGAGGGCGGCACGCTGTCGCTGATGTCGCTTGCGCGCAGCGCTTATCCCAATGGAGCCAAGCTCATCCTGGGGATCGGGCTGTGCGGCGCGGCGCTGTTTTTCGGCGACGCCATTATAACGCCGGCCATCTCCGTGCTTTCGGCGGTCGAAGGCCTGGAAGTGGTGACCCCGACGCTGGAAACCTATGTGGTTCCGATCACGCTGGTCATCCTGGCAATGCTTTTTGCCGTGCAACGCTTTGGCACCGGCAGGGTGGCGGCCGTGTTCGGACCGGTGACGGCAGTGTGGTTCCTGGCGATCGGCGCCGCCGGGGTGTACCATCTGCTGGACGACCCGTCGGTCCTGCTGGCGATCAATCCCTATTACGCGGTCGCTTATCTGGCCAATACGCCCACCGGTGCCTTCGTCACGGTCGGGGCGGTGTTCCTGGCGGTCACCGGGGCCGAAGCCCTCTATGTCGACCTCGGTCATTTCGGGCGCAGGCCGATCGTGCTGGCATGGTTTTCCGTGGTGTTCCCTTGTCTGCTCCTCAACTATTTCGGACAAGGCGCGTTCGTTCTGGCCAACGGCGGCAAACCCACCAATCCATTCTTCCAGATGCTGCCTGATTGGGCGCTGATGCCCATGGTTGGGCTGGCCACGGCAGCGACCGTGATCGCCAGTCAGGCGGTGATCTCCGGCGCTTTCTCGCTGACCCGCCAGGCGGTGCAGCTCAATCTGCTTCCGCGCATCGAGGTGCAGCATACGTCCGAAATGCAATCCGGCCAGATCTACATGCCGCGCGTCAATCTGGTGGTTGCGCTGGGCGTGATGTTGCTGGTGGTCGGCTTTGGCGGTTCGAGTTCGCTGGCTTCCGCCTATGGCATTTCGGTGACTGGCGAAATGCTGATGACAACCATCCTGCTGTTTGTCGTGATGCGGTTCCGGTGGAAATGGCAGCTTGCACTGGCGGCGGCGCTCACACTGCTGTTTGGCACGATCGATACCGGATTTTTCCTCGCAAACATCGTCAAGATCCTCGAAGGCGGGTGGGTCTCGATAACAGTCGCTTGCGCCATGGGGCTGATCATGTCCACCTGGATCCGCGGCACCCGCTATTTGTTCGAAAAGACCCGCCGGAACGAGATTCCGCTCGATTTCCTTGCCGGCAATCTGCTGAAGAAGAAGCCGCATCTGGTGTCGGGCACCGCAGTGTTCCTGACCAGCGATCCGCTGAGCGCGCCGACCGCGCTGATGCACAGCCTCAAGCACTACAAGGTGCTGCACGAGCAGAATGTCATCCTTTCGGTGGTGACGGCACCGCAGCCGGTTGTGCCCGACAGCGAGCGCGTCAAGATGGAGACGGTCAACGAACTGTTCATGCGGGTGACGCTGACCTTCGGCTATATGGAGCAGCCCAACATCCCGCGCGCGCTGGCGATCTGCCGCAAGCAGGGCTGGAAGTTCGACATCATGACGACATCCTTCTTCCTGTCGCGGCGCTCGCTCAAGGCCTCGCCCAATTCCGGCATGCCGGTCTGGCAGGACAAGCTGTTCATCGGGCTGGCGCGCACGGCGGCCGATGCGACGGAATATTTCCAGATCCCGACCGGACGCGTGGTCGAGATCGGGACGCAGGTGGCTATTTAAAAACGTGTCCGTTGCGACATTCCAGGTAGTCTGCCGATGGGACTGAGTCTGCCAAGTCGTGGACGACTCGCAATATCGGGACGGAGCCATTACGTGACGGCACTTGATATTGCAGCGCAGCAAGCGTAGAGCACCGCCCGCTTATCGGAGTGTCGTCCATGGCCCTTGCCAATGCTGGTAATGAGGCAGAACCTGTCGAACAATCGAGCCATTCTGAGGTCGAGCAGCACAGCACCAAGGTGCTGATGCTGGGCGCACTCGGTGTGGTTTACGGCGATATAGGCACCAGCCCGATCTATGCATTCCGAGAGGCGTTGCATGCATCAGCCGGCGGCAACGTCGCCAACCGTGGCGACATCCTGGGCGTACTCTCGCTGATCATCTGGTCGCTGACGATCACCGTCACCATCAAATACATCATGTTCGTGCTTCGTGCCGACAATCGCGGCGAGGGCGGGGTGCTGTCGCTGATGGCGCTGGCGCGCAACAGTTTCCCGACGCGCTCGGCGGTGATCCTCGGCATCGGCATTGTCGGCGCGGCGCTTTTTTTCGGCGACGCAGTCATTACGCCGGCGATCTCGGTACTATCGGCGGTCGAAGGCATGAATGTCGTCACGCCGACATTCCAGCCCTATGTGGTGCCGCTGACGCTGGCCATCCTGGCGATCGTGTTTGCGGTACAGCGGTTCGGCACCGGCGGCGTAGGATTGGTGTTCGGGCCAGTCACGGCGCTGTGGTTCCTGGCCATCGGCCTTTCCGGCATTAACCACATCATCGCCGATCCGGAAATCCTGCTGGCGATCAGCCCGCATTACATCGTGTCGTTCCTGGTCAACTCGCCCGACGTCGCCTTCGTCACTGTTGGTGCGGTCTTCCTCGCCGTCACCGGCGCTGAGGCGCTCTATGCCGATCTCGGCCATTTCGGCCGCAAGCCGATCGTGCTCGCCTGGCTGGCAATTGTGTTCCCTTGTCTGTTGCTCAACTATGTCGGGCAAGGTGCCTTCGTGCTCGCAAATGGCGGTGTTGTCGGCCATCCCTTCTTTGAGATGAACCAGGGCTGGACGCTTATTCCGATGGTCGTGCTGGCGACGGCGGCGACCGTCATCGCCAGCCAGGCGGTGATCTCCGGCGCTTTCTCGCTGACCAGGCAGGCGGTGCAGCTCAACATGCTGCCGCGTTTCGTCATCCAGCACACGTCGGAAAAACAGTCGGGCCAGATCTATCTGCCGCGCATCAACCTGATGCTGGCGCTGGTGGTGATGTTGCTGGTGGTCGGCTTCGGCGAATCCAGCCGCCTGGCCTCGGCCTACGGTATTTCGGTGACCGGCAACATGCTGGTGACGAACATACTGCTTTTTGTTGTAATGACGCGCATCTGGAAATGGCCGCTCGGCGTCGCGGTCGCCTTGATGGCGGTGTTCGCCTTCGTCGATACCGGCTTCTTTGCAGCCAACATAGTCAAGGTGTTTGAAGGGGGCTGGTCCTCGCTTGCCATTGCCGCAGTTATTGTGCTGACCATGTGGACCTGGATCCGCGGCACCCGCTATTTGTTCGAAAAGACCCGCCGGAACGAGATCCCGCTGGATTTCCTCGCCGGCAATCTGCTGAAGAAGAAGCCGCATCTGGTGTCGGGCACCGCAGTGTTCCTGACCAGCGATCCGCTGAGCGCGCCGACCGCGCTGATGCACAGCCTCAAGCACTACAAGGTGCTGCACGAACAGAACGTCATCCTTTCGGTGGTGACGGCGCCGCAGCCTGTCGTGCCCGACAGCGAGCGCGTCAAGATGGAGACGGTCAACGAGCTGTTCATGCGGGTGACGCTGACCTTCGGCTACATGGAGCAGCCCAATATCCCGCGCGCGCTGGCGATCTGCCGCAAGCAGGGCTGGAAGTTCGACATCATGACGACATCCTTCTTCCTGTCGCGGCGCTCGCTCAAGGCATCGCCCAATTCCGGCATGCCGGTCTGGCAGGACAAGCTGTTCATCGGGCTGGCGCGCTCGGCGGCCGATGCGACGGAATATTTCCAGATCCCGACCGGACGCGTCGTCGAGATCGGGACGCAGGTGGCTATCTAAACAAACGGCCGTGCCCCTTGAGGGCACGGCCATTGTGAGGCTCAGCTCACCAGAGCCGCCTTGTTTGCTTCAAGAAATTGCTTCAGCGGCTGCGGCTTCCTGCCGGACAGCGTCTCGACCGCGTCGGTCACCATGCTGATGCGACCGGAGCGGGTGTTGGTATCGAAGGAAACGATAACGGGGGCGAAAGCCTCGGGAACGCCGGCTGCCTTCAATCCCTCGGTCAGCGCTTCATCCGAAAGCTGGACAACGTCGATCGGCTTGCCGGTGATCTCGGTGACGAGGGCTGCAATTTCGGCCATCGTGTGGGCCTTGGGGCCGGTCAGCGTGTATGTCGTGCTTTCGGTTGCGCTCGAAGCGAGGCCGGCGGCAATCGCGGCAGCCATATCGTCGCGCGCGCCGTGGGCAATGCGGCCGTCTCCAGCGGACGTGTACCACTGCCCAGAGGCGATGGCGTGCGGCAGCGCCAGGAACAGGTTCTCCTGATACCAGCCGTTGCGGAAGATGGTGGAGGGGATACCGCTCGCCTTGATCGCCTGCTCGGTGCCGTGGTGATCGGGCGCAAACAGCACCGGCGATCCTGGCTCCGGATTGGGCATCGATGTGTAGAGCAGATGCGAAACACCCGCGCTTTTTGCGGCGGCGACCGCGGTCTCATGTTGCTTCAGGCGCTTGCCCGGAATGGCGAGCTCGTTTGTCGAAATGATCAGAACCCTGTCGGCGCCGGTAAATGCACTGGCCAACGATGCGGTGTCGTCGAAGTCGACCGTCCTGATGGTGACGCCTCGGGCTGCCAGATCGGCCAGATTTTCCGGATTGCGGGTAGCGGCGATGATGCGCTGAGGGGAGACCTTGAGCGTGTCAAGCAGATGATTGATGACGCCGCGGCCAAGCTGGCCGGAGGCGCCGGTGACGAGAAGGGTGTCGGTCATGAAAGGTCCTGACGTTGCGCCGGAGCGGCGGGTGCATATGTTAGTCTCAAAAAGAGACCAGCACTAAAATAGGAATTGACCCATCCTCGTAAAGAAGGCAGTTTTGCGGGAGGTAGGCACAGCCAGGGAACCAGCCATGGACGGCAAGATCGTCAATCTGAGATCGAAGCTCGAGATCTACAAAGCAGGCAGCGGTGGCGGAAACCTTGCGGATTGCCCGGTTCGCGACGTGATCCAGGGCATAAGCAACAAATGGAGTTCGCTGCTGATGGAGGCCTTGGCCGAGAAGCCGTACCGCTTTGGCGAGTTGCGGCGCCTCGTGCCCGATATTTCACAGCGCATGCTCACCCAGACGCTGCACGATCTGCAGCGCGACGGCTATGTGCATCGCGAGGTTTTTCCGACCAAACCGCCGAGCGTTGAATACAGCCTCACCGATCTCGGGCGCTCGATGTTTGGACCCTTGCACCAGCTGATCCAATGGGCCGAGCTCAATCACGGCGCTGTACGCGAGGCGCGGAAGGTTTTCGATGCTGCCGAAGGCTGAGTCTCAAGGCCGAGACAGCGGCTTGATTTAGCGACAACGCTGAAGGATTGTCCGGCCTGGGTCGGGTCGGGCAAATGGGCAATTCTCTGGACATCGCGATTGCCGGCGCGGCGATCAGTTACGCGCTCATCGGAACGGACGTATCGATACTGCGCTGGAGGCTTGCGTCCGCGACAGGCTGGTGGCCAGTGGCAAGCATTCCGCCGGAAACGAATATCCTTGCCTCGATGATTACCGGCACTGTGATCAATCCATTCAAGCCGATCGGGCTTGCGGAAGCCCGGTGGCCGGATCGTTTCGGCGGATGATTTCCGAAAGATGCGAGCCCTTCGCCTGTAGGAATGTATGGAGGCGTTGCGGATAATCGGGAGCGACCGCGTCCTTCACGGATGGGCGTTTGCGCAACGCCTCGCGCCACACCTGGACATGCGGCTTTCCGTCCAGGATGCCGAAATCGCCGATCCGGTCGAAGACGTCGAAATAGCGGAAAATCGGCCCGTAGACCGCGTCGACCAGTGAAAAGCGCTCACCGGCGAACCACGGCCCAACCGCGCCATTCGCCAGTTCCACTTCCAGGCGATCGAACATCGCCGATAGCGCCTCGCTTTCGGCGAGCAACGCGGCTTCCGTAGGCGCTGAATAGAAGCGGCCGATGGCATGGAGGATTGCCGAGCCAAACTCGATCCAGGCGCGATGTCGGGCACGGGCATAGGGATCGGTGGGATGCAGCGGATTGGGCTGGGTTTCCTCGAGGAATTCGAGGATGACGAGCGATTCGAAGATCACCGTTTCCTGGCCGTCATGCTCAACGCGAAGCAGCGGCACCTTGCCGAGCGGCGATATCGCCTTGAACCAGGCAGGCTTGTTGGCGAGATCGACGGCGATGCGCTCGAACGGCACGCCCTTTTCGCGAAGCGAAATCGCCGCGCGCTGCACGTAGGGACAAAGATGGTGGCTGACGAGGATGAGCTTGTCGGTCATCTCACTCTCCCCAGACATAGTTCAAGGCGCCGTTCTCGACGCGGGTGGAGAGGAACATCAGGCGGGAGCCCTTCGGCGCTGGGCCTTCGAGGCGATCACCGTTCGCCATGTCGAACGAGGCGCCGTGCCATTGGCAGACGAGCTTGCCGTCCTTGCAGTCGAGCGGGCCACCGAAGTGCAGGCAGACGTTGGCGGCGGCGCGGATACGCTCGGCGCTGCGGTAGACATGGACCTCGCGGCCGAAAAACGGAGCGATCAGGCTGCCTGTTTCCGGAATGTCGGCGATCCTGCAGATTTCATGCTTCATCGGAATTGCCTTTCATGATTGATGCGATTGCATCTATATAGATGCATTTGCATCGATCGTCAAGCTTGATGCAGTTGCATCTATCGCCTACGATGTAATCATGACCGGGATTCCTTCACCTCCAGCAATCAAAGCCTGGGCCCGCCTGATGCGGGTTTCGCGCCAGTTGTTGGAAAGTGCCGAGGACGCGCTGAAGGACAGTGGCCTGCCGTCGCTTGCCTGGTACGACGTGCTGCATGAGCTTGCCGAGGCGGGCGAGGGCGGATTGCGGCCGTTCCAACTCACCGAGCGCACCCTGTTTGCGCAATACAACATCTCGCGGCTGCTGGCGCGGCTCGAAGCCGACGGGCAGGTCGAGAAGCTTCCAGTTGCCGATGACGGCCGCGGGCAAACCATCCGCATCACCGGCAAGGGGCGCGAGACGCGCCGCCGCATGTGGGTCGTCTACGGCCGCTCGATATCGGAGTTGGTCGGCTCCCAGCTTTCCAACGATGATCTGGACACGCTGTCGGCTCTGCTTGGGCGCCTGCGAGATCCGCCCGCCCTGGCGTGACACGCCTTCGTGCCGAAGATGGCGCGGATCTGCGAGGTCAGGCACTGCCCCAAAGGAATGCCAATGTCGCCAGAACCCCAAGCCCGACGCGGACCAGATGCAGATTGCCCCATTTGACGATCATTGTCCGAGCCTCAGGATTGACGGTGTTAGCGTCCATCACCTCCAGCAGCCGATTTGCCGGCATCATCACCAGCAGCGTCCATGGCCAAGGCAGGATGATCAGCACGGCGCCGGCCAGATAAGCGAGATTGCCGGTCTGCCACCACGCGACGAGGCCCAGAATACAGGCGATGACGGCGATCGAGGCCTGCATGGCGGCGCCGCGCTTGTAGGAAGGCTGCCATTCCTGCAGCAATGCTTTGTCATCGAGGCGAAGCCGCGCCGGCTGTTCGGCGACGCTGACGTAGATAGCCGCGCCTGCAAACACAGCGGCAACGGTCAAGGCAAGCAATCCGGCGAGCATGATCCGTGTCTCCCGTAATGCCCCGCATGGAGCAAGCTACAGAAATAAAGGCTTGCGCCGGGTCGGGCAATACGCCATAAAGCCGAACCGTAACGTACGGTACGCTGTCGAGTCCGTATCTGAACTGCGGGTGAGTTCGCCTCCTGAGGAAAGACTGTGTTGCACGCTGTGACCGACATCGACACCAGCGAGACGCTGACGGAGCGGCAGAAGGCCGTGCTCGACGCCGCCCTTCGCCTGCTGGTCGAAGAGGGCGATCAGTTGACCATGACCGCCGTGGCGCGGCGGGCGAGCTGCTCGAAGGAGACGCTCTACAAATGGTTCGGCGATCGCGACGGGCTGTTGACGGCAACGGTGCAATGGCAGGCGTCCAAGGTGCGGGTAGTGCCGGTCGACCGCAAGGGACTCGATCTTGCCTCGCTGACGGCGAGCCTCGAACGCTTCGCTTCGGACTGGCTCAGGGTAATTTCGAGCGACACCTCGATCGCGCTGAACCGGGTGGCGGTCGGCCATGCTAGTTCGGGGAAGGACGATCTCGGCGCCATCGTGCTGGAGAACGGCCGCTTCGCGCTGGCCAGGCGGCTGAAGCCGGTGCTGGAGGCAGGCAAGGAAGCTGGTTTCCTCGAGTTTTCCGACGCTGAGATGGCTTTCCGCACCTTTTTCGGGCTGGTCGCCCGCGACGTGCAGATCCGCCTGCTGCTCGGCGACCGGCTGGAATTGACTGATGCGGCGATCGGCGGCGATGCCGTCCGGGCGACGCAGCAGTTTCTCGCTCTTTACGGGGCAAAAACCGGGCCGCAGGGCCTCTGAATTCAAAACGGGAAGGAAGAAAAATGCGTGTCTATTACGATCGCGACGCCGATCTCAACCTGATCAAAGGCAAGAAGGTTGCCATCATCGGCTATGGCAGCCAGGGCAGGGCGCATGCGCTCAACCTCAAGGATTCCGGCGTCAAGGATATCGCCATTGGCCTCAAGGCCGGCTCGGCGACCGCGAAGAAGGTCGAGGCCGACGGGCTCAAGGTGATGAGTGTGGCCGATGCCGCCAAATGGGCCGACCTGATGATGATGGCGACGCCCGACGAGCTGCAGGCCGACATCTACAGATCAGAGGTCGCGCCGAACATCCGCGACGGCGCGGCGATCGCCTTCGCCCACGGCCTCAACGTGCATTTTGGCCTGATCGAGCCAAAAGCCTCGGTCGACGTCGTCATGATCGCGCCAAAGGGCCCGGGCCACACGGTGCGCGGCGAATACCAGAAGGGCGGCGGCGTGCCGTGCCTGGTCGCGGTCAACCAGGACGCTTCGGGCAATGCGCTCGATTTGGCGCTCTCCTACGCCTGCGGCGTCGGCGGTGGCCGTTCGGGCATCATCGAGACCAATTTCCGCGAGGAGTGCGAGACCGACCTGTTCGGCGAGCAGGTGGTGTTGTGCGGCGGTCTGGTCGAGTTGATCCGCGCCGGTTTCGAGACACTGGTGGAAGCGGGCTATGCGCCGGAAATGGCCTATTTCGAGTGCCTGCACGAGGTCAAGCTAATCGTCGACCTGATCTATGAAGGCGGCATCGCCAACATGAACTATTCGATCTCGAACACCGCCGAATGGGGCGAATACGTCTCGGGTCCGCGCATCATCACCGCCGAGACCAAGGCCGAGATGAAGCGCGTGCTCAAGGACATCCAGACTGGCAAGTTCACCTCGGAATGGATGCAGGAATACCGCGCCGGCATGTCGCGCTTCAAGGGCATCCGCCGCAACAACGACAGCCACCAGATCGAGGAAGTCGGCGCCAAGCTGCGCGCGATGATGCCGTGGATTTCCAAGAACAAGCTGGTCGACAAGGCCAAGAACTGAAGGAAATCCACGTTCGTTTCGTTACGCGTCCTCGGGCTTCGCCCTGCGGGCGCGTGGGAATTTCCAAGAACAAGCTGGTCGACAAGGCCAAGAACTGATCGCAATTTCATTGTCGATCAAGAAAGCCGGCGGAGCGATCCGCCGGCCTTTTTGCGTTGATTTCTCAGCAGGCGCGCTATTCCCGCTGTCGTGGTATGCGTGTGCAGGGCATGGCACAAAATGGCCAAGGGGGTGAGCGTTGGAACTCAAATTTCTGTTGGTCGGGTTTGCCTGCGCGGTTGCCGGCATGCTGTCCCTCGTCACCTTGCTGAAGTGGTGGGAGGTGAGGGCGGTCAGCCGCTGGTCTCCGACGCAGGGAAAGATCATCTCGTCGCGGGTCGAGGCTCGCGAGGTGACCAGTTCGGGATCCGGTTCGGACAGCAGAGGGTCGACCGAGATGCGCAACTTCCCGGCGATCACCTTCGAATACAAGGTGAACGGCAAGAAGTTTCGCAGTTCGCACTACAGCGTGCAGGAGAACCTTGGAAACTTTGCGGTGGCGGAAACCCTTGCGAAATTTCCAAACGGGGCCGGCGTAACCGTCTTCTACAATCCGGCCGATCCAGCCAAGGCCGTGATCGAACGCACCATGCCCGACGGTTCCTTCAAATTCATGGTCCAGCTTTCGGCCGGGTTGGTGGTCGGCGCGCTGGTATTGGTCTTCTCCGTTGGCGGCGTCCTGGAAGCGATCCGGCCGTTTTTGCCCAAGCCGCAGAACCTCGGCGCCGCGGCCCTGCTGCTTTTCATGGGATTGTTTGTCCTGCGCATGGGCTTTGCCCAGAAGTCACTTGCGGAACAGGCGGCCAAATGGCCCATCACGGCAGGACGCATCGACGCCTCGGGCCTGCAGAAATTCGAGACCCGCGACAGGTCCGGAGGCGGCTATCGGCCTTGGCACACAGTTTTCAAATCCCGCATCGTCTACAGCTATAGCGTTGCCGGCCAGCGCTACGCCGCCGATCGCATCGCTTTCGGCGCAAACGTGACGGCGTCGCTGCCGAGCCTCGTCAGCGGTCAATCACAGCGCTACCTCGAGGGCGACAAGGTCGAGGTCTACTACGATCCCGCCAATCCGGCTGCAGCCGTTCTCGAATGCAGGGTGCGTGGGCTTTGGCTACTGTGGATCTGCGCCGCTGGCTTCCTTGGTGGAGCCGCGCTTCTGGTAGGCGTAATCTGAAGCTGCTGTTCTAGATGCTGCATATCCAGCGGAAGAAGGCACCTGTCGTCAGCATCTGACAAGAACTCCGCTGTCGAAGCCAGGCCAGGTCAATCTCACCGTCGTGCCATTGCCAACGATATGGACGAGACGCGAGAACGGCTCTTCGATCGTGGGATCAGAACCGTAGCATTGGCTGGCCCGCGCCACCCAGCCCGTGGATATCTTGCGAAACGTTGCGTGTTCGCAGCCGAAAGCAGGAACCGACAGTGCCTCAGGGTACAATGTGTAAACAGTCTGGCGTTGAACATCCGCGACGGCGGTACAGTTCGATCTGTCCCCGGACCATGTGCCCACATAGGGTTCCGTGGCAAAGGCGCTGCCGCACGAAAATGTTAAGATCGAAATGAGCATCAAGAGATTTCGCATCATCGATTTCTTTCTTTCGACCGGGCCTCGGGTCATGCTAAAGCATCGATGCTTAAACTTCACAATGCTGCTGCTCCAGGGACTCAAATGATCATCCGCAAAGCAGCAGCTATTTTTCTGAGCATGCTGAGCCTGTTGCAAGCAGCGAACGCGACAGAATGTTCGCTCAGCCACGCGACCTATCGCGAGCCGCGTTCGGGAGCGACGATACAGTTCCGGCCCATCGACCGCGAACCGGCCGCGCTGACGACAGAGGTCTTTTCGCTGATCGTGCCCAATACCCCCATTCGTCTGCCATCGGACATCACCTGGACCAATGGCAAGTACTCGTTTCCTGTGGGGACGATTCGGCACACCTGCAACGACGACGATCGTGAGGCGGGTCTCGAGGACGGCACCGGGCTGTGCAGAGTGTGGGATGGGCAGGTCTATGCGTTCAACGCAGGCGGTGCCGAGCAGTTGAGCTCTCGCGAAGCCTCGCCGGCACCGACAGGGTTGCTGTTGCCTGACTTCGGCGCGATGTTGACCGAATGGCCCGATTTCGCCAAAGCCAATCCCGATGGCTCGGCCTGGGATGCCTTTACCTTGACGGGTTGCAGCGATGAATAGCAAGAGACTGCCGGCCTGCATCTGCGCCCTGCCGGTCCTTCTGGCCATGGCCATCGGGGCGCGTGCCGACCAAAGCAAGCCGTCGCGTCCGCCTGTCGACAAATGCACCTGGGAACGGCTGGCGGACAGAGATGTCGGGCTGGCTGCCTGGGTACAGCGCTGCGATTTCGGATTCCGCCAGATCCATTTCGAGCTTGGCGGCAATGCTCTTGCCATCAAATACAGCGATGGCGGGCCGGCCGATCCCGTCGTCGAAGTCTTCGATATGCTGCCGGGCGAGGCCGCTGGCGCCGCGTTGCAGCGAATATACTCGCAGAAGACCGAGAAGGCTGTCAGCACACGTTGCGTGCTCATGCCTTACACCGAAGGGGTCACGCCCACGGGCACCCTGCGGTATGTCTTCAGTCCCGATGCCGTTTATCTCAGTGAATTGAAAGCCGTTGCAGACCCTGACGAGGTCGGCGAACCGCCATGCGGCGAATGGGGCGAAGCCCCGGACGGCATTCAGTATTTCGAGGTACAATCACCCGAGCTGCGAAAGCTTCTGTTCATTCGCGTTGGCCAGGAGGAGCCGCTGTTTGACGAGCAGACACTGCAAGTCCTGCCACCCGGATAGGGCCGGGAACCTCAACCGTAGTGCCAGCTGGGCTTTGGTTCGGTGCCGGTGAACATCACCCCAATTCGGTCCTCGCGGCGCCAGCGGACCTCCGCCTTGTAGGCAATGCCGTCGGTTGGAACGTAGAGCAGGAACTCATCGGGCACGCGCGCGTCGATCGAGACCTTCAATTCGGCACCGCCGGCATGCATGTTGCGCAGCGTGCATGTGACCTCGGAGTTGGTCATGCCGGTCAGGATCGCCGCGCCCTTCAAGACGCGCTGCCGGCGTTTGTCCCTCTGTTCGTCCTCGGCCATCGTACGCAATCCAGCGATCTTTCGCGTCTCGGGCGTTCTGATCGGGAGGATTATTAGACCTGGCTGATAAAAATAGCGTTATCGCTGGTGGAGGCTGGACGATTTTCGCGATTCCTGGCTGAAAGAAAAAGGCGCCGCGAAGCACGGCGCCGAATGATGCTTGTTGTCGGCCTGCTCAGCTATAGGGCGAATAGCATTGCTGGCGCGGGCCGTTGTAGGGCTGGAACGTGTTGTCCCAGGCGCGGTACGACCGGTAGCGATTGTAACACCATTGGACATGCGCGCTGGACAGCCGCTGTGTCCGGTAATAGCGCCGCGGTGGCGGCGCGTCGTAGTAGTTGTAGTTGTTGTACAGGCTGCCAAGGCCGAGCCCCAGGCCCAAGCCAAGAATCGCGGCGCCCGCACCACCATCATCATAGTAGCCGCCACGGTAATGGCGGCGATGATGGCGCCTACGCCAGCTGTCGTCCCAGCCGCCATTGTCCCAGTGTCTCGAAAAATGACGGCCGCGGAAATTGTTGGACCGCCATCTCCAATCATTGTCGCCGTGCCATTGCCGAAAGCCGCGATGGCGCCAACGCCAGATCTGCCTGTCGTTGCCGCCTGCCCAATCTTCACGAATTTGCACGATGTCGGCGGCATTGCCCGCCACCGGCAGCAGGGGTTTGGGCATCGGCCCGGCAAGCGAGGGGGCCGAGAGGCCGGCTATCAGACCGAGGGCCATCAGCCCGGATCTGACGGAAGATAAAAAGAGCGGTTTCATCGCACTCTCCTAAGATTCAGGCCCCACGCCCAGAATACCCAGGGAAGAGCCCATTCATGGAACTTTCCATCTGAACGGAGGATGAACAAAAAAGGTTCCATCAACCATGACGAGCGCGCGGTCAATCGGGGCCGCCTGGGTTCTACGCCCTTGTTTTCGAGCGCGCTTGCGGGCAAAGGTCAAAGCCATGTCGCTGCGCCTCGCCACATTCAACGTCGAAAACCTGATGAACAGGTTTGATTATTCCGGATACCGCAATCAGCTCAACGAAGATCGCACGCTGGCGCTTTTCGACATCCAGAGCGAGGCCGAATACAAGATGCTCGAGCAGGCGCGGGCGATCGCGCAGTCTGACGACACGCGGCAGTTGACGGCACTGGCGATCGCGGCCACCCGCGCCGACATCATCTGCATGCAGGAGGTCGACAATATCGAGGCGCTGAGGGCCTTCGAATATGGCTATTTGTTCAAGATGGTGGGGCAAGGCTACCGGCAGAAATACACCACCGCCGGCAATGATTCGCGCGGCATTGACGTCGCCGTGATGATGCGCAACGAGACCGCGCAGGGCCAGCCGATCGAATTCGTGCGTATGACCAGCTACGCCTATGTCACGTTCGAGCAATTCGGGCTGCACACGGCGGAATTGGCAGCGCTTGGACATCAGGCCAATGAACGCATCTTCCGGCGCGACTGCCTGGAAATCGATCTGACGGTGGCTGGCGCGCCGTTGACACTCTATCTCGTGCATTTCAAGTCGATGGGCTCTCCCCGCAACGGCCTCGACGGCCGTGAAGCAACAATGCCGCTGCGCATCGCCGAGGCGCAAGCGGTGCGGCGGATCATTGAGGAGCGCTTCGGCAAGGACCATGCCGCCGACAAACGCTGGGCAATCTGCGGCGACATGAACGACTACCGGCAGCGCGTGAAGATTACCGGCGATGCCGTCGACGGCTATCGCTTCGAGGTCATCGACGAGACCCGGTCCTGCATCGACGTGCTCACTGCCGGCGGTTTTTGCGAAAACGCGGTCGAGCGGCGGCCGGAAATGGATCGCTGGACTTTCTATCACACGCGCGGACCGGAAGAGCGGCATCTCTGCCAGCTCGACTACATCCTTTTGTCGAGGGCGCTAGCCAGGCAGAACGCCACCGCCGTTCCCGATATCATCCGCAACGGCCAGCCCTGGCGGACCATATTTCCGGCGGGCCAGGAGGTCGAGCGCTTTCCACGCGCCGGGTGGGACCGGCCTAAGGCATCCGACCATTGCCCGGTAGCAATTGCCCTCGACATGGCGTGAGACACGCGTGAGTTTCGACCTGCCGCGCAACGTCATCCTGCCGGTCGATGCCATCGACGTCAGGCTCGATCCCGGCCCACATCCGTTCGAGCGCGATAATGCCGAGGCGATCGCCGCAAACTGGCGGCGTGAGACCGCAGCCAAGCCGGCGCTTTTTGACGGCACCGTGGTGCTGCTTTCCGCTCTCAGCTATCGCGACAATCGCCTCGTCGGCCGCTGCCATGCGGTGCGTTATTCGACCTTCATGCTTTGGCGCAGCAATAGGCAGGTGCCTGGCGCCGAACATGCCTACGCGCACGCCATGCTGGTCGCCGGCGACAACGCGTTGGTGGCGATCCGCATGGCGCCGCATACGGTCAATGCCGGGCGCGTCTACTTCGCCGCCGGTTCGTTCGAGCCAACCGATTTCCACGACGGCCTTGTCGACGTCGACTTCAACATGATCCGCGAGGTGCGGGAAGAGACCGGCCTCGACCTATCAGGCGCGGCACGCGGCAGGCACCATTACGCCCTGTCGACGGCAAGCGGCACGGTGATCTTTCGCCGCTACCGCGAGACGGCCTCCGCCGACGACCTGGCACAGCGGATCAGCGCTTTCGTCGCCGCCGAGTCAGAGCCTGAAATCGAAGGCCCCGTCATCATCCGCAATGCCGCCGATCTGCCGGACGGGCTGATGCCGCATATGAGACCGCTGATCGAATGGCACTTTGCGAGCGAGCAAGGCTTCCGACTCTAACGTCGTAGCCTGCCTTCAATAGCCTTGCGGTCGTTGCGGGCGGCGACAAAATACAACAGCACGCCGAGACCCAGGAGCGCCCCCATCGCCGTTCCCATCGTCTGCCCAATTACCTGCTGGAAGTCAGCGGTGACGCGATCGGGATTCTCCATCCCATAAAGGATCAAATTCCACCAAAGCCCTGCCAAGGCGGCTTCGACGATCACAATCGCCAGAGCCAGTCGCGCTTTCTTGCTCATCCATTGTTCCCCCTTAGTCCCCAACAGCATTGTTATCATTGCAGAATGTGCTGCGACAAGGGCAGGTTGCATAAAAAATCGGCAGCGTCTGGAGGCGACACTTGCTGCAACGCCTACTCATGTCTCAGCGCGTCGATCGGGTTAAGCCGCGCGCCGCGCAGCGCCGGGAAGAAGCCGAACACCATTCCGATCAGCGCGGAGAAGCCGACCGCAAGCAGGATGACCGCCGGGCTTGGCGCAAACGGGATCGTCAGCGTCAGCGAGGCAAGGCCGGCAAGCGCCAGGCCGATCAGGATGCCGATGATGCCGCCAAGCAGCGACAGCACGGTTGCCTCGACCAGGAACTGGATGAGGATATGCTTTTCGTGGGCGCCGATGGCGAGCCTGATGCCGATCTCGCGCGTGCGCTCGGTTACCGACACCAGCATGATGTTCATGATGCCGATGCCGCCGACGAGCAGGCTGACGCCGGCGACGGCGCCGAGCATGCCAGTCATGGTGGTGGTCGCGCTGGCCATGGCATCGGCGATCTGGGTCATGTCGCGGATCGAGAAATCATCGTCACGGTCGGGCGTGATGCGGCGTGTGTCGCGCAAGATGTCCTCGACGCGCTGCTGCAGCACCGTGGTCAGCGTACGGTCGTCGGCGGCGACATAGATCGAGTCGATGTCGCGATTACCGGCAATGCGACGCTGATAGGCGGCAAGCGGCATCAGCACGACATCGTCCTGGTCCTGGCCGAAGCCGGTATAGCCCTTCGGTTCGAGCAGGCCGATGATCTTGCAGGAGGTGCGGTTGACGCGGATGATCTCGCCTTCGGGATCGCCGGCGCCGAAGAACTGCTGGCGCACCGTCTCGCCGACGAGGCAGACGCCGGTGCCGGAGCGGGTTTCCGAATCGCTGAAGGGGCGGCCCGAGACCAGCTTCCAGTCGCGGGCATCGAGATAGGCGCTGTCGGTGCCGGTGACGCCCGAGGTCAGGCTTTCGGTGCCGAAAATGACGCGCACCTGCTTTTGCGACGCCGGCGAGATGGCGCGCGCGCCGTCCAGGTGCGCGACAAGCGCGGCGAAGTCCTTGTCGGCAAGAGGCCGGACCACCTGGTCGAGCCCTCCCGGGCCGCCGGGTCCGGCCGGCCGGCCGGAACGAATGACGAGCAGGTTGCTGCCGAGCTTGGAAATGTCGGACTTGACCTTCTCGGTGGTGCCCGAGCCGATGGTCAGCATGGCGATAACGGCGGCGACGCCGATGACGATGCCGAGCAGTGTCAGGAACGAGCGCAGCACGTTGCGGCGGATGGAGCGGAGCGAGAGGCGAACGGTTTCCCAGATCATGGCTAGGCCATCTCGAGATTGGCTGTGTCCGAGGCGACATGGCCATCGAGGAAACGGATCGTGCGCTGCGCACAGCCGGCAACATCGGCTTCGTGCGTGACCATCGCGATGGTCAGACCGAGCTCGGTATTCAACTGCGTCAGGAGCTCCATGATCTCGTGCGTGCGGGCGGTGTCGAGATTGCCGGTCGGTTCGTCGGCGACGAGCAGCGTCGGCCTGGTGACGATGGCGCGCGCGATCGCCACGCGCTGCTGCTGGCCGCCGGACAGCTCGGCCGGCGTATGATGCTCGCGGCCGATAAGGCCGACCTCGGCAAGTGCCTGCATGGCCAGGCCGCGGCGCTCGCGGGCACCGACGCCGCGATAGATCAGCGGCAGTTCGACATTCTCGGCCGCCGTGGTGCGCGGCAACAGATTATAGCCCTGGAAAACGAAGCCGACATAAAGATTGCGCAGCTGAGCACGGCGGTTGCGGTCGAGACGGCCGGCGTCGATGCCTTCGAAGCTGTAGGTCCCGGCCGTCGGCGTGTCGAGGCAGCCAATGATGTTCATGGCCGTCGATTTGCCCGAGCCGGACGGGCCCATGATGGCGACGAATTCGCCGCGCCTGATGGCGAGGTCGACGCCGGCCAGCGCATGCACCCGGGCTTCGCCCTGGCCATAGCTTTTGCAGACCTTGTCGAAGCCGATGAGGGTCGCGCCGGATGCCACGATCAGCTCCTCTGCTGCGAGGCGGTAATGACTTGTGCGCCTTCCTCAAGGCCGGAGACGATCTCGGTCAGTTCGCCGTCGGTCGAGCCGACCCTGACGTTGACCGGATGCGGCAGGCCGTTCTCCAGCACGTAGAGCGTGCGCGAGCCGTCGGTGGGCTTCGTCGCCACCTGGCGCTGGCGGTTGCCGCCGGGGCGTCCCATGCGGCCGGTAAACAGGTCGGTGAGGCTCCAGCCGCGCTCCGCCGTCTGCGCCGGCCGGTAGCGGAAGGCGATGGACGGCACGGTGAGCACGTTCTTGGCCTGCTTGGTGACGACCGAGACGGTGGCGGTCATGCCGGGCCGCAACAGAAGCTCGCTGTTATCGACATCCAGCCTTGCATCGTAGGTGACGACCCCGTCGGTGGTGACCGAAGCATAGGAAATGTCGCGGATTTCGGCGTCGAACGGCCGTTCAGGGAAGGCATCGACGGTGAAGCGCGCATGCTGGCCGGGCCTGACGGCGCCGATATCGGCCTCGTCGACTGCGGCTTTCAGCTCCATGTTCTTCAAATCCGCGGCGATGACGAACAGCACCGGCGCCTGCAGCGAGGAGGCGACCGTCTGGCCGGGATCGACCGAGCGCGTCAATATGATGCCGTCGATCGGAGCGTAGATGGTGCTCTTGGCAAGATCCGTCTGCTGCGCCTTGAGATCGGCATTGGCCATGGCGAGGTTGGCTCTGGCGATGTCGAGCGCCGCCTTCGAGCGGTCGCGCGTGGCGGTCGCCGCTTCAAGCGACTGGTCCGTCGCCATGCCGCGCTTGGTCAGTTGTACCGCGCGCACCAGACCCATTTCGTTTTCGGCGAGGGTTACGGTGGCGTCCTCGACGCTCGCCGCTGCTGCCTTTGCGGAAGCCTGGGCGCGCTCGATCTGTACCTCCAGCTTGGCAGTGTCGAGAGCGGCCAGCACATCGCCTTTCTTCACCAGCTGGTTCTCGTTGACCGAGACCGAGCGGACGACGCCGGAGAGTTCGCTGGAAATATCGACCTGGGTGAGGGGCTGCAGCGTGCCGGTAGCCGAAACCGCGACGGTGAGATCGGCCATGGCGGCCAGTGTCGTGGTATATTCGATCTTGGCGGGCGAGCCTGAATACCACTGGTAGCCGACAACCGCCGCGGCGACGGCGAGCAGCGCAAGCAGCGCGTAAAGCCAACCGCGACGGCGTTTTGTCTTCAGGCCCTGGTGGTCAAGCCCGAGCGCCGTCTCGATGGCGGAAGCGGATTCCGTCTTTGGCAGATTGACAATCTGGTCCACGCCGGACCCCTATGTTCAGTGATATCCCATCAGTGCACAAATCAGGCTTTATGGTTCAAAATTCAAATTAAATTTCGCTCATGTTGGGAATGAGGCAGAGGACTTACTGAAATGCAGCCGCGGAATTACTTGCTTTACGACGTATTCACCACTACCCGGCTGGCCGGCAATCCGCTGGCCGTCGTGCTGGACTGTGACGGGCTGGACCTTGCGGCGATGCAGGCCATGGCGCGCGAATTCAACCTGTCCGAAACCGTCTTCGTGCTGCCGCCTGATAATCCTAAACACCGGGCTCGTATCCGTATCTTCACGCCCGACTATGAAATGCCGTTTGCCGGCCATCCAACCGTCGGCTCGGCGATAGCGCTCGCCGAAATGGCAGGGGCCGAAAGGGCCGAGAATGGCGCTGGCATCTTTGTGCTCGAGGAGAATATCGGCCCGGTGCGCTGCGCTGTCAGCAAGCACGATAGTTCGACCTTTGCCGAGTTCGACTTGGCGAAACTGCCGGCGCAGCTGGAATTGTCGGCCGATCCCGAGGCGATCGGTGCGGCCCTTGGCCTTGGGCCGCACGAGATCGGCTTCGAGAACCACCGCGTTTCATTTTGGTCGGCTGGAGTGCCTTACGTGACCATCCCCGTCGCCAATCTAGAGGCGGCTGCCCGGATCAGGCTGGACAACCAGGCGTGGACGGAACTGGCGCCGCGCAAGAGCGAATGGGCCTTCGCCAGCCCCTATGTGTATTGCCGCGAGACGGTGCACCACGACAGCGCCTTCCATGTCCGCATGGTCGTACCCGGCAACCCTTCCTACGAAGACCCGGCGACCGGCTCGGCGGCCGCCGCCTTCGCCGGCGCGATCATGCATTTCGACCGGCCGACGGATGGTGCGTCGCAGCTGTGGATCGAGCAAGGGCTGGAGATGGGCCGGCCGTCGCGCATTCGCCTCGAACTGAATGTCGAAGGCGGCAAACTGGCAGCCGCCCGCATCGGCGGCCATGCGGTCAAGGTGGCGGAAGGCAAGCTGTTTGTCTGATCCTACCTTACGCTTCGTCATCCTAGGGCGGAGCAGGAGCGAAGCGACTCGCGAAGACTCTGGGATCCATGCCGTGACCGGACGGCAACGCGCCGACGGTGCAAGCTGGACTTCAACTAGCCGCCGTCTTTCTGCTCATTTGCGGACGGATGCTAATCCGCGTCGCTGCGTTCTTCGACGACTGTCACGGCACGGGTCCCAGGGTCTGCGCTCCGCTTCGCGTTCGCTCCGCCCAGGGATGACGAGACCCCCGGTGCGATTTGTCGGGAAATGAATCCGGCAGGGCTGGACATGGCGGATGTCGGCGGCTATATGCCCGCCAACGCCGGTTTTGCCGGCCGAGTGGGTGCGTAGCTCAGTTGGTAGAGCAGCTGACTCTTAATCAGCGGGTCCACAGTTCAATCCTGTGCGCACCCACCAAATTTTTCAGAAAATTGGTGGAAAGACCTAGAAAGCGGGATGTTTCGCCGCTGTCGGGTGGCCGCATTTATGCAACCGCTATTGGATAGTTGGCCGCAGACAGCTGAGGATCGCCCGCACTATGGCCAAGACGCCGTCGACGGCATCGAAGTTTGTCCTGCTTTTACCGACGGTCCATTTAAGGTCGGGTGCTTCGGGCAAACGGAGGTCCTGACAGACAAACCAGCCTGAAAGCATAAAGAGGTCTAGATGTCTCGGATCGCCTTCCGAATAGTAAGGAAATTGGAAGAACAATCTTACGGGGCCACCGTATGCTAGCTTGAAAGTCATCGAGAATCTAATATCATGACCAAATTTGTCTTCGAAGATTCCGCTAAAACTAAGGCCTCGGGCATCGTATTGATGCCATTGCCTCGATAGCCCCAAAGAACTCCAAGCCTTAAGGGTATGGGCTTTCAGCTCCTTGCGATTAGGGAATTTTGCCTCTTCAGGGTTATAGGGAGTAGGCGGATCGACATAGTCCGTCTCGGTTCTCCACTCCTCCGCAGCGCTGCGAAGATCTTCGAAAATCTGAACGATTTTCGGATTTGTCTGCTCGCCGGAAAAAATTGAAATTCGCCATTGAGAAATCATCTCGCACAGTTCTTCGACCGTATGGCCGGATCGCTCTGCCCAATCCGCCGTGGCCAGTATCCACGGCGAATTGTATTTCAACCCAGCAAAAGCTCCGCTCTTGCTGTCGAAATCTTCGATAATCCGAGCAAGAATATCGCGAAGCCCCTGTTTGGGGTTCCGAAATGTTGCGAGGGTTCGTTCATCGACGCAGCCCAAACTTTGCGAGCGTTTACGTCTCCGAAACACCAGCCTCAGCAAAGCTTGTCATGCGGGCGTGGCATTCGAGCGCTGAACGAACAATGTTGACGGCGAGGCAGGCGCCGGAGCCTTCGCCGAGCCGCATGCCGAGATCAAGCAGCGGCGGCAGGCCGAGCGCTTCGAGCAGGCGGCGATGGCCGGATTCGGCGGAGACGTGGGCAGCGAGTGTGTGGGCGAGGCCTGCCGGGTGCAGTTTCGCCAGGGGTGCGGCGGCGGCGGTGCAGACGAAGCCGTCGAGCAGCACCGGCACACCAAGACGGCGAGCGGCGAGCGTTGCGCCGAAGATGGCGGCGAGTTCGCGCCCGCCAAGCGTGGCTGCGATCTGCAGGGGATCAGTGAGAGCCTCGGCGTGGCGCTTGAGGCCGGCCTCGATGGCGACGATCTTGCGCACAAGGCCGGCATCATCGACGCCGGTGCCGCGCCCGGTCCATCTTTCCGCGCCGCCGCCGAACAGCGCGGTTGAGATGGCCGCCGCCGGGGTGGTGTTGCCGATGCCCATTTCACCGAAGCAGACGAGGTCGAGATCCTTGCTGACCGCGTCGTAGCCCGCGGAGACAGCGGCGAGGAAGGCCTCGTCATTCATTGCGGGTCCTTGGGTGAAATCGCCGGTCGGACGGTCGAGGTCGAGCGGGATAACATCGAGATCGGCGCCGGCGATGCGGGCAAGCTGGTTGATGGCGGCGCCGCCGCCGGCGAAATTCGCCACCATCTGCACGGTGACTTCCGACGGGAAGGCCGACACGCCTTGCGTGGTGACGCCGTGGTTGCCGGCGAAGACGAAGACCTTGACGCGGTCGAGCTTTGGCATGTCGCGGCCCTGCCAGCGCGCCAGCCAGGCGGCTATCGTCTCCAGTCGGCCGAGGCTGCCTTGCGGCTTGGTCAGCGTGTCCTGACGGCGGGCGACGGCATTGGCCGCGGTGTCGCTGCCGTTGGGCAGGTCAAGGCAGGCGGCGCGCAGTTCATCGAGCGATTTGAAAGGCATGGGGACAAAATCTCCGAAACAGAGTCAGGAAAGGGAAACGGAAGCGACGATCAGGATTGCGATCTCGCCGAGCTGCTGGAGGGCACCGACAGTGTCGCCGGTCTGGCCGCCGATCTGGCTGATGCACAGCGCGCGGAAGGCGGCAAACAAAAGCGCAAGCAGGATGAGCGCGAAGATAGCAGCGCCGAACCCAAGCGCCAGCAGCGCGACCGCACCGAGTACGGCACCGATGCCAGCGGTCTCAGTCGTAACCAAGCCTGCTTCGGCCGAGAGGCCGTCGCTGCGAGCCGGCGGCAAAAGGTGCATGAAGGCGCCGAGCAGGCCGCGCGAGGCGGCATGCGCGGCAATGAGAGCCCAGAAGACAGGGGCCGGGCCGGCGAATCCAGAGAGCACGCTCCAGCGGATCAGCAGCGAGATGCTGAGTGCGCAGGCGCCGTAGGCACCGATGCGGCTGTCGCGCATGATCTCCAGTTTCCTGTCGCGCGTCTTGCCGCCGCCAAAGCCGTCGGCGACATCCGAAAGCCCGTCTTCATGCAGGCAGCCGGTGGCGAGCAGGATCGCGGCAAGGGTCAACGCTGCAGCAGGGCTCTCGGCTAGGCCTAGCCTCGTGCCGACGGCGTAGACCAGGGCACCGGCCAGAGCGACGGCGAGACCGGCAACGGGTGCAGCCCAGATCGCAGCGGCAAGGCTGCGGCCACGGAAGTCGGCTCTCGGCAGCGGCAGCCGGGTAAAGAAGACGAGGCAAAGCGCGATGTCGTCGAGCAGCTGCCGTTGCGAGGGGATCTGGAGTTTGAGCATGATCTATTCCGAAAACCGGCTACCACTTTTCGGGATCATGCTCTCGCCCCTCGCAATGGCGTGGAAGAAGGTGCCGCTGACATTGCCGCGCTGGTAGCCCGACGCACCAAGCGGATTGCCTTGTCCGTCGGCAAGGTCGGCCAACGGTTCGTCATTGCCGGTCGCAACCATCTGCGCGTAGTGGAATTCATGGCCGCGGATCAGCGTGCCGTGGCTGCCGAGCGGGCACCCGGAACGCAGCCGCGCCTCGCGGTAGCCGAGATTCATCTTGCGCTTGGCGAAGCTGGTCGAATGACCGAGCAGGCCAAGCATTCGATGCGTCTCGCCCGACGCGTCCTCGAGCGCCTCGCCGAGCACCATGAAGCCGCCGCACTCACCATGCACCGGCCGCGTAGCGGCGAACCGCGCCATGCCGGCTCTGAAATTCGCCGCGGCGGCGAGGCGACCGGCGTGAAGCTCGGGATAGCCGCCGGGCAGCCAACAGACATCGCAATTGTCGCCTGGTGCTTCGTCGGCGAGTGGCGAGAAGGGAATAATCTCGGCGCCGGCCTTGCGCCAATGCATGGCGACATGCGGATAGAGGAAGCTGAAGGCGGCGTCCTCGGCAAGTGCAATGCGCTGGCCGGGGGGCGGCAGCGCGTCGCCGAAATTGCCCGGCGCGGGCGTGAATGGCGCCGCCAGCGCCATGATGGCGTCGAGGTCGAGCGAGCGCTCGACCATGTCGGCCAGCCGGTCGAGGTGCGCCATCAGATTCTCATATTCGCCGGCCTGGACGAGGCCGAGATGGCGCTCGGGCAGGTTGAGCGAGGGATCGCGCAAGATAGCGCCGACGACAGGCAGCCCGAGTGCCTCGATGGCATCGCCGCATAGCCGGCGGTGGCGCTCGCTGCCGAGCCGGTTGAGCACGACCCCCGCCATGCGCACATCCGGATCGTAGGTGGCAAAACCCTTGGCGACGGCCGCTGCCGTGGTCGACTGGCCGGAAACGTCGAGCACCAGCAGCACCGGCAGGCCGTAGAGCCGGGCAAGGTCGGCAGCCGAGCCGGACCGTCCTGGAGCAGCCGGAATCCCGTCGAACAGGCCCATGGCGCTTTCGAGAAAGATAAATTCGGCATCCTCGTTCGCTTCACCAGCCAGCGCGTTGAGCAGGGCAGGCGGCATTGCCCAACTGTCGAGATTGACGCCGGACAGGCCGGTGGCTGCGGCGTGGAAGCCGGGATCGATATAGTCCGGGCCGGATTTGGCGCCGCGCACCTTCAGGCCGCGCCGGGCGAGCGCGCGCAGAATGCCGATGGTGACGCTGGTTTTGCCCGAGCCCGAGCGCGGCGCGCCGATGATGATGGCGCGGGTCATGACTCACCCGCCAATGCCGCGCGCATCGCGACGATGCCGCCAACGACGATCAGCGCCGGCGAGGTCAGACCGGCGGCCGCTGCCTCTTCCGCAATGGTGGCGAGCGTGGCGACGACGATCCGTTCCTGCGGTGTCGTCGCAGCGACAATTACCGCGGCGGGCGTCGAAGGCGCCAGCGCGCCCTCAAGCAGCGAGGCGGCGATCAGCGGCAGATTGGCCATGCCCATATAGATGACCACCGGCTGGCCGGTACGGGCGATGGCCGCCCAGTCGAGATCGTCATCGGTGCCGGCGGCGTGACCGGTCGCCAGGATCAGCGCCTTGTTGATGCCGCGCATGGTGCCGGGAATGCCGGTGGCGGCCAGCGCGCTGAGGCCGGACGTCAGGCCAGGCAGGATGTGGAACGGGATGGTTTCCCCGGCCAGCGCCAGCGCCTCTTCGCCGCCACGCCCGAAAATATAGGGGTCGCCGCCCTTCAGCCTGACGACGCGCCGGCCCTCGCGCGCCAGCCGGACCAGCAGAGCGGTGATGTCGTCCTGCTTCATCGATGGTTTGCCACCGCGCTTGCCGGCATAGAACAGTTCCGCGCCCTCGGCGACGGCGACGACTTCGGGCGAGACCAGCGCGTCATAAACCAGCGCGTCGCACTGTCCGAGGGCGGCCAGCACTTCCAGCGTCAGGCAGCCGGGATCGCCAGGGCCGGCGCCGGCCAGCCAGACATGTCCGGGCTCCAGCTGGCGCGGCTTGAAGTTCAGCCGGGTGAGCGCCTGCTCGACAGTAGTGTTTCTATTGCTGCCGCTCACGATCCGTCTCGTCCGCGAAAACGCCGCTGGTAGTGGGCGTCGTAAAGTGAACTTTCACTAAAATCTTCCGCCGCCAGCGAGCGGCCGACGAAGATGATCGCCGTGCGTTCCATAGGATCCGCGCCTAGCTGCGCCTCAATGGTCGCCAGCGTGCCGGTCAACACCCGCTCGTCCGGCCAGGAGGCGCGGAAGACGACCGCGACTGGGCAGTCGGCGCCGTAGTAGGGCGTCAGCTCGGCGACGACGCGGTCGACAGCGTGGATGGCGAGGTGGATGGCGAGCGTGGCGCCGGTGCGGCCGAAGCCGGCCAGTGTTTCTCCGGGCGGCATTTTCGAGGCGCGGCCGGAGATGCGGGTCAGCACCAGGCTTTGCGCGACTTCCGGAATGGTCAGCTCGCGGCGCAGCGCGGCGGCCGCGGCGGCAAAAGACGGCACGCCCGGCGTCAGCGTGTAAGGGATGCCGTGCTTTTCCAGCCGGCGGATCTGCTCGGCAACGGCGCTCCACACGGAAAGGTCGCCTGAATGGAGGCGGGTGACATCATGGCCGGCCGCGTGGGCTGCCAGATATTCGGCCTCGATCTCGTCGAGTGACATCGGCGCGGTGTCGATCAACATCGTTCCGGGCGCGCAGTGCTGCAACAGCTCCGGCGCGACGATCGATCCGGCATAGAGGCAGACGGGACAACTGCCGAGCAGACGGCTCCCGCGCAAGGTGATCAGATCGGCGGCACCCGGGCCGGCGCCGATGAAATGGACGGTCATACCGCATCTCCGCTGATGGCGATGGCGCAGGTGACAGCACCGAGCACGGTGCGTGGTCCGAGCAGTTTTGCGCCTTTGCCGGCGGCGGCAAGCGCGGAGGCTTCGGAAACCGAGGGCGTGCCGGCGTGCTCCTGTGATAGGTTGGAGTGGCTGGTTGTAGATGCAGCTTTGAGTTCGTCCTGCTCGACAACGATCACCGGAAGGCGGAGTTCGCGTCCGGCGGCGAAGATTGCCGCTTCATCCTGCTTGAGAGACGCGGTCGCGAGCGCCGAAAGCGCGGGCAGGGCAAGCCCGTGCGCCTCCAGCGCGGTTTCTACCGCAGCAAGCACGTCGCGTGCGCTGACGCCTTTGCGGCTGCCGATGCCCGCGACCATCATGGCTTCACCCAGCTCCATTGGGTGACCGGCATAGCCGGCCGCCAAGCCTGCATCGAACCGACCGGCGAAGCACGGGATATGGCGATGCGGGTGAGCTCGCCGCCGAGCGCAGCGTGACGGGAAAGCAGCAGTGCCTCCATCTCCAGCGTCACCGCGTTGGCGACGAGGCGGCCGCCGGCGGGTAAGGCATCGATGGCTCTTTCCAGCACGCCGGCATCGCTGCCGCCGCCGCCGATGAAGATCGCCGCCGGCGTTTCCAGTCCGGCAAGAGCTTGCGGTGCCGAACCTTCAACGACGGCGAGACCGGGAACGCCGCAGGCCGCGGCGTTGTGTCGGATGCGCGCGGCGCGGGCCGGATCGGCTTCGACGGCGATGGCGCGCATGGAGGGATGCGCGAGCATCCATTCGACGCCGATGGAGCCGGAGCCGGCGCCAATGTCCCACAGCAGTTCGCCGCGCCTTGGCGCGAGAGCGGACAGGGTGACGGCGCGCACTTCGCGCTTGGTGATCTGGCCGTCGTGCTCGAACAAATGATCGGCAAGGCCCGATGTCAGCGGCAGGACGCGTGCTTGCGGGGTCGAATCAACTTCGATTGCGAGCACGTTGAGTGGGTTGATCTTTTCGAGGTCGAAAGCGCCGGCGTTCGCCGAGCGCAGCCTTTCGTTCTGCCCACCCAGCGCCTCCAGAACCGTCAACCGCGAGGCGCCGAAGCCGAGTTCGGTCATGAGACGGGCAATCGCTTCCGGTGCATCGCTATCGGAGGTCAGCGCCAGAATGCGGGTGCAAGGATGCAGCAACGGCCGGATCAGGTCGAGCGGGCGGCCATGCAGCGAAATGGTCTCGACGTCCTGTAGCGCCCAGCCCAAGCGTGAGGCGGCCAGCGAGAAGGCCGAGGGCGCGGGGATCACCCGCATATCCTCCGCCGCGACCTTGCGGGCGAGGGTGACGCCGACACCGTGGTAGAAGGGATCGCCGGAGGCCAGCACGCAGACGCGTCTGCCGGAGAGCGCCAGCACGTCGCGCATTTCGGCATCGAAAGGCGTCGGCCAGGCGCGCGCTTCACCTTTGGCGAGCGATGCGACGAGGGCCAGGTGGCGCTTGCCGCCGAAAACGAATTCGGCACCCGCGATCAACTGCTTGGCCTCGTCGCCGAGACCCGCTACACCGTCCTCGCCGATGCCGATGATCGTGAGCCATTTTGGAGTGAGCACGGCGGCGCGCGGACCTTCAGCAGGCATGATGACCCACCGCATTCTGATCCTCGGCGGAACCACCGAAGCCCGGCAGGTGGCCGGAATACTCTCGGTGCGCTCCGATCTCGCGATTACGCTGTCGCTGGCCGGCCGCACTGAAAACCCGGCCGCGCAAGGCGTGCCGGTGCGGGTTGGCGGCTTTGGTGGCGTCGACGGGCTGGCGTTGTATCTCCACGAGACGGACGTCGACCTGCTGATCGACGCCACGCATCCCTATGCGGCGCAGATCTCCGCCAATGCGGCGGAAGCAGCGCGCCGATCCGGCGTGCCGATCGTTGCGCTCAAGCGCCCAGGCTGGGAGCCTGCCGAAGGTGACCAGTGGACGCTGGTCGACGGTGTTACCAGCTCGGTGACGGCGCTGGGATCGGCGCAGCGCCGCGTGTTCCTGGCGCTCGGACGGCAGGAGATCACTGCCTTCGAGGCTGCACCCCAGCACCACTATCTCATCCGTAGCGTCGATCCGGTCGAACCAAGACTTACTGTGCCCGACGCGACCTATCTCTTGGCGCGCGGGCCGTTCCAGGAGCCGGACGAACACTCGCTGCTTCAAGAGCACCGCATCGATGTCGTCGTTTCCAAAAACAGCGGCGGCGAAGCGACCTACGGCAAGATCGCCGCAGCGCGGGCGCTCGGCATCGAGGTGGTCATGATCCGCAGGCCGGCGTTGCCGGACGTCACGTCGGCTGAGACGGTCGAATCTCTTGCCGCGATGGTCGATCATTTTCTGGTCGGTCATGTTCTTGGGCCCGCTGCCGACCGTGGCGTATAGACCAGCGCTGGCTTTTCACCGCGCTTGATGATCCGGGTTTCCGGTGAACCGATGATGATGCAGGTGGCCATGTCGGCATTTTGCGCATCGGCTTCCGCCAGCAAGAAAACTTCGATGCGCTCGTCGGGACGGCCGGCGGCGCGACCGAAGATCACCGGCGTGGTGCCCGGCAGGATCGCGGCAAGGCATTCGAAGGCGCGGCCGAGTTGCCAGGGGCGCGCCTTGCTGATCGGATTGTAGAGCGCGATGACGAAGCCGGCGCCGGCCGCGGCCAGCAGGCGCAGCTCGATCAAATCCCACGGCTTCAGATTGTCTGACAGCGAGATGGCGCAGAAATCATGGCCGAGCGGCGCGCCGATGCGGGCGGCGACGGCGAGCATGGCGGTGATGCCAGGCACGATGGCGATGTCGACCGCGCGCCACTCGACCGGCCCCGCCTCGATCGCCTCGCAGACGGCCGCCGCCATGGCGAAGACGCCGGGATCGCCGCCCGATACGACCGCGACATTGTGGCCTTCCGCAGCCTTCAGCAGCGCGTCCCTGGAGCGCGCTAGCTCCTCGCGATTGTCGGAAGCGACGCGAATCTGGTCGGGACGCAGATCAAGCCGGTCAAGATAAGGCTTGTAGCCGTAGAAGAATTTCGCCTCGGCGACGGCCCGGTTCGCTTCCGGCGTCACCTGGTCGGCGTTGCCAGGCCCCAGGCCGATGACGGTCAGGCGGCCGCTCATGCTTCGGCTCCCAATGCGCTTGGCCGCCCCGACCAGCCGGCGACCAGCACGATGGCGAAATAAGGCGCCTGGTCGTCCTTTTTGTCGGCAAGCCGCATCGAGACGCCGCCCGGCATGGTGCCGCGCTCGACATAGATGGCCCGCGGCAGCTTGTCGGTCGCCTCCAGCGCACGCCTGATCTTGGGCAAGTTGCGGCCGACCTTCATGATTACGGCGGCATCGGTGTCGGCGAGGCGGCGCGTCAGCTCGAATTCGCTCATGGTGCCCGGCAGCACCGTCAGCACGTCGTCGCCCTGGACGATCGGTAGGCCGGTCGCCGACCAGCAGCCGGACATGGCGGTGACGCCGGGAATGACTTCGGTCGGAAAGCGATGCGCCAGCCTGACATGCAGATGCATGTAGGAGCCGTAGAAAAGCGGGTCGCCTTCCGAGAGCACCACAACCATCCTGCCGGCGCTGAGATGCTCGGCAACCTTTTCGGCCGACTGCTCGTAGAAATCCGTGATCTGCGAGCGGTAGTCGCCATGATCCTTGTCGATCCGGTGGTCACCGGATAGAGCAGCGGCAACTCTATCAAATCAGGGCGAAAATGGGTTCCGACGATGGCACGCGCGTTGCTGTTGTTGCCGCGCTTGGCGAAATGCGCAACGACATCGGCCTCCGCCAGCGCGCGCACTGCCTTCAGCGTCAAGAGTTCTGGGTCGCCAGGACCGGTGCCAACGCCGACCAGCCGACCTCTTGCGATCGCATTCATAGGCCCGGCCTCGCCAGTGCGTTGAGTGCGGCGGCGGTCATGGCGCTGCCGCCCAGCCGGCCGCGCACGATGGCGTAAGGCACGCCATAGGAATTTTCGGCCAGCGCATCCTTCGATTCGGCGGCACCGACAAACCCGACCGGCATACCGATGATCGCCGCCGGCTTCGGCGCACCATCGCGCAGCTTTTCCAGCAGATAAAACAGGGCGGTCGGCGCATTGCCGATGGCGACGACCGAACCGGCCATGCGCTCGCCCCACAAATCGATCGCCGCGGCCGAGCGGGTGTTGCCGATTTTTCTCGCGATGTCGGCGGTCCGCGGATCGCGCAGCGTGCAGATCACTTCGTTGCCGGCCGGCAGCCGCGCGCGCGTGACGCCATCCGAGACCATCTGTGCGTCGCAGAAGATCGGCGCGCCGGCGCTCAACGCTGTGCGCGCAGCGGCGACGAAATCGCGTGAGAAAACGAAATGCCGCGCAGCCTCGACCTGGCCGCATGCATGGATCATGCGGATAGCGACGTCGGCCTCGGCTTCGGAAAAGCGCGACAGGTCGGCCTCGGCGCGGATGATGGCGAAGGAGCGCTCATAGATCGCTGTGCCATCATGAATATAGTCGTAGGTGATGGGGTTCTGGGCGGGCATGCTCATTCCTGTCGGTAAGCTTTGACGACGCCGGCCGTGCCAAGCCTTGCAAGGCAGGCGGCGGCAGTCTGGCCTCGAAGTCGTTTTCTGCGGATTGCCGCTGCAATGCCGCCGATGCCGCGCGAGGCGTCATCGCCCGGCCTGTATCCGGCAGGAAACATCTTAGCCGTCCCGTCCACGACAAGTCCGGCTCCGTTTTCGCTACCGACCAATGTCAGCGCCGCCGGACCGGGATGGGCGCAGCCCTTGGCGCAGCCGGAGATGTGCAGCGTCAAGGAAGAATCGAAGATGTCGCGGTTTTCCACGGCGATGGTCTCGGCGATTTCGCGCGTCGCGATGCGGCCGGAGGCACAGGCGGGAGCACCCGGGCAAGCGGCGATCCTGGTGCGCGGGTCGGCGGCGTCGGTGACGAAGCCGAGGGTTGCGGCGGCTTGGTGGAGCGGCGGGCAGGCCGCTGGCGCGAGGCCGAGGAAAACCAGCGCGCGGCCCGGCGCCAGGCGGATTTCGGTGGCGCCAAGGGCCAGCGCGCTCTGCGCGAGAGCGATGATCTGGTTCGCCGGCATGCTGCCGAAGGGTAGGCCGATGCCGAGGGCGGTTCCGGCTGCAGCCAAGTCGAAAACTCCGATGGGCCGGCGATCCTTCGCGCCCCCCTCTGTCCTGCCGGACATCTCCCCCACTTGGGGGGAGATCGGCAGCTTCGCCGGTGGCTCACTCTTAGCATGCTTATCGATTGGCGAAAGCTGAGATGAGGGCGCAATCTCCCCCCAAGTGGGGGAGATGTCCGGCAGGACAGAGGGGGGCGCGAAGGATCGCCAATTTGCCAGAGATCTCAGCTGTCTTTCTGTCAAATCCCGCGCATGGGCATCGCGCCCCTTTTCGGCAACCATCCTTAGGATCGCAACGGCGATGTCGCAGGCCGCATCTTCCTCGGCCATGACGAGTAGCGTCGCAGTCTGACCGCCGCCGGCGATAGCCACCTGCCATTGCGTCCCCGCATCGGTCCGCACCGCAGCCAGCCTGGCATCGGCCGTCACTGCATCCAAGGTCAGCTGTCCGCCACCGTCGACAATCACCGAGACCTTCGGGCCAAGACGCTGCGTGACGCCGGCGTCCTCGATTGCCGCCCGAATCCGCTCCGCTAGCGGGCGCGGATCGGCGATTTCCTGCGGGTCGAGCCCGGCCAGCGGACCAGTCTCGACCGGCACGCCGGTGCGAACGGCAACACCCAGCGCATCGACCTCCATCGCCAGCAGCCGGGCGCTTTCGGGCGTCAGGCCGCGTATCTGCAAGCTGCCGCGGGCGGTCACTTCCATAATGCCGTTGCCGTGGCGCAGGGCGGATTCGCAGAGTCCGATCAACGACTTCGGCAACAGTCCTCCAGCGACCGGATTGAGCCGCACCAGCAGCCCGTCGCCGGTTTGCATCGGTGCCGACAAAGCAGGGCAGGCGCTGCGTCGGGAGAAAGCGTTCATGCCGCCACCCCAAGCGCCTGGGCTTCGGCAATCAGTGCGGCGAGATCGTCATCGATCGAATTGCGCAGCGGATGCCACAGACCGCGCCGTCGTGCCGACATGAAACGTTCGGCCATGACCTTCGCCGCCGACGGGTTCTCGCGCAGGATGAAGGCGCGGACAACGGGGTCGCCGAGATAGGCGTCGTGCACGGCCTCGATCAGCGCGCCAGATATGGCATGAGTGGTCTCGGCAAAGCCGACAAGCCGGTCGACCGTCTCGGCGAATTCCGAGGCGCCGCGCGGCCCGTGGCGCATCTGGCCGGCAATGAAGCGCGGATTGACGGCGCGTGCCCGTACGACGCGGGATACGGCGTCCCCAACCGAGCGTGGCTTGGGCTTTTGCGGATCCGTGGTGTCGAGCACGATCACGTCAGCGTTTTTGCCGAGCGCGGCAAGCGCTGCCGAAAAGCCGCCGATAAAGGCGACGTCGGCCGAGCCTTCGAGGATGTCGCGGCCGGGATCGTCGCCGGTATGAACCAGAAGGTCGGCCTCAGCGATGCGGCCCTCAAAAGCGCCGGGCGCCGAAATGCCTTCGCCCTCGGCGCCGCCATAGGCATGCGAGGTGGCGGCGAGATAGGCGCGGCCGATCTCTTCGCGCGCGGCCCAGTCGCCGCTTGATAGCAAGTCCTCGATGCCGGCGCCGTAAGTGCCGGGCGAGGTGCCGAATATGCGCGGGCTGATCTTGCCGTCTGCACGGGTTCTCGCCGCCAGCGGGTTTTCCGAATCGTCCTCGTCGCGGGTCGCGACGGCGTTGGCGGCGGCATCGATCAGCGCGATCTGGGTTGGGAACATGTCGCGGAACAGGCCGGATATGCGCCAGGTGACGTCGACGCGCGGGCGGCCGAGCGTTGCCGGCGGCAGCACCTCGATGCCGGTGATGCGGCCGGTGGCGGAATCCCATTGCGGCCGGCAGCCCATCAGCGCCAGGCCTTGCGCGATCTCCTCACCGCCGGTGCGCAGCGAGGCCGAGCCCCAGAGGTCGATGACCAGCGAGCGCGGCCAGTCGCCATGCGATTGCATGTAGCTGCGGACGACTTCTTCCGCTGCCACCTTGCCCAGATCATAGGCGGTCGGCGTCGGCATGGTGCGTGGGTCGGCGGTAAACAAATTGCGGCCGGTGGGCAGCACATCGCGCCGGCCACGCGCCGGTGCACCGGCCGGACCGGCGGCGACATGGCGGCCGTCGAGGGCCGCGATGAGTGCTACTTTCTCGGCTGCCGCACTCTGCTCGCGCAAAGGATCGGTTTCGCCCTCAGGCGAGCGACCGTAGATATGCAGGCCGTCCTTGATGGCGAAATCCTTGAGATCGCAGAGCCAGGCGTCGATGCGGCGCAAGGCTTCGTCGGCTGCGTCGGTCCTGGCGACGCCGGCCTCTGAGGCGAGGCCGGTCTTTTCCGCAGTCTCGACGATCAGCTTCGCCAGGCGGTCGCGGCGGCGGCGGTCGAGCCCGTCGGCCTGGGCATATTCGTCAACCAGTCGCTCGAGTTTATGCTGCTCTTCGTCCAGCCCGGCGCCGGTCAGCGGCGGCGGCAGATGGCCAAGCGTGACGGCGGCAATGCGTCGCTTGGCTTGTGCTGCCTCGCCGGGGTTGGAGACGATGAAAGGATAAATGACGGGCAGGGGGCCGGTGACGATTTCGGGAAAGCAGTTTTCGCTGAGCGCCACGGTCTTGCCGGGCAGCCACTCCAGCGTGCCGTGGGCGCCGACATGGATAATTGCATGGATGCCGAGCGACTTACGCAGCCACAAGCCAAAGGCGATCAGTGCATGGCGCGGCGGCAGTGTCGGGTCGTGATAGTCGGCGCGGCGGTCGGCTGAGCGCCCGCGATCAGGGGCGAGGGCTACGGTGATATTGCCGAAGGTGGCGGCGCGGAAGGGGAATTTTGCGGTGGTGGGCGCTTGGACACCCCCCTCTGCCCTGCCCGACATCTCCCCTTCAAGGGGGGAGATTGGCAGTTCGGCTGCCGGCTCTCCCTTAACGCCCTTGGTAGTTGGCGAAAGCAGAGACAACAGCGCAATCTCCCCCCTCGAAGGGGAGATGTCCGGCAGCACACAGGGGGGTGCCTCGCGCGAACCTGTCTCATCATCCGTATTCCCCCATGCGGCCTCCACCGCAGCGATGGCCGCCGGCGGCAATTCCTTCGAGAAGGTCAGATAATCCTGCAAAGCCAGTCCCTGGTCGGCTGGCTCCAGCACCTCCAGCAACTGACGCGGCGTTTGCGGAATCCCTTCAACGGCGTAGCCCTGTTCGCTCAGGTCGTGCAGCATCGCCAGCACGCTGGACGGCACGTCGAGACCGACGGCATAGCCGGTGCGGCCGGGCGCGCTCGGATAGTCGGGGATCAGGATGGCGAGCTTGCGCTCCGCACGCGGCGTCCGCTGCAGACGCACGAAGGCCTCGATACGGTTCGCGACCTGCGCCACGCGGTCAGGCTCTGGCCGGTTGGCGAAGGCGCGGAAGGCCAATGCCGGATCGATCTCGCTTTCGCTCTTGAAGGAAATGGCGCCGGCCAGGATGCGGCCGTCGAGCTCGGGCAGGACGACATGCATGGCAAGGTCGGCGGGCGCCAGGCCGCGCTGGTTGTTCTGCCAGATGTCGCGGCGGGTGGTCGCGACGACGACCTGGAACACCGGCACTCCGGCGCGGTCGAACAGCGTCTCGACGCCGGGTTCGGCGCCCGAGGCGAAAGCTGTGGCGGTGATGATGGCGGCAGGGTTCAGCGCGGCAAACGCGGTTTCGACAAAGGCGAGCGATGCCGCGTCCTTGAGGCTGGAGACGAAGATGGGGACCGGCGCTATGCCACGCTGCCCGAGCGCCTCGACAAGCGCATCGATGGGCGCGACATCGGCGGCGAGCAGCATCGAGCGGTAGAACAGGATGGGGATGATGGGGGCGGGTTCGGCGGACGGTAGGTTTAGGCTGCGTTCCGTCGCGCCCCCCTCTGTCCTGCCGGACATCTCCCCCACAAGGGGGGAGATCGCCTGGTCATCGTCGCCTTCGTCAATGTTCGATGTTGCAGAAGTCGCGAGACGGTCAGTGACAGCCGATCTCCCCCCTTGTGGGGGAGATGTCCGGCAGGACAGAGGGGGGCGCGAAGGAATGCCGACGCTTGATAAGTCCATTCTTTCTATAACGCCGCGTCCCGGCTCGTAAAATCCCGCCTTTGGCACGCTGACAGGTTCAGCGACCGCCGCACCCGATCCGGCGAGACTTGCCAACCTCTGCACCAGCGCCGTCATATTCGCCGGGCCACCTTCGCGGAAATAGTCGAGCAGACCATCAAGTTCCTGGCGCGGCAGCGTCGAGCCTTCGATCAGCCGCAAATCCTCGTCGTGGCTCTCGCCCGGTAGGAGCGCCAGCTTAATACCGCGATTTCGCGCGACAACGGCAAGCTGGTCGCAGCCGTAGCGCCACCAGTCGTAACCGCCGAGGATGCGGACCAGGACGACCTTGGCGTGGCGGGCGACGCTGTCGATCCAGAGGTCGACGGACATCGGGTGGCGCAGGTCGCGCAAGGCGGCGAGCCGCATTGACGGCAGGCGGTCCGCATCTGCCTTCCACGCCGCCGCCAGCCCGGCGAGGTCGCTGTCGGTGAAGGACAGCGCCACGACATCCGCAGGCGTTTGCCTGAGATCGACAGGCTCGGCGAGATCGTCGAGCGAGGCGGATGTGGTGGTGAGGATGTGCATCGCGGCTCGTACCTGGGATCAGCCGGCGAGGATACGCTCGATCGCCGGGCGGTTCAGCCCTTTCAGGCCGATGACGACGAGGCGCGAGCGGCGATCGTCTTCAGCGGTCCAGGCGCGGTCGTAATAGTGGTTGACGCGCGGACCGACGGCCTGCAGCAAGAGCCGCATCGGCTTGCCGCCGACGTCGACGAAACCCTTGACGCGCAATACGTTTTCTTCCTCCGCCGCCGTGGCGACGCGTTGTGCCAGCTCGTCCGGGTCGGACACCGACGCAATGTCGATGACGAACGAGTCAAAGTCGTCATGTTCGTGGTCGAGCTCGTCGTCGTGATGGGTCTTGCGGTTCTCGATGTCGTCCTCGACGGCGAGACCAAGGCCGAGCAGCACCGACGGATCGACCTTGCCTTGCGAGGTCGGCACGATCTTCACCGCCCGCGCAACATGCTTGCCGATGACGGCATTGGCGCGCGCCGCGCCGGCTGCGTCCAGCAGGTCGCTCTTCGACAGGATGATCAGGTCGGCACAAGCGAGCTGGTCTTCGAACACCTCCTCGACAGGATCGTCATGGTCGAGCGTCTCGTCCTGCGCGCGCTGCGCCTGCAGGGCGTCCATGTCGTTGGCAACGCGGCCATCAGCCAGCGCCGGCCCGTCGACGACGGCGATGACGCCATCGACCGTGACGCGGCTTTTCACCGACGGCCACTGGAAGGCCTGGACCAGCGGCTTGGGCAGGGCCAGCCCGGACGTCTCGATCAGGATGTGGTCGACCTTCGGCGTCAGCGACAGGATCTGGTCGAGCGCGGGGACAAAGTCGTCGGCGACAGTGCAGCAGATGCAGCCATTGGCCAGCTCGACGATGTTTTCCTCGGGGCAAGTGTCGATGCCGCAGCCCTTCAGGATCTCGCCGTCGATGCCGATATCGCCGAACTCGTTGACGATGATGGCCAGGCGCTTGCCTTTGGCGTTTTCGAGCAAATGGCGGATCAGCGTCGTCTTGCCGGCGCCGAGAAAGCCGGTGACGACGGTGCAGGGGACGCGCGAAACGTTGGCGGCCGAATCTGGGGAAGTCATATCAAGTCCTTCAAAAGGTCGAGGGGAGGGATGCGGGCAACCAAGCCGCGCTTCAGGCAATCGGGACGGCCGCGCCACGGAATGAGGCCGTCCGTCGAAGTAGCGAACAGCTTTGCCCCCGTCACCAGATCGGTGCCGCTGGTCGTGGTCAGGTCGCCGAAGACATAGCTCCAGCAGCCGTCGCGCAGCATCGCGGCGCTGAGCCGGCGCTTGCAATTGCCGAGGCATTCGACGGTGCGGATTTTAATGTTTTCGCTGGAAGCGGCGCGGCGCGTGTGCTCGGCGAGCAGTTCGCCGGCGCGGGGATAAGCGTCCGAACCGGTCTCGTCACGGCAGGACGAGCAGACGATGACGGTAACGCCGGCCGGGGAATCACCATAGCCGGACAATAAATCCGCTGTCTCAGCCGGAAAACTGCTGTCGCGTTCCAAATCAGGCTCCTTGCCCGGAAAACCCGCCAGGCGATCGGATTCTTATGTCCTAGACGGCAGGTCTCCTGGCTCGCGGGTCATCGCCTGGGTGCCGCCTTCCCGGGAATATCCCAGTGGTTTTCGGCCTTGGCTCGTCGCTTACAGTTGCGGGGACAGCCGCGGATTTGAAATCGAGATTTCGCACCGCATTCCCTCTTGGCCCTTGCCGTTGCGGGCAGGGGACCGTCTGGAACGGATTTAGGCTTGTGAAGGCAGTCGTGTCAACGCACGTCTATGACGCGGCGATATCTGCGAGCGGCTGGCCGAGGTCGCCGGCAGCCGTCACCTCGATGCGCTCGAGCCCGAGCCAACCCTGCATCTGCTTCAATTCCTCGAAAAGGGCGGCGGCAGTTTGCGGCGGGGCGCCGGGCTCCGAATAGGCGGCATGGACGCGCAATACGCCGGCCGGGCGGTCGGCCCTGAGGTCGACGCGCCCGACGATGCTGTCGCCGAGCAGGAACGGCAGCACATAATAGCCATACTGGCGCTTTTCGGCCGGCGTGTAGATCTCGATGCGGTAGTGGAAGTCGAACAACCGCTCGGTGCGCGACCGCTCGAAGACGACGGGATCGAACGGCGCAAGCAAGGCGCGCGCCTCGATCCTGCGCGGCAAACGGGCGTCCTTGTGGAGATAGGCTGTTTTGCTCCAGCCTTCGACGCTCACCGGCAACAGGTCGCCAGCCTCGACCAGTTCCTCGATGCGGCCCTTGATGTCGGCGGGCGAGAGGCGGAAATAGTCGCGCAGATCGCCCGCCGTGGCGACGCCATGGGCGCGGGCGGAGATGCGCAGCAGTTCGCGGTGGGCGTCCGCGGGGGACGGAACTGGCAAAGCGAGTACCGTTGGCGGCAGCACGCGCTCCGGCAGATCGTAGAACCGCTCGAAACCACGCCGGTGCGCCGTGGTGATGCGGCCCGCCCAGAACAGCCATTCGAAGGCATGCTTGGCATGGCTCCAGCCCCACCAGCCGCCCGAGCCCTTCTGGCCTTCGAAAGCCGACGCCGCGATCGGGCCTCGTTCAGCGACCTCGCGATAGATGTCCTCAATGTAGGCGGCGTGCTCGCGGCCCCATTTTGCCAGTCCGCTGTACATTTCCTCGCCGCGCTCGGCCCGCCGCATGCGCCAGCGCATCAGCGGATAGGTCTCGACGGGCAGGAACGAGGCTTCATGCGCCCAATATTCGAAGACCATGCGCTTGCGTGTCACCGCGGCGTCGTCGAGCAGCGCCAGCTTGTAGGGGCCAAGCCGCGAATAGAGCGGCATATAATGGGCGCGAACCACGGCGCTGACGGAATCGATCTGCAGCAGGCCGGTACGTGCAAGCACCCGGGCCAGATGCCGGCGGTCAGGCGTGCCGCTGGGGCGCGGGTCATTGAATCCCTGTGCCGCAAGCGCAATGCGACGGGCCAGGGCAAGCGAGATTTTTTCCTTCATGAAGGCGGTATCCGGACGATGTTAGACAGAGAAAATGACCTGCGATTCCGCCCCATGCTAGCAAGGTTTTGGCGGCATCTATGTCAGGAGAGAAAAGTGGAGCGAAAAGTGAAGGAAATCAAACAGGAGCGGATCGGACCAGTTTTCCCGGATATGCCGTCCAGCACCGCGATTTGAACAAGGTTTGACTTGCTTCGCCGAAAGCGCTGCGCTAACCCTCGCCGCGTTGCAGCATAGAGCCCCCTTAAAACGGTTCAGTGGTTAATCTGTCACGCTTCCGCAAGTGGGTCCGGTGCTGTAATCAGAGTGGATTGGCCGCCAACGGAAAACTGCAGCATGAACGCACTTTTAGGTTCGTACCTGCCCATCGTCCTGTTCATCGGCGTGGCGCTGGTCGTCGGCCTGGCGCTGCTCGCCGCACCGTTCCTGGTGGCTTACCGCAACCCCGATCCGGAAAAGCTTTCCGCCTATGAGTGCGGCTTCAACTCGTTCGACGACGCCCGCATGAAGTTCGACATCCGCTTCTACCTGGTGTCGATCCTGTTCATCATCTTCGATCTGGAGGTGGCCTTCCTGTTTCCTTGGGCAGTGTCGTTCAGTCAGATCGGCATGCTCGGTTTCTGGTCGATGATGGTGTTTTTGGCGGTGCTGACCATCGGCTTTGCCTATGAATGGAAAAAAGGAGCGCTGGAATGGGATTGAACGACAGTTCCGGCACGCTCGTCGCGCCGAAGCCCAAGGGCCTCATCGACCCCAACACCGGCAGACCGGTGGGGGAGGATGATCCGTTCTTCCTGGAGATCAACAACGAACTCGCCGACAAGGGTTTTCTCGTCACTTCGACCGAGGCGCTGATCACCTGGGCGCGCAGCGGCTCGTTGATGTTCATGACCTTTGGCCTCGCCTGCTGCGCCGTCGAGATGATCCACACCTCGATGCCACGCTACGACAGCGAGCGTTTCGGTGTCGCGCCGCGCGCGTCTCCGCGCCAGTCCGACATCATGATCGTCGCCGGCACGCTGACCAACAAGATGGCGCCGGCGCTGCGCAAGGTCTACGACCAGATGCCGGAGCCGCGCTACGTCATCTCGATGGGCTCCTGTGCCAATGGCGGCGGCTATTATCATTATTCCTATTCGGTGGTGCGCGGCTGCGACCGCATCGTGCCGGTCGACATCTACGTGCCCGGCTGCCCACCGAGCGCTGAAGCGCTGCTCTACGGCATCCTTCTGCTGCAGAAGAAGATCCGCCGCACCGGCACGATCGAACGGTGAGCGGCATGACCCAGGCGTTGAATGACCTCTCGACCTATCTTGGCGAGAAGCTGACCGGCCGGATCGGCGAAGCGGTGCTCGCCTATGGCGAACTCACTATCTCGGTCGAGCCGCGCGACCTGATCGAGGTGGTGACCTTCCTGCGCGACGACCCGAAATGCCAGTTCATTTCGATCATCGACGTTTGCGGCGCAGATTATCCGTCGCGGGCAAAGCGCTTCGACGTGGTCTATCACCTGCTGTCGCCGAGGCAGAATATCCGCATCCGCATCAAGGTCCAGGCCGACGAAGAGACGCTGGTGCCGTCGATCACCGGCATATATCCCGGCGCGGACTGGTTCGAGCGCGAGACCTACGACCTCTATGGCGTGCTGTTTTCGGGCCATCCCGATCTGCGCCGGATCCTGACCGACTACGGCTTCGAGGGCCATCCGCTGCGCAAGGACTTTCCGCTGACCGGCTTCGTCGAGGTGCGCTACGACGACGAAGCCAAGCGCGTCATCTACGAGCCGGTCGAGCTCAAGCAGGAATTCCGCAATTTCGATTTTCTGTCTCCGTGGGAAGGTACGGATTACGTGCTTCCGGGAGATGAGAAGGCAAAGCAGTAAATGGCTGAAACCTCCGTTCGCAACTTCAATATCAATTTCGGCCCGCAACACCCTGCTGCGCATGGCGTTTTGCGCCTTGTGCTGGAGCTTGACGGAGAAGTCGTCGATCGCGTCGATCCGCATATCGGGCTTTTGCATCGCGGCACGGAAAAGCTGATCGAGCACAAGACTTATCTGCAGGCCGTGCCCTATCTCGACCGGCTCGACTATTGCGCGCCGATGAACCAGGAGCATGCCTTTGCGCTCGCCGCCGAGCGGCTGCTCGGTATCGAGGTGCCGAAGCGCGGGCAGCTTATTCGAGTTCTCTACTCCGAGATCGGCCGCATTATGTCGCACATCCTCAATGTGACGACGCAGGCGATGGATGTCGGCGCGCTGACGCCGCCGCTCTGGGGTTTTGTCGAGCGCGAAAAGCTGATGGTGTTCTATGAGCGCGCCTCGGGCTCGCGCATGCACGCGGCCTATTTCCGGCCGGGCGGCGTCCACCAGGACCTGCCGCAGAAGCTGATCGAGGACATCGGCAAGTGGATCGACCCGTTCCTGAAGTCGGTCGACGACCTCGACGCGCTTTTGACCGGCAACCGCATCTTCAAGCAGCGCAATGTCGACATCGCTACCGTCTCCCTGGCCGACGCTTGGGCCTGGGGCTTTTCCGGCGTCATGGTGCGCGGCTCGGGTGCGCCGTGGGATCTGCGCAAATCGCAGCCCTACGAATGCTATGCCGAGCTGGACTTCGACATTCCGATCGGCAAGAACGGCGACTGCTTCGACCGTTATCTGGTGCGTATGGAAGAGATGCGGCAGTCGGCGAAAATCATGCGCCAGTGCGTCGACCTGTTGCTCGGTAAGGAGGGCAGCGGGCCGGTGTCTAACCTCGACGGCAAGGTGGTGCCGCCGAAGCGCGCGGCGATGAAGCGCTCGATGGAAGCGCTGATCCATCACTTCAAGCTCTACACCGAAGGCTACCGCGTACCGGCCGGCGAGGTCTATGCCGCGGTCGAGGCGCCGAAGGGCGAGTTCGGTGTCTATCTCGTCTCCGACGGCACCAACAAGCCCTACCGCTGCAAGCTGCGCGCCCCCGGCTTTGCGCATCTGCAAGCGATGGACTTTTTGTGCCGCGGCCACATGTTGGCCGACGTCACCGCCGTTCTCGGCTCCCTCGACATCGTGTTTGGTGAGGTCGATCGGTGAATCGCATTCTGAGCCTCACGTTAATCGTCATTGCTGTCGCAATGCACCCTGCATATGCAATCGAGTGCGGAGCGTCTATCGATGCTTCCGATCTTGTGAAGCAGCACTTCAAGCTGAGCTACGTCACGCTTGGCATGCAAGAAAGTGCGACAGCAGAATCCGCCGATGTCGATGCTTTCTATTTCAAGAGAGATACATGCGAGTGTAGCGTCGCAGCGCCGGATGGCGCGAGTTTCTCTAAGGCGGAGGTATCGGCAGCCGCTTCCGGCAAAACAGGGTTCGCGCGGCTTGTTGCTCGCTTGGCTGGTAAATCCGGCGTTTGCCCGCCTGTCATGACAAATTCGCCGACTTTCCAATGTTTCGACGGTACGGCGAAACTTTGTAAGGAGGCCGCAGCAAGATGACGAACCTATACGTCTTTGGTGAGGTCGATCGCTAAATGTCAGTCCGCCGTCTCGCAGAAGCCAGCCTCCAGCCAGCCTCCTTCGCCTTCAACCGGGCGAATGCGGCAGCGGCGAAGCAGTGGATCAAGAAATATCCGAAGGGGCGCGAGCAATCCGCGATCATCCCCTTGCTGATGCTGGCGCAGGAGCAGGAAGGCTGGGTGACCAAGGCGGCGATCGAGACGATCTCCGACATGCTCGGCATGCCCTATATTCGCGGGCTAGAAGTCGCCACCTTCTATACGCAATACCAGCTCAATCCGGTCGGCACCCGCGCGCATGTCCAGGTCTGCGGCACCACGCCCTGCATGCTGCGCGGCTCGGAATCGCTGATGGATGTGTGCCGCTCGAAGATCCATCACGACCAGTTCCACACCAACGACAAGGGCACGCTGTCGTGGGAGGAGGTCGAATGCCTCGGCGCCTGCGTCAACGCACCGATGGTTATGGTCTTCAAGGACACATACGAGGATTTGACGCCGGAGCGGCTTGCCGAGATCATCGACCTCTATGACGCCGGCAAGGGTGCTTCGGTGACGCCAGGACCGCAAAATGGCCGCGTCACCTCAGAGCCGGCCAGTGGCCTGACGACCCTCAAGAGTGAAAAGGCGATCCTCAAGGTAACCCGCGACCGGGAAACCAAGGCGGCGACCAAGGCGGGGCCGGCGGCTGCCGCCGCAGCACCAGTTCCGTCTGCGGCTTCGACCGCGCCTGCACCGGCGCCGGTTGCGCCCTCGAATGCCAGCAAGCCGAAGACCGACGCGGTCGAGACCAGCCCGGCGCTGAAATCGCCGTCGGTGACAAAAGTCGCGCCCGCGGCGGAAAAGGCGGCGAGCGTTGCAGCGCCGCTGCATTCGGCCGCCAATGCCAACAAGGCCGAGCCGCAGGTCGAGGACGTCTCGAAACAGCGCAAAGGCCCCAAGAACAAGGCCGAGCCGGCGTCTGCTTTCAAAGCGCCGGAGGCCAAGGTTAAACCGGCGAAGACTGCCGCCAAGGCGGCCACGCCGTCGCCCGGAAACAAAAGCCGGCCGACCGGCAAGAAGCCGGTCTGAGGAACGAGCAATGCTTCAGGACAGAGACCGCATCTTCAACAATATCTACGGCCGCTTCGACAAGTCGCTGGCCGGCGCCATGGCGCGCGGTGCCTGGGACAACACGCCCGGCATCATCGCCAAGGGGCGCGAGTGGATCGTCAACGAGATGAAGGCCAGCGGCCTGCGCGGACGTGGCGGCGCGGGCTTCCCGACCGGGCTGAAATGGTCGTTCATGCCCAAGCAAAGCGACGGCCGGCCGAGCTATCTCGTCGTCAATGCCGACGAGTCCGAGCCCGGCACCTGCAAGGACCGCGACATACTGCGCCACGACCCGCACACGCTGGTCGAAGGCTGCCTGCTTGCGGGCTTCGCCATGGGCGCGGTCGCCGCCTACATCTATGTGCGCGGCGAGTTCATCCGCGAGCGCGAGGCGCTGCAACGCGCCATCGACGAGGCCTATGCGGCCAAGCTGATCGGCAAGAACAACACCTCCGGCTATGATTTCGACATCTACATGCATCATGGCGCCGGCGCCTATATCTGCGGCGAGGAAACGGCGCTGCTCGAAAGCCTCGAGGGCAAGAAGGGCCAGCCACGGCTTAAGCCGCCATTTCCGGCCAATGTCGGCCTCTATGGCTGCCCGACGACGGTCAACAATGTCGAGTCCATCGCTGTCGCGCCGACCATCCTGCGCCGCGGTGCCGCCTGGTTCTCGTCCTTCGGCCGGCCCAACAATGTCGGCACCAAGCTGTTCTGCATCTCCGGCCACGTCAACAATCCGTGCACCGTCGAAGAGGCGATGTCGATCCCGTTCCGCGAGCTGATCGAGACGCATTGCGGCGGCATTCGTGGCGGCTGGGATAATCTGCTGGCGGTCATTCCGGGCGGAGCGTCGGTGCCGCTGGTGCCGGCCGAGCAGATCATCGACGCGCCGATGGATTTCGACGCGCTGCGCGACCTGAAATCGGGCCTCGGCACGGCAGCTGTCATCGTCATGGACAAATCGACCGATATCGTGAAAGCGATCGCGCGGCTTTCCTATTTCTACAAGCACGAAAGCTGCGGCCAGTGCACGCCCTGCCGTGAGGGCACCGGCTGGATGTGGCGGGTGATGGAACGGCTGGTGCGCGGCGAGGCGCAGAAGCGCGAGATCGACATGCTGCTCGATGTGACCAAGCAGGTCGAGGGCCACACGATCTGTGCGCTTGGCGACGCGGCGGCATGGCCGATCCAGGGCCTGATGCGACATTTCCGCGGCGAGGTGGAGCGGCGCATCGACGAGTTTTCGCGCAACGCACACCGCGCCGAACCGGTGCTGGCGGCGGCAGAATAGAAGAATTCAAAAATGCGGGCGAATGTCCGAGACGAGGAAACGAGCGCGGGGCAGACGGAAACGACCAGGAGACCACCTATGTCGCTGTTTTCGACACCCGACGATTTTACGCCCGATATGGACCCGTTATTGAAGATGAACCAGGATCTGACCAGGATGATGCCGAAGGAGATGGCCAATGCCGTCAATCTCCTGGCGCATCCTGTCGCGAGTGCGGCGGCGATGGCGGCACTCGGCATCGGTCTTGCCAACCACGCCTTTGGCATCTGGATGGGCGTGCTTTCGGGCGCGGCCGAAACTTCGCAGCGGCTTTGGCAGCCGGTCGCCGAGGATTTCGAAGCCAGGACGGAACGCTTTTCCGCGACCGGCAAAAGCTCCTCGACAAAGGCGCGCGCAGCGACCAAAACCCTGATTGCCGAGGCGCAGTCCTTCGCCAATGACGTGACCGACATTGCGACGAGCACCGCGGCGCGGAGCTTGGCGAATGCGAGCACCGTTGCAGCGGATGCCTCGGCCGGGCTGATGCCGGAAGATTTCAAGCAGCCCAAAGCGATGGACCGGCCAGCTGAGCCGGCCGACCTCAAGGCGATATCGGGCATCGGGCCGAAACTGGAAAAGGTGCTGAACGGCCTTGGCATCTGGACATACGCCCAGATCGCCGCGTGGACGCCGCAAGAGATCGCCTGGGTCGAAGATTACCTGTCGTTGAAGGGCCGCATCGGCCGTGACGGCTGGATCGGTCAGGCGGCCGCGTTGGCCGGGGTCAAAAAGTGAATTCAATATCGTGCGCGGTCTCGGCTGCGTCCGGAAGGAAAGATTGCGGAACGTCCGCAGGGGTTTGAGGCGAAATGGCAAAGCTCAAGGTCGACGGGAAAGAGATCACTGTACCCGACCATTACACGCTGCTGCAGGCGGCCGAGGACGCCGGCGCGGAAGTTCCGCGCTTTTGCTTCCACGAGCGGCTGTCGATCGCCGGCAATTGCCGCATGTGCCTGATCGAGGTCAAGGGCGGGCCGCCCAAGCCGCAGGCGTCTTGCGCCATGGGCGTGCGCGACCTGCGCCCCGGCCCGAACGGCGAGCCGCCGGAAATCTTCACCAACACGCCGATGGTCAAGAAGGCGCGCGAAGGCGTGATGGAATTCCTGCTGATCAACCATCCGCTGGATTGCCCGATCTGCGATCAGGGCGGCGAGTGCGACCTGCAGGACCAGGCGATGGCGTTCGGCGTCGATTCCTCGCGCTACCACGAGAACAAGCGGGCGGTCGAAGACAAGTATATCGGGCCGCTGGTCAAGACGATCATGAACCGCTGCATCCATTGCACGCGCTGCGTCCGCTTCACCACCGAGATTGCCGGCATATCGGAACTCGGTCTGATCGGCCGCGGCGAGGATGCCGAGATCACCACCTATCTCGAAAGCGCGATGACTTCGGAACTGCAGGGCAATGTCATCGACCTTTGCCCGGTCGGTGCGCTGACTTCCAAACCCTACGCCTTCCAGGCACGGCCGTGGGAACTGACCAAGACCGAATCCATCGACGTCATGGACGCCGTCGGCTCGGCGATCCGCGTCGATAGCCGAGGCCGCGAAGTGATGCGCATCCTGCCGCGTACCAACGAGGCGGTGAACGAGGAATGGATTTCCGACAAGACCCGCTTCATTTGGGACGGCTTGCGCACGCAGCGCCTCGACCGGCCCTATGTGCGCAAGGACGGCAGACTGGCCCCCGCAAGCTGGGCCGAGGCTTTTGCCGCGATCAAGGAAGCGGTGTCGAATGCCGCACCCGAAAAGATCGGTGCCATTGTCGGCGATCTTGCCGCCGTCGAGGAGATCTACGCGCTGAAGCTTCTGATGGCTTCGCTTGGCTCGAAGAACACCGACTGCCGCCAGGACGGTGCCGCACTCGATCCGTCGCTCGGCCGGGCGAGCTATGTCTTCAACCCGACCATCGAAGGCATCGAACAGGCCGATGCGGTGCTGATCATCGGCGCCAATCCGCGCTTCGAGGCGTCCTTGCTCAACGCCCGCATCCGCAAGCGCTGGCGGGCCGGCAATCTGCCGGTCGGCGTCATCGGCGATGTCGGCGATACGCGCTATGATTACGAGCAACTCGGCGCCGGGCCGGAATCGCTGAAGGATCTTGCCGATGGCAACGGCAAATTCTTTCAACTGCTGAAGAAGGCGACGCATCCGCTGATCATCGTCGGCCAGGGTGCGCTGGCGCGTCCGGACGGCGCGGCCGTGCTCGGCCAGGCGGCGAAGCTCGCCGTCGCCGTCAACGCCGCAAGGGCCGACTGGAACGGCTTTGCCGTACTGCACACCGCGGCGGCGCGGGTCGGCGGCCTCGATGTCGGCTTTGTGCCGGGCGAGGGCGGCAGGAACGTCGCCGGCATGCTGGGCGAGACCGATGTGCTGTTCCTGCTCGGCGCCGACGAAATCGACATGGCCAAGACCGGCGGCGCTTTCGTCGTCTATATCGGCACGCATGGCGACAAGGGCGCGCATCGCGCCAACGTCATCCTGCCGGGTGCCGCCTATACCGAGAAGTCGGGCACCTTCGTCAACACCGAAGGCCGCGTGCAGCAGACCAACCGGGCCGGCTTCGCGCCCGGCGAGGCGCGCGAGGACTGGGCGATCCTTCGGGCACTGTCGGATGTGCTCGGCAAGAAGCTGCCGTTCGATTCGCTGCCGCAATTGCGCGCTAGGCTCTATGCGGAATACCCGCATCTTGCCCGCATCGACCATGTCGCGGCCGGCGACCCGGCCGACATCGCCAGGGTGGCCAAGCTCGGCGGGCGGCTGAACAAGGGCACCTTCACCTCGCCGGTCAAGGATTTCTACCTGACCAACCCGATCGCGCGGGCTTCCGCGGTGATGGCCGAGTGCTCGGCTTTGGCGAAGAACGGCTTCAGGCAGGCGGCGGAGTAGACATGGACACCTTCTTCTCCTTCTACGTGCTGCCGGCGCTGCTGATCCTTTTGAAGTCGGTCGTGCTGATCGTCGTTCTGTTGATCTTCGTCGCCTATGTGCTTTACGCCGACCGCAAGATCTGGGCGGCGGTGCAGCTGCGTCGCGGCCCGAACGTCGTCGGCCCATGGGGCACGCTGCAGGCCTTCGCTGACCTTTTGAAATTCGTCTTCAAGGAGCCGGTGATTCCGTCCGGCGCCAACAAGGGCGTCTTCCTGCTGGCGCCGCTGGTGTCGGCGGTGCTTGCGATCTCAGCCTGGGCGGTCATCCCGGTCAATGAGGGCTGGGCGATCGCCAACGTCAATGTCGGCATCCTCTATGTCTTCGCGATCTCCTCGCTCGAGGTCTATGGCGTGATCATGGGCGGCTGGGCGTCCAATTCGAAATACCCGTTCCTCGGTGCGCTGCGCTCGGCGGCGCAGATGGTGTCCTACGAAGTCTCCATCGGTTTCGTCATCGTCACCGTGCTGCTTTGCGTCGGCTCGCTCAACCTGACCGATATCGTTTTGTCGCAGCAGGATGGGCTGGGCACGAGGATCGGCCTGCCCAATACCTTCCTCGACTGGCATTGGCTGTCCCTGTTTCCGATGTTCATCGTCTTCTTCATCTCGGCGCTGGCGGAAACCAACCGTCCGCCCTTCGACCTCGTGGAAGCCGAATCGGAACTCGTCGCCGGCCATATGGTCGAATATTCCTCGACGCCGTTCCTGCTGTTCTTCCTGGGCGAATATGTCGCCGTCGTCCTGATGTGCGCACTGGCCACCATCCTGTTCCTTGGCGGCTGGCTGCCGCCCTTCAATTTCGCGCCGTTCACCTGGGTGCCGGGGCTGATCTGGTTCGTGCTCAAGGTCTGCCTGGTGTTCTTCATGTTCTCGATGGTGAAGGCGTTCGTGCCGCGCTATCGCTACGACCAGCTGATGCGGCTCGGCTGGAAGGTCTTCCTGCCGATCTCGCTGTTCATGGTGGTCGCCACCGCCGCCTTCCTCAAGATCACGGGGTTTGCCTGATGTCAGCATTGTCCCAGGCCGCCAAGTCACTGCTATTGCAGGATTTCGTCAGTGCTTTCTTCCTGTCGATGCGCCAGTTCTTCGCGCCGAAGGAGACGATCAATTATCCGCATGAGAAGGGGCCGGTCAGCCCGCGCTTCCGTGGCGAACATGCGCTGCGCCGCTATCCGAACGGCGAGGAACGTTGCATCGCCTGCAAATTGTGCGAGGCGATCTGCCCGGCGCAGGCCATTACCATCGAAGCCGGCCCGCGCCGCAATGACGGCACGCGGCGCACCGTGCGCTACGACATCGACATGGTGAAATGCATTTATTGCGGCTTCTGCCAGGAAGCCTGCCCGGTCGACGCTATCGTCGAGGGGCCGAATTTCGAATTCGCGACGGAGACGCGCGAGGAGCTTTATTACGACAAGAACAGGCTTCTGGCCAATGGCGACCGCTGGGAGCGTGAGCTGGCGCGCAACATCTCGCTGGATGCGCCTTACCGCTGATATTTGACGCATGGACGGGGCGAGGGGCCTCGTTTAAGGAACACGCAACTTGCCGACCGGAGGCGGTGGCAAAAAACAGGACGAACGTCCTGTTCGGACAGGAAACCCGGGGGAACCCATGCTGAGTGGACTAGAGGCGGCCTTTTTCTACCTCTTCGCCTTTGTCGCGGTGGCATCGGCGTTCATGGTCATTTCGGCGCGCAATCCCGTGCATTCGGTGCTGTTCCTGATCCTGACCTTCTTCAACGCCGCCGGCCTGTTCATGCTGACCGGCGCCGAGTTCCTGGCGATGATCCTGCTCGTCGTCTATGTCGGCGCGGTTATGGTGCTGTTCCTGTTCGTCGTGATGATGCTCGACGTCGATTTCGCCGAGATGAAGGAAGGCGCCCTGCAATACGCGCCGATCGGCGCGCTGGTCGGCCTGATCCTGGCAGCGGAGCTGATCATCGTGCTCGGCGGCTACACATTTGCGCCGAAACTGGCGGCGACGGTTTCGAAGCCCATCCCGGACCTGGCCGCGCGCTCCAACACGGCGGCGCTCGGCGACATCCTCTATACGGATTACCTCTATTACTTCCAGGTGGCGGGGCTGGTGCTGCTGGTCGCCATGATCGGCGCCATCGTGCTGACGCTGCGCCACAAGCCGGGCGTCAAGCGGCAGTCGATCGCCGCCCAGGTCGGCCGCACGCCGGTAACCGGAGTGGAAATCCGCAAGGTCAAGACGGGCGAAGGAGTCTGACATGGTCGTCGGCATCGCGCACTACCTGACCGTATCGGCGATCCTGTTCACGCTCGGCGTGTTCGGCATCTTCCTGAACCGTAGGAACGTCATCGTCATCCTGATGTCGATCGAGCTGATCCTGCTTGCGGTCAACATCAATTTCGTCGCCTTTTCGGCGGCGCTCGGCGATCTGGTCGGCCAGGTGTTCGCACTGTTCGTGCTGACCGTCGCGGCGGCCGAGGCGGCGATCGGCCTTGCCATTCTCGTCGTCTTCTTCCGCAACCGCGGCTCGATCGCGGTTGAAGACGTGAACATGATGAAGGGTTGACGGAACCACCATGTATCAGGCCATCGTCTTCCTTCCGCTGCTCGGCTTCCTGATCGTCGGCCTGTTCGGCACCTCGCTCGGCGCCAAGGCTTCCGAATACATCACCTCCGGCTTCCTGGTGATCGCGGCTGTGCTGTCGTGGGTCGCCTTCTTCTCGGTCGGCTTCGGCGGCGGCGAGGTGTTCACCGTGCCGGTGATGCGATGGATCCAGTCGGGAGGCCTCGAAGCGTCGTGGGCGCTGCGGATCGACACGCTGACCGTAGTGATGCTGGTCGTCGTCAATACGGTGTCGGCGCTGGTCCATATCTACTCGATCGGCTACATGCATCACGACCCGGACCGGCCCCGCTTCTTCGCTTATCTGTCGCTGTTCACCTTCGCCATGCTGATGCTGGTGACGGCCGACAACCTCGTGCAGATGTTCTTCGGCTGGGAAGGTGTCGGTCTGGCCTCCTATCTGCTGATCGGCTTCTGGTACAAGAAGCCGTCGGCCAATGCGGCTGCGATCAAGGCCTTCGTCGTCAACCGCGTCGGCGATTTCGGCTTCGCGCTTGGCATATTCGGCGTGTTCGTGCTTTTCGGCTCGGTCAATCTCGGCACCATCTTCGCCAATGCGGCGACGTTCATTCCGGCCGAAGGCGCGCAGCAGGGTCCGGCCGTACTGACCTTCCTCGGCTATGCGCTTGATAAGCAAGCCGCGATGACAGTCGTCTGCCTGCTCCTGTTCATGGGCGCCATGGGCAAGTCGGCGCAGGTGCCGCTGCACACCTGGCTGCCGGATGCCATGGAAGGCCCGACGCCGGTCTCGGCGCTGATCCATGCCGCTACCATGGTGACGGCAGGCGTGTTCATGCTGGCGCGGCTGTCGCCGCTGTTCGAGCTGTCGCATTCGGCGCTGACCGTGGTCACCTTCATCGGCGCCTTCACCGCCTTCTTCGCGGCGACAGTTGGCCTCGTCCAGAACGACATCAAGCGTGTCATCGCCTATTCGACCTGTTCGCAGCTCGGCTACATGTTCGTGGCGCTCGGCGTCGGCGCCTATGGCGCGGCGATCTTCCATCTGTTCACGCACGCCTTCTTCAAGGCGCTACTGTTCCTCGGCTCGGGTTCGGTCATCCACGCCGTCTCCGACGAGCAGGACATGCGCAAGATGGGCGGCCTGAGGACGCTCATCCCGACGACCTACTGGATGATGGTGATCGGCACGTTGGCGCTGACCGGCGTCGGCATCCCGGTGACGATCATCGGCACGGCCGGTTTCTTCTCCAAGGACGCCATCATCGAAGCCGCTTTTGCCAGCCACAATGCGGTCGCCGGGTTTGCCTTCATATTGCTGGTCGTTGCCGCCTGCTTCACCTCCTTCTATTCCTGGCGGCTGATCTTCATGACCTTCCATGGCGAGCCGCGGGCCAGCCATGAGGTGATGCACCATGTCCATGAATCGCCGCCGGTCATGCTGGTGCCGCTGTTCATCCTGGCGGCAGGCGCCCTGTTCGCCGGCGTGATCTTCCACGGCGCCTTCATCGGCGAGGGCTATGCCGAATTCTGGAAGGTGTCGCTGTTCACGCTGCCTGACAACCACATCCTGCACGAGATCCACGAACTGCCGCTTTGGGTCGAGCTCGCGCCGTTCATCGCCATGCTGATCGGCTTTGCGATAGCCTGGCAATTCTACATTCGCGCGCCGGAAATGCCTCGGAGCGTCGCCGCCAACCATCGCCTGCTCTACGCCTTCCTGCTCAACAAATGGTATTTCGACGAGCTCTACGACTTCCTGTTCGTGCGGCCGGCAAAGCGCCTCGGCAGCTTCCTGTGGAAGACCGGCGACGGCACTATCATCGACGGGCTCGGGCCGGACGGCATCTCGGCGCGCGTCGTCGACGTCACCAACCGCGTCGTCAAGCTGCAGACCGGCTATCTCTACCACTATGCCTTCGCCATGCTGATCGGCGTTGCCGCACTCGTCACCTGGATGATGCTCTGATGACCGCCTGGCCGATCCTATCGCTGGTCACCTTCCTGCCGCTGGTTGGTGTGCTGCTCATCCTTTTCGTGCGCGACGACAGCGACAATGCGCGCCGCAACATCCGCGCCATTGCGCTGTTCACGACCGCCTTCACATTCGTGGTTTCGCTGTTCATCTGGACCGGCTTCGACAATTCGCAGCCCGGCTTCCAGTTCGTCGAGAAGTTTGCCTGGCTGGATTCCGGCATCTCCTACCATATGGGCGTAGACGGCATCTCCATGCTGTTCGTCATCCTGACCACCTTCCTGATGCCGCTCTGCATCCTCGCCTCGTGGGAATCGATCGAGAAGCGCGTCAAGGCCTATATGATCGCCTTCCTGCTGCTCGAGACGCTGATGATCGGCGTGTTCTGCGCGCTCGACATCGTCCTGTTCTATGTCTTCTTCGAAGCCGGCCTGATCCCGATGTTCATTATCATCGGCGTGTGGGGCGGCAAACGGCGCGTCTATGCCTCGTTCAAGTTCTTCCTCTATACGCTGGCCGGCTCGGTGCTGATGCTGCTCGCTATCATGGCGATGTTCTTCCAGTCCGGCACCACCGACATCCCGACGCTTCTGACCCACAACTTCCCGGCCAATATGCAGACCTGGCTATGGCTTGCCTTCTTCGCTTCCTTTGCGGTGAAGATGCCGATGTGGCCGGTGCATACCTGGCTGCCGGACGCCCATGTCGAAGCGCCGACGGCCGGCTCGGTGATCCTGGCCGCCATCCTGCTCAAGATGGGCGGATATGGCTTCCTGCGTTTTTCGCTGCCGATGTTTCCAATCGCATCCGAAATGTTCGCGCCGCTGATCTTCACGCTCTCCGTCGTCGCCATCATCTACACCTCGCTGGTGGCGCTGATGCAGGAGGACATGAAGAAGCTGATCGCCTATTCGTCGGTCGCCCACATGGGCTTCGTTACCATGGGCATCTTCGCGATGAACCAGGAAGGCGTCCAGGGTTCGATCTTCCAGATGCTTTCGCACGGCCTGGTCTCAGGCGCGCTGTTCCTCTGCGTCGGCGTCGTCTACGACCGCATGCACACGCGTGACATCGACGCCTATGGCGGGTTGGTCAACAACATGCCGAAATATGCAACCGTGTTCATGATCTTCACCATGGCCAATGTCGGCCTGCCCGGCACCAGCGGCTTCGTCGGCGAGTTCCTGACCATGCTCGGCGTGTTCCGGGTCAACACCTGGGTGGCGTTCTTCGCCGCCACCGGCGTCATCCTGTCGGCGGCCTATGCGCTCTGGCTCTACCGCAAGGTGATCTTCGGCGCATTGACCAAGGAAAGCCTGAAAGGCCTGCTGGACCTGTCGACACGCGAGAAGGTGATCATCTATCCGCTGGTCGCGCTGGTCATCTTCTTCGGCGTCTATCCGGCGCCGATCTTCGACGCGACGGCCGAATCGGTCAAGGCGCTCGTCACCAATGTCACTGCATCCATCGGCGCCGCGCAGACCGCGGCGGCGAACTGACTGGGGTTTTGCGAACCATGACGCCGGACCTTCTCTCCAGCCTGTCGCTCTCGACGCCAGAGCTGATCCTCGCCATCGGCGCCTTGGCGCTGTTGATGCTCGGCGCCTATTCGCGCGCCAACACCACCGTCACAGTGAGCGGCCTTGCCGTCGCCGTGCTGGTGATCGCTGGCGCCTGGCTGATCTTTTCCCCGGGGCAGGGCAACGCCTATGGCGAAGCCTTCATCCAGGATCCGTTCGCCCGCTTCATGAAGGTGTTGGCGCTAATCGGCTCGGCGGTGACGCTGGTCATGTCGGTCCGCTTTGCCCAGGCGGAGCATTTCGACAAGTTCGAATATCCGGTGCTGATCCTGCTCTGCACGCTCGGCATGATGCTGATGATCTCGGCCAACGGCATGATCGGGCTCTATCTCGGCCTCGAGCTGCAGTCGCTGGCGATCTACGTGCTGGCGGCGATCAACCGCGACAATCTGCGCTCGACCGAGGCCGGGCTGAAGTACTTCGTCCTCGGCGCGCTGTCGTCGGGCATGCTGCTTTACGGCATCTCGCTGGTCTACGGCTACACCGGCAACACCGGCTTCCAGGAGATCGCCGCGGCGCTGAGCGGCGGCGAGCGCCAGCTCGGCCTCGTCTTCGGCCTGGTTTTCGTGCTGGCCGGCCTTGCCTTCAAGATCTCGGCGGTGCCGTTCCATATGTGGACGCCCGACGTCTATGAAGGTGCGCCGACGCCGGTGACGGCTTTTCTGGCGGCGGCACCCAAAATGGCGGCGATGGCGCTGATGGTGCGCGTCACCATGGGCGCCTTCAAGCCGATCGCCGCCGACTGGCAGCAGATCATCGTCTTCATCTCAATCGCCTCGATGGCGCTCGGCGCCTTTGCGGCGATCGGCCAGACCAACATCAAGCGGCTGATGGCCTATTCCTCCATCGGGCATATGGGTTATGCGCTGGTCGGCCTTGCCGCCAACAGCCAGGATGGCGTGCGCGGCGTCGCCATCTACATGCTGATCTACCTGGTGATGACGCTCGGCACCTTCGCCTTCATCCTCGCCATGCGGCGCAAGGAGGGCAATGTCGAGCAGATCAGCGATCTCGCCGGCCTGTCGGCGACCAATCCGATCATGGCGACGATCCTCACCATCCTGATGTTCTCGCTGGCCGGTATCCCGCCGCTCGCCGGCTTCTGGGGGAAATGGTACGTGTTCCTCGCCGCCATCAACGCCAATCTCTACGCGCTGGCGATCATCGGCGTGCTGGCCTCGGTGGTGGGCGCCTATTATTATCTGCGCATCATCAAGATCATGTGGTTCGACGAACCGGTCGGCGGCTTCGTTCCGATGGCGACCGAACTGCGCGTCGTGCTCGGCGTCTGCGGCGCCTTCGTGCTGTTTTACGTGCTGATCGGCGGCCCGATCGGAACCTACGCCGCTGCCGCAGCCAAGACCTTCTTCTGACGGAATGACATTCAGGCTGGCTCCAACCGCGGCTTCGGAAGGGTTCCGGCTCGAGGCGCACGACACGGTCGGCTCCACCAATGCGCTGGCGCTGGAGCACGCGCGGGCCGGCGATCCGGGCAAGCTCTGGGTCGTCTCAAAAAAGCAGGAAGCCGGGCGTGGCCGCCGTGGCCGCGCCTGGGCGACGCCCGAAGGCAATCTGGCAGCGACGCTGCTGGTGATCACCAACACCGAGCTTCGGCTTGCCGCGACGCTCGGCTTCGTTGCCGGACTGGCGCTGGCCGACGCGCTCGACGCTGCCGTGCCGAAGGGCAGGATCGCGATCGGCCTCGATGGTGCGAGCCAAGGCAAGAACCGTTTCGAGCTGAAATGGCCGAACGATGTGCTTGCCTCGGGCGCCAAGCTCGCCGGCATCCTACTGGAATCGGCGATGCTGGAGGGGGGCCGTTCCGCAGTGGCTGTCGGCATCGGCGTCAATGTGGTGGCTTATCCCAGGGATTTGCCCTATCCAGCGACGTCGCTCAACGCGCTGGGGTCTGCTTGCGATGCCGAGACGCTGTTTCTGGCGCTGTCGGATGCATGGAGCGAGAATGCCCGGCTGTGGAACGAAGGGCGTGGGCTTGCCGCCGTCAGGCAGCGGTGGCTGGCGCGTGCGGCGGGGCTTGGCGGGCAGGTTGCTGTCAGAATTGACGGTAATGTGGTGCGCGGCACCTTCGAGACCATTGACGAGGACTGCCGTTTCGTGATCCGCGACGATGAAGGTTCGGTTCTGACGATCGCCGCCGGCGACGTGCATTTCGGCGCGGTTGCCTCGGCCGGCGGTTGACTGGCCAATACGTTTGACTGGCCTGTATTTGACCAGCTTGAATTTGACCGGCCCAAGAGTTTGACGGGCAAGGAAGGAAAGATCATGGCGAAAGCGGAAAACGCCGAACTTGTCTTCGTGCCGCTCGGCGGTGTCGGTGAGATCGGCATGAACTTCGCCCTCTACGGCTATGGCCCGGCCAATGCGCGCGAATGGATCGTCGTCGATGTCGGCGTCACCTTTCCCGATGCAACCCTGCCCGGCGTCGACCTGGTGCTGCCCGACACGCGCTTCATCGAGGAGAATGTCGCCAATCTGCGCGGGATCGTCATCACCCATGCGCATGAGGACCACTACGGTGCGCTGCACGACATCTGGCCGAAGCTCAAGGCGCCGGTGTGGATGACGCCGTTCAGCGCCGGCCTGCTGGAAGCCAAGCGGCAGGGCGAGCAAGGGGCGCCGAAAATTCCGGTGACGATCTACCGGGCCGGCGAGAAATTCACCGTCGGTCCGTTCGAGATCGAGGCCATCCCCGTCGCGCACTCCATTCCCGAGCCGATGTCGCTGGCGATCACCACTCCGGCCGGCGTCGTCATCCATACCGGCGACTGGAAGATCGATCCGGCGCCGACGGTGGGGCCGATGACCGACGAGTCACGCTTCCGCGCCTATGGCGACAAGGGCGTGCTGGCGCTGATCTGCGATTCCACCAATGCGTTGCGGGAAGGGGAATCGCCGTCCGAAGTGGCGGTGGGCGAGGGCATCAAGAGCGTCATCCAGAACGCCAAGGGCCGTGTAGCCGTCACCAGCTTCTCCTCCAATGTCGGGCGCATCGTCTCCATCGCAAAGGCAGCGCGGGATGCCGGCCGCCAGTGCCTGGTGCTTGGCCGCTCGATGAAGCGCGTCATCGATGTGGCTGATGAACTCGGCTATATGGACGGCTTGCCGGAATTCATCGCCGAGGAAGATTACGGCTTCATCCCGCGCGAAAACCTCGTCATCATCTGTACCGGCAGCCAGGGCGAGCCGCTTGCCGCACTCGCCAAGCTGTCGCGCGACGAGATGAAGTCGGTGGCGCTGACTGCCGGCGACACGGTGGTGTTTTCCTCGCGCACCATTCCCGGCAATGAGAAGGCGATCCTCGAGATCAAGAACCGCCTGATCGATCTCGGCATCAAGATCATTGAGGACGGCGATGCGCTGGTGCATGTCTCCGGTCATCCGCGCCGCAGCGAATTGCGCAAGATGTATGAATGGGTGCGGCCGCAGATCGGCGTTCCCGTGCATGGCGAGGCGGCGCATCTGGTGGCGCAGGGCTCGCTGATGTCGACGTCCGGCATCGGCCAGGTGGCGCAGGTGCGCGACGGCGACATGCTCAGGCTCTATCCGGGTGCGGCTGCGATCATCGACCAGGTGCCGTTCGGCCGCATCTACAAGGACGGAAGGCTGGTCGGCACCGACCAGGCGATGGGCATTCGCGACCGGCGCAAGCTGTCCTTCGCCGGCCACGTCGCCGTCAATGTCGTGCTCGACGACAAATACGAACTCGCCGGCGATCCCGATCTCGTCGCCATCGGCGTCGCCGAGGCCGATGGCAGCGGCGAGAGCCTGGAAGACCTGATGATCGATGCGGCAATCGGCGCCGTGGACTCCATCCCCCGCCAGCGCCGAAAAGACCTCGACCTGGTCCAGGAGGCGGTGCGGCGCGCGGTGCGCGGCGCGGCCAACGAAGCCTGGGGCAAGAAGCCGCTGGTGACGGTGTTCGTCACGCGGTAAGGGAATAGGGGAGTAGGGCAGTACGGCAGTAGGGGAGAAAGTAGTTTTCCCTACTCCCATACTGCCCTATTGCCTTACTGCCCTAAGGACGCAGTCAATGCTCGGACGCCTCAACCATGTCGCGCTTGCCGTGCCGGATCTGGCTGCGGCGGCGGCGGCCTATCGGGATACGCTTGGCGCCCGCGTGACCGCGCCGCAGGCGCTGCCGGAGCATGGCGTGACGGTGGTGTTCGTCGACGTCGGCAATACCAGGATCGAGTTGCTGGAGCCGCTCGGCGAAGGCTCGCCGATCGCGGCATTCCTCGAGAAGAATCCGTCCGGCGGAATGCACCATGTCTGCTACGAGGTTGACGACATTGTTGCGGCGCGCGACCGTCTCAAGGCCAGCGGCGCGCGCGTGCTGGGCGATGGCAATCCGAAGACCGGCGCGCATGGCAAACCGGTATTGTTTCTGCACCCCAAGGACTTTTTCGGCACGCTGGTCGAACTGGAGCAAGCATGAGCTGGGTCTCTTTCATCGCCCTGTTCTTCGCCACATGGTGGGTGGTGTTGTTCGCCGTCTTGCCGTTCAGCATGCGGACGCAGGACGAGGACCAGGATGTGACGCTGGGTACGGTTCCGAGCGCGCCGCGCGGACCGCATATGCTGCGCGCCGCACTGCGCACGACGATCGCCACACTGGTCCTGATGGGCATCTTCTACGGCATCACGAGAGGGCTTGGTCTCGGCATCGACGACATCCCGCACATCGTGCCGGATTTCAACCAGAGCCCAGCGCATTAGCCGGCTACCCAACGTCCGGCTATCCAAGACCTATGCCGACGCCCTGAAATCAAGCTCAGCCAGCAAGGTCAACCCAAGTAAAGGCCGTGGGCCGGATTTGGGCTGACGCAACGTCATGTAGTTTGGCAATCTGTCTTGCTAACCAAATGATTGCACAAAAAAAATGCAAGGCGCGAGGCCTTGCAATTTAAACGCGTCCGATCTGTTTCCGGTGTCCGGCGGCAGCGAGTTACCGCGCCTAGATCGCATCCTCCCAAGACTTTGACCGCGTAGGAGGGCAGATTTTTCTCCGCCCTCTCGGTTATCGGGGCACACTAGCCTAAGGCGGGTGAAAATGTCACGAAGAATTTTGCCCGGAAACAGGCAATCTCGTGCTGCAGTGCACAATAGTACGGCAGGCGTTGCTTGCGAAACGCCCAGCAAGCCGTGTGCGGCAATTGCGGCGTCTGTGCAGCGCCTGGGCCGGGTTTCCATTCCGCCATGAAATGGCTATGAAGCCGGGGCAAGCAAGCCTGCGCTGCGCCGATTCCGGCGCCGCCATCCTCTCTCACGGACCAGTTCATGCGTTTGTCGCGCTATTTCCTGCCCATCCTCAAAGAAAATCCGCGCGAGGCCGAGATCGTCTCGCATCGGCTGATGCTGCGCGCCGGCATGATCCGCCAGCAGGGGCAAGGCAGCTTCTCCTGGCTGCCGCTCGGCAAGCGGGTACTGGACAAGGTCTGCCGGATCATTCGCGAGGAGCAGAATCGCGCCGGCGCGCTCGAAATCCTGATGCCGACCATCCAATCGGCCGAGCTGTGGCGCGAAAGCGGCCGCTACGAAGACTACGGCAAGGAGATGCTGCGCATCAAGGACCGGCAAGATCGCGACATGCTCTACGGCCCGACCAACGAGGAGATGGTCACCGAGATCTTCCGCTCCTACGTCAAGTCCTACAAGGACCTGCCGCTCAACCTCTATCATATCCAGTGGAAGTTTCGCGACGAGGTGCGCCCGCGCTTTGGCGTCATGCGTTCGCGCGAATTCCTAATGAAGGACGCCTATTCCTTCGACCTCGATTATGAAGGCGCCAAGGCCGCTTATAACCGTATGTTCGTGTCCTATCTCAGGACGTTCACGCGCATGGGGCTGCAGGCGATCCCGATGCGCGCCGACACCGGGCCGATCGGCGGCGACCTCAGCCATGAGTTCATCATCCTGGCCGACACCGGCGAGAGCCAGGTGTTTTGCCATCGCGACTATCTCTCGCTTGATGTACCAGGGGCGAATACCGACTTTTCGAATGACGCCGAGATCGCCGAGATCGTCAAGACATGGACGACGCCCTATGCCGCCACCGACGAAATGCATGACGAGGCGGCATGGGAAAAGCTCTCCGAAGCCGACAAGGTCTCGGCGCGCGGCATCGAGGTTGGCCATATCTTCCATTTCGGCGACAAATATTCCAAGCCGATGGGCGCCAAGGTGACCGGGCCGGACGGCAAGGATCATTTCGTCTCTGGCGGTTCCTACGGCATCGGTCCGTCGCGGCTGGTCGCGGCGATTATCGAGGCCAGCCATGACGATAACGGCATCATCTGGCCGGAAGCGGTGGCGCCGTTCGACATCGGCCTGATCAACATGAAGGCTGGCGATGCCGAATGCGACTGCGTCTGCGGTGAGATGCATGCCGCCTTTGCCGCCGCCGGCAAGGAGGTGCTCTACGATGACACCGACCAGCGGCCGGGAGGCAAGTTCGCTACCGCCGACCTGATCGGACTTCCGTGGCAGGTGATCGTGGGGCCGCGCGGCGTCGCAGCCGGCGAGGTCGAGATCAAGAACCGCAGGACCGGCGAGCGCGAGACGCTGCCGATCGGCGACGTGAAAAAGCGTTTCGGTGCCGCCGCATGAACGAAGCGGCAGCAGCCAAACCTTCGGGGGCAGGACCCTTTTCCGGCTTTGAGCGTATGGTTGCGTGGCGCTATCTGCGCTCGCGCCGCAAGGAGACGGTGATCTCGGTCATCGCCTCGATCTCCTTCCTCGGCATCATGCTGGGCGTTGCCACGCTGATCGTCGTCATGGCGGTCATGAACGGCTTTCGCGCCGAACTGCTGACGCGCATCCTCGGCGTCAACGGGCACCTGATCGTGCAGCCGCTCGACATGCCGCTGGAGGACTATGCCCAGGTCGCCGGCCGCATCAACGGCGTGCCCGGCGTCAAATACGCCATTCCGCTGATCGACGGGCAGGTGCTGGCGCAAGGCAATGTCGGCGGCGGCACCGGCGCGCTGGTGCGCGGCATACGCGGCGAGGACCTCGGCAAGATCACCATCGTCGCCAACAACATCAAGGAGGGCTCGATCGTCGGCTTCGACACCGGCGAGGGCGTCGCCATCGGCAGCCGCATGGCCGAGAATCTCGGCCTTGTGCTTGGCGATACGATCACGCTGATCTCGCCCGAGGGCGACGTCACGCCGCTCGGCACGACGCCGCGCATGAAGGGCTATCCGGTCACCGCGATCTTCGAGGTCGGCATGTCGGAATATGACAGCTCCATCGTTTACATGCCGTTCTCGGAATCGCAGCTTTATTTCAACATGGACGGCCGGGCGCAGACGATCGAGATCTACACCGACAATCCCGACAATATCGACGCGCTGAAGCCGAAGGTCGAAGAGGCGGCGCAGCGGCCGATCAGCCTTGTCGATTGGCGGCAACGCAACAAGACGTTCTTCGACGCGCTGCAGGTCGAGCGCAACGTCATGTTCATGATCCTGACGCTGATCGTGCTGGTGGCGGCCCTCAACATCATTTCGGGCCTGATCATGCTGGTGAAGGACAAGGGCCACGACATCGCCATCCTGCGCACCATGGGAGCGACGCGCGGCGCGATCCTGCGCATCTTCCTGATGACAGGCGCTGCGATCGGCGTTGTCGGCACCATCGCCGGCGTGCTGCTCGGTATCTTGATCTGCCTCAACGTCGAGCGCATCCGCCAGTTCTTCTCCTGGCTGGCCGACGAGCGGCTGTTCAATCCCGAGCTTTATTTCCTAAGCCAGCTGCCGGCCCGCATGGATGCCAGCGAGACGATCTCGGTCGTTCTCATGGCTTTGGCGCTGTCGTTCCTGGCGACACTGTTTCCGGCGTGGCGGGCGGCCAGGCTCGATCCGGTCGAAGCGCTGAGGTACGAATGATGGCCGAGGCCATTATCGAGCTGAAGAGCGTCGAACGGCACTATGTGCAGGGGCCGCGCAAGCTGACCATCCTGAACGGCGCCGATTTTTCGCTTAAGCGTGGCGAGATGGTGGCGCTGGTGGCGCCGTCGGGCACCGGCAAGTCGACGCTGCTCCACACCGCCGGGCTGCTGGAGCGGCCGGACGCCGGCGACGTGATCCTGGCGGGGCGCGCCTGCGGCCGGCTTTCCGACGACGAGCGCACGGCGATCCGCCGCAACGATGTCGGCTTCGTCTACCAGTTCCATCATTTGCTGCCTGAATTCTCGGCGCTGGAAAACATCATGATGCCGCAGCTGATAAAAGGGCTGGCGCGCAAGGAGGCGGCCGAGCGGGCGGCGCAATTGCTCGACTACATGCAGATCGGCAAGCGGGCGCAGCATCGCCCTTCCGAGCTCTCCGGCGGCGAGCAGCAGCGCGTCGCCATTGCGCGCGCCGTCGCCAACGCACCGCTGGTGCTTTTGGCCGACGAGCCGACCGGCAACCTCGACCCGGTGACTGCTTCCTATGTGTTCGAGGCGCTGGCAGCGCTGGTCCGGCAATCCGGCCTGGCGGCGCTGATCGCCACCCATAATCACGAGCTTGCCTCGCGCATGGATCGCCGCGTGACGCTTGCCGACGGCAAGGTCGTCCCGCTTTAGGGTGTGCTAAGACCGAGGTGATGCCGGCCTGCGAACTGGCGTGCGCCGTCCGCTATTTTTCGTGCGCGCTCTCGGCCCGAAACCGTCGGCAATCTGCCTCTCAACCCTTTCTTAACCCTGCCGAAATTGACCGCACGCAATTCCGGCCATGCCGGGATTGCGATCGTTGACATTCGAACAAAATTAGAACAAAATACGAACATACTAACAACAGGAGAGAGTTATGACCGATCTTGTTCAGGATGTCGTTTCGCTGGTGTGCATGAGCACGTTCCTCATTTCCATGGCAATCTGGATCGGCGCGATGTGAGGATGCGCTGAAAGACATGGCTCGAACGCTGACGACCCGTTCTTCGCGGAGGCGAGGGGCGCAGCGTAGGACTACGGTCTTCAGTGAGGTTCTGTCAGCCGACTTTGCGGGCCGCCTCGACCTGCAAAGGCGCTGCCGGGCCGAAGACATCTTCGAAGGCTGATTTCAGCGCCAGGTCGAGATCGGCCATTGTTACGGGAAGGCCGAGATCGATGAGGCTGGTGACGCCGTGATCCTGGACGCCGCACGGCACGATGCCGCTGAAATGGCCGAGATCCGGCTCGACATTGATGGCAATGCCGTGAAAGCTCACCCAGCGCCTCAGCCTGATGCCGATGGCAGCGATCTTGTCCTCGGCGACCGAGCCGTCGGGCAAAGCGGGGCGATCCGGCCGCACCACCCAGACGCCGACGCGGTCCTCGCGGCGTTCGCCGCGTACGTTGAAGGCGGCCAGCGTGCCGATGATCCATTGTTCGAGTGCCGCGACGAAGGCGCGGACATCCTCGCGCCGCCGCTTGAGGTCGAGCATGACATAGGCGACGCGCTGGCCCGGCCCATGATAGGTGTATTCGCCGCCGCGCCCGGCGGCAAAGACCGGGAAGCGGTCCGGCTCGATCAGGTCCTCGAAACGGGCGCTGGTGCCGGCGGTATAGAGCGGCGGATGCTCGACCAGCCAGACCATCTCGCCAGCCGCGCCGCTGCGGATTGCTTCGGCGCGCGCCTCCATCACGGCGAGCGCATCGGGATAGGCGGTGAGCCCGGGCTCAATGCGCCATTCGACCGGCGCCGAGCCGGGCGAGGGCAGGAACGACGTGGCGATCTGGCTGCGTTCTGTCATGATATGTCGTCTCGCCCCTCATATGGCGGCAATCGGTACAAACGTCCAGTTCCGGGCACGTTCGGCGCTTTGCAGAGTTAAGCCGATCCGGCCGATTATTGCTGGCCGCGCACTTGTTTCACCGGAAACGATTTGCTACACGCCGCGGGCCGGTTCGTTCTGGCTCCTACCACGTGCGGTCGTGGCGGAATTGGTAGACGCGCAGCGTTGAGGTCGCTGTGGGGCAACCCGTGGAAGTTCGAGTCTTCTCGACCGCACCATTTAATTCGAAAGCGCCCCGTTGAGTTCGAGCACGGCAAAGAGCGTCTTTGTCAGGCGCGAGGCTTTTTTGCCTGACTGCGATCGCGAGTTTGGCCGATGCGAAAACGCCATCGGCGCGTAGCATATATGCGGTTTGCGTGGATAATTATTCGCGCACCAGGCGTCCGGTTGCCCACCAGATCACAGATACAGCAGCGATCGATACGTAGCCGTCCAGGGCATAGTGCCATCCAGTGTACACCGATCCGTACAGGATCAGGGCTGCAAACGCCCAACCCAGAGCGCCCAGCCAGAGATTGATCGAGGACAGCAAATAGGCGTTCAGTGCGGCAAAGGCGACATGCATGCTTGGCATGGCCGAGATGCCGCCGCCAAGGCTTGGCCGGCCACTCCGGTAAGCCATCAGGAGATATGCTGCGGGTTCCCGCACCATGTAACTATGGTCCAGTCTGTCCAAGGCGGCATTCAATCCGTGGAAGCGATCCACGCCAACAAACTGGTGGTAGTAAACCGGCCCGACCGATGCCAGCGCCAAAGCCAAGACAGTTCCGAGGATGCACAACGTCAGCGCTGCCGCGCTGAGATAGCGGATGCGCGCAATCTCGTCCGACCAGAGCGCCACGAAAAGGATGGTGCCGAACCACTGGTAGAACCAAATGACTTCATAGCTGTTGAAGACGACGAGCGACCACCCGTTGCTGTCGAGCTTATGGGCGATCTCCCACGGCGGCATCCCGTGCAACCATTCATCAGCGTCGGCTAACCAGTGGTCGGCATAGTATGGGACGACGGACGGGATGGCGATCTTGTAGGTGGAGAACGCGGTCAAGCTGGCAAAGAAGAACAGCAGCACCAACAGACAGCCGCGCCAGCGCCCTTGAACCAATTCCAGGGCGTAGCGAACCGGTTGCCGTCGGCCATGGATGAGCGCGGCACAACAGACGCCACCGATAAACAAGACCGGCATGCCAATAAGAAACTTGTGAGAATAGATTAGGGCTGATGTACGGAATACTTCTGGATATAGTGCAGATGCACCTAACACGTACATTGCCATAAACAAGGAGAGGCGCAATTGCCATATGGCTGAGGGCCTGTGGCGAGAGGCTTCCGTAGTTAGGGCCAAGCCAATTTACCCGTTCTTAATGTTTCGCCGCAGAGACATATACACCGATAAGGTAAAAACCTTGCCGTCAGGTTTACTTTTCCCCGGTGGTCGATACCTGCCGGCTCGCATGCGGTGGATTGATTCCCTGAGCAATCTTGCATCCGCATTGCTGCCCATGCCCCGCGCGAAGGAATTACCCCGGAGCCTCGGGCCGAACCGGCCCGTTGCTTAAACACAGGCCCGCCACTCCCTCGGTTGACCTATCATAAGTTTTAGCTTATCATAAGTCATGGTTTATGATTACGCAGGAATGGTGGCCTTGGCCGATCCGACACGCCGCAAGGTGTTCGAGCTCATCGCCGATCGGCCGCGCTCGGTCATCGATCTGACGCGGGTGCTTCCGGTCTCGCAGCCGGCGGTATCGCAGCACCTCAAAGTGCTGAAGGAAGCCCGACTGGTCCGTGCCGAGCCCAAGGGCGCCAGCAATATCTATCATCTCGACCCGCATGGGCTCGGCGAGATGCGCGCCTGGCTCGATCGCATGTGGGGCGATGCGCTCGACGTCTTCAAACGGGAAGTCGACAACAGCAAGGAGAAGAGGAAATGACGACCATGATCAAGCCCGCACCGGTCAGGAAGTCGGTGACCGTGGAGGTGCCGCGCGACAAGGCATTCGATGTGTTCACGACAGGGTTCGGACGGTGGTGGCCGGCTTCGCACTCGATCGGCAAATCCGCCCTGACGACCGCGGTGATCGAACCGAAAGCCGGCGGCCGCTGGTACGAGATCGGCGAGGATGGGTCAGAATGCGATTGGGGCGAGGTTCTCGCCTGGGATCCGCCGTCGAGGCTGACGCGCGCCTGGCGTATCGGGGCCGACTGGCGCTACGATCCGGCATTGCTGACCGAGGTCGACATCCGCTTTGTCGCGCTCGGCGAGAATTCGACGCGGGTGGAACTCGAGCACCGGCTTCTGGAGAACATGGGCGAGACCGCAGAAGCAGCGCGCCAGGCCTTCGAATCGGAGCGTGGCTGGAGCGGTGTCCTTGGCGCCTACGCGGCTGAGGCCAAACGCTACGCTGCCTGATCGGCAGGCCTCTAAGCCCGATATCCAGCGAGGCCGTCGCACCGTCGGCCTCGCCTCATTCCCGGTGCAGCATATGCCGTTGTGCCCGACCACCGGGACTGTTGTTGTTGGGCGACCGATTCCCCGACCGGGGCACACCACACCTGGCGTTGTCGCGGACTACCCGGCGGTTGGTCGGCGGCGATGGCAGAGCTGGATTACCGGTGCTTCTCGACGAAAGCCTTGCAGGCGGGTGACAACTGCTCGATCATGCTCTGAAGGTCGCATTTGCCGATCGGTGTCATTGGGCAAAGCCGTTTGTAGTCAGGCTTGCATTCCTTGCCCTGAAAAGATTTGAAGGCCTTTGCATCGGCGGTAATCGGGTTCAAAAGTATTCCCGAACAAACCAACGCAAGACTGGTAAATAGATACTTCCCCATAAACACCCTCCCTTTATTACCGGTAATTATAGAGATGCTAAATTAGAATCCTCTAATTATCAATCTTGAATTATCAATCTTGGGCAACCGGCAGCTCGCAAGGTCGCCTGATATCCGTCGGTTGCGCACAGAGAGGCCGATGCTCAAGCCAAGTCGCGCCGCCGCTCCATCCTTGTGTTTGACCATGATCTTTTCGGAAAACCGGTTTCCACTTTTCAGGATCATGGTCTAGACCTGACAGGCACCTTATCCGGAAATCCGATGGCGGGAGGCGCTGGTGGAAGGCCAGGACGAACACATGACCGGCGCCAGGGCCGCTGAGGAGCGCCGCGCCGACATCTATGACGAGGACGGCGTCATCCTGTCGTCGTTTCTCACCCAGATCGGTGCCGCGATCGCCGATCGCGATACGCTGACGCTGAAGCGCGAAGTCGACGATCTGCACCAGTCGGAACTCGGCCACCTGCTCGAGGCGCTGCACCCGGAACAGCGCCGCGCCCTGGTCGAATTGCTGGGCAAGGATTTCGATTTTTCCGCGCTGACCGAGGTCGACGAGGCGATCAGGCGCGACATCGTCGACAATCTGCCCAATGCGCAGATCGCCCAGGCCGTGCAGGAGCTCGATTCCGACGATGCCGTCTACATCCTCGAGGACCTCGACCAGGAGGACCAGGACGAGATCCTGTCGCAACTGCCGTTCACCGAGCGGATCAGGCTGCGGCGCTCGCTCGACTATCCCGAAGAGACCGCCGGCCGCCGCATGCAGACGGAGTTCGTCGCGGTGCCGCCATTCTGGACGATCGGCCAGACCATCGACTACATGCGCGAGGACAACAACCTTCCCGACCGTTTCAGCCAGATCTTCGTCATCGATCCGAGCTTCAAGCTGCTCGGCGCCATCGACCTCGACCAGATCCTGCGCACCAAGCGCTCGGTCAAGGTCGAAGAGGTCATGCATGAGACCAGGCATGCCATCCCGGCCACCATGGACCAGGAGGAGGCGGCACGCGAATTCGAACAATACGATCTTCTGTCCGCTGCCGTCGTCGACGAGAACGAGCGGCTGGTCGGCGTGCTGACCATCGACGACGTCGTCGACGTCATCCAGCAGGAGGCCGAGGAAGATCTGCTGCGCATGGGCGGCGTCGGCGACGAAGAACTCTCGGACAGCATCCTTTCGACTTCGCGCTCGCGTGTGCCGTGGCTGCTGATCAACCTTTTGACGGCCTTCCTCGCGGCTTCGGTGATCGGCCTGTTCGACCGCACCATCGAGCATATCGTGGCGTTGGCGGTGCTGATGCCTATCGTCGCCGGCATGGGCGGCAATGCCGGCTCGCAGACCATGACCGTCACGGTGCGGGCGCTGGCGACGAGGGACCTCGACATCTACAATGCCGGCCGCATCATCCGCCGCGAAATCGGGGTGGGCTTCATCAACGGCATCATCTTCGCCATTCTGATCGGCATCGTCGCGGCTGCCTGGTTCCACGATCGCAATCTCGGCGGCATCATCGCGGCGGCGATGATCATCAACATGTTCGTCGCGGCTCTGGCGGGCATCCTGATCCCGCTGCTGCTCGACCGCTTCAAGATCGACCCGGCTGTGGCTTCGGCGGTTTTCGTCACTACGGTCACCGATGTCGTCGGTTTCTTTGCCTTTCTCGGGCTTGCCACATGGTGGTTCGGCGTAGGCTGAACGGCACCTCAATTGACTTTTACGTAAATGCCATGCGAGGCTTTGAAAGGTGCCTTGTCCGCCGATTCTGGTACGCGCCTGGGCGCCGGCGGCGCCGGCCAGTTGGAACTCGCGGCGTGGCCGGGGCATTGGAGTGACGATGCGGGAATATTATTCGATCACGGAGCTGACCCGCGAATTCGACGTGTCGACGCGGACGTTACGCTTCTACGAGGACGAAGGGCTGGTGCAGCCGGTAAGGCGCGGCCGCACCCGGCTGTTCCGTCCGTCGGACCGGCATCTCATCCGGCAGATCATGCGCGGCAAGAGGCTCGGCTTCTCGATCAACGAGATCCGCGAAATCATCCAGATGTACAGGGAGCCGCCCGGCGAGGTTGGGCAACTCAAGCTGATGATCAAGCGCATCGAGGAAAAGCGCGAGGATCTTCGCCAGAAACGCCGCGACCTCGAGGAGACCCTGGCCGAGCTCGACCAGGCCGAGGAATCCTGCGTCGAGCGGCTGGTTGAACTCGGCGTCACCACGTAAGCGCGGTGTCAGCCTCGGCTCAAATCCAGCGCCGCACCCTTTTGGCGTAGTCCCGGTACTTCTTGCCGAATTTGGCCGTCAGCACCTTCTCCTCGCTCTCGATCGTCAGCTTCTGCGTCAGGAACGCCGCGATGACCGCCAGCGGCAGGAACCAGGCGATCCCCGAGACAAAGGCGAGGCTGACCAGCAGCAATGTGTTGGCGAGGTAGATCGGATTGCGGCTGACGGCGAAGGGTCCGGTGGTCACCAGATGGTCCGGCACGCCGTTCGGGTTGAGCGTCGTCTTGGCGCGGATCATGGTGCGGATTGCCGTGAACCAGAGCGCGGCGACCGCCAACAGCCCCACAAGCCCGGCGGCGAACAGGATGTCGCCGAGAAGATCGCCGATCCACGGCAGTGGATAGAGAAACCCTAGCGCGACGCTGACGATGATGGCGGCGATATAGATCAGCGGCGGCCATGGGATGTGCCCCAGCTTCGGCTGCCCAGGATTTTGCTGCACGGGTTTCGGGTGACTGTCGCTCATTGCTGTCCTCCCTCGATTAGCGCGTTCTCGGTTCCGCCGCCTCGGTTTGGGCGGTGCAGGTGCTGGCGAGCTCGCCAATATGCGCCTTCCACTCCGGAGACTGGTCGTTGCTGTAGAGCCGGTCAAGCGAGGCTTCGCCCTGGAGAGTATCCAGCATGCAGGCACAATAGCTGGAGCAGAACTCGGTGTCGCGCGCCTGCTCGCAGGATATTTGGCAGGATTTCAGAAAGTTCATCTCCCTGCTTTCGACCTGCGCAGGCATGAATTGCGAAAACAGCCAGACCGAGCCGATCAGCAGCGGCTGATGGATCAGATAGAAGGCAAGGCTGTGCCGGCCGATGAAGACCAGCGGGTTTGCCCAGCGGCCGGGCGTCATGGCCGACAGCCGGGTCAGCACGCCGGAGGTGGCGGCGAGTTTGGTAACCGCGATGCCGGCAAGCACGGCGCCGAACCAGGGCAGCAGCGGAACATAGTCGTTGGAATGCGGATTGGTCGCCGATAGACCGACCCACCACAAAGCCGGATGATCGAAGGCCTCGGATCTGAGGTAGAAGGGCGCCGCGATGACAAACGCCGCGACAAGCAGCGTCAGCAGCGCCGGCAGCCGCGGGAACGCCAGGCCGAGCAGGCTGGCGAGCGCGATCTCGTGCAATATGCCGAAAAAAATGAAGCCGTCGGGCGTGGCGATTCGGGTGACCAGCGATATTGCGAGAGCCGCCCCGGCAACCATGGCGAAGCGCTTCCAGAAGCCTGTCCAGCGGATTTTCTTGCCATGGGCGAGATAGAGGCTGACGCCGACCAGGAACAGGAAGCTCGAGGCGATGCAGCGCGCGTAGATTTTCCACCAGCCGAAGGCGGTGAGGCCGGGATCGGTGTAGCCGAAAAATTCGAGATCCCAGGTGAAATGATAGCTCGCCATGGCAAGCAAAGCGATGCCGCGTGCGATGTCGATGGCGGCGATGCGCTTCGCCTTCGGTTGATCCTGAACGGCGGTGGTCGGCGTGGCGATGCTCATCGGTCTCGCTGTCTTGGTTCAGCCCCGGCAAGACGACTATCACGGTTGCCACCGTCAAAAGAAGCAGTCCTCGCGTCGCGTTGGCGCGGGTCAGCATTAGAACTCGCTTTAGGCCAGAGCCGGAAAGCCTTTGGCCGGCTTCGCTTTTTGCCGTGAAGGCGTCGGTTTCCTGTTACCCGGCCAGGAATCGCCGCGGCAGATTTGTGCTCCAAACCCTGCTTTAGGCGATTCTGCTTCGGGGAAAGCAATGGCTACCCATGTGCGCCATCCTATCTGGCTTGCGGACTTGCGGCCGGCGGATGCACGCACCTTCGCCTCGCTTTATGCGGTCGAATCGTTCGCGCGCGCCACCGTCTCCAGCGTCATCCCGATCCAGGCCTATGAGATCCTGCACAACGAGCAGATCGTCTCGATCCTCTACACGGTCGTGGCAATGCTCGGCCTCTCGGCGACGCTGTTCATGCCGATGTTGATCCGGCGCTTTGCCCGGCGCTGGGTCTATACCGCCGGTGCCTGCCTGCTGGCCGTCGGCTCGCTGTTCTTCGTCACTCATACGCTTGCTGGCCAAACGGTCGGCATGCTCTGCCGCGTCATCGGCGCCAGCGCGCTGGCGATCACGCTCAACCTCTACATCATGGACCACATCCGCAAGACCGATTTCATGCAGGCCGAGTCGCTGCGCATGGCGTGGTCGATGCTTGCCTGGACCGCCGGGCCGACGCTCGGCATTTTCCTCTACACGCGTTTCGGCATCTATGCCGCGCATAGCGCGGTGGCCGTCTTCGCCATGGCCCTGCTGGCGCTGTTCTGGACCTGCCGGCTTGGCGACAACCCGTCGATCCGCCCGGGCAAGACGCGGCCGGTCAATCCGCTGGCCAATATCGGCCGCTTCGTCGCGCAGCCAAGGCTGAGGCTGGCCTGGCTGATCGCCTTCGGCCGTTCCTGCTTCTGGACGACGTTCTTTGTCTATGGGCCGCTGTTCATGGTGATCACCGGCGAGGGCGAGCTCGCCGGTGGCCTCTTGGTTTCGGCCGGCAATGCGCTTTTGTTCATGGCCATCTTCTGGGGCAGGGCGGGAAAGCGTTTCGGCGGCCGGCGCACCATGACGTTTGCCTATTTCGCCATGTCGGCGACGCTGCTGGCGGCCGGCGCCGTCGGCGAGGCCGCGCCGCTCGTCACCGGCGCGTTGCTGCTTTGCGGTGCCTTCTTCACCATCGCGCTCGATGCGCTGGGCTCGACCGCGTTCATGCGCTCGGTGCGCTCGTATGAGCGGGCGCAGATGGCGGCGGTCTACCGCACCTATCTCGACTTTTCCGAGCTGACGCCGCCGCTGGTCTATTCAGTGGTGCTGGCGTTCTTCGGCCTGGGCGCGGTTTTCGCGACGCTCGGCCTGCTGGCGGCGGTCTGCGGCTTCGTCACTTGGCGCTATCTGCCCAAATCGCTTTGATGTTCAAGCGCCGCATGCCGCTCGCGCACCCAGTTGTGGAAGCGGTGCAAATCATATTCCTCGGGCATCAGCACGCCGGCCTTATGGCGCATCGAGCGCAGGCCCTTCTGGTTGACCTCGCAGATATCAGCGTCTTCCTCCAGCACCTGGGTACCGAAGGCGACGATGTTGTCGATATCCGCAGCCGGATCGACGAGCGCTTCGGGCGAAAAAAGCCATTCGGCGGTGAGTTCGGTCTGCTCCGGCCCAAGCGGCACCAGCCGCACGGTCCTGACATAGTCGACATGGCCGACGACGAACATCGACGGCAAGTTGGTGGCATAGGTCTGCCCGGCAGCACGCTCGGCCGGCGTCAGGCTCGAAAAGACCGAGCCGTGGACGCGCCCGTCGCGCGACCAGGTTTCGGCCCCGGCCCGCAAGCCGCCGGCAAATTCCGGCGCGTCATTGTCGGCGTGGCGCGCCCATTCGGGGTCGTCGTGCCGGCCCATCAGGCCGCGGCCATAGATCGGCACCAGCCGCGACAGGTCCTTGTGGACGCCAGGGCAGTGCAGGCACTCGTTGAAGTTCTCCCAAAATATCTTCCAGTTGCAGTTCATAACCTTGCGCAGCACATGGCCGCTCAGCAGCGTTTCCAGCGGCCAGTTGGCGAGGTTGCCGGATGCCGGATCGAAGGATGTTTCAGCCGAACCGGCAGCGTCTTGCGCGAGGTTGACTAAAACGAAACCGCGCCACACCGAAAGCGCGACGCGGTAGAGCGGATGATCGGCCTTGTCGAAACCGTCCGGCAGCGATTTCGACGGCACGCGCACCAGATCGCCGCGCAGCGAATAGGACCAGGCGTGGTAGGGGCAGGTGATGAGCCGCGCCTTCAGCCGTCCTTCGCTCTGCTGGCAAAGCTGCGAGCCGCGATGCCGGCAGGTGTTGTGAAAGGCGCGCAATTCGCCGGTCTCGTCGCGCAGCACGACGACCTCCTGCGTGCCTATGCGAAACGTCCTGAAAGCCAGCGGATGGGCAAGGTCGGCCTCGCGGCAGACCAGCAGCCAATTGCGATACCAGATGGCCTCGAGATCGCGCTGATAGCCTGCGATGTCCCAATAGGCCGATGACGGCAGCGTCGGCTCGGCCCGCGTCAGGCCGTTATAGGGACCGCGCTCATTCGGGCTGGGTTGCATGCCGGCTTCCTCCCCATCCGCCAGCCGACACCCGGCTGTGAGAATTGTCAATTGCGGCGCCGGCCGGCGAGCTTGGCGAGGCGGCGCATTCGCCACACGATCCGGCGGAATTTGGTTTGCCGGGCGCGGCGATTCTGCCTATAGTCGCTGATGTCGTCGGTTCCGTTTGGAACCAAGAGGGAATGCGGTGCGGGCGAAATTCTTGCCCAATGCCGTGGCTGCCCCCGCAACTGTGTGCGGTAGTCCTCTCCATATGCCACTGAAGATTTTCTTCGGGAAGGTGGGGAAGGGCGCTGATCCGCGAGCCAGGAGACCTGCCGGCGACAGGAAACTGACTTCTATGCCCTCGGGTGGAGGGCGAAAGGACAAGACATGAATACCGCTTCCGTCTCGCTCGGCGCTTCCGTCTCCTCGCAGTCGCGTTTCATGCAGCTGGCGCTTGCTGCATTCCTCGGCATTTTCGTCATGGGCTTTGTCGGCTTCTCGCACATCGATGCGGTCCACAATGCCGCCCACGACTATCGCCACTCGATGGGCTTTCCCTGCCACTGACAAGGGGCTGACATCATGACACTGTTTCGCAACGTCGTGTTCATCGCGGCGATCGCAGGGCTCGTGGCCGGCGTCGTTCTCGCCTGCATGCAGGCCTATGCCACGGTGCCGCTGATCCTGAAGGCGGAAGTCTACGAACAGGCCGGCGGCGGCCATGACCATGCCGCGGCACCTGCGGCACCGGTCGAAAACGCCGGGGGCACGATGGCTATAAGCAGCGCCGCGCCGGCACCGGCTGAAGCAATGGCTCCGGCGGAGGACGAAGGCTGGGCGCCGGCCGACGGTTTCGAACGTTTTGCCTTCAGCGTCGTTGCCAATATCGTCACCGGCATCGGCTTCGCGTTGGTCCTGGTTGCGGTTTCGGAGTTCGCCGGCGGCATCGGCAATTGGCGCCAGGGCCTGTTCTGGGGGCTTGCCGGCTTTGCCGTGTTCACGCTGGCGCCGGGCCTCGGCCTGCCGCCGGAATTGCCGGCAATGCCGGCGGCCGACCTTGTCCAACGCCAGATCTGGTGGTGGGCAACGGTGGTGGCGACCGCCGCCGGTCTCGGCCTGCTCGCCTTCCGCAGATCGCTGCCGCTGGCGGTCCTTGCGGTGGCGTTGATGGTGGCGCCGCATATTGTCGGCGCGCCGCAGCCCGACAGCTTCGAGACGACAATCCCGGAAGGCCTGCATCATCAGTTCGTGGTGGCGGTGACGCTGACCAATCTGGTGTTCTGGCTGGTGCTCGGCGCGGTCGTCGGCGTGGTGCGCGGCCGCTTCACCGGCACGGCGACCAGCCTGCGCGACAGCTTTGCCTGACCGCGCTGCCGGGGCGCTGACCCTGATCATCGGCGGTGCGCGCTCCGGCAAGAGCGTGCATGCCGAGAGGCTGGTGAGTGCCTGTCCGGCGCCATGGAGCTATATCGCGACGGCGCAAGCCTATGACGAGGAGATGCGCGAACGGATCGCGCTGCACCGCTCGCGCCGCAGCGCCGGCTGGACGACCATCGAGGCGCCGCTCGACCTTGCCGGCGCGATCGAGGCACTGCCTGACGGCCAGCCGGTGCTGATCGATTGCCTGACGCTGTGGCTGACCAACCATATGCTGGCCGAACATGATGTCGAGGCCGAATGCCGAAGGCTGGCAGATGTGCTGTCGCGGCCGCGTGGACCCTGGTTCGTGGTGTCCAACGAGGTCGGCCAGGGCATCGTGCCGGAGAATGCGCTGGCAAGACGGTTTCGCGACGCGGCCGGCCGGTTGAACCAGGACGTTGCCGCCGTCGCTGACACCGTGCTTTTGATGGTGGCGGGGCTGCCGCTCAGGGTGAAATGACATGGCTGATACCGACCACATCGATCCCAAGGACGAGGAACGCCACCGCGCGAAGATGGCCAAGCGCAAGGCGGTGCAGGACGCCGAGGTTGCAGCCAAGACGGTCGAGAAAGGGCTGTTGATCGTCAACACCGGTCCGGGCAAGGGCAAGACCACGGCCGCCTTCGGGCTGGCGCTCAGAATGCTCGGCTACGGCAAGCGCGTCGGCGTCGTCCAGTTCATCAAAGGCAAATGGCACACCGGCGAGAAGGATGCTTTTGCCTGCTTCGGCGACCGCGTCGTCTGGCACGCCATGGGCGAGGGCTTTACCTGGGAAACGCAGGACCTGAAGCGCGACATCGCGGCCGCTGAGGCCGCCTGGGCCAAGGCGCTCGAGCTGATGGCCGAGCCGTCGATCAGCCTCGTGGTGCTCGACGAACTCAACATCGCGTTGCGCTACGATTATCTCGACCTCGAAAAGGTGGTCGCAGCGCTGAAGGCGCGTCGCGAGGGCCTGCATGTCGTCGTCACCGGCCGCAATGCCAAGCCGGTATTGGTCGAGGCAGCCGATCTGGTCACCGAGATGGGAGTGACCAAGCACCACTTCTCCGCCGGCGTGAAGGCGCAGCAAGGGATAGAGTTCTGAGGGGTTTGGCGATCGGGGAAGGGCGTTTCGGAGCAGGCGGCGCCGGCGAAGCTGCCGATCTCCCCCCTTGTGGGGGAGATGCCCGGCAGGGCAAAGGGGGGCACTGTCCCTCGGCCTGTCAGTCGGAGACAACTACGTCGTCAGACCGTCATTAGCAGGTGAACGGTCAAGAGGCTGGCGATCCTTCGCGCCCCCCTCTGTCCTGCCGGACATCTCCCCCGCGAGGGGGGAGATTGGATGGCGCTTCGGATTTCGCCAACCTCGAACGTCAAAGGCAGGGAATGAGAAGCGCAAAGCTGGGGCGATTATTCTTTGGGCACAGCAATTTTGTTCTTGCTTTGTGCCGGCAGCTATGGTACTAATCTCGCTATGGTGCTAACTGGCTCCAACGACCCGCCGCTTGGCGGGTTTTTTGTTTCCGCTCGATCTCGGGCGCAGGTCACGCCAAGACAACAACCACTGCGACCACCCCGAACAGCGCGATCAGCAGTAAGTCGGCGACCCGGTAAAGTTTCAGCGCCCGTCGGATGTCGGTGCTCTCGATATCGTCGCGGCGGCCGCCTTCGCCCATCAACGCGTCTTCGACCATGACGCCGTCATAGGAACGGGGGCCGGCGAGCGCCAGGCCGAGCGCACCGGCCATCGCTGCTTCCGGCCAGCCGGCATTGGGCGAGCGGTGTTTTTTCGCATCGCGCCGCACAGCATGCCAGGCGGCTTTGGCATCGGCGCCCTTGACCAGGAAAGCGGCAAGCACGATCAGCAGCGCCGTCAGCCGTGATGCCGGCAGGTTGATCCAATCGTCGAAGCGCGCCGCCGCCCAGCCGAAGGCCTCGTGGCGCGGGGTGCGGTGGCCGATCATCGAATCGGCGGTGTTGGCGGCCTTGTAGGCGACGCCGCCGGCGAGCCCGCCAACGCCGATCCAGAACGCCGGCGCGACGACGCCGTCGGAGAAGTTCTCGGCCAGGCTTTCGATCGCGGCGCGGCAGACAGCGGCCCTGTCGAGCTTTTCCGGGTCGCGGCCGACGATCCGCGAGACGGCAATGCGGCCCATATCCAGTCCGCCGCTGTCGAGGGCGTCGGCCACCGCTTCGACATGCTCGGCCAGGCTCTTCTGCGACAGCAGCGACGTCGCCAGGATTGCGATGACCAACAAGCCGAGGGGAATGCTCCAAAGCATGGCTTCGATCCAGAAGGCGAGGGCGGCCGGCACCAGCACGATGACCAGCAGCGCGAGCACGCCCCAGCGGCGACGGTGGGCGTCGGAATCAGTGGCGCGGTTGAGCCTGCCGTCGAGAAAGGATATCAGCCTGCCGAACCAGGTGACGGGATGGCCAATGGCATCGAAGAGCTGGGCCGGGTAGCCGAGTACAAGTTCGATGGCCAGCGACAGGAAAGTGATCAGGATCGACATGAAGTCTCTTGATGGAGTGACGGCGGCAGTGGACCACGGCGGAAGCCTTGGCCGGGCGAGGGCGCTTTTCCCTCACGCGCCGCTGCCTTTCGTCGACCTCTCGACCGGGATCAATCCGCACTCCTACCCGCTTTTCGATTTGCCCGCCACCGCCCTGTCGCGATTGCCGGAAGCAGCGCGTGCCCGCGAATTGGCCGAAGTCGCGGCAAGCGCCTATGGCGCTCCATCGGCGGCGAATGTCGCAGCGGCGCCCGGCACGCAGATCCTGTTGCCGCGCGTCGCTTCGCTGGTCAGCCCGGGCAGGGCGCTGGTGCTCGGGCCGACTTATGCCGAGCATCGGCGGGCAGCGGCGATCGCCGGCCATGCGGCGGCTGAAGTCGATGATTTCGAAGCCTTGGCGGCGGCCGACCTTGCCGTCGTCGTCAATCCCAACAACCCGGACGGGCGCGTCGTCGAGCGCGAAAGATTGCTTCGACTTGCCGCAAAATTGCGCGCCAGAGGCGGGCTGCTGGTCGTCGACGAGGCCTTCATGGATGTCGGCCCACGCAGCGAAAGTCTCGCTGGCGACGTCGACCAGGGCGGCATCGTCGTGCTGCGCTCGTTCGGCAAGTTCTTCGGCCTGGCCGGCCTGCGGCTTGGCTTTGCATTGACCGACGCGCTGACGGTCGAGCGGCTGCAGGCGCAATTCGGGCCATGGGCGATTTCCGGGCCGGCGCTCGAATATGGCATAAGGGCGCTTGCCGATACCGGCTGGCAGGCCGGGATGCGGCGCCGATTGGCCGAGGATGCCGCACGGCTCGATGCGCTGTTCGGCCGGTTCGGCGTGCCTGTCGCCGCTGGCACCGCGCTGTTCCGCTATATCAGGCTGGCGAACGCCGCCCGCCTGTTTTCGGTGCTCGGCCAGCGCGGCATCCTGCTTCGGCATTTCGCCGACCGGCCGGATGTGTTGCGCGCCGGCCTACCGGGAGCCGACGAAGAATGGCGGCGGCTCGAATCAGCGCTTGCCGGCTGGGCCTCGCGGCGCGACGATGATGCCAAGGGAGAAACGATCCAATGATCCATGTCTGCTCGCTGTCCAAAGTCGAGGAAACGGTGACGAAGACCGGGGCCGGGCGGCTGCTTTCGCTGCTCGCTGCCGGCACGGAGGTGATGCGGCCGGCCTCGATCACCAGGGAAAACCATCTGCACCTGGTCATGCACGACATTGCGGTAGCGCAGGAGGGCATGACCATGCCGGGCGAGGAGCATGTCTTGAACCTGCTCGATTTCGCCCGCCAATGGGATCGCTCGCGGCCGCTGGTGGTGCATTGCTATGCCGGCATCAGCCGGTCGACCGCCTCGGCCTACATTATCGCGGCAGCGCTGGCGCCGAAGCGCGATGAAGCCGAACTGGCCAAGACGCTGCGCGCGCTGTCGCCCACGGCGACACCCAATCCGCGGCTGATCGCAATTGCCGACGCACTGCTCGAGCGCGACGGCCGCATGAGCCGCGCCATCGAGGCGATCGGGCGCGGCGCCGAAGCGTTTGAGGGCACGCCGTTTGCGCTGAGGATCGAGGGCTAGTTACGCCAGCCAATCCGCCAGCTTTGCCTTGCGCACGTCCTTCAGCAAGCTGATGAAGCCGTCGGCTTGATGCTCGGCGGTGAGCCGGCCTTTTTCGGCGGTTGCAATGCTGGCGTCGCCGACCACGCCATTCGGGTTGAGGTCGCTGGCGATCCAGGCGAAGGCGTGTGTTCCGGTGTGGCGCAGCAGCGAAAATTCCTTTTCGGCGCGGGCGACCTTGGACACGAAATTATCGGCCTTGGCCATGTCGACGAGGTCGGGCCGGAAGTGCAGCATCAGCGAGGTCTCGACGTCGCCGCCATGAATGCCGTGGCGGTCTTCGAGGTCGGTGTACATGCCGGCCGGCCGGCCAAACCGTTGCCAGCTGGTCTTTACCGCCAGCATCTTTGCCCGCACGCGCAATTCGCGGGTGACGATGCCCATGATCTCCTCATTGCCGCCATGCGAGTTGACGACAATCAGTTTTCGGACGCCGGCGCGTGCGACCGACAGGCCAAGTTCGGTCCACGCCTCGACCAGGGTCGTCGCCGGCAGAGTGAGGGTGCCGGGCGCATGCAAATGCTCGTTCGACTTGCCCACCGCCTGAACCGGCAGGATGCGGATGTCGAGATCGCCGGGCAGGCGCGCGATCACCGTTTCCAGCATGCCGTTCATGATCGAGGTGTCGGTCGAAACCGGCAGATGGGGCCCGTGCTGCTCGATCGCCGCCAGCGGCAGAACGGCAATGGTCGCCTCAGGATCGACGGTCGCGTATTCGGTGGTCCGGTAGTCACCCCACCATACGCGTTTTTTTGTTCCGGCCATTTTTTACCTCGAAGAGACTGGATGCGCGCTTGATGAGGGGCGGCACCAACCTTTGTCGTGTAACTTGAGATCATCGGCCTGTCGATTCCAGCCGCTGGCCAGCGCTCCTCAACCCGCCGCGATGACCTCGATCTCGACCTTAAACTCCGGCCGGGCAAAGCCGGACACGATCATCAGCGTCGAGGCCGGCGCCGGACTGGCGAACAGCCGGTCGCGAACCTCCATATAGGGCCGCAGGAAGGCGCGGTCGGTGACGTAGGCGTTGATGCGGACGATGTCGGACAGGCCGAGCCCGGCCTCGCCGAGAATCGCCGCTATGTTCTGGAAACAGAGCTCGGCCTGTGCGCCGGCCTCCTCGGGGATCTGGTCGTCCGCTGTGATCGCGACCTGGCCCGAACACAGCACCAGCCGCTTGCCGGGCGGCAGCTCGACGCCATGGCTGTAGCGGGCGAAGGGCGGCTTGATCGACTTCGGCGTGAGAAATTTGAACATGGCAATCTCCGTTCACGGCAGCGTAAAGCTGGATGTAGGCGGGCATCAAGATGGCGGTGCATGTCACGAGGGCGATTGTGGACAGGCGATCAAAAAATAGGCACGATGCCTTCCGTACAGCATGACCCGTCCGGCCTTCGCGCCGCCATTGCACAGGCGGGCATTGCACAAGCGGGCGGTCCCGACGCAACGCGCCGGTGGCATGTGTCTTGCTTCTTGAAACAATGGTGTCGAGCCCGGCGCGTGATGCGCCGGAGCGAACAAAGGGTGGTGTGGATGTACGGAAGACTCAAGATTTCGGCGGGCGTGATCGTGCTGCTTGGCGCAGGTACGCTTGCCGCGGCAGCGAACGAAAAAGTCACCTTCGGCACCAACTGGCTGGCCGAGCCGGAACATGGCGGTTACTACCAAGCCGTGGTGGATGGTACCTATGCCGCATGCGGCATCGACGTGACGATCATGCAGGGCGGCCCACAGGTCAGCGGCCGGCCGCTGCTGCTCGCAGGTAAGATCGATTTCTACATGGGCGGCAATCTGCTGTCGGCCTTCGATGCCGTGCAGCAAGGCATACCGATGCGCGTCGTGGCCGCCGACTTCCAGAAGGACCCGCAGGTCATCATGTCCCATCCCGGCCAGGGGCTGGACAAATGGGAAGACCTGAAGAACGCCGACCAGTACATCCTCGGCGACGAAGGTGCGCAGACCTTCTTCCAGTGGATGGTCACCGACCTCGGCTTCGATGCCGCAAAACGCGTGCCCTACACTTTCAACCCGGCTCCGTTCATCGCCAACAAGAAGTCGATCCAGCAGGGCTACGTCACCTCGGAGCCATTCGCCGTCCAGAAGCAGGGCGGTTTCACGCCGAACCAGTTCCTGCTGGCCGACTATGGCTGGGACACATATGCAACGACGGTCGAAACCATGCAGGAGACGGTCGACAAGCGGCCCGAGGTGGTCCAGTGCTTCGTCGATGGCTCGGCCAAGGGCTGGTACAATTATCTCTACGGCGACAACAAGGCCGCCAACGAGATGATCAAGAAGGAAAATCCGGACATGACGGATGAGCAGATCGCCTTCTCGATCGAGCAGCTGAAGAAGTTCGGCGTGGTCGATTCCGGCGACAGCGAAAAGCTCGGCATCGGCGCCATGACCGATGCGCGCATCCAGAGTTTTTACGACAAGATGGTCAAGGCCAAGGTAACACCGGCGGGCATCGACATCAAGAAGGCCTACACGCTGGCCTTCGTCAACAAGAGCGTCGGGCTCGACCTGAAGAAGTAGGCCGTGAAGCTGGAGAAAGTGGCGCAACAGCCAGGAAGCGTATCGGGGCCGACGCTGTTGGCGCTGCGTGGCGTCGGCAAGGTGTTTTCCAACGGCGTCACCGCGCTCAGCAATGTCGAGCTGACGATCCGGGAAGGCGATTTCCTCAGCCTGCTCGGACCGTCGGGCTGCGGCAAGTCGACGGCGCTGCGGCTGATTGCCGGCCTGTCGACGCCGACCTCGGGTGTGCTCGACTGGCGCGGCAGCGGCGCCCTCGATCGTTCAAATATCGGCGACCGCTCGAATATCGGCTTCGTCTTCCAGGAGCCGACGCTGCTGCCCTGGGCCGATGTCTTCGACAATGTCTGGCTGCCGCTGCGGCTGAAGGGTGTGTCGCGGGCCAAGGCGGCGCCGGCGGTGATGGAGATGCTGGCGCGGGTTCACCTGACCGGCTTCGAGAATGCCGTGCCGCGCGAATTATCAGGCGGCATGAAGATGCGCGTCTCGATTGCCCGCGCCATGGTGACCAAGCCGCGCATTCTGTTGATGGACGAGCCATTCGCCGCACTCGACGAGATCACCCGCTTCAAGCTCAACAACGATCTTCTGGAGCTATGGCAGGATGAGCGTTTTACCGTCGTTTTCGTCACCCACAGCGTCTTCGAAAGCGTTTTCCTCTCCAACCGCGTCGTCGTCATGGCGGCGCGGCCGGGCCGGGTGTTTGCCGAGCTTGCCGTCGATGCATCCTATCCGCGCGACGAGGCGTTTCGCACCTCGCCCGATTATGCCGCGCTCTGCCGCCAGGCATCCGACGTGCTGATCGGCGCCATCAACTCAACTGCCGGACCGCATCATGACGGCCATTGAAGAACAAGTCCTGGCGCTCGACCCGGAGGAGGCGCGTCGCGTTCGCCAGGAGCGCTTCGAGCGCATCGGCAGGTGGCTGCTGCCGCTGGCGATCATGATCCTGGCGATCTGGCTGTGGGACCGCGTCTGCGTCTGGAACGACATCCCGAAATATATCCTGCCGCGTCCCGGCGTGGTGCTGCAGACGCTGCACGACGATGCCGGGCTGCTGTTCTCCTCGCTGCTGGTGACGCTCAGGATCACCTTCTTGAGCCTGCTTCTCGCCGCGGTCGGCGGCGTCGGGCTGGCAGTGCTGTTCGCGCAGTCGAAATGGGTGGAGATGTCGTTCTTTCCGTTCGCCATCGTGCTGCAGGTGACGCCGATCGTCGCGATTTTTCCGCTGATCAACATCTATGTCGGCAACCAGACGACAAAGCTGCTGCTTTGCGCCTGGATCGTCGCCTTCTTCCCGATCCTCTCCAACACCACGCTCGGCCTCAATTCCGTCGACCGCAATCTGCGCGATTTGTTCAAGCTCAACGGTGCCACCCGCTGGCAGCAATTGCGCTATCTGCGGCTGCCGGCGGCGATGCCTTATTTCCTCGGCGGGCTGAAGATCGCCGGCGGCCTGTCGCTGATCGGCGCGGTGGTGGCCGAGTTCGTCGCCGGCGCCACCGGCCAGTCGTCCGGCCTCGCCTCGCGCATCATCGAGGCCGGCTACCGGCTCAACGCACCAAGGCTGTTCGCGGCGCTGATCCTGATCTCGCTCACGGGCATCCTGATCTTCCTGGTGCTGTCGCTGATTTCGCATCTCATTTTGCGGCGCTGGCACGAGAGCGCGCTGAGGCAGGAGCGGTGATGGTACCGTGTTTTGTAGGCAAAAGCTGCCTGTCGCCCATCCCGGCGTCAGCGCTGCCCCTCATCGCCCTGCCGGGCACTTCTCCCCGTATAGTGACGGGGAGAAGGACGCCTTCCTCGACGATCTCGCCCATCACCAGAGTTGCTGAAAGTGCGCCGCGGTCGCGGTCAGCCCCTTCTCCCCGTCTCTATACGGGGAGAAGGTGGCGGCAGCCGGATGAGGGGCAGCGATGACCTCTGCGATGATCCCCAAATCCGGCCAATTCGTCCTCTCCAAGGTCCGGCTTCACGCCTCCCTGACGCTCGGCCTTGCCGCTCCTTCCGACACCGACGGATTTGCGCTCGCGGACGTTGCCGTCGCCGATGGCAAGATCTCCGGGATTACGGCGCATCGATCCAACGCACCGGCGGACGCCGTCGACCTCGGCGGCCGCATCGTGCTGCCGTGCTTCGTCGATTGCCACACCCATATCGACAAGGGCCACATCTGGCCTCGAAAGCCGAACCCGGACGGCACCTTCATGGGCGCGCTGAACGCAACGGGCGCCGACCGCGCGGCGCACTGGAGCGCCGACGACGTTGCCCGCCGCATGGATTTTTCGCTGCGCTCTGCCTATGCGCATGGCACCAAGGCGCTGCGTACGCATCTCGACAGCGTTGCGCCGCAGGAAGAGATCTCCTGGCCGGTGTTCGAGACGATGCGGGAGAAATGGCGCGGCCGCATCGAGATGCAGGCGGCCTGCCTGCTCGGCATCGAAGGCGTGCGCGACAGGAAATGGTTCGAGAGGCTGGCCAAGCGGGTGGCTGCCGCCAAGGGCGTGCTCGGCGTCGTCACCTATATGGTGCCGGACCTCGAGGAACTGCTTGACCAGGTGTTTGCGCAGGCGATCAAGCATGGCCTCGACCTCGATTTCCATGCCGACGAGACCGACGATGTCTCGGCGATCTCGCTCAAGAAGATTGCCGAAGCCGCCCTCTGGAACGGTTTTGACGGGAACATCCTGGTCGGCCATTGCTGCTCGCTGGCGCGCCAGCCCGATCTCGAGGTGCTCGACACGCTGGACAAGGTCGCCAAGGCCGGCCTGGCGGTGGTGTCGCTGCCGATGTGCAATCTCTATTTGCAGGACCGGCGCGGCGATAACACCACGCCGCGCTGGCGCGGGGTGACGCTGCTGCACGAGATGAAGGCGCGCGGCATTGCCGTCGTCGTCGCCTCCGATAATACGCGCGACCCGTTCTACGCCTATGGCGATCTGGACATGCTGGAGGTCTATCGCACGGCGACGCGCATCCTGCATCTCGACCATCCCGTCGCTGACTGGCCGCAAGCGGTGACAGCGACGCCGGCCAAGGTGATGCGGCTCGATGGTTTCGGCACGCTTGCCGCCGGAGGGCCGGCCGATTTCGTCGTCTTCAAGGGGCGAAGCTGGACGGAATTGCTGTCGCGGCCCGAATCGGATCGCATCGTGGTGCGCGACGGCCAGGCGATCGAACGCCAGCTGCCCGATTATGCCGAACTCGATGATCTGATGGTGGAATGATGGATATTGCGGCGCTCAAGCGCGACCTGGACGGCCTCAAGGTCGACGACCATCCGGCGATCGTCCAGCAGAAGAGCCGCGACTTCTACTGGTACAGCCCGGTGCTGAAGCAGCAGCTCGAGCATGTCACCGGCGACCTGATCGTGACGCCGAAAACGGAAGACGAGGTCGTCCGCGTGCTCGCCGCCTGCCACCGGCATGGCGTGCCGGTGACGCCGCGCGGCAGCGGCACCGGCAATTACGGGCAGGCGATGCCCCTGTCCGGCGGCGTCGTGCTCAATCTCGCCGAGATGAACGCGATCAAGGCGATCGCGCCCGGTCGTGTCGTCACCGGTCCCGGCGCCGTGCTCGCCGACATCGACAAGGCGACTCGGGCGCATTCCGGCCAGGAGCTCCGCATGTCGCCGTCGACCTACAACACGGCATCGATCGGCGGCTTCGTCGCCGGCGGCTCCGGCGGTATTGGCTCGATCCGCTGGGGCGGCTTGCGCGACCTCGGCAACGTCATCCGGCTGAGGACCGTGACGATGGAGGCACAGCCCCGCGTCATGGAGCTCACCGGCGAGGACGTGCTGAAAGTGATGCACGCCTACGGCACCAACGGCATCATCACCGAAGTCGAGATGCCGCTAACCGCCAGTTATGACTGGATCGACGTCATCGTCGGCTTCGACGATTTCATGGATGCGGCCGGCTTCGGCAACGATCTCGCCATCCAGGACGGCATCCTGGCGAAGCTGATCACGCCGATAGCAGCACCCATCCCCTACGATTACTTCAAGCGCCACCAGCGGTTTTTCCGGCGCGGCCAAAGCATCGTCGTCCTGATGATCGCGCCGCATGCGATGGATGCCTTCCTCGCCTTCACTGCGCGCAGTAAGGGCGAGATCGTCTTTCGCGCCGATAAGGAGGCCGATCTCAAGGGGCTGCCGCCGGCCTATGAGCTGACCTGGAACCACACCACGCTGCGCGCCATCCGGGTCGACCCGACGATCACCTATCTGCAGACCCGCTACCCGTCGCCGGACCACCTCGGCCACGTCAAGGCAATGGTCGAACGCTTCGGCGACGAGGTGCCGGCGCATCTCGAATTCATCCGCTTCGACGGCGCCATCGGCATCGCAGGGCTGCCGCTGGTGCGCTTCACCACGGCGGAGCGGCTGGACGAGATCATCCGCATCCACGAGGACAATGGCTGCTGGATCTTCAACCCGCACCGCTACACGCTGGAAGAAGGCGGCATGAAGCGGACGGATGAAGTGCAACTGGCTTTCAAGCGTGAGACCGACCCGCAAGGGCTACTCAATCCGGGCAAGATGATCGCCTGGGAAAACCCGGACTATGATTATCGCTCAGGCAAGTCGTTCCTGTTCAAGGGGCTGGAGAAGGCGGGTTGAACGTCCTCGTCCTCTACGCTCATCCGGTCGAGACCAGCTTCAATGCCGGCCTGCACCGGACCATCGTCGAGCGCCTGAAGGCCGCCGGCCATGTCGTGGACGACTGCGATCTCTATGCCGAGGGTTTCGATCCCAGGCTGACGCGGGCCGAACGGCTGTCCTATCACGACGAACGCAGCGACGGCGATCCGGCGTCGCCTTATGTCGAGCGCTTGCTGTGGGCCGAGGCGCTGGTGCTGTCATTTCCGGTGTGGAACTTCGGCTATCCGGCCATTCTGAAAGGCTTTTTCGATCGCGTCTTCCTGCCCGGCGTGTCGTTCAAATTGGTTGACGGCAAGGTGCAGCCGTCGCTGCACAACATTCGCAAGGTCGCCGCGGTCGCCACCTATGGCGGCAGTCGGTTCCGCGCCATGCTGATGGGCGACCCGCCGCGCAAGCTGGTCAAGCGGGTGCTGCGTGCGACCATCAAGCCTGGCGGCTCGGTTTCCTACCTCGCGCAGTACTCGATGAACCTATCGACCGACGAGAGGCGGACGAGGTTCGTGGCGAAGGTCGCGGCCGAGATGGATGCGTTCTGAGCTACATCCGCACTCGCTCGGCCTTCGGATCGTACATCGGCTTGAGCGAGGCCTCGGCGGCAAAGCGCTCGCCGGCGATCTCGATCTCGTAGGACGACGACAGCACATCCGCCTCGCTCTCACCCTTGCAAGGCACGTAGCCAAGCCCGATTGCGCCGCCGAGATGATGGCCGTAATTGCCCGAGGTGATCGGACCGACGATCTTGCCGTCGCGCAGGATCGCCTCGTTGTGGAAGAGCAGCGGCTCGGGGTCGTTCAGGCGGAACTGCACCAGCCGGCGTGACAGGCCGGTTTCTTTCTTCTTCAGCACCGCATCGCGGCCGAGGAAATAGCTCTTGGCCGTCTTCACGGCGAAGCCAAGGCCGGCCTCCAGCACATTGTCTTCGTCGGTGATGTCGTGGCCGAAATGCCGGAACGCCTTTTCGATGCGGCAGGAGTCCAGCGTGTGCAGGCCGCATAGCTTCAGACCGACATCGGCGCCGGCCTCTTCTATCGCCTCGAAGACGTGGGCGGCCTGATCGGTCGAGACATAAAGCTCCCAGCCGAGCTCGCCGACATAGGTGACGCGGTGGGCGCGGGCCAGGCCCATGCCGATCTCGATCTCCTGAAACGTTCCGAACGGATTGTTGTCATTGGAGAAATCATTCGGGCTGACCTTTTGGATCAGCTTCCTCGAATCCGGGCCCATCAGGCAAAGCACCGCTTCGGCAGCGGTCACCTCGGTAATGACGACGAACTCGTCGGCAAGATGTTTTTTCAGCCAGGCCAGATCGCGCTGCAGCGTGGCGCCCGGCACGACGAGGAAGAAGGCTGTTTCGGACAATCGCGAGACGGTCAGATCGCTCTCGATACCGCCGCGCTGGTTGAGCATCTGGGTGTAGACGATCTTGCCCGGCGCCACGTCCATGTCGTTGGCGCAGAGCCTTTGCAGGAAGGCGCAGGCGTCGCGGCCTTCGACGCGGATCTTGCCGAACGAGGTCATGTCGAACAGGCCGACGCCGTTCCGGACCGCCAGATGCTCCTCGCGCTGGTTGTCGAACCAGTTCTGCCGTTTCCACGAATAGCGGTATTCGCGCTCCTGGCCGGGCCTAGCGAACCAGTTGGCGCGCTCCCAGCCGGCGACCTCGCCGAACACCGCGCCGCGCGTCTTCAGGTGCTCGTGCAGCGGCGAACGCCTCACGTTCCGCGAGGTTGCCATCTGCCGGTAAGGAAAATGATCGGCGTAGAGCAGGCCGAGCGTTTCGGAGACGCGCTCCTTGAGATAGCGGCGGTTCTTCTGGAACGGCTGGGCGCGGCGGATGTCGACCTCCCAGAGATCGAACGGCGCCTCGCCGTCATTGATCCATTGCGCCAGCGCCATGCCGGCGCCGCCGGAGGAGACGATGCCGATCGAATTGTAGCCGGTCGCCATCCAGTAGCCGGAAAGCTCCGGCGCCTCGCCGAGATAATAACGGTCGTCGGGGGTAAAACTCTCTGGGCCGTTGAAGAAGGTGTGGATGCCGGCGGTGGCCAGCATCGGCATGCGGTTGACGCCCATTTCGAGGATCGGCTCGAAATGGTCCATGTCCTGCGGCAACTGGTCGAAGCAGAACTCCTCGCTTATGCCGTTCATGCCCCACGGCTTGGCCACCGGCTCGAAAGCGCCGAGCATCATCTTGCCGGCATCTTCCTTGTAGTAGGCGCATTCGTCCGGCACGCGCAGCACCGGCAGGCGGGAGAGCCCCGGGATCGGCTCGGTGACGAGATAGAAATGCTCGCAGGCGTGCAGCGGGATGGTGACGCCGTTCTGGGCGCCAAGTTCGCGTGCCCACATGCCGGCACAGTTGACGACGATATCGGCTTCGATCGTGCCTTGCTCGTCGCCTTGCGCCCAGGAGACGCCGGTGACGCGGCCGGCCCTGGTATGAACCTTGGTGACCTTCACGTTCTCCAGGATGGTCGCACCGCGCTGACGTGCGCCCTTGGCCAAGGCCATGGCGATGTTGGCCGGATCGCACTGGCCGTCGAGCGGCAGATGCACGGCGCCGACAACATCCGAAACATTGAGATGCGGGTACATCTCCTTGACTTCACCTGGCGAAATCTCGCGCACGTCGACATCGAAGGCGCGGGCGAGAGACGCCTGCCGATAGATCTCGTGCTTGCGCTCCTCGGTAAGCGCCACCGTGATCGAGCCAACCTGGCGCATGCCGGTGCCGACATCGGTCTCGGCCTCGAGCTTGACGTAGAGATCGGCCGAATACTTCGCCAGCCGGGTCATGTTCTGCGAGCCGCGCAGCTGGCCGATCAGGCCGGCAGCGTGCCATGTCGTGCCCGATGTCAGCTGCTTGCGCTCGAGCAGAACGATGTCGGTCCAGCCGAGCTTGGCCAGATGATAGGCGACCGAGCAGCCGGAGACGCCGCCACCGATGATGACCGCCCTTGCTTTGGGAGGAATGGCCTTGGTCGGTATGGTTTTGGCGGGCGGCGAGTTCATGCGGCTTCGCGGCGGTAGCTGGAGGCGAAGCGGCGCAGGCGCGTGGCAGCCTCCATCAGCACCGGCTCAGGCTGGCAGAGGCTGAAGCGGATGTGGCCGGCTGCAGCTTCGCCGAAGCTCGAGCCGGGCATGACGCCGACCTTCTCCTGGTCGAGGAACGCCCAGGCGAATTTCTCATCGTCCGGCTCGATCGCCGATATGTCGAGCATCACGTACATGCCGCCCTCGGAGCCGCGCACGGTGATGTTGTTCATGCCGCGCATGGCATCGAGAACGACGGCGCGCCTTGCGGCATAGCGCTCGGCGATCTCCTTGACGCCGTAGCCGTTTTCGAGCGCCTCGGCGCAGGCGAGGCTGATGAAGGCCGGCAGGCCGTAGGTCATCACCAGATTGAGGTCGGTCAGCAGCGAGACCATTGGTTCGGGCCCGGTCAGCCAGCCCATGCGCCAGCCGGTCATGCCGTGGCTCTTGGACATCGAATTGATGACCAGCGTACGTTCGGCCATGCCGGGCAGCGAGCGTGGTGAGACGTGCTCGCCGCCACCCAGCGTCCAGTAGACCTCGTCCGACAGCAGCCATAGGTCATGCTCGCGGCAGATCTGCGCCAGCTCTTCCAGGCGCTCGCGCAAATAGACGGCACCGGTCGGGTTGTTCGGCGTGTTGATCAGAATGGCGCGGGTGTTCGGCCGTAGGGCGGCGCGGATCTCGGCGGCGCGCGGCTGAAAGCCATCCTCGGCGGGTGTCTCGACGACGCTGAACGCGGCGCCCGCCGCGCTGAAGGTATTGGGATAGGTGGCGTAATAGGGCGCGACGACGATGGCATGGTCGCCCTGGTCGAGAACAGCTTGAATAGCTGCGTAAAGCGCGGCCTGCCCGCCCGGCGTGGCGATGACCTGGTCGGGGCTGGTCGCAACACCGGTGCAGAGCGTCGAGGCCGCCGCCATCGCCTTGCGCAGCCGCGGAACGCCGGCAAGTGGGGTGTAGTGGTGATTGCTGGCGCGGACCGCCGTCACGCAGGCTTCGATCGTCTCGCTCGGCGTGTCGAAATCATGGTCGCCGACCGACAGCATGATGATGTCCTCGCCGGCCTGCTTGCGCGCCCAGGCAGCGGAATGAACCTCCCAGCCATCCTTGCCCGAAGGCACGATGCCGGAAATGCGCGATGATGGCCTGGGCATTATGCTACTCCCGAAATTCGTAGCCGGCCTGTTCGAGCCGGTCGCGCAAGGCGGCGATGTGGGCCGGTCCGACTTCGCAGCAGCCGCCGACGATGCCGGCGCCGGCCTCGACCCAGCCGATCGCCTGGCCGGCATAGGCGTCCGGATCGAGGTCGTGGCGGGCGTGCAGCACTTCGACGGTGCCGCCATGCTTGAGCGCCTCGACCGAGGTGAAGCCATTGGCATAGGCGCCGACCGCACCGCCGAGAGCGATCAGTCCGGGCAGCGCTGCAGCGATCGCTTCGGGCCGACAGCAATTGATCAGCCGGGCCGCGACGGGTAGGCCGTCAAGAGCGCCCGACGCCGCCGCAATGGCTTCGCCGCTGCGCAGGCGCGGCATGCCGTGATCCGCGAGCGTCCACGACACCCAGACAGGCTTGCCGCTTTCCGATGCCGCGGTGACGGCGGCGCGCGCCTCTTCGGCCGACGCCATGGTTTCGCACAGAAACAGATCGACGCCGTCCGCCTGCTCGGCAACTATACGGCGATAGATGTCGAGCGTATCCTGGAAGGATATCGTCAGCGCCGGCGCATAGCTGCCGAACAGCGGCGATAGGCAGCCGGCGATCGCCGCGTCGCCGGTCTGGTCGCGTGCTTGCCTTGCCAGTTCGATGCCGCGCTTCTGCAAAGGCTTGAACAGCTCTTCCGCGCCCTCGCGCGCCAGCCGCTCCGGCGTTGCGGAATAAGTGTTGATGGTGATGACGCGGGCTCCGGCGCGGATGAATTCCGCATGCAGGTCGCGCACCAGATCCGGTTCGTCGATCAGCACCCTGGCCGACCAGAGCGGCGTCGGCTCGGAGCTGCTGCGGCGGACCAGCTCCTGGCCCATGCCGCCATCGGTGAGGATGACTTTCTTCATGCTTTGAGCCTCTCGTTCTTCGGATCCCATAACGGCTCATCCTTCTGCACGATCGCCCGAAAACGTTCGCCGAAGATATCGACCTCGACCGCGGTTCCCGGCTCGGTGAGGTCGGCGCGCAGCATGCCGAGCGCGATCGACTTGTCGATGCGATGACCCCAGCCGCCGGATGTCGTCTCGCCGACGATCCGGCCGTCATGCCAAAGCGTCGACATGTAAGGTGTGTCGCAGTCGCCGGGATTTTCGACGACCAGCGTGACGAAGCGTTTCTTGACGCCTTGCTGCTTTTCGCTCTGCAACGCCGCCTTACCGCGGAAGTCGGGCTTGTCCCATCTGACGAAGCGCTCCAGCCCGCCCTGCAGGATCGAGTAGTCGGTCGACAGATCGCCCTTCCACGTACGGTAGCCTTTTTCGAGCCGCAGCGAATCCAGCGCGTACATGCCGAATGGTTTCAGGCCGTGCCTCTGGCCGGCCGCCCAGACAGCGTCGAAGATGACTGCGGTATCGTCGACCTTGCTGTGGATTTCCCAGCCGAGCTCGCCAGCGAAGGATACGCGCACCAGCTTGGCCCAGCGCCCGGCGATCGATGTTTCCTGATGCGTCAGCCAGGGCAGGGTGAGGTCGGCCGCGCAGAGTTCGGCGAGGATGTTTCGCGAGTTGGGTCCGGCGAGGATCTGGGTCGAATACTCTTCTGTCCGGTCAGTCAACTTGAACGTCGCGTCCTTCGGCATGCGCGATTTCAGCCATTCGAAATCGTGCCACTGCGCCACCGCGGCGGTGATCAGCGTCATGTGATCTTCGTCGTGACGCACCACCGACATCTCGGTGACGACGCGGCCCTTGTCGTCGGCAAAGTAGACGAGGCCGATGCGGCCGGGTTTCGGCACCAGGCCTGTCACCTGGAGGCTCAGCCATTCGGCGGCACCCGGACCGTCTAGATTGAACCGGGAAAATCCCGGCAGGTCCAGAATGCCGGCGGCATCGCGGACGGCGAGGCATTCCTCGCGCACACGATGCTGCCAGGGGCCGTCACGGCGGAAGGTCAGCGTGGATTGTTCGGAGATGTCGTCGCCTGGCTTCGCATACCAGGTGGCGCGTTCCCAGCCATTATAGGCGTCGAACTGGGCGCCGAGCGCCTTGATGCGGCCGTGGAGCGGCGACAGCTTGCGGTCGCGCCCAGCCGGCCAGGCGTGGCGCGGGAATTGGATGGCATACTCGTTGCCGTAGATCTCCATGCCCTTGGCGACGCAGTAATCCGGCGCCGACGCAAAGGCGGTGAAACGGCGTGGATCGCACGACCACATGTCCCATTCAGTCTGGCCCTCGGTCACCCATTCGGCCAGCACCTTGCCGGCGCCGCCGCCCTGGGCGATGCCGAAGGTGAAGACGCAGGCCTCGAAGGCGTTGGGCACGCCAGGCATCGGGCCGATCAGCGGGTTGCCGTCCGGCGCATAGGGGATCGGCCCGTTGATGACCTTGGACAGCCCGGCGGTGCCGAGGATCGGCACGCGGGCGACGGCATCGGCCAGGTAATGTTCCAGCCGGTCGAGGTCGTCGGGAAACAGCTGGAACGAAAAGTCGTCCGGCATCGGGTCGTTGTGGCCGACCCAATGGGCGCGGCAATTGCGCTCATAGGGGCCGAGGTTCATGCCGTTCTTTTCCTGGCGCAGATAATAGGACGTATCGACGTCGCGCAGCAGCGGCAGCTTCTTGCCTTGTTCCTTCGACCACGCCGCCAGTTCGGGGATTTCCTCAAACAGGATGTATTGATGGCTCATCACCATCATCGGCACCTCGCGGCCGAACATCCTGCCGACTTCGGCGGCGCGGTAGCCGGCGGCGTTGACGACAATCTCGCAGCGAATCTCGCCTTGCGGCGTCTCGACCACCCACTCGTCGTTCTCGCGGCGCACGCCGGTGACCGGGCAGAAGCGGATGATCTTCGCACCCATGTCGCGCGCGCCCTTGGCCAGCGCCTGGGTCAATTGCGCCGGGTCGATGTCGCCGTCGCTCGGATCGTAGAGCGCGCCCTTCAGCTCATGCGTTTCGATGAAGGGGTAGCGGCGCTTGATCTCGTCGGGGCCGACGACATTGATGTCCATGCCCTGATAGCGGCCCATGCCCTTGGCGCGCTGGAATTCCTGCATACGCTCGATCGTATGGGCGAGCCTGAGCGAGCCGGTGGCATGATAGTTCATGGGATAGCCGACCTCGTTGGCCAACCGGCGATAGAGCTCGGTCGAATAGCGCTGCATGTTCATCAGCGACCATGACGAGGAGAACGTCGGCACGTTGCCGGCGGCATGCCAGGTCGAGCCGGAAGTCAGCTCGTTCTTCTCCAGAAGCACGCAGTCGGTCCAGCCCGCCTTGGCGAGATGATAGAGCGAGGAGGCGCCGACGGCACCGCCTCCGATGATCACCACGCGTGCCGTGGTCGGCAAACTGGCCATGTTCTTCTCCAGATCAATAGACGGGCGGCGAAACCACCCAGATCACCACAGCCGGTTCCGCTCCAGGATTGCGCCAGCGGAACGGCTTGCCGTCAAAGCGGAAGGAGTCGCCTGCTCCAAGCCGGTGCCAGACGCCGGCAATTTCGATGTCGAAGCTGCCGGACGCGACGTAGCCGGCTTCCTCGGTCGGCCGGCGGGCCTCGGTCTTCAGCTCGGCACCGGGGGCGAAGACCGAACGCAGCATCTCGAAGCTACCGCCGAGATCCGGCGACAGAAGCTCCTCCACCAGGCCGGAATCGCTTGTGCCAAGGGTGCGCCGGTTGCCGGCGCGCACGACCACGCCGCGTTCGGTCTCGACAGGCACGTCATGGCTGAAGAACAGGCTGACCGGCACGCCGAACAATTCGGCGAAGGCCCTGAGATCGCCGAGCGACGGGATCGACAGGCCGCGCTCGACCTGACTGACCCAGCCGACGGAACGGCCGAGCTTCAGCCCGATTTCGGCAAGCGTCAGGCCGCGCGCCTTGCGCAACGCGCGAATGTCGCCGGCCAGCAGCCGTTCGCCGTTATCTTGTTCCGGTGTTGCGGCGGTTGAGGGCAAAGCCATCCCTGTCTCGATGAAAAATTCCCAGCAAATTTCATGTGACCGCAGGTCTGTGAAAAAATCAAGATGATTTTCATGAACCCACAAGATTTACTTGCGCCATTTTGACGGTTCAGGCAAAGGCTCGGCACACGAGCGGCGAGTGGGGCGTCCGGTCGAGGCGGATAGGGCGTCGAGCGTTCATAGAAACTCGCAAGGATGCTCCATCACTTCTAGTCGGCGCATGATCCTTTCCGGAAAAGCCGGGTTCCAGGATTATGCGCAAAGGGACGGCCCATGCTGGAAAACAACTCCCGGATTGCGGCGGCGATCGTCGATGACGCGATCACCTCGCGCCGGTCCGTACGCGCCTTCTTGCCTGACATGGTCGATGACGACACCATCCGCGATATTCTCGCCGTTGCCGCGCGCGCGCCTTCAGGCACCAACATGCAACCCTGGAAGGTCTATGTGACCAAGGGCGAGGTCAAGCAGCGCATCACCGACGCCATTCTCAGTTCGGGCATCCGCGCCGAAAAGGCGGAGTGGGACGAGTACCGCTACTATCCTGACCAGTTCTTCGAACCCTATCTGACGCGACGGCGGGCCAACGGCTTCGGCCTCTACGGCGTGCTCGGCATCGGCCGGCGCGAGGTCGACAGGATGCGTGCGCAACACGACCGCAATTTCGTCTTCTTCGATGCGCCGGTCGGCTTGATCTTCACCGTCGACCGGCGGCTGAACAAGGGGTCGTGGATCGACTACGGCATGTTCCTGCAGAACATCATGGTCGCGGCGCGGGGCAGGGGCCTACACACCTGCCCGCAGGCCGCCTTCGCGCCCTATCACCGGCAGATCAGGCCCGTGCTCGACATTCCCGACGAGGAGATCGTCGTGTGCGGCATGGCGCTCGGCCACGAGGATACGTCCAAGCCTGAAAATGCCTTCCGCACCGATCGCGCGCCGCTGGAAGAGTGGGTGACGTTCGCCGAGTAAGGTGACGACGCGCCGTCTAGCTACTGCACTTCGTAGCCGACTTCCTCGCTGGCGTGGCAGAGTGCCTTCCAGAACGAGCGTGCGAACGAGCGGAACACATAGATGTCGAACTGATCGGCGCCGGTGCGCTGGATCTGGGCGAAGACGTCGTGATGCATGGTTGAGCGGCCGGCGCCGATCGGGAAGGCCGGCAGCGCGAAGTCGATGGCGAAGAATTTTGCCAGGACCCACTCGGCCTTTGGCCCGGCGATACGGATCGCGGTGCGGCCGTGCGAAAGGTCGGTCACCGTACCGATGGACGGAGTGACGACGTCGGCAAAGGCCGATGCCAATCCCTCGGCCTCATCGACCATTGTGAACTTTCCCGGCGCAAAGCCGAACACCGACCTGACGCCGTCCGTGACACCGCCGCCGGCGCCGTCGGGCAAAGCCAGGCCGGTAACAGTGCGGATGCCGGCCATCAACGCCTTCTCCTGGCCGGGCCAGGCGGCGAGCTGCAGGATCGAACCCGGCCTGGTTTCGGAGAGGATGATTTCGACACCGTGCTCGAAATTGCCATGCGAGCCTGGATGCAGCACCGGCTCAAGCGGTGATTGGCGCTCAACCATGCATGCGGCTCCCGTCCGGATCGAAGAAATGGTTGGAGACGATCTCGACCGGCCCGAACCGGTTGCGCAACGGGTCGGAGACATAAGCGCGCGTGCCGCGCCGCGCCTTGCCGCCCTTGACCAAGGCAAGCGCTATATATTTGCCGAGCGCCGGCGAATAGCAGCAAGCGGTGATGTGACCGAGCGAGCCGTGCGGATTGGCTTCGTCAAGCTCCTCGACGATGTGTGCGCCGCCGTTTAGCGGCTGGTTGTCGAGCGAAACAATACCGACGAGTTCCAGGCGGTCGGGCGCGATCAGCCCCTCGCGATCCATCATCGCCGAACCGATAAACGGCTTCTTCTTCGACAGCATCCAGTCGAGATGCAGGTCGCGCCCCGTGGTACGACCGTCGATCTCGGCGCCGGTGACGTGGCCCTTCTCGATGCGCAGGGTGCCCAGCGCCTCCAGTCCGTAGGTCACCAGCCCGAACGGCTTGCCGGCTTCGATCAGCGCCTCCCAGACATGGGTGCCGTAACCGGCGCCGGAATAGACCTCGAAGGCCATTTCGCCGGAGAAGGACAGCCGGCAGATCATCACCGGCACGCCGGCGATTTCGCCGTGGACGATGCCCATGAAGGGCAGGGCGGCATTGTCGACAGCGGTGCCGCTGACGCAAGCAGCCAATATCTGCCTGGCGTTCGGCCCGCCGATGGCGGCACCGGCCCATTGGTCGGTGACCGAGGTGACGTGGACCTTCAGCTCCGGCCAGATCACGTCGAGAAAATACTCCAGATGCTGCATTACCTTGCCGGCATTGGCGGTGGTGGTGGTCATCAGGAAATCCTGCTCGCCAAGCCGCCAGGTGGTGCCGTCGTCGAAGGCGAGGCCGTCCTCGCGCAGCATTAGCCCATAACGCGCCTTGCCGACGGCCAGCGTCGAAAACATGTTGGTGTAGACGCGGTCGAGGAATTCCGCCGCGTCCGGGCCTTGCACCGCGATCTTGCCCAGTGTCGAGACGTCGACAATGCCGGCGCTCTCGCGCGTGGCTCTCGCCTCGCGCACATAGGCCTGCTCGATCGTTTCACCGGGATGGCCGTAGATCATCGGCCGGTACCAGAGGCCGGCCGAATACATGGTGGCGCCGTTGGCGACGTGCCAGTCATGCATCGGCGTCAGCCGCTCGGGCTTCAGATCGCCGAAGCGTTCGGCGGCAAGCGAGCCGATCGACACCGCCGAAAAAGGCGGACGAAAGCGCGTCGTGCCGACCTGCGGGATCGGCTTGCCCAGCGCCTCGGCCATGATGGCGAGGCCTGGTATGTTGGAACTCTTGCCCTGGTCGGTCGCCATGCCGAGCGTGGTGTAGCGCTTCAGATGCTCGACCGAGACGAAGCCTTCGCGATGCGCCAGCCGCACGTCGTCGGCCGTCACGTCATGCTGGAAGTCGACGAAGCTTTTTCCTGCGGCCTTGATCTCGAACACCGGTGCCGGATCGGGATCGCCAGGTGCTGCCCCGACGGCAGGCAAGGCCGCCGGCGTGGCTGTTGCGCCCGCAGCGGAAAGGCCGGCGGCGCGACCTTCGGCGATCGCCTCGGCGGTGGAGAAACTGCCGGTGAAGGCGCCGGCGCCGATCCATTGCCGTGTTGTCGGTTTCGGCGGCAGGAACGCTTGTAACGCTTCGTTCCATTCCGCTTTGGCTCCGGCCTGGCTGGCCAGATGGATGGTCGGCGACCAGCCGCCCGACATCAGCAGGCAATCGGCGTGGATGCTGCGCGCATCGCCGGAAAGCGCACCACTGGCCATGTCGAAGCGCTGCACCTTGAAGCCGGAAAGCGCCTTGCCGCCCTCGGTGGCTATCACCGCGTGGCCAGAAAAGATCTCGGCTTCGGTCTCGCCGGCCAGCTTGCGCATTTCGCTCGAAAGCTCCGGGCGCGCGTCGACGATGGCGACGACCGCGGCACCGGCCTTCTTCAACGCCAGTGCTGCGCGATAGGCGCTGTCATTGTTGGTGAACAGCGCGACCCTGTGACCCGGCAGCACGCCATATTCATTGGCATAGCGCTCGGCCGCATGCGCCAGCATCACGCCTGGCCGATCATTGCCAGGAAAGACCAAGGGACGCTCCAGGGAGCCGGTGGCCAGCACCACCGATTTGGCGCGGATGGTCCAGTAGCGATGGCGCGGCTCGCCTTTGTCCGGCGTTTCCTTATGGTCGGTGACGCGTTCGATCGCGGCAAGCGTGTTGCCGTCGTAATAGCCCCAGACGGTGGTGCGCGGCAGCAGGCGAACATTGTCATGGCCTTCAAGCTGGCCGGCGGCGCGCGCCGCCCAATCGGCGGCCGGCATGCCATCGATCGTCTCGCCCGACCAATTGGCCGAGCCGCCGAAATGCGGCTCGAGCTCGGCCAGGATGACGCGTGCACCCTGATCGGCGGCCGCCCTGGCGGCCATCAGCCCGGCCGGGCCGGAACCGACCACCAGCACGTCGCAAAACGCGTTCATGCGTTCGTAGCGCGCCGTATCGGGAGCCGTGCCTGCCTTGCCCAGGCCGGCGGCACGGCGGATGAAATGCTCGCAGAACATCCAGAAGCGCGTGCCCTTCAGCGGACCGACCACCGGTCCCATGAAGGTCTTGTAGTAGAAGCCGGCCGACAAAAGCTTGCCGCCGAGCTGGTTGATGGCATTGACGTCCCAGGCAAGCGAGGGGAAGCGGTTCTGGCTCATTGCGGCCAGCCCGTCATAGATCTCGACCATGGTGGCGGGAATGTTCGGCTCGCGAACCTCGCCCCTCAACACAGTCACGAGCGCGTTTGGCTCCTCGACGCCGGCAGTCAGCACGCCGCGCGGGCGGTGATATTTGAACGAACGCCCAAACAGGGTGACGCCGTTGGCCAGCAGCGCCGAAGCCAGCGTGTCGCCGGCATGGCCGGTATAAGGCGCGCCGTCGAAGGTGAAGCGGATGGTCCGCAGCCGGTCGATGCGGCCGCCGGTCTCGGTACGGCGCGGGCTCATGACTTGTCCTCGGCCCTGTGCCGCGCAACCGAGTTGTGGTCGCCGCGCGCGAAGGCAGTGCTGGAGATCTCGTGCGTCAGCGTGTTGCGCACCACCCTGAGATGAGCGCGGCAGCCGCCGGAATGCTGCCAGATCTCATTGTGGTCGCCGGCGGGGTTCAGCCGGTCGTAGACATAAGCGTTCCAGGCGTCGAGGTTTTGCGACGCGGGCTGTGGGCGCTGGCGATTGCCGTCGCCCTGATAGGTGAATTCGATAACGTCGCGCGGGCCGCAATAGGGGCAGGTGATGAGCATGGATCTCTTAAACTTCTCGTTTGACCATGATCTTGTCCGAAAACCGGTTTCCACTTTTCGCTGACGCGGACCTGCGGTTCGGGATCATGGCCTAATGCAGCCGGGGCGTGGCGCCCTGGCCCTTGTCGTCGATCACCATGCCACGGTAAAAGCGGTCGAGCGTGAAGGCCGCGTTGAGATCGTGCGGCTCGTCCTTGGCAATGGTCCAGGCAAAGCACCAGCCGGAAGCCGGCGTCGCCTTGAAGCCGCCATAGCACCAGCCGCAGTTGAGATACATGCCCGGCAGCGGACCGGTGGTGATGATTGGCGAGCCGTCCATCGACATGTCGCAGACGCCGCCCCATGAGCGCAGCATGCGGACGCGGGCGAGCCCCGGGAACAGCGCCAGCATCTCGCTCATCACCTCATCGACGATCGGCAGGCTGCCGCGCTGGGCGTAGCTGTTGTAGCCGTCGAGGTCGCCGCCATAGACAAGGCCGCCCTTGTCCGATTGCGACATATAGAAATGGCCCATGCCGAAGGTCAGGACCGTATCGATAAACGGTTTCAGCGATTCCGTAACGAAGGCCTGCAGCACGTGGCTCTCGATCGGCATTGTCTCGATGCCGGCAAGCCGCATGACCCGCCCGGTGCTGCCGGCCACCGCGACCGCTACCTTTTTAGCGCGGATTTCGCCGCGGGTCGTCGTGACGCCGGTGATGCGGTCGCCGTCGCGCAGGAAGCCGGTGACCTCGCAGTTTTCGACGATGTCGACGCCGCGGCGATCTGCGCCACGCGCATATCCCCAGGCGACCGCATCGTGGCGGGCGGTGCCGGCGCGTCGCTGCATCAGGCCGCCGACGATCGGGAAACGCGCCGTGGCGGAGACGTCCAGCGCCGGCACCAGGCGGGCGATCTCCGCCGTGGTCATCAGTTCCGCGTCGACGCCGAGATGGCGCATGGCGTTGCCGCGCCGGGCATAGTCGTCGAGCTGAGCAGGTGTGTGGGCGAGGTTCAGGCAGCCGCGCTGCGAGAACATGACGTTATAGTTGAGGTCATGCGACAGGTTCTCCCACAGCTTCATCGAATGTTCGTAGAAGCGCGTGTTGGCGGGCAGCAGGTAGTTGGAGCGGACGGCCGTCGTGTTGCGGCCGACATTGCCGGAACCGAGCCAGCCCTTCTCCAGCACCGCGACATTGGTGATGCCGTGCTCCTTGGCGAGATAGTAAGCGGTCGACAGGCCATGGCCGCCGCCGCCGATGACGATGACATCGTAGGACGCCTTCGGGTCGGGCTTGCGCCAGGCCGGCCTCCAGTCCTTGTTTCCGGTCAGCGCGTTCTTGAGAAGCGAAAAGGCCGAATATTCCGCCATTCTTATTGTCATCCATTTCAGGCTTGGCGGCAGACTATAGAGCAGGCGGCCAACGCAAAGCCAAGATTGCGCCATCGCTTTTCGACTCCCCGACTTCGATTGGATATGGCCGACTTCGAAAGCGGGCCGTCAGGGACGGCTTGCCCCCAGATATGTCGGTCTTTATCAAGAGCGGGCCTTTAGAACGCCTTATCGCCCGTGAGTCGCCAGACAATCATGTTTTTCCGACTGCTCCGCTTCGTTCTGGTCCTGATGCTTGTCGCCTCGGCGCCGCTTTCGTTGCGAGCGGTGGCGCAAGGGCTTGGCCAGGCGCCCGCGGGACTGGTCAGTGATCAGCAGAAAATCCTCCAGGACCTGACGACGAAGACCGACAATCTCGAAACGAAGTTCCAGCAGGACGGCGACGATGACGCCAGCCTTGTCGATATTCGGCTGCAGCTGGAAGAAATGTCGCGTGCCTCGCTCAACAGCGCGCTCGCTTTCCGGCCGCGGCTGAGCGAGATCAACAGCCGGCTAGAGCAGCTAGGCCCGCCGCCGGCCGCGGGCCAGCCGGCCGAGCCCGATATCGTGACCGGCGAACGCCAGGCGCTGGCCTCCGAAAAAGCCGAGATCAATGCCGTCATCGCCACGGCGCAAAACCTGTCGATCCGCATCAGCGGGCTGATCGAGAAGATCGGCAATATGCGCAGCGAGCTTTTCCGCAACCAGCTCACCAAGCGCTACGTGCTGTCCGATGCATTGAGCCCGGAGGTCATTTCCGATGCCAACAACGAATTTACCAGTTTCTACAAGGCGGTGTCGTCCTGGCTGAGCTTTGCCTTCAAGTTCAAGTTCCAGGCCGTTCTTGCCGCGGCCTTGATGGCGCTTGCCTTGGCCGCCGTGCTTTTCGTCGGCGGGCGGCGCCTGTTCGGCCGTGTGTTCGAAGCGGACCCCTCGGTGGAGGATCCCTCCTATCTCAGCCGGCTGTCGGTGGCGTTCTGGTCGACATTGCTGCCGACGCTGGCAGTCGGCGTCTTCCTTGCCTCGACCATTTTCTTTTTCAATTATTACAACGTCTTGCGCGGCGATATCGGCATCTTCCTGAATGCGCTGGCTGCCGTTGTCGCGGGTGTGTTCTGCGTCAACCGGCTGACCAATGCGGCGCTTGAGCCGCGACTGCCGAACTGGCGTCTGATCCCTGTCGAAACCGGCCCGGCGCGCTGGCTGGTGCGGCTGACGACGGCCATGGCCGTCGCCATCGGCATCAATTATTTCCTGTCGGTCGTGAACGACAAGATGGGCTCGCCGCTGTCGCTGACCATCGCCAGAAGCTTTGTCGCCACCATCATCGTCGGCGTCATCCTGATCCTGATGGGCCTGCTGAAGCCGTTCAAGGCCGCCGACGGGATCTGGCGGCCGTGGCCGGCGTGGCTGCGTTACACCGCCGTGGCGCTGGGGCTGTTCACCATCGCGTCGGCGCTGTTCGGCTATATCGGCCTTGCCATGTTCGTCTCGGTGCAGGTCGTGATCACCGGCACCATCCTGGTCACCGCCTATATCGGCTTCCTGTCGGCGCGGGCGATCGGCGAGGAAGGCGGCTTCGCCAATAGCTCGATCGGCCGTTGGCTATCCGCCAATTCAAGCTATGAGCCGACCGCGCTCGACCAGCTCGGCCTGGTCGTCAGCGTCGCCATCAACGTGATGATCGTGCTGGTGTTCCTGCCGCTGATCCTGTTGACGTGGGGCTTCCAGCCCGGCGACATCCAGGCTTGGGCCTACAAGCTGGCAACGGGGCTGACCATCGGCTCGGTGACGATCTCGATCACCGGCATCCTCTCAGGCGTCGTTGTCTTCATCATCGGCTATTTCCTGACGCGCTGGTTCCAGGGATGGCTGGACGGCTCGGTGATGGCGCGCGGCCGCGTCGACACCGGCGTGCGCAATTCGATCCGGCTGGCGGTCGGCTATGCCGGCGTCGCCGTCGCGGCACTGGTCGGCATCTCGGCCGCCGGCATCGACCTCTCCAGCCTCGCGCTGGTCGCCGGTGCGCTGTCCCTCGGCATCGGCTTCGGCCTGCAGAATGTCGTCTCGAACTTCGTCTCGGGCCTGATCCTGTTGGCCGAGCGGCCGTTCAAGGTCGGCGACTGGATCGTCGCCGGCGACATCAGCGGCACTGTCAAGAAGATCAGCGTGCGCGCCACCGAGATCGAGACGTTCCAACGGCAATCGGTGATCCTGCCCAATTCAAACCTGATCAACAATGCGGTCGGCAACTGGACGCACCGCAACAAGCTCGGCCGCGTCGACATCAAGGTCGGCGTTGCCTATGGTAGCGACGTCAAGCACGTGCATGGCGTCCTTTTGGAGATCGCACGCAGCCATCCGCTGGTGCTGAAGAACCCGGAACCCTTTGTGCTGTTTTCCAATTTCGGCCCGGCCGCGCTCGAATTCGAGATTCGCGTGTTCCTGGCAGACGTTCTTAGTGGCAATATCGTCCAGAACGACATCCGCTTTGCAATCTTCGATGTGTTCGCCGACCAGCATATCGAAATTCCGTCGGCGCCGCGCGCCGTCGTCGAGACCAAAAAGCACGAGGCGTGGCCGATCGACGACGACAAGATCGAAGTCGAATTCGCCGAGCGAGAGCAAGCAAAAGCACTGGCAGTGGCGGAGGCGAAACGTCTCGCCAAGTCGGGACGCAAGGTGCGGAAGCCTGATCCTGACTAGCTGTTTGGAGCTTGCCTTCAAGCCTTCGGAAACCAATTGCGGCATGAATGCGGCATTCAGTTGCCGTTCAGCTTGCATTGCATATAAGCTCACCTGCAAACGGCGAGAATGCCTTGCAAAATGCAACAGAGGCGGTGGCAACACCGATACTGCAAAATGTGGAAGTCTCTCGTCGCCGCCATCGCTTTTCTGGCCGTGGGCGGTTCGGCCCATGCCGCCAGCGCGGTCAACAAGGACGCTGAGACCCGCACGCTGATCGTGACCGAAGGCGGCGGCAAGACCGAGCTGGCGCTGGCCGCCGGCGAAACCGTGGAATTTTGCCCGAGCGGCTGTTTTGTTACCTTGCCGAATGGCGACCTCGAGGCGCTGACCGGTTCGGAGACCATTGAGATCTCGGGCGGCGTCGCGCGCATCAAGTAAAGTCGACGCCATGATTTTTTGAAGGCCGGGCAAACGCCCGGCCTTTTATTTGCTTCCGGTAATCGGCGATGAAGGTATGCACTTTTCTTCGAAGCTGCGCAGGACGGGCTCTAGCAGCGCCTTCGTACTGAGCAGGGCGAAGGCGTAGGTCTAACTGCATTCGACGGGCTGGTGGCGCGGGCTTTTTTGGCGATGTCGCAAACAGGCTGCAAGCGCGGCGCGGCGCCGCCCTATAGTCTGGCGCAATAGCATCTTGGAGTCGCGGGCAATGGCAGGGTTTCCGGAAAAGGCGAAGGTCGTCATCGTCGGGCTTGGCGGCATCGTCGGCGCATCGGTCGCCCATCACCTGATCGAGCGCGGATGGGACGATATTGTCGGCATCGACAAATCAGGCATCCCGACGGATATCGGCTCGACGGCGCATGCCTCCGACTTCTGCTACACGACCAGCCACGATTTCCTGTCGTGCTGGACGACGCTCTATTCCATCGATTTCTACGAAAAGATGGGCCATTACGCGCGCATCGGCGGCCTCGAGGTCGCCCGCGTCGGCGACGACGCCCGCATGGCGGAGATCAAGCGCAAGATCGCCTCGGCGAAGGCCTTCGGCACACGCGCCCGCCTGATCGATCCCGCCGAGATCAAGGAAAAATTCCCGCTGATCGAAGAACAGATGGTACAGGGCGGCCTGTGGGATCCCGACGCCGGCCTCGTCATCCCGCGCTCGCAGACGGTCGCCGGCAAGCTGGTCGACCAGGCGGAAGCCTCCGGCAAAGTCAGGGCGTTTGCCAATACCTCCGCCAAGTCGCTCGTCATCGAGAACGGCCGCATCAAGGCCGTGGTGACCGACCGCGGCACTATCGAAGCCGACTATGTCGTGGTCTGCACCGGAATCTGGGGACGGCTTATTGCGGAAATGGCGGGCGAGGACCTGCCCGTGATGCCGATCGACCATCCGCTTACCTTCTTCGGGCCGTACACCGAGTTCGCCGGCACCGGCAAGGAGATCGGCTGGCCGCTGCTGCGCGACCAGGGCAACTCGGCTTACATGCGCGATACCGGCGATCCCAAGACGGCCGAAGGCGGGCAGATCGAGTGGGGCTACTACGAAGAGACCAATCCGCGCCTTTGCCATCCGCGCGACATTCTCGAGAAAAACGAGGCACGGCTTTCGCCGTCGCAGCGCGATCTCGACATGGAGCAGATCATGGCGCCGCTCGAGCGCGCCATGGAACTGACGCCGATCCTGGGCGAGTTGGGCTACAATGAGAGCCATTCCTTCAACGGCCTGCTGCAGGTGACGGCGGACGGCGGCCCGTCGATGGGCGAAAGCCAGAAGGTCAGGGGCCTCTGGTATGCCGTTGCCATCTGGGTCAAGGATGGCCCGGGCATGGGCAAGCTCATCGCCGACTGGATGACGGACGGCCGCACGGCGATCGACCACCACGCCATCGACTATTCGCGCTTCTATCCGCACCAGACGAAAGAGCAGTTCATCTGGGACCGCTGCACCGAAACGGCGATGAAGGTCTACAACCCGGCGGTGCATCCGCGCGAACCCTTCTCCAAGGCCCGCAATGTCCGCCGCTCGCCCTTCTGGGAGCGCGAGAAGGAACTCGGCGGCTATTTCATGGAGCTCGGCGGCTGGGAACGCGCCCATGGCTACGCCGCCAACGAGCATTTGCTCGAGAAATACGGCAACCGGGTGCCGATGCGTCAAAACGAGTGGGACAACCGCCATTTCTGGCGCGTCTCGAATGCCGAGCATCTCGCCATGAGCGAGGATTGCGGCATCGTCAACCTGTCGCATTTCGCCATGTACGACGTCGAAGGCCCCGATCACGTCGCGCTGATGGAATGGCTGTGCGCGGCAAAGATCGGCGGCGACGGCAATATCGGCAAGGGCATCTATACCCATTTCCTCGATGAGGAAGGCATGGTGCGCGCCGACCTGACCGTCATCCGCATGGCCGACCGCTGCCGCGTGATCGACGGCGCCGATGCCGGACCGCGCGACTTCCAGTACATGCGCCGGACGGCAGAAGACAAAGGCTTCGACGTTACCGTCACCGACGTGACCGAGAAGTACGTGACCGTCGGCATCTGGGGTCCGAATGCGCGGGCGGCATTGAGCAAGGTCGTGGAAAATCCCGACGGACTGACGCCGGAGAATTTTCCCTTTGCCGCCATCAAGCCTGTCAGGATCGCCGGCAAGGACGTGACCGCCTTCCGCATCTCCTATGTCGGCGAGCAAGGCTGGGAACTGCATATGCGCTACGAGGACGGCCTGGCCGTCTGGGACGCCCTGCGGTCGACCGGCGTAATGGCCTTTGGCGTCGAGACCTATGCCAACAGCCGCCGCATGGAGAAGAGCCTGCGCCTGCAGAACGCGGATCTCTTGACCGAGTACAATCTGCTGGAGGCTGATCTTGCCCGGCCGAAGGTCAAGGAGGCCGATTTCTGCGGCAAGGCAAAGCATCTGGAATATCGCGCCCGGGCGCATCAGCCGGCCATGCTTTGCACCCTTGTGATGACGGACAATACCGATTCCAACGGCGTTCCCCGCTATCCGGTCGGCACGATGCCGGTGATGGACCCGCAAACCGGTGAGACGCTGGTCGACGAGCTCGGCCGTCGGTCGTTCACGACCTCGGTGGCCTATGGTCCGACCCTCGGCAAGAATATCGCGCTCGCCTACCTGCCCTGGGCTTATTGCCAGGAGAGCCGCAAGTTGAGCGTCGAATATTTCGGCGAGAAATACCCGGTCGAAGTGGCCGCCGTCGGCTACAGGCCGCTCTACGACCCGGAGAACCTCAATCCGCGCAGCTGAACTTAGAGACGTGCTCGCAAAAACGTGACTGGAACAGCCGCGCTCTCGGCCGGGCTTTCCTCTTTGTCGGTCGTCGATTTTAGCTTACCGTGCGGCATGTCTGCTTTTGCCTGTGCAAGACATCTCGTCTCGGGTGCCGCCGCGCTGGCGTCGGTGCTATGGCCGGCGGCAATCTCCCGCGCCGCCGAGCCGGTTGACGTCGAACTGGTGCTGGCAGTCGACGTGTCCTTGTCCATGTCGCCCGACGAGCTCGAAATCCAGCGCCACGGCTATGCGGCGGCGCTGACGCACGACGACGTGCTGCAGGCAATCGGCGACGGCGCTCACGGCAAGATTGCCGTCACCTACGTCGAATGGGCAGGCGCGACCTGGCAGCAGGTCGTTGTGCCGTGGACGGTAATCGCCAACCGTGCCGACGCCGAGCGGCTGGCAGCGCAGCTTTCCGCTCATCCGCCGGCCAGTGCCAGGCGCACCTCCATCTCCGGCGCGCTGGAATTCGCCAGCGATCTGTTCGCCGAAAGCGGCTTCCAGGGCGTCAAGCGGGTGATCGACATTTCGGGCGACGGCCCCAACAACCAGGGCGCACCTGTCGACATCACCCGCGACGCCGTGATCAAGCAGGGCATCACTGTCAACGGCCTGCCGCTGATGACCAAGGGCGGCGGGTTCAGCAGCGCTTACGATGTCAACAATCTCGACCGTTACTACAGCGATTGCGTCATCGGTGGGCCGGGTTCCTTCATGATCCCGGTCAATGACTGGACGCAGTTTCCGGAGGCCATCCGCCGCAAGCTGGTGCTTGAGCTTGCCGGTCCGGCCTCGCCGCAGCGAGCGGCGGAAGAGGCGGCGCATCCGCCATTGGTCTTGGCACAGGACAGCCCCGTCACCGACTGCCTGGTCGGCGAAAAAATGTGGCGCGACCGCAGCTGGATGTACAACACGCGCTAATGGCGAAGTTTGCTGCCGGCGGTGAGATACCGCAGTGCAGCATCGGCTTCATTGACAAGCCTGCGGGCGTCTGTGACACAATTCCGATCCGAACAAAAAAGGGGAACCGACATGAACAGGATCGGAATTCTTGCCACAGGCTTGACGCTTGTCGCTGGGTTGTGCGCGCCGGCGATGGCCGCCACATCGGTCAGCATCGGCATCAGCGGATGGACGGGCTTTGCGCCGCTGACGCTCGCCAAGCAGGCCGGCATCTTCGAAAAGCATGGCCTCGACGTCACCTTGAAGAAGGTGCCGCAAGCCAGCCGGCCGCTCGCCATCGCCAGCGGCGACTTGCAATGCGCCGCCACCACGGTCGAGACCTGGCTGGTCTGGAACGCCAACGGCGTGACGACCAAGCAGATATTCCAGCTCGACAAATCCTACGGCGCCGACGGCATCGTCGCCCGCAACGACATCAAGACCGTTGCCGATCTCAAGGGTAAGTCGGTCGCGTCTTCGGCGCCGGGCACGTCACCCTATTTCATGCTGGCCTGGGTGCTCAACAAGAATGGCATGTCGACCAAGGACGTGACGGTCGTCAATCTGGAGCCGGATGCCGCGGCGCAGGCGTTTCTTGCCGGACAGAACGATGCGGCAGTCACCTATGAGCCGTTCATCTCGGCGGTGCGCGAAAAATCCGAGCAGGGGCATATCCTCGTGACCACTCTCGACTATCCGATGGTGCTCGACACCGTCGGCTGCACGCCGGAGTTCCTCAAGGCCAATCCGGATGCGGCCAAGGCGCTTGCCGACAGCTATTTCGAGGCGCTCGACCTGATCAAGAGCGATCCGGCGAAATCCTATGAGACGATGGGCGCCGACGTGAAGCAGTCGGCCAAGGAGTTCGAAGAGTCGGCCAAATACCTGAAATGGGCCGACAAGGCTGAAAACAAGCAGTTCTTCACCAAGGAGTTCCAGGACTTTTCCAAGACCGCCGGCGAGCTTCTGCTGCAGATGGGCCTGATCAAGGAAGCGCCCGACGTCTCGACATTGGCCGACACCAGCGCCGTCGCCGACTGACCGGCAGGATTGTCGCCCGGCGGCGGTGCCCTGCGCCGCCGCTTTTTCATTCAGATCAAAGGACGGTTGACGATGCCGCGCCCCTTGCATCCGGTCTCGCCCGGCATTCGAACCGTGCTCGGCATCTCGTTCTTCGTGCTGTTCGTGGCGTTCTGGGCGTGGATCACGCTTGGCGGCCACGTCAATCGCATCTTCCTTGCCGATCCGCTTTCGATGCTGAGAGACGGCTGGCGGCTGCTGGTCGAGGACCGCTTCTGGCTCGACATCCTCATCACCATCTGGCGCGTCTTCGGCGGGTTTCTGATGGCAGCCATCGTTGCCGTCCCGCTCGGCATCGTGATGGGCGCCTGGAAGCCCGTGGAGGCGTTCCTGGAGCCGTTCGTCTCCTTCGCCCGCTATCTGCCGGCATCGGCCTTCATCCCGCTGCTCATCCTGTGGGCGGGCGTCGGCGAACTCGAAAAACTGCTGGTGATCTTCGTCGGCTCGGTGTTCCAGATCATTCTGATCATCGCGGTCAAGGTCGGCGGCACACGGCGCGACCTGGTCGAGGCGGCCTACACGCTGGGCTCGTCCGACAACGGCATCGTGCGGCGCGTGATCATGCCGGCCAATGCGCCGGAGATTGCCGAGACCCTGCGCCTGGTGCTCGGCTGGGCCTGGACCTATGTCATCGTCGCCGAGCTGATCGGCTCGTCGTCGGGCATCGGTTACATGATCATCAACAGCCAATCGCGGCTGGCGACGGGGCAGATCATCTTCGGCATCATCGTCATCGGCCTGATTGGGCTGTTGTCCGATTTCGCCTTCAAGGCGCTCAACCGTTGGCTGTTTCCATGGAGCCTGGCGTGAGCAAGCTTCTTATTGAAGGCGTCTCGCGCACGTTTGCCGGTGTCGGCGGCGGGCAACCGGCCCAGGCGCTGATGCCGATCGATCTGGCGGTCGCCGCCAACGACTTCATCACCATCCTCGGGCCGTCCGGCTGTGGAAAATCGACGCTGCTCAGGATCGTCGCCGGCCTCGAAGCGCCGAGTGAGGGCCGCGTGTTGCTCGACGGCAAGGCGGTGGACCGGCCGGGTCCAGACCGTGGCATGGTTTTCCAGTCCTATACGCTGTTCCCGTGGCTGACGGTCGCCGAGAACATCGCCTTCGGCCTGCGCGAACGTGGAATGGCCGAGCGCGAGCGCAGCGACATCGTCGCGTCCTATGTCGATCTGGTCGGTCTGAAAGGTTTTGAGAACCATTGGCCGAAGCAGCTTTCCGGCGGCATGCAGCAACGCACGGCGATTGCCCGGGCACTGGCCAACGATCCGGAGATCCTGCTGCTCGACGAGCCGTTCGGCGCACTCGACAACCAGACCCGCGGGCTGATGCAGGAACTGCTTCTCGGCATCTGGGAGCGCCGGCAAAAGACGGTGCTGTTCGTCACCCACGACATCGAGGAGGCGATCTTCATGGCGTCGCGCGTGGTGGTGATGACGGCGCGGCCCGGCCGCATCAAGTCGGACGTTGCCGTCGACCTGCCGCATCCGCGCCACTATACGCTGAAGACCAGCCCGGAGTTTTCGGCACTGAAGGCGCGGCTGACGGAAGACATCCGCGTCGAGGCAATGCGCACGGCCGAAGCGCATTAACTCAGTGGGCTTTCTTCAGCTGATGGCTCGGATCAAGCCGCCAGAAGCTGCTTGCGGTCGACGCGTTCTTGTTGCGGCGAGCGGGCATAGAGTTCGCGATAGCATTTGGAGAAATGCGAGGCGGAAACAAAGCCGCAGGCGACTGCCACTTCGACCACCGGCAACGACGACTGGATCAGCAGGTGCCGGGCGCGGTCGAGGCGGATTTCCAGATAGTAACGGGCAGGGGAGCGCCCCATCTCGGTGCGGAACAGGCGCTCGATCTGCCGGCGCGACAGGTCGACATGGTCAGCGATCTCGATCAGCGAGAGCGGCTCGGAGAGATTGGCCTCCATCAGCTCGATAATGGTCAGAACCTTGGAATTCTGCACGCCGAGACGGGCGCGTAGCGGCAGGCGCTGGCGGTCGGTCGGGCTGCGCACGCGATCGGTCAGCACCTGCTCGCAGACGCGGTTGACGAGGCTCTCGTCGAAATCGTCGCCGATCAGCTTCAGCATCATGTCGAGCGCGGCGGTGCCGCCGGCGCAGGTGTAGATGTTCTGGTCGATCTCGAAGAGGTCGGCGAAGACATTGGCCTTGGGGAACGCCTCGGAAAAGCCCGGCAGGTTCTCCCAATGGATGGCGCAGCGCTTGTTGGACAGCAGGCCGGCGGCGGCCAGGATATGCGCGCCGGTGCACAGGCCACCGACGGCAACGCCGCGATTGTACTCCTCGCGCAGCCAGGCAAAGGCCGATTTGTTCTGGTAGCGCTCGACATTGATGCCGCTGCAGACGATGGCCATGTTCGGCCGGTCCGGTCCGGACATTTTCTTGCGCTCTTCCTCCAGCGAGGTGTTGACGGCGCATTCGACGCCATTCGAGGCGCGCACCGGCTTGCCGTCGATGCTGGCGAGCCGCCAGCGATAGGCTTCATAGCCGAGCATGCGGTTGGCCGAACGCAACGGATCAAGCGCCGTCGCGAAGGCGATCATGGTGAAATCGGGGATCAGGAAGAATACAAACGATCGCCGGATCGGGTGCTTTACGACGTTCACGGGTAGATCCTCACGCTGCAATGGCGCGAACAGGATGTCGCGATCAGCATAGCGACATCAGGAAAAACGTTTCCTGTCAATTGGCTAGATGGCAACGGAAAGACTTTATTTGCGACATGGGTCGCAAATGGGCAATCGCTATGCGGCGAAGGGCACAACGTGCCGCCGGATTGTCCAAACGAGCCGAACAGTCTGCGCACACGAAAACGCCGCCTCGGCAAAGCCGAAGCGGCGCTGGATCGACTTCGAAGCAGCGCTAGGCTGCTTCTGCCAAGATTTGCTGTTTCAGGCGACAAAGCCGAGGCGCGCGGCGGCCATGGCACCGGTCTGGCCAGGCATGGTGTTAGCCAGGCGCTGGCGCTCGAGCGCGGTCGTCAGGTTCATTTCGCGGCGGGCAAAGAGGCGGGCAAAAAGCTTCATGATCATCTCCATTCGGTTGCTCAGACGGGTCGCCTTCGCTTGATGGAGTGGGGCAGCTCGTTTGTTGATGATGATATAGGCTTAGGTGAGGGGAAACTAAATCGCAAAAGCGAAGCACTTGATATGAAAAGCGACACGGAATGCGACAAATTTGGGCATTCTGCCCAGGATTTACGATTATTTACAACGTGTTGATTGCCGGCGCGGGCTGCTATGCGACTTGCTCATATGCGTCATGCGGCGGCGACATGGCTCGGGGAAATCATTTGAATACAAACAAAAAGGCCTGCCGGGCTGATCTGCGCGGCAGGCCTTCAGCTGTTGATACACACGGTTACTTTGCTCCGGCCCAAGATCCCACACCATGGCGAGTGCCAGTCTTGGCATCGGCAGCTTCGGGCCAGCCGATATCCTTCTGCAGTTCAATCGGCAGCGCGCGGATGGCGCGTTCCGTCTGGTAGCGGGCACGGGCCTCGCTGAACTCGGTCGCGATCCGACCGATGGATGACAGGATAGACATCTCATTCTCCTTCGCGTTGGGCCGGGATTGTCCCGGCGCTTGCAGCGTCAGGCGGTACACCGGGTTTGTTTCAGCTTCATTTCGTGTCGATTGCAGGTCCGTGTCATGGTTGTTTCGGGACCACTTCTACGTGTCTTGCCTTCGATGGAGTTGACTATCCTCCCAAACTGATGTTCAATCAAACGAAATGGAATGATGGTTTGCATCAGAAAAATTGAAGGTCGCTCCCCATGAACGCCCCACTCAATCATCCACTGCCGCTGCTCGATCTCGATGTTCTGCGCACTTTCGTCGCAATCGCCGAGACCGGCAGTTTCACCACTGCGGCCAATGCGGTCTTCCGCACGCCGTCGGCCGTCTCCATGCAGATCAAGAAGCTGGAGGACATTCTCGGCCGCTCGGTGTTCGCGCGCGACGCCCGTTCGGTGACGCTGACCACCGATGGCGAGATGCTGCTCGGCTATGCGCGCCGGCTGCTGTCGATCAATCGCGAGGTGGTGTCGAAGTTCATCATTCCAGACATTGTCGGGGTGGTGCGGCTCGGCTCGCCGGACGATTACGGCGAACGTGTGCTGCCGCATGTGCTGAAGCGGTTCGCACAATCGCATCCATCGATCGCAGTCGACGTCACCATCGACCAGAGCGTCAATTTGCGCCGGCGCATGGACGACCGGGCGCTCGACATCACGCTGCTCACCAACTCCTACAAGACCAGCGCGATCGGCGCCGAAGTGCTGCTCACAGAGCCGATCGTCTGGGCCGGTGCCAAGGGCGGTTGCGCGCATCTGCGCGAGCCGCTGCCGGTCTCATTGTGGGAAGAGGGCTGTGCCTGGCGGGCAGGGGCATTGGAGGCGCTTGGCCGCGAGGGCCGCAACTACCGCATCGCCTATATGAGCGCACACACGGCCGGCCAGCGCGCCGCGATCATGGCGGATCTTGCAGTCGCGCCGCTGCCGAAATCGTTCCTCGGCAGTGACATGGTCGAGTTGTGCCCGAAGGACGGTATGCCTGACATCGGCACCTACAATCTCGCCATGGTGGTGACGCCAGACGCCAGCGCGCCGGTGAAGGCAGTCGCCGACCATATCCGCGCGACGTTTGAGATGTTCAGGGAAACTGGGAAGTTCTGACCCAAACTACGACCTGAGCGGCGCAACCAGATCGCGAGGGGTTCCGTCGCGGTCTGTCCTCTGCAGCGACAACACGCCTGCCGTGGCATGATAACTGTCAGTTTCGTTGGTCAAGAAGGCCACTATACTGTCCCGCGCGCGTCGCGCCTCCGGCATGTCGATCAACGGCCAGACATGGAACATGCCTTGCTCGTGGACGACCTCAATTTCGACGCCGGCCGCGCGTGCCTTTTCAGCGAAGATCAGATTGTCGGGGGTGAGCAGATCGCGTGAACCGGTCAGCAGCAACGTTTTGGGCAGCACCGACAGGTCGCCGTAAACCGGGCTGATGCGCCAGTCGGTGGGATCTATACCGGCGCTGTAAAGCCGGATCGCCTCGCGGCCGCCAGCAATGCCCAGCCACGGATCGTTGCGTTCAGCCTCATACATTTCTGGGTTGGCGAGCGACACGTCGAGGCCGGGCGAAATCAGCACGTGGCGTGATGGCAAGGGCAGGCCGTCTTGCGCAGCCATCATGGTCAGCACGACGGCCATGTTTCCGCCGGCGGAATCGCCCATGAAGATGATGTCATTCGCCCCGGTTTCGCCGAACATCTGGCGGTAGACGGCGCCGACCATGCCGAACATGGCGTGGAAATCGTGTTCGGGAGCAATGGGATAGATCGGCACAGTGATGCCGAACCCGAGACGGTCGGCCATGTCCGCGATCAGCCGCCAATGATAGGGTGTGATTTCAAAGACGTAAGCGCCGCCGTGCAGGTAGAGAATCCGCCTCCGCTCGCCAGCCTTGGGCGCGATCTCGTAGACGGGGAAGCCGCTGATCGTGCGGGTTGTGATCTCCAGGCGCGACTGCAGCGACGCAGGCGGCTGATGGTTTTCAGTCTTGCGCGCATAGGCGATCCAGCGCTGCAGGTTCTCCGGGCTGGAAAACGCCTTCTTGCGGCTGTACCTGAGGACGAACGACACGACGTGGCTTTTGAGGCTGGGCATACAGATACACGGACTTCGGCTGAGCCGACTAAGAGAACCCCCGACTATTTCGAAGATTGTGTCGCCACCAAAAAAGTCAAGATTTATGCGATCTCAACACGGTGGTTTGATCCCGGCCGGCGACAAAGTGTCCGGCCTATGGAGTCCCTGGCCCAGCGGCGCAGCTCAACGCCGGGGCAGTAATGCGGCGCGCAGCCAATTGCTGGGTGCAGCCGGAGCCGCATTGCGGCCCCGGCGAATACCGAGCAGCTTGCATTTGTCGGTGAATTTCATCCGCGCTGCATGCCCCAGCCGACCGAAAGCTGCTTTTTGCTCGATCGCGGCGACACCGGCCAGCCAATGTCCTTCTGGATCTCAGGCGGCAGGCTGTTCAGGATGCGCAGTGACTTGCGCGCTTCGCGTGCTTTCTTGAAGGCCGCACCATAGCGGCCGAGGCTTTCGAACATCGACATCTTGATCTCCTTTGGAGCGTTGCGGTGGCCGGAAACTGGTTCTGCCTGCCGTTCGATGCCGGTTAAATGCACCGCCTATGTATCTGGCGGATTTCACGAAAACGCGATTTCGTTTCCAGATCGGCGCGATCTGGAAACATTTGCATACAAATGAAAATGGAAGGTATGACAGGCCTAGCGGGGGCGAGTCATCCCCGCCCGCGCCGCGCGGCGTGGCCTTCGCGCGAACGCCGCCGCGGGGCGGCGTCGCCGGCAATGCCGTCTTCGCTCACCGTCTTGCGCGGCGGCAGTTTGACCGCCGCCGAAAGCTTGGGGAACGGGTCGATCTTGTTCGGCAGCGCCATGGCGTAGACGAAATGCTCCTGGAATTTCGGCTCCAGGGCCGTCTCAATCTTCTCGATCCTGCTGACGGTTTCCTCGATCTCGCGGCGATAGCCGCGGTTCAACAGCGCCATGCGGGCACCGGCGCCGGCCGCATTGCCAACGGCCGAGACCTTGTCGAGGTCGCAATCCGGGATCAGGCCCAGCACCATTGCGTATTTCGGGTCGATGAACGAGCCGAATGCACCGGCGAAGTGGATGCGGTCGACATGATCAGTGTGCTGCTTTTCCATCAAAAGCTTGGTGCCGGCATAAAGGGCGGCCTTGGCAAGCTGGATAGCGCGCACGTCGGTCTGGGTGATGGTGATCTTGGGCCCGCCTTCCTTCAGCACATAGGAGAAGGTGCGGCCGTTGGCGACGACGCGCGGCGAGCGGGCGCTCAGCGATCCGTCGACGACACCGTCCTCGGAGATGACGCCGGCGAGATACATCTCGGCGACTACCTCGATGATGCCGGAGCCGCAGATGCCGGTGACGCCGGTCGCCTGCACGCTGTCGAGGAAGCCCGGCTCGTCGGACCAGAGTTCCGAGCCGATGACGCGATATTTGGGCTCCAGCGTTTCGGGATCGATACGGACGCGCTCGATGGCACCCGGTGCGGCGCGCTGGCCGCCGGAGATTTCCGCGCCCTCAAAGGCCGGGCCGGTCGGCGAGGATGCCGCCACGACCCGCTGGCGATTGCCGAGCACGATCTCGGCATTAGTGCCGACATCGACGATCAGCATCATTTCGTCCTGGCGGTGCGGCCCCTCCGACAGCGTCACCGCCGCCGCATCGGCGCCGACATGGCCGGCAATGCAAGGCAGCATATAAAGCCTGGCGCCCTGGTTGAGCTTCAGGCCGATATCCGATGCCTTGATGTGGACGGCGCCGGAGATCGCTAGCGCGAAGGGAGCGCCGCCGAGCTCGGTCGGATCGATGCCGAGGAACAGATGGTGCATGATCGGATTACCGACGAAAATGGAATCCAGTATGTCGTTGCGCTGGACGCTGCCTTCGGCGCAGACCTTGTCGACGAGGCCCGAAATGGCCTCGCGCACGGCGACTGTCATGCCTTCGCGGCCGTCCGGGTTCATCATCACGTAAGAGACGCGGCTCATCAGATCCTCGCCGAAGCGGATCTGCGGATTGGATGTACCCGACGAGGCGGCGACGCGGCCCGATAGCAACGACACCAGATGCATGGCGATCGTGGTCGAGCCGATATCGCAGGCAAGCCCGTACGCCTCGTTCTTGAGGCCTGGCCACAAGGCGATGACCCGTGCGGTCTCGCTGTCGGTGTCCTTGTGGATGGCGGCGGTCGCTGCCCAGTTGCCTTTGCGCAAAATGCCTTGCACCTGCGGCAACAGATGGAAATCGAAATCGAGGCTCTTGAGGCCCCAGTCCTTCATCAGCGCGATTTTCAGGCGGTCGAGGTCGCCGAGCGGCTTGTGCATGTCGGGTTCTTCGATCTCGACATAGCACATGCGGATTGCCGCATCGCGGGCGATGACCCTGGTGTCGGCGTCTTTGCGGATGGTTTGCGCGTTGATGACGGTGTCCTGCGGCACGTCGACGACGAGATCGCCGAGAATCTGCGCCGAGCAGGACAGGCGGCGGCGTTCGGGCAGCCCACGAACGCGCTCGTAGCGCTCTTCCTTTGCGCCCTTGGGCGAGATGTGGTCGTTGGAGGAAACGATCTTGTGCTTGGCGAAATTGCCTTCCTGCACCTCAATCTGGCAACGCCCACAAGTGGCACGCCCGCCGCACACGCTCTCGACATAGACACCGAGCTGGCGCGCGGCATCCAGCACCGGCGTGCCGACCGGAAACCGCCCCCGCTTGCCAGACGGCATGAACAGCACGAGCGGATCGGTGATGTTGACGGGAGAGTTCATACGTTCCAGACTTTACTTTCTACGCTGCTCAGGTCTTGGCCGCGGCAGCGATGCCGCAGTGTTTCGGTTCCTCCCCAGTCCTAAGCCCCATATCGTGTCGGCCAAGCCATGGCTCAACCCCGGGCCATCCGCGCTTCGCGGCCGCCGCGCCTGCGTCCGCCATTGCCATTGCCATCGCCCGGCGCGTTGACCTGCGTCCGGGCGGCAACGGCCTGGCCGCCTTCGGCAGGCTTGTAATCCTTGTAGGTCCTGATCCAGTTGGTGCAGTTCTCATCGGTGCCGTTCAGCACATTGGCGCCACGCACCGCTTCCATTTCCTGCGGCCGCACCGGGTTCATGATCGCCGAGGTCATGCCGGCGCCGATCACCATCGGAATGAAGGCGGCGTTGATGCCATGACGGTGCGGCAGGCCGAACGAGATGTTAGAGAGGCCGCAGGTGGTGTTGACCTTGAGCTCCTCGCGCAGGCGGCGTAGCAGTGCAAACACCTGGCGGCCGGCATCGCCCAACGCGCCGATCGGCATGACCAGCGGGTCGACGACCACGTCATGCGCCGGAATACCGAAGTCTGCGCAGCGCTGAACGATCTTCTTGGCGACGGCAAAGCGCACGTCGGGGTCCATCGAAATACCGGTCTCGTCGTTGGAAATGGCGACGACCGGAACGTTGTATTTCTTGACCAGAGGCAGGATGGCCTCGAGCTTTTCCTCCTCACCAGTGACGGAGTTGACCAGCGGTCGGCCCTTGGCGACTTTCAGCGCCGCTTCGATCGCCGCGGTCACCGAGGAGTCGATCGACAGCGGCAGGTCGACCAGGCCCTGCACGATCTCCAGGGTCTGCACCAGCAGGCCGGGTTCGGTCTCGTTCGGGTTGACCGAGGTGACGCCGGCATTGACGTCGAGCATGGTTGCGCCGCAGGCGGCCTGTTCCAGCGCATCCCTGATGACGGTCTCAAAATTGCCCGCGATCATTTCGGCGGCCAGCTTTTTGCGGCCGGTCGGGTTGATGCGCTCGCCGATCACGCAGAAGGGCTGATCGAAGCCGATGATGATTTCTCGTGTCGCCGAGGCGACGATGGTCCGGGTCATGAAATCTCTCCATCGTGATATAAAGAGTTCTTTATATCGTTATCTGTTTCTGATCAAGCGAATGCTGACGATTCGCGCTGTCAATGCGCGGTCTTGACCATGTCGACCTGGGTTTCGGTGAGGTCGTCATGCAGTATGTGGTCGAGCCGGTCGGCAACGAGCTGGTCGTCGCGGCGGATTTCGCGCTTCCACGGCCGGCGGCCCTTCAGCACGCCGGACTCGTCGACGATCTCGGCGACATACTCTTCCTGGCGATAGGCCATCACATGGACGCCGGACACACCTGGAATTTCCTTCACCTCATTGATGATGTCGATGCAGAGCTGCTTGCCTTCCTTCTTCTGATCCTGAGCGCCTTCCAGGCGCTTGACGATCTGATCGGGAATGTGAATGCCCGGCACGTTGGAGCGGACCCATCTGGCCGTCTTGGCCGAGGCCAGCGGCCCGACTCCGCACAGGATGAAGCATTTCTCGGTATAACCGAGGTCGCGGACCTTCTGCATGTAGGTGCGGAACATCGGTACGTCGAAGCAGTACTGGCTCTGCACGAACTGCGCGCCGGCGGCGATCTTCTTGCCCAGCCGATACGGCCGGAAATCGATCGGCGGCGCGAACGGGTTGATGGCCGCGCCAAGGAAAAGCTGCGGCGGCGTGGTGAGTTTGCGGCCGGACAGGAATTTGCCGTTATCGCGCATGATGCGGCAGGTTTCGAGCAGCGACATGCAGTCGAGATCGAACACCGGCTTGGCGCCGGGCTGGTCGCCGGCCTGCACGCCGTCGCCAGTCAGGCACAGCATGTTGGCAACACCCATCGCGGCACCCCCCAGCACGTCGCCCTGGATGGCGATGCGGTTCCGGTCGCGGCAGGCGATTTGCATGATCGGGGCATAACCCATGCGGGTCAGCAGCGCGCAAATACCGACCGACGACATGTGGCAGTTGGCCCCGGAAGCGTCGACGGCATTGATCGCGTCGACCCAGCCGTCGAAAATCCTGGCGCGGTTGTAGACGTCTTCCGGATCGGCGCTGTCGGGCGGATTGAGCTCGGTCGTCACTGCGAACTCGCCGCGCCGCAGGACCCGCTCAAGCCGGCCGCGCGAGGTGTGACCGGGCAGGGGATCGAGCGGCAAATGGATGCCGGCCGGATTCTCGTCTGGCTGACGGCCGATCATGCCGACGCTCCGGTGTTCGTAGTATTCTGGGCCGCATTGCGGGCGGCCGCGGCCTGCGCGGTCACCCGCAGCCAGGCGGAGGTTTCGCGCAAGGACTGATCCACCGGCTTCTGCACGTCCAAAATCTTGTCGCCATGCACCATGTTCTGCGAGCCTTCCCAGGCCTTGACCCAGACGCAAGGCATATCAGGCTCGACCTCGCAATTGCCGTTGGCGCGCACACCGCCGCAAGGGCCGTTGCGCAATTGCTTAGGGCAGTTCATCGGGCACGACATGCCGGTCGAGGAAAGAATGCACTGACCGCACATGCGGCAGTCGAACATGAAGCCCTTGACGCGCTTCTCGACGAATTTCACCGGCCCTTCGACACGGCTGTAGCCGATGCCTTTCCATAGCGGGTGGAGAGTCAGGAACATGTCGGCGAATTTGGCGTAGAACCACTCGAGCAGCCGCGAATGCCGCACCGACCAAAGCCGCACCGCAAACGAGCGCTGCACGCGCCGCTGCGGCGACACGTCAGCCGGCTTGTAGTCGGATTTCGGCGCCGCCTTCTTGACGATTGTCGCCTGGGTCACGCCGCCTTGAGCCGTCGTCGCCGGCATTGATTGGGGATCAGACATTTTCTTTGCCGCCCGCCTTGACCAGAGCGACCAGCCGCTCACGGTCGTATTTCGCATCGAGCTCCTGAAGAGCCTTCTCGGCCTCGACTTCAAGATCGTCACTGACTGGGACGGGCTCTGCCTTGCGCCATTCGGCAAGATAGTCGTCGGTGCCGCCGGCGCCGGTGCGCATGGCGCACATGTCGATCGCCTCGGTGAAGCGCAGCGGCAGTTCGCGCTTGGCGTTCTGCCGGCCCTTCTTGATGATGACCTGGGCGGGGATGTCGCGCCAGTAGACGACGATCAGATCGGCCATGAATTCCTGCTCCTGGAGAGCGCCGCGCGTCCAATCGAACGCACAAACGATGCTCTACCACCTAACTCCGCTGCATCGTGCCCTCCGAAGATCGATTCCGATCCTTTGGGCCGATGCAGTGGTTTCGAGCATTGCCGGAAGCGCTGTTGGGCTGCTTGTTATGGGACGACGCGGGGGCCTTCAAAAGCGACGCAATCGACGGCTGCGGCTGAAAGCGGAGTCTCTTCCAGCACTGGTCAGCCGGCGCGGCCATCGAAGCTGCCGACCAGTTTCCTGTGGAAGCGCACGTAACCTCGTTCGGTCGTGCGTAAATGCTCCGCGATGATCTCATGGAAGCGCGGCAGGCGATGGAAGGGAACGGCCGGATAGGAATGGTGCTCGGAATGGTACGGCATGTTCCAAGCCACGAAGCGCACCAGCCTTGTGGTGAAGGTGGTGCGGGTGTTCTCGAGCATGTTGGCGACATGCGGGCACAATGCGTGCTCGGCCAGCAGGTAGGCCCGCAAAAACGGCTGTGCGACCAGCACCGGCACGATCCAGACCCACAACAGCAGCGCCGACTGTGCGGCGAGCGATGCGGCCAGCAACACCGCATAGCCGATCAGGAACAGCCGCGCTTCAATAACCACCTTGCCGCGGCCCTTTTCCGGCACAAAGCCGTCGCGGTTGCGGCCCGCCGCATTGGTTGCGATCACACGAGCCATGCCTATCCAATAGGGGCCGCCGGACAGATAGCGCAGATATTGGCTGATGGTCTCCGGCTTCGGCGCCATCAGTTCGGGGTCGTTGTCCGGGTCGTGGGTGTGGCGGTGATGGGCGAAATGGAAATAGCGGAACCATGCGGGCGGCAGCAGGATCAAGAAGCCGGCCACGGCGGCAACAGCGCGATTGAGCCACGCCGTTCTGAACGCCGTTTCATGGATGGTCTCGTGCAACAGCGTGAAGAAGAAGACGATCAGGATCCCCTGCGGCAAGACGAGAAGCGGCCAGAACGGGATGCGGGCGGCGATCAGTGCGCCCAGCACGACAACCAGCCCGCCATGGACGGCCAGCCGGACAATGCCTGGCCCGTCGACCCGGGCGGTGAGGTCGCGACGTTCCTCAACCGAAAGACCGGCAATGATGGTGCGGTGGTCGATGTCGCTCATGATGCAATGTTAGCGGCGGGTGGCTGTCGGGTAAATCGGCGCGCGTGTCACCAGACGCCGTTTCTTATCCCGGTCCAGAGATAGAACCAGACCGTCGGATGATACCATTGTCTCGAAGGCAGACCGGGATCGACCGTGCCGAGCTTGCCGGCCAGCGCATCCCTGACCGCCTCGACGCAGATGTCGCGCGAGAATGCCGCCTGCCGCAACGCGTAGCTTGAAATAGTGTCGCTAGGTTGGGGTTTGCCGCGTGCCTGCCGCAACACCCCGCCAGTGTCGACGCCGGCGTCGACCAGATGCACGGTGGTGCCGAAGTTTTCCGCATCGCCTGAAGCCAGCGCCCAATAGCCGCCGTTCATGCCACGATATTTCGGGGCGATGCCGGCATGGTAGTTGAGGACCGGGCAAGGGATTTTCGCCAGCGTCTGCCGCGACAGCAAGCGGCAGCCGGCGAGCAGCACGACACCCGGCTGGATTTTCTCGATCGCCTGCAGGCACTCCGGCGCGTTGGCCGACGAGACCTGGACGATCTTTTGCCCAGGCTTCGGTTCGGTTTGCAGCTTTTGCTCGGCGGCGAGCCGTGCTGCGTGGCCGGCGAAGAAGCGCTTGCCGAGCCGGGTCAGCATCATCGTGCCGAGTTGACCGATGGCCGAGGTCCAGCCTTGCCGCCGCGCCCGCCCGAGAAGCAATTGCCTTTTGGATTCAGGGGTTTCGAGGATGACGCTGACAGGCGCGAGGTGGTCGGCGATGGCGTTGACGATCGCCCAGATATGCGGGCCGCCTTCGGTGACGACGACGATCGGCCGTTGGTTTGTTTTCGACCGTGCCATGCTTCGCGACCCCCGCAAAGAGCTGTTCTTTGTGCGCGAATGCTAGGTTGACCGGGTTAACCCTTGGTGATCGGGGGCGGGCTCAGCGCTTGAATTCGAGGATGTCGAGCTTCGATTCGTAGTGGGGCGCCGGGAACTCGATGCGCCATTCGCTGGCGCTGTGGCGGAAGGCATAGCCGACCTGATCGCTTTCCGGGCCGCTGCCGTAGGGCTTTGCCGGATCGTCGTTGACGTAGAAGGAACCTAGATAGATCGCGCGTTTCTCGCCATCGTCGAAGAAGCGGCCCTTGGTGCGCTGCGAACCGGTGATCTTTTCCAGTCTCCAGCCGGAACCGTCGTCGCTCACCTTGCATTTGAACCAGCCATAGATGACGAGCGGGCTCAATCCGCCGGCCTTGATGGTGCGGCATTGCCAATTGCCGGTCAGGTCCTTGTCGGAGAAGGAAACCAGCGGCTTTGCCAGCAAGGCGTCGAGCTGCTTGACCTCGGCGGGATCGCCGGCCTTCGCCTCGTCAAGCGCTGCCTTGCGCGTCTCGCCATATTTGTCGAGGCGCGCCTTGTCGGCAGCGGTGATCAGCTTCTGCACTTCGCCATCGGCGAACGCGGGCAACGTCAAGCAGAGGACAGCTGCTACGGCAAACATAAGGCGAGCGATCATTGGTGGCGTTTCCCTTTTGATGACTGGAGCAGCCTGTTTTCTTGTCTGGCGCATACCTTAATGTTTCGCCGCGCTCTGTCATCCTTGCTTGAGCATCGACAGCAGAAACGAGGTGGAAAGAATGCGGATCTTGCTGACGGGATCGTCGGGTTGGCTGGGCAGGGCCTTGGCGCCACGCCTGCGGACTCTCGGCCATGACGTCACTGGCCTCGATCCCGTCCCATCCTCGGAAACGCGAATCGTCGGCTCAGTCGCCGATCGCGACCTGGTCATGAGGGCGGTCGAGGAGAACCGCATCGAGGCCATCATCCATAGTGGCGCGCTGCACAAGCCTGACATCGAACATCATCGCAACGAGAATTTCGTCGAGACGAATGTGCGCGGCACGCTCAACCTGCTCGATGCGGCGGCAACTTTCGGCGTTCAGCGCTTCATCTTCACGTCGACGACATCGCTGATGATTACCCAGGCCATCCGCGCCGGCTTGCCCGGCAGGGCGGCTTGGCTAACGGAAGACATGTCGCCTGAACCGCGCAACATCTACGGCGTGACAAAGCTTGCGGCGGAACATCTTTGTCGGCTCTACCATATCCAGTTCGGCCTGCCGGTGATCGTACTGCGCACCGCCCGCTTCTTTCCCGAAGCAGACGATATGGCGCATGTGATCGAACAGTCGGACGCCAACACCAAGGCCAATGAGCTGTTGTTTCGCCGGCTGACGGTGGAGGATGCTGCCGACGCCCACATCGCTGCCTTGGAGAAAGCGCCGCAATTGGGCTTCGACACCTTCATCATCTCGGCACCGACACCTTTCCAGCCCGACGATTGCGCGGCATTGATCGCCGACGCACCGTCGATCGTCGCGCGCTATTTTCCGGATTATCCGGCACTCTACTTGAAGAAAGGCTGGACGATGTTTTCGTCGATCAACCGGGTCTACGATGCGTCCCGGGCGAGGGACCGGCTGGATTTCGTCTGCAAGACGAGCTTTGCCGATGTGCTCGCTGGGCTCGAAGCTGAAGAAAACGGTGCCTAAAGTGTCAGGCCAGGGCTGAGGCCCCAGCCAGTTCCTTCGTCAGGTCGCCGTAGCCGGTCGAGCGGCGCTCATAGGCGAGGCCGAGCATTTTCGCCGCCTTTTCGGCGACCTTGTCGAGTTCCGGGTCGTCGGTCTGGGCGATGTAGATCAGCTTCTCGTAATTGCCGAAATAGTCCTTGATCAGCTCCGGGTGCTTGTCGAGGCCGAGCGGCTTCATGAAGAAGGCATCGAATTGCCGGCAGAGGAAATCGGTCATGTAGAACGACATCATGTCGTCATCGGCAACCTTCGCATAGGCATCCATGCCTTGGTAGAAGGCAAAGCAATGCGGCCCGGCCATGCGCTCGACGCCATGCTTCTCGCAGATCCGGTCGAGCAGGCCACCCGTGCCGCAATCGGCATAGCCGACGAAGATGTGTTTGTAGCCGTCAGCCCTGGCCTTGGCGATTGCCTTGTCCATGGCCGGCGCAATGCGGTCCGGATAGAAATGGAACTCCGCCGGGAGGCAGGTCAGGTCGAGATGGTCGAGCCCGAGCTGCTCCTTGACCGCCAGAACTTCGCGCGCAATCATCCCGCAGGCGATGACGAGCAGCCTGTCGCCTTGATCGGATTGTTGTTTTCGCGCGGTAGTCATGGAACCAGTCTAATCCATCTTCGTTGCTGTCCAGCGAATTTATATTCTGAGGGAGACACCAATCATGAAATTGTTCCGCGTTGCGCCAATCGCTATTCTCGCCTGCGCCCTGGCTGTTTCGGCCTGCGCCAACACGGTGCGCGGCGTCGGTAAGGATATCAAATCCACTGCGAAGGCGGTTGACGATACCGTCAAGAAACCCTGATCTGCACGATTTCAAACATTTGGGAATAAAAAAGCCGCACTGCAAGGCGCGGCTTTTCTCGTCGGTGCCGAATTTATTGACTCAGGCCGAAGCGCGGACGTTGTGCTTGCGCTTCATGAAGTCCTTGGCGGTCTCGACCGCCACCGCGGCGTCGCGGCAATAGGCGTCGGCGCCGACGGCTTTGCCGAATTCCTCGTTGAGCGGCGCGCCGCCGACCAGCACGACATAATCATCGCGAATGCCTTTTTCCTTCATCGTATCGATGACGACCTTCATGTAAGGCATGGTCGTCGTCAGCAGGGCCGACATGCCGATGATGTCGGGCTGATGCTTTTCGATGGCATCGAGATATTTTTCGACCGCATTGTTGATGCCGAGGTCGATGACATCGAAGCCGGCGCCTTCCATCATCATGCCGACGAGGTTCTTGCCGATGTCGTGGATGTCGCCCTTAACGGTGCCGATCACCATCTTGCCCTGCTTCGGCGCGCCGGTGGCGACAAGCAACGGACGCAGGATGAACATGCCGGCCTTCATCGCGTTGGCCGACAGCAGCACTTCCGGAACGAACAGAATGCCGTCGCGAAAATCCTCGCCGACGATGCGCATGCCTTCGACCAGAGCCTCGGTCAGCACCTTGTAAGGCGCCCAGCCGCGCTCGAGAAGGATGTTGGTGCCTTCCTCGATTTCTTCCTTCAACCCATCATAAAGGTCGTCGTGCATCTGCTGCACCAACTCGTCGTCGGAGAGTTCCGAAAGGATGATCTCGTCGTCGGCCATTTTTTCTCAGGCTCCTTGCCGGCTACAACTATCGCGGCAGCTTAAAAATATCGCGCCATTACCTAACCCGCGCGGGCCGGTTGTCCATAGCTGATTTGCGACTTCCCGCAAAACGAAAGCGACCGTAAATCTCTTGGAATTCTTGTCGATTTTGCGACAGGCGTTGGCGCTGGCGGGCCGTTTCGAATAAGGTGCATGGCTACGATCCGGCCAGAGACCGCAATATGCGGCTGCAAATGGATTTCAGGCCGGAACAAGAGCCCGGCCAAAGCAAATCAGGCCAGAACGAAAGCCAGGGAAGAACGATTATGAGTGAGAACGCGCCGGTCGATCAGGAAGCGTCAAACGCACGGCGCGGGCGCGCTGCCAGCGGTGGCGCCGCAGCGCGCCGGGCTGCACGTTCGGGCGGCGGCCCCGGTACACAGCTCACCTATATCAAGCGCAAGATCAACGTCTATGAAGTGCTGGACGAGGAAGGCCTGGCGCTGATCGAAAAGAACACCGACACGGTGCTGGAAGAGATCGGCATCATCTTCCGCGACGACGCCGAGGCACTGCAGCTTTGGAAAGAGGCGGGCGCCGACGTCAAGGGCGAGCGGGTGCATTTCCCCAAGGGCCTCTGCCGCTCGCTGTTGAAGACCGCTCCGTCCGTCTATACCCAGCACGCCCGCAACGGCGAGCGCTCGGTGCAGATCGGCGGCAACGCGACCGTGTTCGCGCCGGTCTATGGACCGCCCTTCGTGCGCGATCTCGACGGCGTCAGGCGCTACGCGACGATCGAGGATTTCCGGAATTTCGTAAAACTTGCCTATATGGCGCCATCGATCCACCATTCGGGCGGCACGGTTTGCGAGCCGGTCGACGTGCCGGTCAACAAGCGCCATCTCGACATGGTCTACAGCCATATCAAATATTCGGACAAGCCGTTCATGGGCTCGGTGACCGCGCCCGAGCGCGCCGAAGATACGGTGGCGATGGCCAAGATCGTGTTTGGTGACGATTTCGTCGAGAACAACACGGTGTTGACCAGCCTGATCAACGCCAACTCGCCGATGGTCTTCGACGAGACCATGCTGGGAGCGCTGAAAGTTTACTCGCGCCATAACCAGGCGTGCATCGTCACGCCGTTCATCCTTGCCGGGGCGATGAGCCCGGTGACGGTCGCCGGCACACTGACCCAGGTTTTGGCCGAGGTTCTGGCCGGGGCGTCGTTCACACAGCTGATCCGGCCGGGTGCGCCGGTACTGTTCGGCACCTTCGCCTCGTCGATCTCAATGCAGTCGGGCGCGCCGACCTTCGGCACGCCGGAGCCGTCGCTGGTCTCCTATGGCGCCGCCCAGCTTGCTCGCAGGCTCGGGCTGCCGTTCCGCACCGGCGGCTCGCTTTGTGCTTCGAAAATCCCCGATGCGCAGGCGGCCTATGAGAGCGCCAACACGCTGAATTCGACGATCCTCGCCGGCACCAATTTCGTGCTGCATTCGGCCGGCTGGCTCGAGGGCGGGCTCGCCTCCTGCTACGAAAAGTTCATGATGGATATCGACCAACTCGGCATGACGCAGAAGTTCTCCGAGGGTGTCGACCTGTCGGAAAACGGTCAGGCGATGGATGCCATCCGCCAGGTGGGTCCGGGCAGCCATTACCTCGGCTGCGATCACACCCAGGCCAATTTCCAGACCGCGTTCTACCGCTCCAACATCGCCGATAACAATTCCTACGAGCAGTGGCTGGCCGAAGGCGAAAAAACCGCGCCGCAGCGCGCCAACGAGCTCGCCCGCCGCTGGCTGGAGAGCTACGAGGCGCCTTATCTCGACCAGGGCATCGACGACGGGCTGAAGGACTTCATCGCCAGGAAGAAGGCGTCGATGGCCGACGCCTTCACCTGAAAGGAGCCCGAATCAGGCGGGGCTAAAGTCGCCAACATCATCCACAAGGAAGTCTGGCGGAGCGCCTTCTCCGACCCGGACAAGAAGGGATGATTCTCGAGCGCGGCATGGTCGAAACCATCGCGGCCGCGCTTTCCGCCCACGGCCTCATCCCGCGCGGCGGCTTCAATTTTGCGGGCGGTGAGGGGACACCTTCCGGTCTCTCCGGCGCCGCCGCCAGATCCGTCCTGCTGGTGGGGCAGGCAGGCGCCGCACCTTGGCCGCACTTCCTGCGCTGGTTGGAGAAACAGTCACAGCCGATCGACGATTCGCTCGACAGATGGTCGCGCGGAGTGATCGGCGCTGTGGCCGAAAAATTCGGGGCACGCGCGGTGTCACCGTCCGACAGGCCTTATCTGCCGTTCCAGCAATGGGCGATGCAGGCGGAGGGGCTGAAGCCGTCGCCGCTCGGCATCCTCATGCATCCGCAATACGGGCTCTGGCATGCCTATCGCGGCGCGCTGTTGTTCGAGAACGAGATTGCGCTCCACGAACGTCGCGACGTGATTCACCTTTGCGACACATGTTTGGAAAAACCTTGCCTGAAATCCTGTCCGGTCGCGGCTTATTCTGCGGATGGTTTTGTGCATGAAACCTGTCTGGCGCATGTGCGTGGGCAAAACGGCGGACCTTGCCGGACCGGCGGCTGCCTTGATCGCAACGCCTGTCCTTACGGCATCGATTATCGCTATCCGGCCGAGGTTCAGGCCTTTCACATGGCAGCATTCGCGCGCTAGCCAGACAAGACCCCGCTGCACGCAAAGACGTCGACCGTTCCGATCTCAGGATTTTTGGCCGAAAGCCAGCCCCGCCGCGTGAAAGAGACCCATCAGCAGCACCCCGATGGCACCAGAGACCAACGAGACGATGGGATACTGTGCGAAGTTGGCCCCGTACGCGAAGAGGGCCACCACGAAGCTCGCCCAGCCGGCTATCAGATTGGGCACGGCGGAGTTACCGAAGACGCACGGGTAGGAACCCTTGGTTATCCCACTCACGAAATGTGGGACGCCATTGGCGCCAAAAACACCCGCGAAAAAAGCAAGGAATGCCGTCAGCCACATATGAGCTCCGTCCCTTGGCAAATTGAAGCGCGCCGTTCACTTCAGGCCGCCATAGCATGGCAGGCAGTCGGCGAAATTGTGCACAAAGCCAGCGTAAAGCAACCCCGATACGCATTTGTGAACGTGGCGGCTCCACATAGTGCCTTCGATGCAGCCGGCGCCGAACGCCACTGGGAGCGGCTGACGATGCTGTTTGCGGAGACGCTCGGCCAAGGCGCGCCAACCATTACGACGTGACTGCCCGCCAAAAAATTCTTCCCATCACCCAAGGAATCGCCATTAGCCTTCGTCCAACAGGCAAATGATGGCGATGATGCTGGACGAAAGCGAAGCCTCCGACGCCGAACTGATCGGGCGGGCGAAGGGCGGAGACAGGGGTGCTTTCGGCAAGTTGCTCGAAAGGCACTACGGTTTCGTCTATCGCGCCGCCTATCGCTGGTGCGGGAAAAAGGCCGACGCCGAGGATATCGCCCAGGAAGTGTGCGTTCGGCTCGGCCGGGCGATCCGCGACTATCACGGCAGCGGCGCCTTCACGACGTGGCTCTACACCATGACGCTGAATGCGGCGCGCGACATGATGCGCAAGACCGCCCGCGATACGGCCAAGACCGAGGCCTATGGCGCCTATGCGCTGATTTCGGGGGAAACCTCGTCCGAGGCGGAAGACCCGGTCGAGGCGCTCTGGGCAGCGGTGCGCAAGCTGCCGGACAAGCAGCGCGACGCGGTGCTGCTGGTCTATGGCGAAGGGCTGAGCCACGCAGCCGCCGCCGAGGCGATGGCGATCTCGGAGACGACGGTTTCCTGGCACATCCATGAGGCGAAGAAACGGTTGAAGACGCTGATGCGTTCAGCCGGGGAAGTGTGACCATGGTCGACGACAAGCAACTGAACAGGCTGCGCGATATCGCAGCACCGGCGCCTGACGCGGATGCAAAGGCGCGTGCCCTCCAGGCCGCGCTGCGCGCCTATGACATGGAAGAAAAAACTTTACCGGCCGCCCAAGGATCGGCAGGCGGGCTTCGTCTCACAGAGCGAGCACAAAGGCTCTGGAGCGAAATCATGCAAAAGAAACTCTTCGCCACGCCGGCCATTGCCGGGCTCGTTGCCCTGCCGATCGCCGGATACGCCACCATCTATATGCTTGGGGAATCCAAATTCGGCGGGCCCGAATTCGGCGGCGACGATAAGATCACCGAAACGCTGGCTGACAAGCCGGCGACCGTCAAACCGCCGGTTGTTGCCGAAGCAGATAAGCAGAAGAAGGCGGACGCCGACAGCGAAAGCCGCGACGCCGGCGAGGCGCTTGTGGCGCCGACATCGCCGCCGAAAGCGGAATCGACCGCGGTCGGCGGGTTGACGCAGCAGGATGTGCTCACCCGCAATGCACCCGAACCGGCGCAGAGCGGCGAGTTTGCGCTGGATGGCGGTGCAAACTCCGTGGCTCCGGCAGTCGATGGTGGCGCGCGGGTCGGACGCATGCCTGGCACGGTTGCCGAGTCCAAGCTGATGGCACAGCAGCCTGCCGCTGCGCCGGCCGACCAGATGCTGCCGCGAGAGGAAAACCGTGACCGGGTCGAGGATTTCAAGACCAATCCGGTGCATGCCGCACTCGAAGACCCGGTCTCGACGTTCTCTATCGATGTCGACACCGCTTCCTATTCCTTCGTCCGGCGCTCGCTGAAGGAAGGTTTTATCCCGCAGGCCGATACGGTGCGCGTCGAGGAGATGGTCAACTACTTCCCCTATGACTGGAAAGGCCCGGACTCCGCCTCGACGCCGTTCAACTCGACCGTCAGCGTCATGCCGACTCCGTGGAACGAGCACACCAGGCTGATGCATGTCGCCATCAAGGGTTTCGACGTGAAGCCGGCCGAGCAGCCCAAGGCCAATCTGGTCTTTCTGATCGATGTGTCGGGCTCGATGAACGAGCAGGACAAGCTGCCGCTCCTGCAGTCGGCCTTTCGGCTGCTGGTCAACAAGCTGAGACCCGACGATACCGTCTCGATCGTCACCTATGCGGGCGATGCCGGTACCGTGCTGGAGCCCACCAAGGCTTCGGAAAAGGACAAGATCCTCGCTGCCATCGACAACCTGACATCCGGCGGCTCGACGGCAGGCGAGGCGGGCATCAAGGAAGCCTACAGGCTGGCGCAGAAATCCTTCGTCAAGGACGGTATCAACCGGGTGATGCTCGCCACCGATGGTGATTTCAATGTCGGCCAGACCGACGACGACGACCTGAAGCGGCTGATCGAAAAGGAGCGCAAGACAGGTGTGTTCCTGTCGGTGTTCGGCTTCGGCCGCGGCAACCTGAACGACCAGATGATGCAGACCATCGCCCAGAACGGCAACGGCACCGCCGCCTATATCGACACTTTGGCGGAGGCCGAGAAGGTGCTGGTCGAGGATGCCTCCTCGACACTGTTCACCATTGCCAAGGACGTGAAGATCCAGGTCGAGTTCAACCCGAACAAGGTCTCGGAATACCGGCTGATCGGCTACGAGACCCGCGCCTTGAACCGCGAGGATTTCAACAACGACCGCGTCGACGCCGGCGAGATCGGCTCAGGCCATTCGGTCACCGCGATCTACGAGATCACGCCTAAGGGCAGCGGCGGCGAACAGATCGATCAGCTGCGCTATGGCCAGGCCTCGGTGAACAATGGCGGTGTCGCCAATGCCGACGAATATGCCTTCGTCAAAATCCGCTACAAGCTGCCGAACGAGGACACTTCGAAGCTGATCACCACGCCGGTGACGTCAGCCAACGAGGTGGCGTCGTTCGACCAGGCCAGCACCGACCAGCGTTTCTCCGTTGCCGTCGCTGCCTTCGGCCAGAAGCTGCGCGACGAGGATGCGACCGCGAAGTTCGGCTACGACAAGATCATGGAGATTGCCACCGCCGCCAGAGGAGCCGACCCGTTTGGGTACCGGTCCGAGTTCCTCTCGCTTGTGCGCCTTGCCTCGGCGCTCGGCGGTAACCGGTAGTGGCAATGATGGCCGGTTTCTTTCAGATCGGATCGTTCTGACAGGGGGAACCGGCCTACGGGCGGGTGAGGCAGGCCGGCGAGGGAAACCTTGCCGGCCTTTTTTCGTGGCTGCACCGCTTCGCGGACCGCGTCGCAGCCGAAAGCGTCAGGCGCGTCCGCGGCGCCGTTCGCGGCGGGCTTCGCTGGTCTCGGCGACGTTGACCGTCGCCTGCTTGTTGCGCATCGGGCCGATGCGTTCGACGATCTGCTCGACGGTCGGGCGATCCGACCTGGTGTGCGCATCGAGCGCCTTGCGCATGGCGGCAAGGTGCTGGAACGAGGTACCGCAGCAGCCGCCGACGATCTTGGCGCCGGCATCGACGGCCAGGCGCACATAATCGGCCATCAGCTCGGGCGTGCCCGAATAGTAGATCTCGGCACCGCGAAATTCGGGGATGCCGCAATTGCCCTTGACGATCACCGTTGCCTCGGGCTTCGCCTCGGTCATGTCGAGCAGCGAAGCGAGAATATCGGAGGCGCCGACACCGCAATTTGCGCCGACACCGAGCGGCGTCTGCGACAGGCCGTCGACGACACCGTGGATGTCCTTCGGCAGCAGCCCCATCATGGTGCGGCCGGCGGTGTCGAAGGAGCCGGTATAGGTATAGGGCAAGCCGACGCGGATGGCGGCTTCGGCGGCGGCACGGATCTCGTCCGGCGCCGACATGGTTTCGATCCAGGCGACTTCGGCGCCGCCGGCCTTCAGGCCCTCGATCTGCTCGGCAAAGGCCTCGACCGCCTCGTCATAGGTCATGGCGCCGAGCGGCACCAGCAATTCGCCGGTCGGGCCGACTGAGCCGGCCACGATCACCTTGCGGCCGGCCTTGCCGGCGACGGCGCTTGCGATCTCGGCGGCGCGCTTGTTCAGTGCGTGGACGCGGTCCTGCGCATGGTGCAGCTTGAGCCGATGGCGGGTCCCGCCAAAAGAGTTGGTCAGGATGATGTCGGCGCCGGCATCGACAAAGTTCTGGTGCAGGCTGGTGATGGTGTCGGGCGCGGTCTCGTTCAAGAGCTCAGGAGCCTCTCCGGCCTCAAGGCCCATCGCGAACAGATTGGTGCCGGTGGCGCCATCGGCGAGCAGGACGCCCTTTTCGGCAAGCAGAGCGTCGATCGGATTGGTCATGTGAAATACGCCTTCCCGGAAGAATAACTGAGATAAGGATATAAAGAATTCTTTATGTGCCGTCAATGTCGACACGGAGAGCAACCGGTCAAAATCGCATCTCCGCCAGCTTTCGTGTGAAGCTGGCCGCTTCATGCGCGTTGACGTCCGCGGCACGGATCAGATTGTCGAAATGGCTGGTCAGGATGCGGATCGGCTGCGTGGCGTTCAGCACCAGATACATGTCGCCGACGTAAATGGCTGCGCGATAGGGCCCGAAGATGGTGTACGGGATCGAATAGCGCATCCGCCCGTCATAGAGAAACAGGCGGAAGGTGGGATAGAGGTCGTCGAGTAGCGTCGCCATGTGCAGGAGCTGCTGGTGGCGGTCGGCCTCCGGAAAGCGGTCCCACACGCCCAGCCCGCGCGCGAAGATCTCCAGCGTGTGGCGCGGCATACAGACTTCCATGTCGGTTTCGGGCCGTCGGTTGTAGTCGATGCGGTACTGCGTTTCGCCGGCCTGTGCCTCGCGGCTCTTGTTGGCGATGACGGCTTCATAGTCGACAAGCGCCTCGGTGCGCAGAAGATCGGGAATGCCGGCCGGGACGTAGCGGATTTTCGTTCCCGCCGCCTCGGCATGCCAGCGAGCCAGCAGCGTGCGGTCGAAGCCGTCCGGCGCCTCCTCGATCTCAAGGCTCTCGCGGATTTCACCGGTGACGCCCTCGTCCTGGCTGAGGCCGAGCAGCCAGTCGAGCGAGACTTTGAATTCGGCGGCGATGTTGAGCAGCGTTTCGGCGCGGGGAAGGCGGGTCGAGGCGCCGGAGAGCAGCTGCGACAGCGCCGAACGGTCGATGCCAACCGCGGCGGCGAAGGCCGACTGGTTCAGATCGGACCTTGTCAAGAGCATTTTCAGGCGCTCGCGAAAGATCGTCGACAGGTCGCGCTTGTCCAAATCGCCACCCCACCCGATAGGAGGAAAAATTTGCGCTGAAGCCGCGAACGCGGAGCTTCAGGCGTAAATGAATCCGGTGCGTTGTTTACAATGCATAACATATGCAGCTGAAAATGCGCAATCGCAACAGTTTGTGCGCTTTATCGCGTTGCAGCAATGCAACGCTCCTGACACAACGCTGTCAGGGATCAAACGGGTTCCGGCGACTGGAAGGCAGTGGTCGATAGCATGACGAGCATGGGCAACAGGCGACATGGCGCGGCGACCATCGAATGGCCGACGGTGTTTCTCGCACTTTTCTGCTACGGCGGCTGGCTCGCTACCGGCTTTCTGCTCTGGCCATCCTACCCGCTGTTGGCGCTCGCCCTTCTGGCCCTGATTGCGGCGCTGCAATCCTCGCTGATGCACGAGGCCCTGCACGGCCACCCAACCCGGAACGCGCGGCTCAACGAAGCCGTTGTGTTCCTGCCGATTGGCCTTGTCTGGCCGTTTCGCCGGTTCAAGACCATTCATCTGCGCCACCATGCAGACGAGCGCCTGACCGATCCGCTCGACGATCCCGAAAGCTATTACAAGGCGCTCTGGCAGCACGAAGAGCTGCCGTCGGCTATGAAGTTCCTGCTGAAGGTCAACAACACGATGCTCGGGCGTTTGGTGCTCGGTCCGTGGCTCTCCTGCATCGGCTTCTTCATCGACGACGCCAGGCAGGTTGCCGCGGGCGACAATTCCATCTGCAAGGCATGGCTGCTGCATGCGATCGGCCTCGCCGTAGTGTTGCCTGTCGTGCAGTTCGGCTTCGGCATGCCGTTGTGGCTCTACATACTGGTGCCGGTGTGGCTTGGGCAGTCGCTGATTTCGATCCGCACCTACGCCGAGCATCAATGGTCTGAACATCCGGAAGGCCGCACGATCATCGTCGAGCGCTCGCCGCTGTCCTTCCTGTTCCTCAACAACAATCTGCATTTCGTCCATCACAAGAGCCCGACGGTGGCCTGGTACAGGCTGCCGAAGCTGTTTCGCGACCGCCGCGACGAGTGGCTGCGGATGAACAATGGCTACGCCTATCCGAACTATTTCGCGCTGCTCAAGGCCTATGCCTTCAAGGCGAAGGAACCGATCGTCCATCCCGTGCTGCGGCGCATGCCGGAACCAGGACGCGCGTTCAAGCCGCGCGTCAGGGCACGCAGCCTCAATGGGCTTGGCAGCGCACCGGTACCCGCCGAGCCGCCGAAGGAATGATCCTCGCGGCATTGCAGGCGCTGCCGCGCGGGCAACGCTTTCCTGACCTTGTCAATTTCCCTGCATAACGGTCAAATCCCGGCATGAGCGAATTCATTGCGGCTTTGCCGATGTACGACTGGCCGGAAGCGCGGGACGAGGTCGACGCAGAATGGGCGCGGCTGCGCGATGCTTTCAGACAAAAAGGCATCGATGCGCCGGAGACGATTATCCGCCGCAATGGCGATTTGCCCCCGGTGCCTGGCGGTATTCGCGACGATAAGGGAAAACTCATCGCGCCCGATCCGGCGACATTGCCGCTGGACGAACTGGATTTTCACCGGCTCTGGCTGCACCCGGCGCTGCTCTTTGCGCAAACCTGCTGGGGACCGATGGAACTCGGCCTGTCGCAGCGTGTCCACCTCGTCGGCCAGCCGCGCTACGACGCCTTTGAGGGCGGACAGGGCGAACTCTATTCGAGCGCCATCGTCATGAGGGCGGGCGAGGCACCGCCGGCAAGGTCGCCGGCCGACGGCGGCGCCGTCATTCCGCTCGATCAGCTTCGCGGCAAACGTTTCACCTTCAACAGCCTCGATTCCATGTCGGGCATCATCGCGCCGACACGCGACCTGCAAGCACTGGGCGAGAGTTTGGATATCTTTTCCGCGCTGAGCGAAAGCTGGGGGCACCGCGCTTCGATTGTTGCTGTTGCCGAGGGCAGGGCCGACGTCGCGGCGATCGACTGCGAGAGCTGGGCGCTGGCGCAGCGTTTCGAGCCTGCAGCGCAGAAGATGACGGTCGTCGGCTGGACAAGGCGGCGCAAAGGATTGCCGTTCATCACGGCCAGCAGGACGCCGGAAACGATCGTCGCCATGATGCGCGAGGCGATCGAGGCGCTCACATAAAGCGCGTCGCGTCCGGTCGGCCTCATGCGACGCTTTAAATTCTTGTTTTACGCATGTCGTTATCGCAAAACCGCTGCACACTTTTGCGCGACATGCATTAGGTTCGCTCAGCCCCCAAGCAGCCGATTGTCGAGCGGATAGGTCGAAAGCTTCTCGTTGCCGGTGTCGGTGATCAGGATCTGTTCCTCGATCTTGACGCCTTCGTAGGCGCCAAGCCTGCCGATGTAGCTCTCGACGCACAGCACCATGCCTGACACAAGCACGCCGTCCGGCGTGTCGTCGGTCCAGTCGCCGGCATGCGGCAATGTCGGGTATTCGTCGGCCAGGCCGACGCCGTGATAGAGCACCCCGTAGCGCGCCGGGAAGCAGTCTCCCGGCGGCACCGACGAGCCCTCGACGAGATCGCGGAAGGATATGCCCGGCCGCATCAGTTCGGTGTTGTGGGCGATCTGGTCGGCAGCGATCTGAAACAGGTCACGCTGTTCCTGCGACGGCGGCGCGTCACCGCAAAGCCAGGTGCGCGACAGGTCGGCGCAGAAGCCGTAAGGACCGATCAGGTCGGTGTCGAAGGCGACGAGATCGCCGGCCTCGATCGTCCGCGACGAACACTCCTGGAACCACGGATTGGTGCGCGGACCCGACGACAGGAGCCGGGTTTCGATCCATTCGCCGCCGCGCGCGATGTTGCCGCGATGGAGTTCGGCCCACAATTCGTTCTCGGAAATACCAGGTCTCAGCGCCTGCTCCATCTCGCCCATCGCCGCCTCGCAAGCGACGATCGCCCGGCGCATGGCAAGGATCTCGTCGGGCGATTTGATCAGCCGCGCATTTTCCATCACCGCCTCGCCATTGCCGGTCGAAATGCCGAGACGGGCGAGTTCCTCGATGCCCTCGGGATTGATGTGATCGACCGCGATACGGCGATTGCCGCCGCCATGTTCCAGTACCAGCTCGGCGATGCCGGCTGCCCAGCGGCGGACTTTTTGCCCGGTCAACTCGCCGCTGTAGAGATACGCCCACGACACCGCCGGCCGCACCTCGTCGACGACGCCGGAATGGTCGGAAAGGTGCTCACAGGAAAAATAGTCGAACAGTACCACCGGCCCATCGGTGGCGACGAAACAATGCCTGGTCGGATTGTGCGCGACCCAGAGCTGCATGTTGGTCGCATCGGTCGCGTAGCGGATGTTGACCGGATCGTAGAGCAGGGCTCCCGCATAGTCGCGGCGCTTCAGCTCGGCGCGGATGCGCTCGAGCCGGTATCGGCGCATGGCGGGCAAGTCAGGAGCGTCAATACCCGCCGCCTGCCACTCGGCTTCCGCCAGCGCACCATAGCCCAGCAGATGCTGGTTGAGTTCAGCGGCCTTCAGGCGCGATTTTTTGCGCAGCGCATCGATCGAGTCCTCCGGCTCGAACGGCATGATCTTGCGATGATGACGGGGCCGGTCAGTCGGATTCCTGTCCACCCTCGACTCCTTCGCCAGCGCCTTCCTTGGGCGCCATGGCTCCTTCCATTCTCTTCAGTCGGACGAATGCGCCGGGCCGGGCGGACTTGTCGGTGCCACGCAACAGCGGAACCATGATTTGCCGCGGTTGGCCGTCCGGCTCATAGCCGGCCGCTTTGAGCTGGTCCAAAATGACCGGCCGCGGATCGTCGTGATCAAGCCAGACGAGTACGGCCGGCCCCCGCATCAGCGTTTCGAAATTAGGCACTTCCTGGTCAAGTGCGACCAGTTTTTCGTCGACCAGCCGCAGGTTGCCGACCCATGCACCGTCGGATATTGCAGTTTTCACCGGTCCGTCCGCGGTCAGTTGGCGATAGAGGGCCGGGTAATCCAAGCGGATCATGCGGGAGAGGCCACTGGTCCCGTTTATCTGGACGTACCAAGTGGCGGGCGCGAGCAACACGGCGATGATCGCTCCAGCCGCGATCACCAGGAGCTGCGCATTCCTGCCGCGCGGCGCCAGCCGTTCCATAGTGGCGACGATGGCCAGCGGCAACATGAACAGGACCGGCAGCAGCCAGCGGTCCTTGACAACCGTCACGCCGGTGGCCAGCACAAGTATTGCCAGCATAGCCAAGCCGAGCGCCAAGCTACGCCACAACAGAATTTCCCTGGCCGGACGTTTCGGGTGCCGCTCGGAGAAACGGAACTTCGCCACCCCGAAGGCCAGCGCGGAAACGAGCACCGGCAAGACCGCGAAATTGAAGGTCCCCATGACAAACTTGCCGGCGCCGACAAAGGCCGCCGCGATGCGCCCTTGTTGCGGGTCTATTCCGAACTTCTCGCCTCTCGACAATAAATCGGCGGGATGCATGAGGCTCCAATAGGTGGTTGGTGCCAGCACCAATATCGCGACCGCTATGCTGATTGCGAACTTTGGATCAAGGATGGCGCTGCGCAATTCGCGCAGCGACAGCGCTGCCGCAACAAGGGCCACCACGAGGAAGACGTCGTTATACTTGGCAAGAATTGCCGCCGCCGTGGCCAGGCCAAACGCCGCATAGGCAATCATGCTACGCCGCTCGAGAAGATAGGCCATGGTGAGCAGGAGCAGCGAGCAGAAGCCGACGACGGCGACGGAATGCGACAAAGCGCGCTGCGATTCCCAGACGACCTGCGGGATCGTAAACAGGCCGAACATGGCCGCCGCCGCTGTCGCCTTGGTGTAGCCGAACCGCCGCATGGCGGCGAACACGCTGCAGGCGGCGAGGAACAGCACTGAGTATTTGACGAGCTTCAGCGTGAAGATACTGGTGCCGAAAACATGCGCGGCCAGCCAATTGATCCAGGTGTAGAGAGGTGGTTGCGAGCCGCCATATCCAGCCCAGAGATACGGTACATAGATCAGCTGCTCCGCATCGTCGATGCCGACGCCGGTTCCCGCCCAAGAGCTCAACAGGGACAGTATGATGGTCTGCAAGGCAAAATAAGCCGCGACCATGACGATCGCCGCCGGGAAGGGGCCGATCCGTCCCTCGGCCAGCCACTCGGCCCATTTCATGTCGTACTTCAAGGAAGTCTCATCGCCCCTGCCGGCACAGTTGCCGGCTGGGCTAGCATGAAGAGCGTGCTCCGCACAATGCGACCGGCTGGCTGCACCTACGTTCGCATCTTTTCGCCACTCGGATCGAAGGGCGGCTCGACGTTGATGCGCGCCGACCGCCGGTGTCCAAGGATCTCGATCTCGAACAGCCCGGCGCTCTCGTTTTCGGCAAGCACTGCCGGTACGTAGCCTTGCGCCATCGACTTCTCGACATAATGCGCATAGCCGCCGGAGGTGACCCAGCCGACCACGCGCCAGTTGCCGTCGACAATACCGCGCACGGCAGACGCGCCTTCAGCGGCGTTCGAGCCGCGCACTTCCTTGCCGCCCGCGTCGAAGCGCGGCGCGCCATAGCCATGCGGCTTTTCTACCGTGCCGAAATCCTTGTCGCCGACCTTGGCCCAGATCGGCTCGTCGCCCATGACGTCGGCATCCGCAGCATCGACGATAAAGGAAACGCGGCGCAGCTTCGGCCCTGCCGCCTGTTCCTTGGCCGCTGCCTCGCGGCCGATGAAATCGTTCTTCTCCAGCTTGATAAAGCGGTCCATCGAACCTTCGAACGGTCCGTAGATCGGACGTAGCTCGCGGAACCAGGTCGGAAAGTTCTTTTCAAGCCGCATCGAGAGCAGGGCGCGCATGCCGAAATCAACAAGTCCGAACTCTTCGCCGGCCTCCTTGATCGCCTTGTAGACCAGACGCTGATAGGCCGGCGCCATCCAGATCTCATAGCCGAGATCGCCGGTGTAGGTGATGCGGTTGACCATGCAGGGCGCGCCGCCGACCGCCATCTCGCGGAAATCCATGAAGCGGAAGGCCTTGGTCGAGATGTCGACGTCGACCAGTTTCTGCAGCAGGTCGCGCGATTTCGGCCCGGCGATGGAGAGGCCAACCAGCGTCTGGTCGAAGCGGTGGATGCGCACCTCCGACGCCCTTGGACCGTCCTTCGGCAGATGCTTCTCGAACCAGCGCATGTGATATTTTTGCGCGGCCGAAGAACCCCAGATCATGAAGCGTTCTTCGCCCGCCTTGGCGATGGTGAAGTCGCCGATCAGTCTGCCGAACTCGTTCAGCATCGGCGTCAGCACGATGCGGCCGGTCTTCGGCATGCGGTTGGTCATCAGCCGGTTGAGGAAATCCTCGGCCCCAGGTCCGGAGACTTCGTATTTGGCGAAGTTGGCGATCTCGGTGACGCCGACCCTCTCGCGGGTGGCGCACACTTCCTCGCCGATCGCGCCGAAATCATTCGAGCGGTGGAAGGACACGATGTCCTTCGGCTCCGAGCCTTTCGGCGCGAACCAGAGCGGGGTTTCGAGACCCCAGCTGTCGCCCATGACGGCGTTGTTGGCGAGCATGGTGTCGTAAAGCGGGGTCGTCTGCGCCGGTCTTGCCGCCGGCAATTCCTCGTTGGGAAAGCGGATGGAGAAACGGCGCGAATAATTTTCGCGCACCTTTGCGTTGGTATAGCGCAGCGTTGCCCATTCGCCGAAGCGCGCAACGTCCATGCCCCAGACGTCGAAGCCGGGGTCGCCATGGACCATCCAGTTCGACAGCGCCAAGCCGACGCCGCCGCCTTGGCTGAAGCCGGCCATGACGGCGCAGGCGCACCAGAAATTGGTCAGGCCCTGCACAGGGCCAACGAGCGGGTTGCCGTCGAGCGCGAAGGTGAAGGGGCCGTTGATGATCTGCTTGATGCCGGCTTTCTCGATGCCGGGAAAATGCTTGAAGCCGATCTCGAGCGACGGCGCGATGCGGTCGATGTCGGGCTGCAGCAGCTCGTGGCCGAAATCCCATGGCGTGTTGACCGGCGACCACGGCTTGCAGGCTTTTTCATAGGTGCCGAGCAGGATGCCGTTGCGTTCCTGGCGGGTATAGATCTCGCCCTTGAAGTCGAGCACGCCGATCATCTCGCGCCCGGTCGACTTGTTGAATTCCTCGACCTCCGGCATCGGCTCGGTCAGGAGATACATGTGCTCCATCGCCAGCACCGGCAGCTCGACGCCGACCATGCGACCGATCTCGCGCGCCCAAAGGCCGCCGCAGTTGACGACATGCTCGGCTTTGATCGTGCCTTGCTCGGTGACGACGTTCCAGGTGCCGTCGACCTCCTGCGTCAGTTCGACGACGCGGTTGCGCAGCACGATCTCGGCGCCGAGCTTCCGGGCGGCTTTGGCATAGGCGTGGGTGGTGCCGGAAGGGTCGAGGTGGCCCTCGACTGGATCCCACATAGCGCCGACGAAATTCGTCTCGTCCATCAGCGGGAACATCGCCTTGGCTTCGGACGGCGTGATCAGTTCGGTGTCCATGCCGAGATAGCGGCCCTTGGCATGGGCGAGGCGAAGGAAGTCCATGCGCTCTGGCGTGTCGGCCATCATGACGCCGCCGGTCAGGTGCAGCGAGCAGGATTGGCCGGAAATCTCCTCGATCTCCTTGTAAAGCTGCACCGTATAGGCCTGCAGCTTGGCGACGTTGGGATCGCCGTTCAGCGTATGAAAGCCGCCCGCCGCATGCCAGGACGAGCCGGAGGTGAGCTCCGAACGCTCGATCAGCATGATGTCGGTCCAGCCGGCCTTGGCCAGATGATAGAGCACCGAGCAGCCAACGACGCCGCCGCCGATAACAACCGCTTTTGCATGAGATTTCATGAAGATAGTTCCGTTTTTGAAGAGATTGAATCGAGTGAGCGGGGCGCGAAAACAAAGCGGAGATCGAATACAGCGATGTTTTCGGCCAGCCTGCCATCAAGCGCGGCAAGAATGGTTTCACGGACGGAAGTACGATGTTTCAGGACGTCATGGCTCCAAAGACGCAGGATCGAGTAGCCTTGGGCGCGCATGAAATCATCGCGGCGGCGGTCATATGAACTGCCGGCGTGCTGTTGTCCGTCGACTTCAACAACAAGCCATTTTTCGCGGCAGACAAAGTCTGCAAAAAAGGCGCCGATGGAGAACTGACGCGTAAAGCGATAGCCGCCAAGCTTGCGCGCCTTTAGTTCAGGCCAAAGCAGTGCTTCGGCCTGATTGCCTGCTTGCCGCAGGCTACGCGCTCGCTGGGTTGTGCCTGTTTTGCGGCGGCTGCGCGTTTCATGAACGGCTTCCCCCACTCCGTCGCCGCTTCGCGGCGCCACCTCTCCCCCCTCCGGGGGGAAAGGAAGGGCGCCAACTGGAATCGTTTCGCGCCCTTCCTCTACCCCGTCGATCGGGGGAGAGGTGTCGAGCGAAGCTCGACGGAGTGGGGGTCGACTACTCATCAGATGATCAGAAATCGGTCGGGGCGCCGCCTTCGGCCCGGCGCTTGTCGACGAAAGCATTGAGCTCCTCGCGGATCGCCGGGTCCATATAAGGCTCTTCATAGGAGGCCAGCCGCTCCTTCCAGACGCGATTGGCTTTTTCGAGCGCGGTCGGTGACCCAGCCTCCGCCCAACTCTCGAAATTGCGCCAGTCCGAAATGATCGGCGCATAGAAGGCGGTCTTGTAGCGGTCCTGCGTGTGCTGGGTGCCGAAGAAATGGCCGCCGGGGCCGACCGACTGGATGGCGTCGAAACCGAGCGCCTCGTCGGAAAGATCGAGCGGCGTCAGGAACTCGGCGACCATCTGCAACAGGTCTATGTCGAGGATGGTCTTCTCATAGGAGCAGCGCAGGCCGCCTTCGAGCCAGCCGGCGGCATGCATCATCAGATTACCGCCGCCCTGGATGGCACCCCACAGCGAGAACACGCTTTCATAGGCGGCTTGCGCGTCGACGGTGTTGGCGGCGCAGGTGTTGGAGGTGCGGTAGGGGATGTTGTAGCGGCGGGCGAGCTGGCCGCCGACCAGCTGCGCCTTCATATATTCCGGCGTGCCGAAGGCCGGCGCGCCGGACTTCATGTCGACATTCGAGGTGAAGCCGCCGTAGCCGACAGGCGCGCCCTTGCGCACCATCTGTGCGAAGGCGATGCCGGACAGCGCCTCGGCATTCTGTTGCACCAGCGCGCCGGCAATCGTCACCGGCGCCATGGCGCCCGACAGGGTGAACGGCGTCACGATGACCACCTGGCCCTTGCTCGACATCTGGATGATGCCTTCCATCATCGGCACGTCGAGCTTGAGCGGCGAATTGGTGTTGATGATGGTGAACACCGACGGCTCCGCAAGCAACTGCTCGTGGCTGATGCCACGTGCGATTCTGGTGATCTCGATGCCGTCGACGTTGCGCTCTTTGCCGAGCGAATAGATGTGGAACATCTTGTCGGTCAGCGTGGCGAGGTCACGGATGCATTCGAGGTGGCGCACGGACGGATGGATGTCGATCGGCTCCACCGGATAACCGCCCGTGCAATTCAATATGTTGTGCATCTGCGCAAGCTTGAGAAAGTTGCGATAGTCCTGCTGGTTGCCCGGCCGGCGGCCGCGGTCGACGTCGGAGCAATTGGGTGCCGACGCCATCATCGAGATGATCAGATTATCGCCACCGAAGCGCACATTGTGCGCCGGGTTGCGGGCGTGGATGGTGAATTCCGGCGGGCAGTGCGCAACCAGTTCCAGGATCATGTCGCTGTCGAAGCGCACCCGCTCGCTGCCTTCGCGGACATTGGCGCCATGCGCCTTCATGATGCGCCGCGCTTCGTCATGCAGCACGTCGACGCCGATTTCCCGCAGCACGCGCAGAGAGGCGAGGTGGATGGATTCCAGCTCGTCCTCGGAAACCAGCCGGGTCGGCGTCAGCGGGTTCTTCAACTGGCGAAACGGCGGCTGGTCGAACGCCGCCGATCCGCCGGCACGCTTCCCCGCGCGGCCGCCGCGACGGGCGCGGTCGTTTGCCAGTGCCGGTTCGGCGGGCTGAAGGGCGGCGGTCATGATAGTCCTCGTACGCTGCGGCAATGCGGCGGCATAATGGACTGCCGGCCCTCCGGCCATTGCGGAGGCGGCGACCACTAGGACGAGGGAAGCGACATGCCCTGGGGGCAGCCGGCGGGATCGTCAGCCTCTTGATCGCGTTCCGGCTGGCGCAAGCGGTTTTCGTTGCCGGTGCTTACTGCGACGGAACCGAAACGCTAATCCTGCATCATGGACCGGGCGGAACAGAACAGCGGCGAGACAGTGCAATGGGCGGCCATCACCGGCGTGATCGCAACCGTCTCGGTGTTCGCCATTGCGCAAGGGCTGAGCTATCCGCTGTTGAGCTTCATCCTGCAGCGCCAGGGCGTCTCGCCGGCCATGATAGGCCTGTCGGCGGCAATGACGCCGATCGGCTTCATCGTCTCCTCGCCGCTGGTCCCGGCTCTGTCGCGCCGTTTCGGGGCCGGGCGCACCGCGCTTACTTGCGCGGCACTTTCCGCGCTGGTGCTGGCGCTGATCGGCTGGACGCAAAATGTCTATCTGTGGTTTCCGCTGCGCTTTTTGATCGGTGGGGTCACCAACCCGCTCTACGTGCTGAGCGAAGTCTGGGTGATCGCACTGGCGCCGCCAGCACGCCGCGGCCGCGTCATGGGCATCTATTCGACGATCATTTCGGCGGGCTTTGCGGCGGGGCCGCTGTGCCTGCTTGCGGTCGGCACCGTGGGATGGCCGCCGTTTCTGGTCGGCATCGGCGCATTCCTGTTTTGCGGCGCCTGCCTTGCCTCGGTGCTGGCACGGCTGCCGAGGGTCGACGAGAGCGGGCACCGGGTTTCGGTGCTGGGATTCGTGCCGCAGGCGTGGCTGCTGTTGTCGGCGGTCGTGGTGGCCGCTGGTTTCGAACAGGCAGTGCTCGCCTTGCTGCCGGTCTACGGAACGCATTACGGCATCGCCGAAGCGCGCATGTCGGCGCTGCTGTCGGTGATGATCGCCGGCAACATCGCTATGCAGGTGCCGCTCGGCCTGTTGGCGGAACGACTGACGGCGCGGCTGGTGCGGTTCATCTGTGTGGCGGTGACGGTGCTCGGATGCGTGCTGTTGCCGGTTCTCATCGAGACGCCGCTCATATGGCCATGCGTCTTCATCTGGGGTGCGGTTTCCTACGGCATCTACACGATGTCGATCATCGAGCTCGGCGAGCGGTTCACCGGCTCGGCGCTGGTCGCCGGCAACGCCGCCTTTTCGCTGATGTGGGGCGTCGGCGGCATCGCCGTGCCGCCGCTGGCGGGCGGCGCCATGGATGTTGTTGGCGCAGGCGGCCTGCCGCTCACGCTTGGCGCCATTTGCCTGGCGCTGGCGCTTGTAACGGTCATTCGAAGGCGGATGGTGTGAATGCCTGAAGTCGCCGTTCTGACGCAATGACTTGAATATTAGCGGCCCCGTGTCGATCTTGGCGATGCCGACGCCCGACTCAACCGGAGACCTCATGACCAAATTGAACAGCCAGGCCCAACCGGATCCGGCGGCCGAAGATCCCTTCCTCTGGCTGGAGGGCAGGACTGACCAGCGAGCGCTCGACTGGGTTCATCGCCAGAATGAAATCACTGTCGCCGAATTGCAGGGTGACCCGTCCTACCAGGCAACGTTCCAGACCGCGCTCGACCTGATGACGGCCGAGGATAACATCGCCGTCGGGGCCGCTATCAACGGCCATGTCTATAATTTCTGGCAGGACCGCACGAACGTACTCGGCCTCTGGCGGCGCACCACCGTCGCGTCCTACAAGACCGACAAGCCGGATTGGCAGACGATCATTGACTTCGACAGTCTGGCGGCGGAAGAGGGGGTGAAATGGGTGTTCAGCGGCGCCAGCCGGCTTTACCCCGATTTCAGCCGCTGCCTGCTCAGCCTGTCGCCGGATGGCGGCGATGCCAGCGAGATGCGCGAATTCGATATCGAAAGCAGGTCCTTCGTCGAGGGTGGCTTTCGTGCTCCCGCCTCGAAATCGAACTTCAGCTGGCTGGACGAGGACACGGTCATCGTTTCCGCCGCCTTCGAGGAGGACGACAAGACCCAGTCCGGCTATCCGCGCGTGGTCAAGCTCTGGCGGCGCGGCACGCCACTGGAAGCGGCGATGCCGATCTTCGAGGCGCTGAAGCAGGATCTCGCCGCCGGCGGATCCGTCGAATTCGACGGTGACAGGCGCCACGTCTTCCTGGCCCGGACGCTCGACTTCTTCGCCTCGCACAGTTTCCTGCGGCTGCCTTCTGGCGAGAACCGGCGCATCCCGTTGCCGGACGACGTCACCGATACGGCGCTGTTCAAGGGCCAGCTTGTCTTCGGCGTGCGTACCCCGTGGACGGCGCCGGACGGCACGCTGTGCAAGCCCGACGGGCTCTATTCACTCGATTTCGAGCGCTGGATCGAAACCGGTCTGTTCGGATCCATCGATATCGTGCTCGAGCCGGCGCACCGTGTCTCGATCGCCGGCATCGCCCGCACGCAGGCCCGGCTGTTCATCAATTTGATGGACAATGTGCGCGGCAAGGTCATCGCCGGCGAGCGCAGCGACAGCGGCTGGGAGTTCAAGCCCGTTGCATTGCCCGAAAACGGCAATGTCGGCATCAGCCATGCCGAGCATTTCGGCTCCAGCGTCTCCTTCTCCTTCACCGATTTCCTGACGCCGAGCTCGATCATCTGGTCGGACGACAATGCCGCGGCGCTGGCAACGGTGAAGTCGCAGCCGGCGCGCTTCGATGCGTCGTCCCTGGTCTCCGAACAGTTCGAGGCGCGCTCGAAGGACGGCACGATGATCCCGTACTTCGTCGTCAGGCGGCGCGACCAGGACGGGCCGGTGCCGACATTGCTTTACGGCTATGGCGGCTTCGAAGTGCCGCTGCTGCCCGGCTATGCCGGCGTGCGCGGCAGGCTGTGGCTGGAGAAGGGCAATGCCTATGTGCAGGCCAACATCCGCGGCGGCGGCGAGTTCGGCCCGAACTGGCACCAGGCGGCGCTCAAGGCCAATCGCCAGAATGCATTCGACGATTTCGCAGCGGTGGCGCAAGATCTGGTCAAACGCGGCATCGCCACACCGGCCACGCTGGGCATCCAGGGCGGTTCGAACGGGGGCTTGCTGACTGGCGTCTCGCTGACGCAACGCCCGGAATTGTTCGGCGCGGTGATCATCGACGTGCCGCTGCTCGACATGCTGCGTTACACCGAGCTGCCGCCCGGCGCGTCATGGATGGCCGAGTATGGCGATCCGGCGAAGCCGGAAGAGGCAGCTTGGCTCGCCTCCTATTCGCCCTACCAGCATGTAGACACGGATGCAGCCTATCCGCCGGTACTGCTGACGACCTCGACTGCCGACGACCGCGTCCATCCCGGCCATGCCCGCAAGATGGCGGCGCGGCTGCAGGCGGCGGGCCATGGCAAGACGCTGTTCTTCGAAGAGACCGAGGGCGGGCATGGCGGGCGCGGCGATCGGCGGCCGCAGGCCGCACAGGCGGCGATGAAGTACGTCTTCCTGCAGCGGGCCCTGACTGGCACCAATTGACCGACATCGCTTGACCGGTACGGCTTGAACTGAGGGCTGGAGGCAGCCTAAGGTACATGCATGGCTCGGCTGGCGAAATCGGGGTGCGCATTTGGGGTGGCGGTGACGCCGTCGCCGCGCACGCTTCGCGCCGAGCTGTTGCGGCTGTGCGCCCGTATCGGCTATTCGCCGCCCGCTGTCCTCTAACGAATCCGCCCCGGCGCGAAAGCTGCCGGATTGGTTCAAGAGGAAAGACCAGACATGACCTACCAGAATTATTCGCTGAAGCAGCTTCAGCAGATCGATGCCGCGCATCACCTTCATCCGTTCACCGACCACAAGGAGATGCGCGAGACCGGCTCGCGCATCATCACTCACGCCAACGGTCCGTTCATCTACGATGCCGAAGGGACGGAAATCCTCGACGGCATGGCCGGGCTATGGTGCGTCAATGTCGGCTACGGCCGCGACGAGCTTGCCGACGCCGCCTACGCCCAGATGAAGGAATTGCCCTACTACAACTCCTTCTTCAAATGCTCGACGCCGACGCCGGTTCTGCTGTCGAAAAAGCTGGCGGAGATCGCGCCAAGGCACATCAACCAGGTGTTCTACGGCTCATCCGGTTCGGAGGCCAACGACACGGCGCTGCGCCTCGTCCGCCACTATTGGGTGCTGGAAGGCAGCCCCGAGAAGAACCGCATCATCTCGCGCAAGATGGGCTACCACGGCTCGACCATAGCCGGTGCCTCGCTCGGCGGCATGGATTTGATGCACAACCAGCTCGGCGGCGCCGTGCCCAACATCGTCCACGTGATGATGCCCTATGCGTACGAGCTCGCACTGCCCGGCGAAAGCGACCATGATTTCGGCCTGCGCGCGGCAAAAGCGGTCGAGGACGCGATCCTCGAAGCTGGCGCCGATAAGGTCGCCGCCTTCATCGGCGAGCCGGTGATGGGGGCAGGCGGGGTGAAGATCCCGCCGATGAGCTACTGGCCGGAGGTGCAGCGCATTTGCCGCAAATACGATGTCCTGCTGATGCTGGACGAGGTTATCACCGGCTATGGCCGCACCGGCGAGTGGTTCGCCGCACAAGCCTTCGGTGTCGAGCCCGACACCATCACCACGGCCAAGGCGCTGACCTCCGGCTATCAGCCGCTGTCGGCGCTGCTTGTCGGCGACCGCATCGCGGCGACGCTGGTCGAAAAGGGCGGCGAATTCTATCACGGCTACACCTATGCCGGGCATCCGGTGGCCTGCGCGGTGGCACTGAAGAACCTCGAGATCATCGAGCGCGAGGGCCTGGTCGAGCGCGTCAGGAACGACACCGGGCCTTACTTCGCCAGGGCGCTGCAGGAACGTTTCGGTGGGCATGATCTGGTTGGCGAGGTGCGCTCGTTCGGGCTGATGGGGGCGATCGAGATCGTCAAGGACAAGGTGACCAAGGAGCGCTTCCTGCCGGCCGGCAGCGCGGCGGTGATGGTTCGCGACCACGCCCTTGCCCAAGGCATGATGCTGCGCGCCACCGGCGACACGATGATCCTGTCGCCGCCGCTGATCTGGACGCGCGAGACGATCGACATGGCCTGCGACCGCATCGCCAGGGCGCTCGACCTGGCCGAAGCAGATTTGCGCAAGCGGTAAGATGGAACGATCGCCGGGCGTCCGGTAATCGGGCGCCCGGAGTTTGAATGCCGCTTTATGGCGAAGAGTTCGCCAGGCGAGGCTGTTGGCAGTATCGACGACCACGCGTGATCACTGGCCCGCCTTGACACCGATGACGTGCCCCTTCGCGTCAGTGACCAACATCCCTTTCGATTGGTCCAAGATCACAACAATGTTGCCGAAAGGATCGCGGACACGGGCGCACCGCCCGACCGCGATCTCGAATGGCGGTTGCACAGCCTCACCGCCGGCGGCCAAGAATTCCTCAAACGCGTCGTCCACGTTATCGACCAGGATGTCGGTCTCGGGACCGATATGAAGATGGACAACCAGCTCCGCATCGGTTTCAGGCAGCGCAAAGCCGGCGGCTTCATCGTCCCGCCAAACGAGCGCATGACCGAGACGATCCCCATAGAACGATACGGCTGCATCGAGGTCGCTCACCCGCAATAGATGATTATCGAGCTTGCGGAATAATGGTCTTTTTCGAGGCTCGTGCGCCATTGCGGGACCTCAATATGTGAAGAGATTCGTGCGGCCGTATAGCCTCTAATGAAATAGTCTTCGCGACTATGTCTGCAACTGGGTTGCCTTCAAGCTTTCGAGCCCGCTCGGTGGAAATGGTAGCGAGCCGAAATTCATGTGGGGGTCGTGAGCGGAAATTCAAACTGAGACAGCACCGAAGGGCCGCATCAGCGACGCGGCAATCGGAATATAGCTCCGACGACATGGCGAAAACGCAAAAACCGCGCTCCATCGGAACGCGGCTTTGCCAGATACGCATGGTGCTTCGCCAACAATACACTTGCGAAACTTACGGCGAAACTTACGGGCTCCGGTACGCGAGACCTGATCCGGAGCGCCGGGCGGATGTCCGCCTCGCAATCCGTTTTAAACGCACATCGTTACTGCAGGGTTAGCAAGAGCTTAAGCAAACCTAAATTTGCCGACTTTCCGCTTTGGGCAGATCGAAAACTATGAAATTTGACCTTACGCAGGGTCACCGCGCAGGAAATTGATGATGCCGGAAAAATCCGCGCCGGCATTGCCTTGTGCGTTGAACAGCGCATAAAGCTGGGCTGCCTCGGCGCCGAGCGGCGTTGCCGCACCGACGCTCTGTGCGGCCTCCTGCGACAGTTTCAGGTCCTTCAGCATCAGTGCCGCTGCAAACCCGGGCTTATAGCCATTGTTGGCGGGCGATGTCGGCACAGGGCCGGGCACCGGGCAGTAAGTGGTCAGCGACCAGCACTGGCCGGACGAGGTCGAGGCGACGTCGAACAGCGCCTGGTGCGACAGGCCGAGCTTTTCCGCCAGCACGAAGGCCTCGGCAACGCCGATCATCGAAATGCCCAAAATCATGTTGTTGCAGATCTTCGCCGCCTGCCCGGCGCCGTCGTCGCCGCAATGAACGATGCGGCCGGCCATTGGCTTGAGGATCGGTTCGGCCTTGGCGAAGGCGTCCTTCGAACCGCCGGCCATGAAGGTCAGCGTGCCGGCCGCCGCACCGCCCGTCCCGCCGGAGACCGGCGCGTCGATCGTCAGCAATCCGTGCTTGGCCGCGGTGGCATGGGCCTTTCGCGCCGACTCGACGTCGATGGTCGAGGAATCGATGAACAACGCGCCTTTTTTCGCCTTGGCCGCGATGTCTGCGTAAACCGACAGCACATGCTTGCCGGCCGGCAGCATGGTGATGACCGCATCGGCATCCTTTACCGCCGCAACGGCATTGGCCATGATGACGACGCCGTGCTCCCTGGCGATGACGAGGTTTTCCGGCACCAGGTCGAAGCCGTGCACGGCATACCCGGCCTTGACCAGGTTGGCGGCCATCGGATTTCCCATATTGCCGAGGCCGATGAAGGCGATGGTGGTCATAATGGCACTCCGCGGTTTGGGTAAGGCAGGCAGTAGGCAGTAGGCAGTAGGCGACCTACTCGGGCGCAAGTTTGCTAATAAGTTGGCGAAGCATTTTTCCGATGCCCTCGGTCGCTAACAGTACGTGATAAGCTTGGTCATGCGTGGCAAGGCCAATGCGTTCAGCGATCTCAAGGTGTGTCTCGAACTCCTTCAACGATCCTTGGGCTATCCTGAGAAATTGCTGATAGGAGCCTCTGTTGTCTCGACCATGACCTTCCGCGATGTTTGCAGGAATAGAGGTTGCTGAGCGGCGAATTTGGCTGGTCAACCCATACAATTCTTCTTTTGGCCATGCCTTGGTCAAGGAGTAGGTGGTGACGGCCAGATCCATCGCCTGCTGCCATACGATAAGATCCTTGTACGAATTGATCTTGCCGGTCATCTTCCTGCCTACTGCCTACTGCCTACTGCCTACTGCCTTACCGTACGATCAGCGCGCGAGCGATGATGACGCGCATGATCTCGTTGGTGCCTTCGAGGATCTGGTGGACGCGCAGATCCCGTACCAGCTTCTCGATGCCGTAATCGTGCAGATAGCCATAGCCGCCATGCAACTGCAGGGCGTCATTGGCGACGTTGAAGCCGGTGTCGGTGACGAAGCGCTTGGCCATTGCCGACCATTTTCCGGCATCCGGCGCCTTGCGGTCGAGCTTCGAGGCGGCGGTGTAGAGGAAGATGCGCGCTGCCTGCAGTTCGGTCTCCATGTCGGCGAGTTTGAACTGCAGCGCCTGGAATTGGTTGATCTTCGAGCCGAAGGCCTTGCGCTCGGCGGTGTAGGCGAGAGCCTTGTCGAGCGCCGATTGCGCGCCGCCGAGCGAACAGGCGGCGATGTTCAAGCGGCCGCCGTCGAGCCCGGCCATGGCGATGCCGAAGCCGGCGCCTTCTGCCGACAAAAGGTTTTCCGCCGGCACCTTGCAGTCCTCGAAGACGACCTGGCGGGTCGACTGCATGTGCCAGCCCATCTTGTGTTCGTTGGCGCCGAAGGAAAGGCCGGGCGCATCGTTCGACACGACGAAGGTGGAAATGCCTTTCGGCCCGTCGGCGCCGGTGCGCGCCATGACGACATAGAGGTCGCTGTCGCCGGCACCGGAGATGAACTGCTTGGCGCCGTTCAGCACATAGTCACTGCCGCTTTTGACCGCGCGCGTCTTCAGCGCCGCCGCATCCGAGCCCGAGCCCGGCTCGGTCAGGCAGTAGCTTGCCAGCCATTCCATCGAGGTCAGTTTGGGCAGGAAGCGCCGGCGCTGCTCGTCGCTGCCGAAGCGGTCGATCATCGATGCTGCCATGTTGTGGATCGAGATGAAGGCGGAAAACGCCGGATCGGCACGCGAAAGCGCCTCGAAGATCAGCACGGCGTCGAGCCGGCCGAGCCCCGAGCCGCCGACATCGTCGCGGACATAGATGCCGCCAAGGCCGAGCGGGCCGGTCTCGCGGATCACGTCGGCGGGGAAATATTTGTTGCGATCCCAGTCGAGTGCGTTCGGCGCCACACGATCGGCGGCGAAGGCCTCGGCCATCTCTTGGATGGCGCGCTGGTCCTCGTTGAGTTCGAACTGGCTGGTGCCCGCATCGACAGCGGCGTCCATGGCGTGCTCCCTGATGTTTCCGGCCTGCTGGCCTGTCGTTTTTGGCTTTGCGCGCCGTCCAATCTAGACCAATGATGCCGCCGCGCAACCCGACCGTCTCGATCCAACTATCTGGGCAGCCGCTGTGTGCGAATGCGCTTTGGAGCAAAGTGTGACGACAAATTTCGACGAACTGCTTGGACGCTTCCATGCCTATCTCCAGACGTTCGATGATGCGCTGGTGCGCGACGCCGTGGCCCGAATCGGCTGGGACATGCCAAGCCGGCCGCTCGAACCGCATGCACTGCCTTGTCTCGTCCTGCTCGACCGTATCGTCGAACTCGCTCCCGCTGCGGCCAAGCCGCTGGTTCGGCTGGTTGCGGAGCGTCGCGGCGATCTGCACTGGGGCCAGACCTACAGCGAGGCGGATTTCGGCAAGACATTCATCGACAACTACGGCTGGCTGGAGGTATTCGGCACGCGCGGTCATTTCGTCAATGAAGAGGTCGCGGCCGGCCTGCTGATCCTTGGGCCCGACATCGTCTACCCCGATCACCACCATGTCGCGGAGGAGATCTACGTCCCGCTTACCGGCGGCACCGAATGGCGCATGGGCGATGGCGGTTTTCGCCTTCGAGCGGCGGGCGAGGTGATCCACCATGCCTCTGACGTCAGCCACGCCATGCGCACCGGCAAGGAGCCACTGATGGCGCTCTATCTCTGGCGCGGCGGGCCACTGGCAGCCAAGTCGACGATCACCGGAACCGTTGCGCAGGGCAGGGACTGATATGGCCAAGGCGATCATGCTGCAGGGCACGGGTTCGGATGTCGGCAAGACGGTGCTCGTCGCCGGTCTTTGCCGCGCGGCGAAGAAGCGCGGCTTGAAAGTGCGGCCGTTCAAGCCGCAGAACATGTCGAACAACGCGGCTGTCGCCGATATTCCAGGCGTTTCAGGTGGCGGTGAGATCGGCCGCGCCCAATGGCTGCAGGCGATCGCCTGCGGCGTGCCGCCCACCATCCACATGAACCCGGTGCTGCTCAAGCCGCAGACCGATGTCGGCGCTCAAATCGTCGTGCAGGGCAAGGTGTTCGGCGAGGCGCGGGCGCGCGACTACCAGGCGCTGAAGGGCCGGCTTATGGATGCGGTGCTGGACTCTTGGGCAAAGGTCGGCGAGGGCGCCGATCTGGTCATTGTCGAGGGCGCCGGCTCGCCGGCCGAGATCAATCTCAGGAGCCGTGACATTGCCAATATGGGCTTTGCGACGCGCGCCGGCGTGCCGGTGATCCTGGTCGGCGATATCGATCGCGGCGGCGTCATCGCCTCGATCGCCGGCACCCATCTGATCCTGCCGGACGAGGATCGGCGAATGATCGTCGGCTATCTCATCAATAAGTTCCGTGGCGATGTCTCGCTGTTCGATGACGGCATCGAGGCGATCGAAAAGTTCACCGGCTGGCGCTGTTTTGGCGTCGTGCCGTGGCTGAAGGCGGCGGCGCGGCTGCCGTCGGAGGATTCCGTCGTGCTCGATCGGTTGGCGTCCGGCGAGAAGCGCGCGCTGAAGATCGCCGTGCCGATGCTCTCGCGCATCGCCAATTTCGACGACCTCGACCCGCTCAAGGCCGAACCGCAGGTCGAGGTGGTGTTCGTGCCGCCTGGCCAGCGCTGGCCGCAGGATGCGGGTCTGGTGGTCATTCCCGGCTCGAAGTCGACGATCGGCGATCTCGTGAAATTCCGCGAGAACGGCTGGGACCGCGACCTTGCCGCGCACAGGAAACGCGGTGGCCACATCGTCGGCATTTGCGGCGGCTTCCAGATGCTCGGCCATAGCGTGCGCGATCCAGACGGCATCGAGGGCAGCGTTACCGAGACGCAAGGCCTCGGCCTGCTCAACGTCGAAACGGTGATGGAGCCGGAAAAGACAGTGCGCAATGTCAGCGCGCGCTCGGTGCCGTTCGATCTGCCGCTCGAGGGCTATGAAATCCATCTCGGCCGCACCACCGGTCCGGACACGCTGCGGCCATCCGCCGTTATCAACGGCGTCGATGACGGCGCCATCTCCGCCGACGGCAAGGTGTCAGGCACCTACATGCACGGGCTGTTTTCCGCCGACGCCTTCCGGGCGAAATTCCTCGAAAGCCTCGGCGTCAAGGGCGGCGGCATCGACTACCGCGCCGAGGTCGAACGGGCACTGGACGAGATCGCAGCCGAACTGGAAACCCACCTCGACTGCGACGCGATTTTCGGGCTGGCGCGTTAGCTGGCGGCTTCGTCAGCCTTCGGCCAGTAGGTGCCGAACGACCAGACATTGCCTTCCGGATCGCGGCAGATGAATTCGCGGCTGCCATAGTCGCGGTCGGTGAGCTCTTCCAGAATCTCGGCGCCGGCGGTTTTTGCCCGAGCGTATGCCGCGTCGGCGTCAGCGACCGCGACATAGATCGACTTGCCGCCGCCCGAGCCGGGCGCGCCGACCATCTTTCCATAGGCATCGTCGCGGGCCGTGCCGAGCATGATGATCGAGGAGCCGAATGCGAGTTCGGCATGGTGCACCACGTCGCCTTCGCCATAGCGGGCGCGGACGCTGAAGCCGAAGGCCTCGCATAGCCAGTCGATCATTTTGCCGGCATTTCTGTAGCGCAGCGCCGGGTAAAGCCGCGGTGCTTCGGTGGTGTTCGGCATGGCTGATCTCCTTCGCTGTGTTGGTCGATCAACCCAGTCTGGGCGAAGGCCGGTCGCGCGTCTTGAAGAAATGTTACCTCACGGCGACAGTCGTCGGCGTGACGCCTGCGAGGTCGCGAAACTCGCGCACCAGATGCGCCTGGTCGGCATAGCCGCAGTCGGCGGCGATGTCGGCCCAATCGCTGTTGGCCTTTCTCGACAGGCAAAGCGCGTGGTTGAAGCGGACGATGCGCGAGAGCGTCTTGGGTCCAACGCCGACCGCGTCCGAAAATTTTCCGGCGAGATGCTTGCGGCTCCAGCCAAGCTTTTCGGCCAGCGTCGAGATGCGGGTCCGACCACTCGTCGAGACGATCGTCTCATAGGCCCAGACAATTTCGGCTTGAGTGCCGTCTGTGGTTGCCAACCGGTCGGCGACGAAGGCCTCGGCGATGGCAAAGCGTGAGCTCCAATCCGGCGCATTGCCAAGCCTTTCGCGAAGCGCGACGCCTCCAGCGCCGAGCACGTCATCCAGGCCGACCATGCGGTCGGTCAGTTCGCTCATCGGCCGGCCGAAGAAGCGACGAGCGCCAAGCGGGGTGAAATTGATCTGCACACAACAGGCGCCGCCGAAGGATTCGATCACCACCGGCCCGGCGTAGAGGCCGGCGGCAAAACTGGCGAAGCGGTCATTGTCGCCGGGGTCCCTGCCGAGCCCGATGGCAAAGGGTTCGGCAAAGCTGATGACCAGCGGCACGGTCAGCGAGGCATATTCGATGGCGCGGAAATGGCCTGGCATGGTTTCGCGAAAGCCGCATATGTCGGTGACGGCGCCCTGAAGCCGATGACTGGGCGCGCGCCGCACCATCTCGAACCGATCGAGCCCTGGGCCGTCGTGGCGGCTGCCGTCTTCGCTGGCGGGCATGTGCTTTCCCTCGTCCAGGAATTCTAACAGACCATCCTGCAGAATCAAAAGCGCCCCGCGTGTGGCCGGGCGCTCCGAGTTGCCTGAGATTCTGAATTGTCTGGACGTGTTTAAGCGCCGCGCATCAGGCAGCCGGCGGCCAGCACGATGTAGGCGATGACGACAATCCACGCGGCATTCAAAGGGATGAACGCAAGAACGCCAAGCGCGGCGAGAACGCCGATGATGGCGATGACAAGGGATATGATGAAAATAAGCTGGGTAGGCGCACTGAGATTCATGTTCGGTCCCTCCTCAACATGATTCGTACAACGGCATACTATCAGTCGCGCGGTCACACACCAATGAGCGCAGCGGGCTTGCCGGATTGGCCGGCAGTTTTATGGGAGTGGCCAGAACGGTGCCGCGAGTTCGATCACGAAGGGCAATCGCTTCAGACGAATGACAGTTTCCAAATTGTGGCGGAGACCACCAATTGTCGATGTCGCCGCCGCCCCTCATTGCCCTGCCGGGCATTTCTCCCCGTATAGTGACGGGGAGAAAGGGCTGGTCGCAACGTCGGCGCCTTTTCTTGCAGCGTCTGCGATTGGCGAAACCGGTGACGAGAGCGCCCTCTCCCCGTCACTAAACGGGGAGAGGATGCCGGCAGGCAGGTGAGGGGCAGCGCCAACGCCCTAAAGGGGTGAGGAGACGAATTCAAAACCTGAAGCGATTGCCCAGTTCCACCCTTCGCACCCCGTTTGCGCAAAGCCGATTCCGCGCTACCTTCCCGACGAATCGGAAGGGGCTGATGGCGATGGGATTGCTGGACCAGATACGCTCGATCTTCGACGGCGATCCCGGCGTGCGCAAGGTCGCAGACGATCCGGTGCTGTCGGCGGAACTGCTGATGCTGTTCCGCATGATCCTGGCCGACGGATCGGTCAGCGAAAGCGAAATGACAGCCTTCAGGCGTATCTGCCGGGAAGCCTTCGGCATTCCCGAAACCAGCATCGACAGCGTTATCGAATATCTCAACGAGTTCGGCTACGAGACCAACAGCTCGCAGGCCATCGCTCAGTTTCGCGACCTCGACATCGAACGGCGCAAGCTGCTCGCCCGCCATATGGCCGAGATCGCCAAGGCCGATTCGCAACTTGCCGGGAGCGAGATGCAGCTGTTACGCCGCACCCTCGACCTGCTCGAAATCAGCCCTGCCGATGTGGTAAAGCCGCAAGGCTGAGGCATCGGCTGACTACGATTGCCGACGTTCTGAACGTCATTTTGTCTGAGCCGATGGTTGCATCCTGCTGCCCACTCGCAGCATCGACGCCTATCTCCGTTTCAAGATTACCGGAAGGGACTGTCAGGAGTCTGTGCGCGGGGCCGGTTTCATCATTGGTTGACGAACCCTTCGCCGAAGAGGACAGTGAACAGGATAAAAGTGCACTGTCACTGCTATTCCGCTACTCCGTCATAGATATAGGACGAGGTGCCGAGGTCAGGATCGGGGCCGACAGCCGGTATGCGCCCGCAATCTTTTGTTTTAAGTTAAACTATCCACTATTCTGACACCGTCGGCGCCAATTAGTTAATCACCTTATTCTATAGCATTGTCTACTATGATTATGTTGTCCGCGCCATCATAGACAAAGCTCTCCGGAGAAGGGCCGTGCTCAACTACTCTTGATATGCGAATCTCAGATCTGTCAGAGAATATAATGGAAACCCACTGGGAGTCGGTGACAACGTCAATAATATTGATAGACTCCATGTATGCTCGGATAGAGCATGAAATTTTGGTGTTTACTGCGATGGAACCTCTCTCAAATGCGATCATGATACTGCCGTTTTGGTACTTAATGGATCGAAATTCTTTTCCAATGAGATTTTCCTTTAGGTAGTCCATATGACGTTTATCCTATCGCGTTCAGTTTGGAATATGTGCGAATTGATGTTCCCTTGAACTCGCCCCCCGGGAGGTACCAAAAGTTGGCCCCGGTGTAAGGGTTCGAGATTGTCTGGCAGGACTTGAATTGCCCGGGTTTGTCGCGTTCATCATTCTCAGATTCGTCGTTTCCTTGGTCCGGCAGCTTTGCTCCGCGTTGCGTCAAGCGCTTCACTTCGTGCGGCATTCATGCAAGCCCGAATGCCAGGACAAGGAAGCCCATCGCTCCGAACCCCGGCGTGGATGACGATCCCGGCCCATGTGCTGCGACGCCGCTGGACGATGTAGGGCAGCAGCAACGTGATCGGCACAAGGGTCGACAGGACTTGCCAGGGGAAGGCAGCGTGGAACAGCAACCACATTATCCCGTTGACCAGCCACGCCCACCCCCCGAAGGCAACCTCTTGCCGCGGCAGTGCGACACCCCGCCAGACAAACTCTTCCCCAGCGATGTTCAGTGCAAAAAACGGCAGCCACGCGCCGAGAATCCAGTACCGCCCAGGACCTAGTGGCTCGAAAGCCATGAACGAGGGATGAAGAGTCTTCCCGTCTTGCAGCATCCGGAGCGCGGCGCTGATGCCGCCGGTCAGCACGCCGACGGCCGCCAGCCCTCCAACAGCCCATAGCCAGTCGCCGCCATTCATAGTGCGAAGCCACAGCCGCGCGCCCCACGGCACCAGCCTTCCTTGACGCCGCTCTCGATGCAATAGCAGGGCAGCCGTGAGAATCAGGGGGCCAAAAAGGATGATGCTTGCGGCCAAGAACCACATCACCACAGTCTCAGCCCGCTAGCGGAGACAAACGCTGGGACGGCTACCCGCGTGACCAGGAACAGCAGCAGAGCACCCGCCCCGAACAGCGCAGCAGAGCCGCCCAGGCCCAGTGGAGGAGGCTCAGGCCCTTCGCGCGTTTCAGAACTGTTGGCTGTCAATAGCCGTTCTCCCGCCCGTGCGCCCAACGAATTAGCCGTGCCACGAAGCTGCTCACCCCTGTTCTTGCAGCCGTTTCGCAATTGCCCGATGCAAATCGGGAGCGGCGGCGACCAACGCCTTGGCGGCTTCGGATTGCGGGTGGTCGAGCACTTCGCTCGTCCTGCCGCGCTCGACGATCTTGCCGTCATGCATGACCATCACTTCGTCGGTGATGGCGCGGGCGACGGTCAGATCATGGGTGATGAACAGATAGGCGATGCCGAGCTTCTGGTTGAGCTCGGCGAACAGATCGAGGATCTGGGCGCGGATCGAGACATCGAGCGCCGAGACCGGCTCGTCGGCGACGATCAGCTTCGGCCGGGTGATGATGGCGCGGGCGATCGACAGGCGCTGGCGCTGGCCGCCCGAAAACTCGTGCGGATATTTGTCCATGTCTTTAGGCGACAGGCCGACCTCGTGCAGCGCATGCGCCACCATTTCGCGCCGCGCGGCGGGCGCCGGCTTCTTCTCCAGCACATGCAGCGGCTCGGCCACCAATCTCTCGACCTTCTGGCGTGGGTCGAACGAACCATACGGGTCCTGGAACACGACCTGCATGTCGCGCCGCGCCGGCTTCAGCTCCGCCTCGCTCTTGCCGGTGAGGGTGTCGCCACGGAAGCGGATCCTACCGGCCGTCGGCTTGTCCAGCGCCAGGACCATGCGGGCGAGCGTCGACTTGCCGCAGCCGGAGCGCCCCACGAGCGCCACCGACTGGCCGGGCGCCATCGAGAAGGAGACATCGTCGACGGCGCGGATGGGAGCTGCCGGTTTCAACAGCGATATGCGCCGTCCGGGATAGTCCCGCGTTACGTTCGCTACCTGAAGCAGCGGTTTGGCTGATCCGCTGTCATGCGTGCGGGCTCGCGCCGGCAAATGCATCGAGGCCTGCGCCAGTTGGCGCGTGTAGGGGTGAAGCTGTTCGGATAGCGTGCGGGCCGTGTCGCCGGCCTCCATCACCTCGCCATGGCGCAGGATGGTGATGCGGTCCGCCATCTCCGTCACCACGGCGAGGTCGTGCGAGATGAGCAGAAGACCCATGCGGTTTTCCGCTACGAGGTCGCGCAGAAGGTCGAGGATCTGCGCCTGCAGCACCACGTCGAGCGCGGTCGTCGGCTCGTCGGCAATCAGCAGCTTGGGTTTCAGCGCACAGGCAATGGCAATGACGACGCGTTGGCGCTGGCCGCCGGAGAGTTCGTGCGGATAACGCGACAGCGGGAATTGTGCTGCCGGCAGGCCGACCCGGTCGAGCATTTTTCGCGCCCGTTCCTCGGCGTCGGCGCGGCTTGTCCTGGTGTGCCAGCGAATACCCTCGGCGACCTGCTCGCCGATGGTCTTGACCGGATTGAGCGCCGTCATCGGCTCCTGGAACACCATGCCGATATCGTCGCCGCGCAGCGCGCACATCTGGTCCTCGCTGGCGGCAAGGATGTCGATGCCGTCGAAGGTGATGCGTCCGCTGGTGTGCGCCGCCCAGGGCAGAAGCTGCATGACGGTGAGCGCCGTCATCGACTTGCCGGAGCCGGATTCGCCAACGAGCCCCATCACTTCGCCCGGCGCGACGGAAAGTTCGATGTCTCTGAGGATACGGGTGCTGCCGATGGTCAGCGACAGCTTGTCGATTTCGAGCAGGCTCATCGCTGCCGCCGCGATTTCGGATCGAGAATGTCGGCAATGCCGTCGCCAAGCAGGTTCAGGCCAAGCACGGTGACGACGATCGCCATGCCCGGAAAGATCGCCATCCAGGGCGCCACCACCATGCGGGTTTGGGCGTCGAACAGCATGCGGCCCCAGCTCGGCATCGGCGGCTGGGTGCCCAGCCCGACATAGGAAAGCCCGGCTTCGGCCAATATGCCCAGCGCGAACTGGATGGTGCCTTGCACCAGCAGCAGCGTGGCGATGTTGGGCAGCACATGTTCGATGCTGATCAGCGTCCTGCTTTTGCCGGCGGCGCGGGCGGCGAGGATGAATTCGCGCGGCCAGATCGCCAGGGCGCCGGCCCGGGCGACGCGCGCGAACACCGGGACGTTGAAGATGCCGATGGCGATGATGGCGTTGAACGCGCCCGGCCCGAAGATGGCGGTGATCATGATTGCCGAAAGCAGCGCCGGAAAGGCGAAGACCAGGTCGTTCAGCCGCATCAGCACGTCGTCGGCGATGCCGCCGCGCGCCGCGGCAAAGGCGCCGAGCGGCACGCCGATGCCCATGCCGATGCCGACCGCCACCAGCGCCACGGCGATCGAGTTGCGGGCGCCGACCATGATCATCGACAGGATGTCGCGACCGAAATGGTCGGTGCCGAACCAGTGCGCCAGCGATGGCGCCTGGGTCTTGTCGGAAATGACCAGCCTGGTGACATCGTAAGGCGTCCAGAAGAAGGAGAGGATCGCGACCGCAGCCACCAGCGCGGTGATGACGAAGCCGGCGAGGAACGAACGGTTTCGAAACGCCTTGGCCAGGATGCCGGCAAGGTTCTCGTCGGGGATGTCGATGTGCAGCGTCATTGCCGGCCTCTCAGGCGCGGATCGACCACCGCATAGGAGAGATCGACAACGAAATTGACGACGATGACGGCGGCGACCAGCAGCATGACGACGCTCTCGACCACGATCAAGTCACGCTGGTTGATCGCCTGGAACACCAGCCGGCCGAGGCCGGGCAAGTAGAAGACGTTCTCGATGATGATGGTGCCGGCGAGCAGGAAGGCGAATTGCAGGCCTAGAATGGTGACCACCGGGAGCATGGCGTTGCGCAGTGCGTGCCGCCACAAGACAATACGATAGGGCAGGCCCTTGGCGCGGGCGGTGCGGATGTAGTCCTCGCTCAGCACTTCGATCAGCGCTGAACGGGTGACCCGGGCAAGGATCGCCGCCTGCGGCAGAGCGAGTGCGATTGCCGGCAGGAGCAGCGATTTCAGCGCCGGCCAGACGCCGGCGCTCCAGCCGGGAAAGCCGCCGCCAGGCACCAGCCGCAGCCAGACGGCGAAAAGATAGATCAGCATCAGCGCAAACCAGAAATTGGGCACGGCGACGCCAAGCTGGGCGGCGCCCATAGCGATCGTGTCGCCGGCCCGGCCGCTACGGCTGGCGGAAAACAGCCCGACCGGGATGGCAATGACGGTGGACAGCGCCAGCGCCATCAACGCTAGCGGCAGCGACACGACGAGGCGCTCGCGGACCAGATCGATGACCGGCACCGAATAGGTATAGGAACGGCCGAAATCGAGGCTCAGCAGCCCGCCGGCCCAATGCAGATAGCGCAGCACGACGGGAGCGTTGAGGCCCATCTGGTTGCGCAGCAATTCGATCTGGTCGGCGCTGGCGTTCAGGCCAAGCATCAGCCGTGCCGGGTCGCCGGGAATGATCTCCAGCACGGCAAAGACCACCATCGAGGCCAGAACCAGCGTGACGACGGCGATGGCGAGGCGCTTGAGGAGATAGGCGGTCATGAGGGGACCAGTGCGGACGCAAAGATCGGGCTAGGGTGTCGTTCCCGCCCACCCCCCTCTGTCCTGCCGGACATCTCCCCCTCAAGGGGGAAGATTGGCAGTTTCCACGCTGACACTGTCCTTGCAACGCTAGTGGTTAGCGAAAGCCGCGATGAGGGCTCAATCTCCCCCCTTGAGGGGGAGATGTCCGGCAGGACAGAGGGGGGTGTGACGGAGTGCAACTTTCGCCCTTCTGTCAGCGGCTCAATCCGTCCACTTCACCTTGGTCAGGTCGTTGGCCTGGATGGGGGCGTTTTCCCATAGGCCTTGCAGTTTGGCGTCCCAGACGCCGACCTTCGGCAATTCGTAGAGGAAGCCGACCACGGCGTCGTCGGCCAGGACCTTCTGCGCCTCGCCGAGCAGCGTCATGCGCTTGGCCTCGTCGGAGGTAAGGTTCAGCTCCTCGATGATCTTGTCGAAGGCCGGGTTGTCGTAGTTGAAATAATAGTCCTTGCGCGAATAGATATCGATGTCGTTGGGCTCGGTATGGGAAACGATGGTCAGGTCGTAATCCTTCTTGGTGAAGACCTGGTCCAGCCACTGCGCCCATTCGACCGGGATGATCTCGAGATCGATGCCGATTTCGCGAAGCTCGGAGGCGATGATCTCGCCGCCAAGCCGCGCATAGGAGGGCGGCGGCAGCTTCAGCGTCGCCTTGAAGCCATTCTCCAGGCCGGCTTCCTTCAGCAACTCCTTGGCCTTCTCCACATTGTGCGGATAGAGGCCGGTGAGGTCGACATAGGCTTTGCTGGCGGGCGACATGTGCGAGCCGATCGGCACGCCGAGGCCGGCCGAGGCGCCGTCGATGATCGCCTTGCGATCGAGCGCAAAGGAAATCGCCTGCCTGACCTGCAGCTTGTCGAAGGGCGGCTTCTTGTTGTTGATCGACAGGATGGTTTCGCCCTCGGTCGAGCCGATCACCACCTTGAAGCGCGGGTCGTCCTTGACCTGGGCGACACTGTCAGGATCGAAGAACGGAAAGGCCTGGATGTCGCCGGAAAGCAGCGCCGGAACGGCGGCGGCGGCGTCCGGAACGATGCGGAACTCGGCCTTGTCGAGGAACACCGGGGCGCCCCAGTAATTGTCCGACTTGACCAGCGTGATCGATGAGCCCTTGGCCCAGTTCTGGAACGTGAACGGGCCGGTGCCGATCGGTTTTTCCTTGTTGGTGTCGGCTGTCTCAGGCGCGACGATCACCGCGTCGCCCCAGCCCATATTGTAGAGGAACGAGCCTTGCGGGTTCTTCAGCGTGACCGTCACCGTCGCGGGATCGACGACCTCGACCTTGCCGATGGCGGCGAACAGGCCCTTTTGCGCGTTGACGGAATTGTCGGCGCGGGCACGATCGAGCGAGAATTTCACGTCGTCGGCGTTGAAGTCGCTGCCGTCATGGAATTTCACGCCTGTATGCAGCTTGAAAGTGTAGACCTTGCCGTCGTCGGAAATGCTCCAGCCTTCGGCGAGATCGGGCAGCACTTCGCCGTTCGGTCCGATGCGGGTCAGGCCCTCGAAGACATTGGCGTAGAGCACCTCGTCGATCGCAGCCGCGGCACCCGCGGTCGGATCGAGATGCGGGGGTTCGAGCGGAATGCCGATGACCAGGTCAGTTCGCGCGGCCATCGCCGAGGTTCCGGCGGCCAACGCCAGCGCCGCTGCGGCCAGAATGGTTTTCCACAATTTCATCGTGCAACTCCCCATATGCTAAAACACGTGCTGAAACCCGGCGGATAGAAGCGTGAATTCGCCGCCGAGTAAATTGCGTTTCGTACCGTCCGCCGCCGCCGGGAGGAATGTTTTTCCGCCCATGGCCGGATCATTGCGGGCCGGCCCCCCTCAGCAGAACGCCGAGGCCGATGGCCATCACCTTTGCCGAGTCCAACATATCGGCAATGCCGACCCATTCGTCGGGTCGGTGGGCAAGGTCGAGAATGCCCGGCCCATAAGCGATGCAGTCATAGATGTGGCCGATGCGGGCGACGTGTTTCTGGTCGTAGGTGCCGGGCGAGATCACGTAATCCGGCTCGCGGTCGAATATCTCCATGATGCCTTGCGCGACCGCCTTCACCACCGGTGCGTCGCGCTCGGTCATCAGCGGCAGCACTTCCATCAGATCGCGGATTTCGTAATCGAATTTCTTGCGCTCGCGCTTCAGCCGCTCGAGGATATCGATCACTTCGCTTTTGACCGTGCCGAGATCCTCTTCGAGCAGGAAACGGCGGTCGATGGTCAGCCGGCAGGAATCAGGCACGTTGGGCGAGGGCAGGCCGGGCCGGAAATCCTCCGTCTGGCCGCCATGGATCGAGTTGATGTTCATGGTCGAGCGTTTTGCGCCTTCGGGCACGACCGGCATGCGCGTCATTTTGCGGTCGAGCACCGGAAACAATTCGTCCTCGAAGGCCCGCAGCACGGCGCCCATATGGCGTACCGCATTGTCGCCGAGGAACGGCATCGAGCCGTGCGCGATCTCGCCTTTGGTCTCGATCTCCGCCCACCAGACGCCGCGATGGCCGAGGCAGATGCGGTCCTTGTTGAGCGGCTCGGGAATGATGACGTGGTCGACCTTCGGCCTGGAGAAATAGCCGAGCTTGGCCAGATGGGCGACGCCGCCAAAGCCGCCGGACTCCTCGTCGACCGTCCCCGAAATCTCGATGGCGCCGGGAAAATCGGGAAAGACCTCCATGAAGGCTTCAGCGGCGATGATCGAGGCGGCAAGCCCACCTTTCATGTCGCAGGCACCGCGGCCATAGACCTTGCCATCCCTGACGATGCCGGCGAACGGATCGAGGCTCCAGCCGTCGCCGGGCTCGACCACGTCGATATGCGAATTGAAGTGCACGCAAGCACCCGGCGCGCGGCCATCGAAGCGGGCGACGACGTTGACGCGCGGATAACGGTCAGTGTCGCCGGGCGTGCCTTCGGCACGGATGAATTCGATCTCAAAACCGCGCTTCTTCAGCCGCGCGCCGATAAATTCGGCACACGGCTGATAGGCTTCGCCGGGCGGGTTGATGGTCGGAAAGCGGATCAGATCCGCGGCCAGCGCAACCAGATCATCGGCTCGGTCATCGATCGCCTTGAGGAGCCGTTCGTTCGGTTCGTTCATTCGGCGAATTGAGCAGCGGATGAGGCGGTTTTGCAAGCCCGATGGCGAATTGCGAGGCGATTGCGTGTCGTTACGGCAACTATTGCGGGAAATCGTTCAAATTCGCTGCTTTGGATTGGTGAAATCGTCAGGGAGTAGGTGTTAGCTCGCTGGCTTGCCATCAAAATGCTGGAGAACAGCGTGAGGGCAGGCAGGCAAGGGGCATCAAAGGGGTTTGATCGCATGAAAAACACTGTTCTCATGGCAGCAGCATTGGTAGCGATGCTGTTCGGTTCGTCGTTCGAGGGCCGGGCGGCCAGCCTGGTCGCGAACATTGATATTTCCTCACAGACGATGACGGTAAGATACGGGCTTTCGTATTACCGGTGGAGCGTTTCCACCGCCCGCAAAGGCTACATCACGCCGCGCGGCAGCTATCGTCCGCAGCGGACGGCCAGGATGTGGTATTCGCGCAAATACGATATGTCGCCGATGCCCTATTCGGTGTTCTTCCGCGGCGGCTATGCCATCCACGGCACCGGTGCCGTCCGGCAATTGGGGCGCCCGGCATCGCATGGCTGTGTGCGCCTCCACCCCAGCAACGCCGCGGCCTTCTATTCGATGGTGCGCAAAGCCGGCTTCGGCAACACGCGGATCCTGGTGACGAATTAGGCCTGTCACTGGGCCCGAAAATAAAAAACCCGCCGGAGCGGCAGGTTCGTCGGCGCCAAGTAGCACCATACCGAAGTTAGTAGCATAGCTGCCGGCACAAAGCAAGAACAAAATACGTCAGTAGCGGAAAATGTTTGCTATGATTTCCGCTCAGGCGGCTTTGTCGCGCAATTTCAACGGCCGCCGCTTTCTGCGCTTGCTGATCTCCCAGCGCTTGTGGAACCACATCCACTGGCCAGGGTCTTCGCGCACCCAGCGCTCGACCACATCGTTGAGAAGCTGAGTGGTGGCGGGGACGTCGACATTGCCGCCTGCGGTGCGCGGCAAGGTGAGCTTGTCCTCGATCTCGAGCCGGAAACGATTGTTCGGCAGGCGCACGCAGCGCGCCGGATAGACATCGCAGTCATAGTGCCGCGCCAGGGTGCCGAGAACCCGGTTGCTCTCGCAGGGGCGGCCGAAGAACGTCGTTTCGAGCCCGCCCGTGAATTTCTGGTCGACCAGCACGCCGATATTGCCGCCTTTCTCGAGGACGGCCGCAAGCGCGAACGAGGCGCCGGTCGAAGACGGCAGCAGCGATCCCATGCTCGAGCGGCGGGTCGAGAGGATGTAATCGGCTAGGTAAGGATTGTTGGGCGGGCGAAACAGTGCCGTGATGTTCATGCCGAAAGTGGCGGCCGCGACAGGCAGCAGCTCGAAATTGCCGAGATGCCCGGTAAAGACGATATGCGGCTTGTCCTCGCCGGCGATGCGCACGAAATGCTGCTCGCCCTTGACCTCGACGCGGCCCGGCTTTGTCGCAGCGGGATCATAGTCGAATAGGGCATCGAGGAAGATATATTCGGCGGCGAGGCGAGCCATGTTGCCCCACATATCGGAAGCGATCGCCTCGATCTCGGCATCGCTTTTTTCCGGATAGGCCTTGCGCAGATTGTCGACAGCAACTTGATGGCGCTGCACCCAAGGGCCGATGCGGCGGGCGGCGCGGTCGGCGAAATTGAGCGCCCGGTCGGGCGGCAGCAGCCGCAGCGCGGAGATGATGATCATCGCAACCCGCGCGACCAGCCAGTAGTTGAACTGGCGAAGCCGCCTGCCATAGCGGAATCCCAGGTCCCTGCGGATCTTCCTGAAAGCGTTGCCGATCATTCTCAGCCGACGCGCAGGATGATCTTGCCGAACACGTCGCGGCCCTCCATGCGCTTCAGCGCGGCATCGATGCCGTCGAAACCGACCTCGGTGTCGATCACCGGCGCCACCAGACCTGCCGCCATCTTCTGCATGGCGTCGGCCATGTTTTCCATGCGGCAGCCGAACGAGCCGAGCAGCTTCAGCTGCTGCTGGAACAATTGCATCAAATTGATCTGCGTCGACACGCCGGAGGTCGAGCCGCAGGTGACGAGCCGTCCGCCGCGTTTCAGGCACAGCATCGAAGCGGCAAAGGTGTCGGCGCCGACATGCTCGAACACCACGTCAACGCCCCTCTTCTTCGTCAGCTTGCGCACGACGCCTTCGAAGCGGTCGTCGCGGTAATTGATGACGTGGTCGGCGCCGAGCGCCTTGGCCTTGTCGATCTTTTCGTTCGAGCCGACGGTGGTGATGACCGTGCAGCCCATCTTCTTGGCCAGCTGAATGGCGGCTGAGCCGATGCCGGAGCCGCCGGCATGGACCAGTATCGTCTCGCCGGGCTGCAGCCGGGCATTGTCGAACAGCATATGCTCGACCGTGCCGAAGGTAACCGGCGCCACCGCCGCGCCGATCTCGCTCACGCCTGGCGGGGCGGGGACCAGAAGGCGCGCCGGCAGGTTGATCTTTTCCTGCGCAAAGCCGTCGAGATGGAAGCCGTGCACGCCCGAAACATGCTCGCAGAGATTGTCGCGGCCTTCGCGGCAGGCGCGGCAAAGACCGCAGGTGCGGGCACCGTAGATCGATACCAATTGCCCGGGCACAAGGCTGGAAACGCCGGGGCCGACCGCCTCGACCTCGCCGGAAGCCTCGGCGCCGACGACCAGCGGCAGCTTGCGCTTGGCAAAAGCCATGCCGCGCCAGCCCCAGACGTCGATGTGGTTCAGCGCCACGGCCTTGATGCGCAGCGTCACCTCGCCGAGCGAAGGCGGCGGCGGTGGTGGCAGGTCCACCGTTTCAAGCCGGCGATCCTCGATAAGTTGCAATGCGCGCATGCCAGATCCCAGGTTGCGCATGACCCGAGAACCGTTTCGGAAAGGACCATGCGCACGACAACAGTGCTAGAGCGGAACGGTCGCTTAGACCGGTTCCCGCGCCATGACAAGGCAGGTGTTCTGGCCGCCGAAGCCGAAGGAGTTCGACAGGACCGTGCCGACCTCGGCGTTGCGCTTGGTGTTCGGCACCACGTCGAGCACGATCGCCGGGTCGGGATTGTCGTAGTTGATGGTCGGCGGAATGACGCTTTCGCGCATCGTCATCAGCGAAAATGCAGCCTCGACGGCACCGGCTGCCGATAGGGTATGGCCGATCATCGACTTGTTCGACGAGACCGGCATTGACGAGATACGCTCGCCGAACACCGTCGACAGCGACAAATGCTCCATCTTGTCGTTTTCGGGCGTCGAGGTGCCATGGGCGTTGACATAATCGATCCCGTCCTCGCTCAGGCCGGCATCGGCAAGGGCGGCGCGCACCGCCGCGATCGCCGGCGAACCGTCCGGCTTGGAGCGGGTGCGATGGAAGTCGTCGGCCTTTTCGCCGCAGCCGCGCAATATGCCGAGAATGGTGGCGCCGCGGGCAAGTGCTGCCTCCAGCGATTCCAGCACAAGGGCGCCCGAGCCTTCGGCCAGCACGAAGCCGTCGCGATCCTTGGAGAACGGCTTGGATGCCTTTTCGGGGATGTCGTTATGGGTGGAGAGCGCCGACAGAAGCGAGAAGCGGATCAGCGCCTCCGCGGTTGCCGATCCGTCGGCGCCGATCGACAGCGCCCGGTCGCATTCGCCGCGGCGGATCGCCTCGACGCCGAGCTGGATCGCCGTGGCGCCCGAGGCGCAGGCGGTCGACAGCGTGATCGGCAGGCCGCGCGTGCCGAAACGATCGGCAAGCCGGTCGGCGATCGAACCGAACTGGGTGGTCTCGAAAATGTCGAGTTCCCTCAGGCCGCGCGCCACCCGCAGGAGCCTCTCTGCACCGGTATTGTGCGTGTCGGAATTGTAGAGCGAAAAGCGCTCGCTCCAGTCGAGTTCGACCGGCGGCGAAGCGAGGAAAAGCGGTCCGCCGAAATCGCCGGCATCGAGGCCCGCCTCCGACATCGCTTCCTGGGCCGCGGTTTCGGCAAGGTCATAGGTGAGGAGACTGGCGCCCTTGGAACTCGACGGCAGGAAATCGACCATGCCGGAGATGCGGGTGTTGAGATGATCGACCGGGAAGCGGGTGATCGGATGGATGCCGGACTTGCCGGATGTCAGCGCCGCCCAATTATCGGCCTTGCCGACACCGAGCGAGGTCACCACGCCGATGCCGGTGACCGCGACGATCGGCCTGCCCATGTGGTCGTTCAGATTGGCCATTTGTTGTCCAAAAACCTGTTTCTCTTGCAGCATCGGATCGCCCGAAAACCGCGTCACGCTTTTCGGTTCGATGCTCTAGGCGGCTTTGATCAGCGCCATGCCCTCGAATTGGTGATAGCCGATCGCCGTTGCAAGGACGGTCTTCGGGACGCCGGCAAACGGTTTTTCGACTGTGGCGTCGAAGACAGGGTAGGCGGCCTTGCGGTCGACAGCCAGTGCCGCCAGCGCCACGGCGAAGGGGAACTGCGCTTCCTTCATGTGGCCGGTCAGCGTCGAAAAGCCGCGTGCGGCGATCGCCGGATTGGCCTCGAGCGCCGATTTCTCGGCGGCGGTCGCGTCATGGGCGCCCGAAGCGCCGGAGATCGCCAGCAACTCGCCGTCCGGCAATGCGGCCTGCTTCAGCAGCATGGCGATCTCATCATCGAGTTCGCCCCGCCGGCGCCTGGCGCGACCGGACAGGACTGGGCCAAGTTCCGCATAGATCTTCCGGCCACGGCTTGTCGCGTGCTCGCGCTGCTCCAGGACGAGGAACGCGCCGCCCGATCCGGTCACCACGCCGCCGCCCTCGGCACCTTGCCTCTGCCAGACGGGCCGCCACGGACCGCGATGCAGGTAGCCGGCCAGTTCATAGCCGAGCAGCATGTCGGAATGTTCGGTCTGGAAAGCGCCGCCGACCAGTATATGCGTCGACTGACCGGAACGGATGCGCGCGGCCGCGGTCTCGACGGCGGCGACGCCCGCACCTTCCTCGCCCATGAAGGTGCGCGACGACCCCGTCACCTTGTGGACAATCGAGATGTTGCCGGCGAGCAGGTTGGAAAGCTGTGCCAGAAACAGCGTCGGGCGCAATTCCGTGGTCAGCTTCTCGTTGAGCAGCACGTCGCGGTCATTGCGGCTTTCCGATGCCGCAAGAATGGCCGCGTCAACCGCCTCGTCGCGCTCGCCGCCGCCGGCGGCCACCACCATGTCCATGGTCGCGCAGAGTTCGTCATTGCCCTTGATGCCGGCATCGTCGAGAGCAAGGCCGGCTGCATAGGTGCCGAGCCTCTGCCAGGTCTCCATCTGCCGCTGGTCGCCACGCTTGGAGATCTGCAGGTTCCAGTCGACCTCCGGCAGCGGGTGGACTGTATAGGGCGAGAAGCGCGAGGCCTCCAGAACCGGCTCAAGGCGCGGCTGGACGAGCTTTTGCCAATGCGCATCCGGACCCTCGCCCAGCGACGAGACTAGGCCGATGCCTGATATGACGACGTCGTGGGGGTTCATGGGCGGCTGTTCGGGTGAAGGCGCGTCAAGAGCTGTGCTTACGTGGCGTTCTTGGCGGCGACGAGCGCGTCGATCTTGGCGCACAGGTTCTTCATGACGAAATAGTCGTCGGTCGACGCCTTGCCGTCATTGACCTCCTGCGTCCACTTTTCCAGCGGCACCTTGATGCCGAATTCCTTGTCGATGGCAAAGACGATGTCGAGGAAGTCGAGGCTGTCGATGCCGAGATCGTCGATGGTGTGGCTTTCGGGCGTGATCGTCTCGATGTCGATCTCGCTGGTATCGGCGATGATCTTGGCGACTTTGTCGAACGTGGTGGACAAGGGCTTTTCCTTCGATTGCGGGCGGAATCTGTCCGCATGTGTTTTGGGCTGTCTAATCGGTTTTTCCGGGCAGGAAAAGGCCTGATACGCCCGGCGCAGATGGGATTGCTGTTCTGGCAGTGCAATGGGGGTCGCTGGCAACCCTCCCGGCGATATGCCGAAACCGTCTTATCTCTGGTCATTGCGTGTACCAATGTACCACGAAGATCTATGACCATAGAACGCGTGCAGACCGGGTGCGCCTGGAAACGATTGGTGAAGGTGCTCAAGGCCTTGGCTGAGCATCGCGACATGAGCCTGGGTGGACGGCTGGCGCACCGCATCCGTTATGTTCGCGTTACGCCGGATTCGCGTTTCGGATTTGTCGAGGTGGCCTGCCGACCGACCACTAACGGGGGCACGGAGGCGTCGATTGCCTATGCGTTCACGGCCTTGAGCCCGGCAGGAGCATCGTATCTGTCCGAACTGACGGAGGACGCGTTCGCGGACATGGTCGAGGGATGGAAGCTCCGTGTCGACGCTTGGCTGGTAGCGGTGAAAATCTGACGCCAGGTAACTTAAACGAATTGCCACCAAGGGTGGAATGTTACCTTCGTCTCGTAGATGGGAACCAGCAAGTAGCGGACAAAGCTGTCGCTCAGTGAGTTTTCCTGCGTTCTGTGCCTTGATGGGACAATTCTTCGCCGCTGATCGGAGCAACACCCGTGGCCATGCATTCCTTCCACATCCACATCCCGGATGAACAGATCGAGTACCTCCAGCGTCGTATCCAAGCGACAAGATGGCCGTCGTCGATCTTCGCATACGGATGGGAGGACGGTACTGACGTTGATTTCCTCAGAAAGCTTTCACGTTACTGGGGATACGATTTCAGGTGGCGCGATCACGAAAAACGTCTGAACCTGTTGCCTCAGTTTAGGGTCACGATAGACGGGTGCGACATCCATTTCGTTCACCAGAAAGGAAAGGGGTCAGCGCCCTTGCCGTTGATCCTCACTCATGGCTGGCCCGGCTCCTTCGCCGAGTTCGAGCATGTCATTCCGCTGCTCACGGATCCTGCCAAATACGGCGGGGATGCCGATGACGCCTTCGATGTCGTAGCACCGTCGCTTCCGGGTTTCGGCTTCTCGTCCCCGCCGCGTCAAGCCGGCGTTAGCTCAAAGCATGTCGCGAAGCTGTGGCGGGGGCTGATGCGCGAACTGGGACATGATCGCTTCGCCGCACAAGGTGGCGACATCGGCGCCGGCGTCTCGACCTGGCTCGCTCAGCTTTACCCGGAGGACCTTATCGGATTGCACCTGAATTACATTCCGGGCAGTTTCCGCCCGACCCTCGGTCGCGGCGACCCACCTGTCACGCCGGAGGAGAAGGCATTCCTCGACAGTGCGGCGAATTTCGTCGCGACGGAGGGGGCCTACGCTTTTCTGCAGGGGACCAAGCCCCAGACGCTAGCCTTTGCACTGACAGATTCCCCAATCGGGCTAGCCGCATGGATTGCCGAGAAGTTCCGCAGTTGGAGCGACTGCGAAGGCGAACTCGAACGCGCCATCCCTCTAGACACGCTGCTTACCGACATCTCGCTCTACTGGTTCGGTAACACGATCGAGGCCTCGCTCCGGATTTACAAAGAGAACCGGCTCTGCCCCCTGATCTTCGGGCCAAGGGAGCGAATAACACCGCCCCTCGGCGTTGCAGTCTTCCCCCGAGAGCTCCCTATGCCACCTCGCTCCTGGGTCGAACGAGTCTTCCGTGTCGAGCGCTGGACCGACATGCCGAAAGGAGGACATTTCGCGGCGATTGAGCAACCCGAACTCCTGGTCGAGGACATCCGGGCCTTTTTTCGGCCGCTGAGGCTCCGGCCGGCAAAGTAGAGGACGAAAACCTCGCCCGTTGTCACGGCTCGGAAGGCCTAATGAGACGTACCATCGCATTCGCTTTCGTTGAAAGCGCTCGTTGGTCCTGACTAAGGGTCAATGTCGACCTTGGACTCGATCAAGACCTCATCGCGGGTCGGAACCGGTATTCCGCTTAAGGTACCAAACGCTAGATTTCACTACTAGCGAACGCTTCAACCGGCTCCGGCGCAGTCAGAAAGTGACGCGGCCGAGTACTCGCAGGCCGTCGCCCTGCGGCTCGACGACCACCGCCTCGCCTTCACGCGGCGAGATCCCGGTCAATTCCTGGATGTTTTCGAGATGCGTGACCATGACCAGATTGTCGGAGCCGGAATAGCCGCGGATCTCGGCAAGGATCGCGGCAATTTGGTCGGCCTTTTCCTTTTCGTCGGTCTTCAGCAGGTCAAGCGGTGCGAACGGCTCCGGCTCGCTTTCGAAAGCGATGCGGGCGGTCTCGAGGCAGCGGCAATAGCGGCTGGACAGCACGCGCTCGACCGGTGCGGCGCGGGCGCCAAACAGCGCGCCGATCTTGCGCGCCTGTTGCTTGCCGCGCTCAGAGAGATTGACCTGGGTCGCGCATTTGCCGAGGTCGAAATTGGCCGCATCGGTGGTGCCGGTGACCATGGCATGGCGAAGCAGGACCACATGCCCGCCGTCGCGGAGCAGCGCCCAGCCGGCTTCCGTCGCATGGGCTGTGGCGGAAACGGCAAGCAACAGCAGCGCCAGCACAAATCGAAGCATCAGACATCCTTTCGGGTGACCGGCAGGCAGGTCCCCGGTGACCGGCATATAGGGACGGCAAAGCCGGCTGAAAGACAAGCCGAGTGCAACCTGCGGCCGAGACGCCTATTTCTTCGCTATCTGCTTCTTCACCAGATCGATCTTGCGGTCGGTCAGCGGGATGGGGAGTGTGTAGCCGGCTTCGGTAAAGCCTTGCTTGGCGTTCTCGAAGAATTCGATCGCCTTTTGGTATTCGGCATTGCCGCCGCCATAGCTGCCGCGGTTCCAGTGGACGTCGCCGAGATTGTTCTGCTCGAAGGCCCATTGCATCGGCTGGCCTTCGCGGGTGAAGACCTTGAGCGTCGCCTCGAAGGCGGCTTCGGCGTCGTCCAGATATCTGCCGGTCCGTTCGAGATTGCCGAGATTGATCAGGCTCATGCCGATGCCGTTCTGCGCGTTTGCCCAATCGACGGGCGAGGTTTCGAAGGTCAGCACCTCCAGCGCCGCTCGGCGCGCGGCGATCGAAGCGACCAGTTTGCTGGTGTCGGCCTCGCTCATGCTCAGCCATTGCAGCGCCGAGCCGAGGCCGGCCTGCGCCAGCGCCCATTGCCGCGGCGTCGTCTCGCGCTTGTATTCGCGCAGTGCATCGCGATAGGCCTCGATCGCCGCCTCGTAGTGCACCGGCTTGTCGGTCACGCCGCCGAGCAGTTGCAGCGTGTTGCCGAGATTGTAGTGGGTCATCGCCCAGTCGAGCGGAAACTCCTTCTTGGTATAGACGCGCCGTGCCGCCCGGTATGCAGCGGCCGATTGCTCAAGCCTGGCAGGATCGCGCGTGCGCTGGCCGAGCGTCTGGTAGATCGAGCCGAGATTGTTCTCCGCCGAAGCCCAATCCGTTGGAAAACGTTGGCGGGTGAATATGGTCAGCGCGTCGCCATAGGCAGCAGCCGCCTCTTCGAGCAGGCCGGTGCCGAGATCGAAACGGGCAGCACTGCTCAGCGCGTTACCCAGATTGAGACGGCTGCTTGCCCAGGAGAGCGGGAAGGTGTCGCGGGTGCGGATCTTGAGCGCGGCGCGAAAGGCGTCGGCCGCTTCGTCGATTTTCGCCTTGTCGTTGCGTTGCGTGCCGAGAGACACCAGCGTGTTGCCCAGATTGTTCTGAAGCATCGCCCACTGAACGGGCGCTTTTTCGCGCGTGTACTCTTCAAGCGCCAGCCGGTAGGCGGTCTCGGCCTCGGTCAGGCGCTCGCCATTCGGTTCCCGTTCCGAAAGCGCATAAAGCGCAAGGCCGAGATTGTTTTGCGAGGCGGCCCAGTCCAGCGGGACTTTGTCGCGCGGACGCTTCTCCAGCGTGGCGCGCATCGCCACCACCGCCTCGTTCAGGCGTTTCGGGTCGCTCTCGCGCTCGCCGATCTTAAGCAGCACATTGGCCAGGTTGTTCTGGGCGGCGGCCCAGTTGAGGTCGTCCTTCTCGCGCTCGAACACGACAAGCGAATCGCGAAAGATCTTCGCTGCCTCTTCCAGCCGGTCGGTTTCGCGCTCGCGCTCGCCGATCGTCTGCAGCACCACCGCCATGTTGTTGCGGGTGATCGCCCAGTCGCGGTTCTGCTCGCCATTGGGGATGAAATTCAGGATGACGCGGTAGGCGTCGATGGCGCGCTGCAGCGCTTGCCTGTCGCCGGTGGCATTGCCATGGGCATTCAGCGCTTCCGCCTCCTGGTTCTTGTAGTTCCAGCGCAGTCTGTCGTCCCATTTCTCGACCAGCGAGAAGGCCTTGCCGTAATCGTTGGCGGCCGACAGATAGTCGAAGACCAGCGCCGAAGCGTCGGCGCGCCTGGTATAAATCGCCGCGTCGGCAAGACGTTTTTGCCTGACCAATTCCTCCGCCTGGTCGACGGCGCCGCTGGCCTGCTCGACCCGGCCCACCGCTTGGTCGAGGAAGTTGCGCGCGGTGACGATGGCGCCCTGGCCTATGGCCTTGTCGGCCGAGGCGACGAGGCGGCTTATCTCGGGGTCGTCGGTGCGCAGCGCGTCGCGCTCGGAAATCATCTTCTTCAGGCGCTCGGCCTGGGCGTCGAGCAGCTTTTGCAGGTCGGTGGGGTCTTCGGGCATCTTTTCGGTGCCGAGCGCCTTCAGCACGCCATAAAGCGCGTCGAGCGGCACGCCGTCCTGCAGCGAGGCCAGTTCCACCTGTGCCCGCTTGGGGTCCGGCAACTCGGCAATCGTCAGCAGCAATTGCCGCCGCTCGCCGGTGATCAGCCCGTCGTCGCCGGTCGGTTCCTGCGGTGCTACGCCGAAATAGAGCAGCCGGCGCAGGCTTTCATTGACCCATGGCCGCTGCTTTGCCTTGGTGTCGAGATAGACCTCCTCGGTCACCATGCGCATGACCGAGCCGAACTCCGTGCCCTTCATCGCCGCGAGATGGCGCAGAAGTGCCGCTGCGTAGGGGCTGTTTTCGCCGACGATACCGTCGAGTGCCGGCCGCCCCGGCTCGGCGGCAAAGCCGATCACCGTTCCCAGATTTTCCGTCGCGGTCGCGTCCGCCAGTGCCTTGGCGCCGCGCACCGGCTCCAGTCCGCCGGCGCCGATCGGCGAGGCCGAGGCCGTGGGCGCCCGGCGCAGCACCGCGTCCGCCGGAAACGGGTTGGTGCGGCAGGCATCGAGCAGCATGATCGTTACCGGCACGGTCGTCTTCAATTCGTCCATGACGGCGGAGATCGGCACCAGGGCCTGATCGGCGTCCTTCAATGAAGAAACGTCGGCGTCGACCGGCACCAGATAGTTTTCGCCGCCGGCCTCGATGCCGTGGCCGGAATAGTAGATCAAGGCGACGTCGGCGTCCTCGGCATCCTCGGCGAAACGCTCGAGATCACGCTTCAGCTTTGCCGCGTCGCGGTCGGTGACGCTGCGCGCGTCGAAGCCGAGATCGGTCAGCAACTTGGCGATGTCGCGGGCGTCGTTGGCGGGGTTGGGAAGAGCCGTTATGTGCCGGTATTTCGACTGGCCGACGATCAGCGCCACGCCCTTGAGGCTTGCTGGCTCCGCGGCATGAGTCGAGGTCACCACGAGACAGAGCAGGGCGGCGACGAAAGCCGTCAGCCACGCCTGCTTGAAGAAGTGCTGATTTCCGACAAGGCCCATTCGCCGCGTGTCCCCCGACAACCCTGTATAGCGCTGCCATCCAACCATGAGCAAATTCGGGCAAGATCCGAGCGGCCGGATTGTTGGCTGGTACATTCGCGAGGGAAGGGCGATTGCGCCGCGATCAGGGCTCGCCTATCACGGCAAAAATGTCTCCGCTTACCGAAACCGTCCTCTTCGTCTTCAGTCTCGTCGGGCTCGGCTATCTTGCCGGGTTGACCGGCTATTTGAAGCCGGCGAGCGGCGAGGGCGTATCCGAATTCGCCATCAACGTGGCAATGCCGCTTTTGCTGTTCCAGACCATGATAAAGGCGGATTTCCACGGCGTGGCGCCGTGGTCGCTGTGGGGCGCCTATTTCGCAGCGGTGGCGCTTACCTGGGCTGCCGGCCATCTGGTCATTACGCGCATCTTCGGACGAGACGCACGCGCCGGCGTCGTCGGCGGCGTGTCGTCGTCCTATTCCAATGTCGTCCTGCTCGGTGCTCCCTTCATCATCGGCGTGTTCGGCCCGGCCGGGTTCGAAGTGCTGTCGCTGCTGGTTTCCATTCACCTGCCGGTGATGATGATGGCCTCGATCATCCTGTTCGAAATGTTCGGCCGCGGCGGCAGCGAGCCTGTGCATCCGCTCCGCGTCATCACGAGCTTTCTCAGGAGGGTATTCATCAACCCGCTGATCATCGGCATACTGGCCGGGCTCGCGTGGCGCTTCACCGGTGCGCCGCTGCCGGTGCTTGCGACGCGGCTGAGCGACGCGCTGGCCGGCACGGCCGCCCCGGTGGCGCTGTTCGCCATGGGGCTAAGCCTGCGCCGTTTCGGCATTTCCGGCAATGTCCGGCCGGCGCTGGCGCTGTCGGCGCTGAAACTGTTTCTGATGCCGGCGCTGGTTCTTGGCCTGGTCTGGCTGATCGGCCTGCCGCCATTGACCGCAAAGGTGGCGGTGGTGGTGGCGGCGCTGCCGTCCGGCATCAACTCCTATCTCATCGCCGTGCAGTTCAACACCGGCCAGGCGCTGGCATCGAACCAGATGACCATCGCCACCGCCAGCGCGGTGGTCACCACGGCCTTTTGGCTGGCCGTGGTTGTCCATGTTTTTGGATAAGAGCCCGGCGAGATCGCTCTCGCTTTGGCTGGCCCAAACCCTATATGCCATCTTGTGATTGCTTGCGGGGCTTGCCCTGGGCTAAGAGCAGTGGCTCTAGCGATGCTATCGCGCACGTCCATTCACGAAATCAGCGACCGGCCCGCCAGGTGCCGAACGGAGGCGAGATCATGCTTCAGAAAACCAGCCATTTCATGCGGCAGGCCAATCTCATCAATGGCGAATGGGTGCAGGCCGATTCGGGCCAGACGGTCGACGTCAACAATCCTGCCACCGGCCTCAAGATCGGCACCGTGCCGAAGTCGGGCAAGGCCGAGACCCGCCGCGCCATCGAAGCCGCCGACGCTGCCTTCAAGACATGGCGCAAGACCACCGCGCTCGAACGCTCGAAGCTGTTGCGCAAGCTGCATGACGCGATGATGGACAATCAGGACGTGCTGGCCGAACTGCTGACCATCGAGCAGGGCAAGTCGCTGTTCGAATCGAAGGGCGAGATCGGCTCGGCCGCGTCCTACATATTGTGGTTCGCCGAAGAGGGCCGCCGCACCTATGGCGACGTCGTGCCGTCGCCCTGGGCGGACCGCCGCATTCTGGTGACCAAGGAGCCGGTCGGCGTCATCGCCGCCATCACGCCATGGAATTTTCCATCCTCGATGCTGGCCCGCAAGCTCGGTCCGGCGCTTGCCGCCGGCTGTACCGCCGTGGTCAAGCCGGCGTCGCAGACGCCTTATTCCGGGCTTGCCTGGGGCGCGCTTGCCGAGGAAGTCGGCTTCCCCAAAGGCGTGATCAATATCCTGACCGGCGCCGCCGGCGAGATCGGCGACGAGATCTGTGCCAATCCGCTGGTCAAGAAGATCACCTTCACCGGCTCGACCGAGGTCGGCAAGATCCTGATCCAGAAGTCGTCGGTGACCGTCAAGAAAGTGTCGATGGAGCTCGGCGGCAATGCGCCGTTCATCGTCTTCGACGACGCCGATCTCGAGCGGGCCGTCGCTGGCGCCATCACCGCCAAATACCGCAATTCCGGCCAGACCTGCGTCTGCACCAACCGCTTCCTGGTGCAGGCCGGCATCTATGACGAGTTCGTCGAAAAGCTGGCTGCTGCGAGCAACGGGCTGAAGGTCGGTTCCGGCCTCGAAGACGGTATCCAGCAGGGACCGCTGATCGATGAGAAGGCGGTGGAGAAGGTCGAGGAGCTGATTGCCGACGCTACTGCCAAAGGCGGCAAGGTCGTCGCCGGCGGCAAGCGCCACGCGCTTGGCGGCTCGTTCTTCCAGCCGACGGTGATCGCTAACGCGACGCCGAAGATGCGCTTCATGAAGGAAGAAATCTTTGGCCCGGTAGCGCCGGTGTTCAAGTTCGAGACCGAGGAAGAGGCCGTGGCACTCGCCAACGACACCGAGTTCGGCCTGGCCTGCTACTTCTACACCGGCGATCTCGGCCGCGCCTTCCGGGTCATGGAAGGGTTGAAATACGGCATGGTCGGGGTCAATGAAGGGCTCATCACCACGCCTGAGGCGCCGTTCGGCGGCGTCAAGGAATCGGGCCTCGGCAAGGAAGGCGGCCATCAGGGCATCGAGGATTATCTCGACACCAAATATGTCTGCATCGGCGGACTTGGTCTCTAGAAGCCTCATACGGTAATACCGAAAACGATCCTGGGCCGCTTCGGAAAGGCCAGGCTGGCGTCGATCGAGCAACGAACTTGCGAGCATGGCGATGAAGGACGGCGAGGTTTTCGGCACGACGCAGGCGGGCGAGGAAGTCCGCCGTTTCACCATTCGTGGCGGCGGCCTTACCGCCAACATCATCGGCCTGGGTGCGATCATTCAGGATCTGCACCTGGCCGGGCACGAGGCGCCATTGGTGCTCGGCTATGATCGTTTCGAGCACTATGAGACGGATACCGCCTTCTTCGGCACTGTCGTCGGGCGCTATGCCAACCGTATCCGCGACGGCCGCTTCACGCTTGCCGGCAAACGCTACCAGACCGAGCGCAATTTCCTCGAAAAGCACACGCTGCATGGCGGTTCGCAAGGTTTTTCGCGCCGGGCCTGGGCGGTTTCGCTGCATGGCAGGGATTTTGTCACGCTGACCCTGCACGACCCGGACGGCATGATGGGCTTTCCCGGCGCGCTCGACGTGACCTGCACCTACCGGCTCAAGATCCCCGGTACGCTCAGCGTCGAACTGACCGCCACCTGCGAGGAGCCGACGCTCTGCAACCTCACCCAGCATTCCTATTTCAACCTGGATGACGGCGGCGCCGGCGACATTCTCGACCACCGGCTGATGCTGAATGCCGGCGCCTATCTTCCTGTCGACGCCGATTTGATTCCGACAGGCACGGTCAAGCCGGTCGACGGCACACCTTTCGACTTTCGCCAGGCGCGGCCGCTGCGCATGGAGACCGAGGGCGAGCAACTCCCCTACGACCAGAATTTCTGCCTCGCCTCGACGCGCGGGCCGCTGAAGCAGGCATCATGGGCGCAAGGCGCGAATTCCGGCGTCGAGATGGAGCTCTGGACCACCGAGCCAGGTGTCCAGCTCTATACCGGCCAGTATCTGGCGCCGTCCTCGCCTGGACTGGGCGGACGCCAGTACAAGGCGTTTTCAGGCTTCTGCCTGGAACCGCAAATCTGGCCGGATGCGCCCAACCGGCCGTATTTCCCGCAAGCCACTCTGTGGCCCGGGCAGATCTACCATCACGTGACCGAATACCGGTTCAGGCTGCCTTAGGGTGTGACCCCCGGAAACCGGCATGGTTTTGCTGCGCTGACCTCCGGTTCGGAAAGGATCATGCAAAATTCAAAGTGTTATAGCGTCCTTTGCGCGTCCAATGACGCGCGGCGCTCTGGAGTCAAAACGCAATCACTCTGAACGACCGACTTCGAACCCTCTCGGACCTTTGACGCCGAGAGCCCTGACGACGCAAGTTGACCCTGAGCTGCCCTTCGTCAGCCCATTTCACTGCGCGATAGCCGACATTCGCGGCACTCGGCACTGACCCCTTGCTGACCTTCTCCAAGACGAGCCCCAAGCGCAAGTCGTGGCCCCAGTGGGGACAATCGACAGGCGCGATCACCCTATGTAGCTGCTTGGCGATCGAGCTTCGAAGTCAACCTGATAGACTTTTGAAATGGGCGGCATAAAATTCGCTTTTCTGCTTTCAATGAAAGCAACGCGAAATGGCCGAAGAACGCGCCCAACGCCGCCTTGCCGCCATATTGGCTGCCGACGTGGTGGGCTACAGTCGACTTCTGGACCTGGACGAGCAAGGAACGTTGGCCGCTTTAAGGAGGAGGAGGAAGGAAATCCTCGAACCACTCGTCCGCGACCGTCATGGCCGTATTGTGAAAGTGATGGGTGATGGCGTTCTGGTCGAGTTCGGAAGCGCGGTGAACGCCGTGTCATGCGCCGTGGACCTTCAGAAGCGGATGGCGGCCGCAAACGAGGGTGTGACCGCCGACCGGAGAATCTACCTGCATATCGGCATCAATCTGGGCGATGTCGTTGTCGAGGACGGCGATCTGTTCGGCGACGGCGTCATTGTCGCAGTGCGGCTCCAGGCAATGGCCGGGGCAGGAGATGTCTGTGTGTCCGGCAGCGTCTACGACCAAGTCAAGCGGAAGCTCGATTGCGGCTTCGACGAACTTGGTCCGCAAGCGATCAAGAACGTCACCGAACCAGTGTCTGTCTACCGGATCCGGCTGTCGACCGCATCGGACGATGGCGGGCTCGCGGAGAAAGCGCCTCTGCAGCTCCCCGCCAAGCCCTCCATTGCCGTCCTCCCCTTTACGAACATGAGCAATGATCCGGAGCAGGAGGCATTTGTCGATGGCCTCACCGAAGACTTGATCACGGATCTGTCGAGGACAAGCGAGTTGTTCGTCATCGCCAGCAACTCGGCATTTGCATACAAAGGCAGGCACGTGGATGTGCGTCGCATCGCGCGAGAACTGGGAGTTCGCCATCTTCTTGAAGGTAGTGCACGGCGGGCCGCTGGACGGGTGCGTATCAACGCCCAACTGATCGACGCGATCGCGGGTGACCACCTTTGGGCCGAAAGATTCGACCGGAGCCTAGAAGATATCTTCGCCGTTCAGGACGAGGTGACCGGCAAGATTGTCGAGGCTCTGGTTGGCCGCCTGACCACCGCGCCGGCGCGCAACAGACCGAGCAACCTGGAGGCCTATGATCTCTGTGTGCGTGCCCGGGTCCTTGGCCTGCAAACGGCGCTCACCGCGAAAGAGGCCATTTTGCTGCTAGACCGGGCAATCGCGCTCGACCCGGAATACGCGGAGGCGCACCGTTGGCTGGCACTCAACCTCTGGCTGGGCTGGGAGTTCTGGGACGAACCGATGGACCCCAACCGCGCAAGAGCGCTCGCCGAAGCACAGCTGGCGGTCGAACTCGACCCGAACGACGCCGGGAACAGATGGGTATTGGGCGTCATACTTGGACATGAGAGTCGCTGGGTGGAATCGGATGCCGAATTCGATGCTGCCCACGAGTTGGACCCCAACCACGCCGACGCTTGGGCAATGCAGGCCGAGTTGACGACGGAAAAGGGCCGACCTGCCGAAGCCATAGAGCAGGTCCGCAGGGCACTGCGACTCAACCCTCACCCGCCCGGTTGGTATTATTGGATGTTGGGCCAGGCCCAATATGCCCTGGGCGACTACGAATCCGCGATCCTAACGCTGCGCAGGCCCGAAACCTATCGCACGACTTCACGACGCCTGCTTGCAGCAAGCCTTGCGCAACTTGGCCGTTTGGAGGAAGCGCGCTGGGAGGCGAAAATGTTCATGATAAGCAATCCGCACTTCACTATCCGGCATTGGTCGGATTCGCAGCCATTCCCAGCCGAAGACGTGCGCCGGCATATCGTGGAAGGTTATCGCATGGCGGGGCTGCCAGAATGACTGTCATTGGTCATTGGTTATACCTTCGGCTGCCGTCGACAGGCGTCCCAAGGCTGCCGCAGCAGCGAATATTTTGGTCTTCTGACGGAACGAAATTCGCCATATCGTGCGTTTGTTCGCCTCATGGTGTGCTTGAACATGGCCAGGGAAGACTTTCGGCACCGGATAGCACGACGCGAGGACCTCGCCTCCATGATTGCGCTCATGGATGCAGCGATCTCCGAACTCCAGAAACCGTTTCTCGACGATGACCAGATCCGATCCAGCCGCGCAATCATGGGGCTGGACACGCAGCTTGTCGATGATGGCACCTATTTCGTCGTGGAGCACGACGGCGTCCTGGCAGGCTGCGGTGGTTGGAGCCGGCGCACGACCATGTATGGTGGTGATCAGTCACCGGGACGCAACGCGGCACTGCTTGATCCAGCCACGGACGCGGCGCGTATCAGAGCCATGTATACCCATCCGGACTTTGTCCGGCGAGGCGTCGGCCGCCTTATCCTTTCGCTGTGTGAACGTGCCGCTAGGGCTGAGGGCTTCCGCCGTGCCGATCTGGCAGCCACGATGGCAGGAGAGCCGCTCTATCGAGCGTGCGGCTACCAACCCGCCGAGAAATTCGTCGATGACCGTGGCGGCGCTCCGGTTCCGATCCTGATGATGAGCAAGACGCTCTGAGCTACGCTCAAAGGCCACTCGCTCGCGGCCGGCACTCGCTCCGGCCAGTATGGCAGGAGGAGGATGCTGGAGATTGAACCAGGCCATCTCGAACGAAACAGTACTTCGCCTGTACTTCCGCTCCATGGTCGAGTCGCGACCGACGTGGAGGTTTTCGGGAACGTCTCGAGATGGCGCATGTGGTCGGGTGGCGCGTTGAGTTTAACCGGATCAAACGACCATCCGCTTCGGGTCCGCATCAGGTCGTAGCGAGAACGAGCGCAATGCTGAAGCGCCATGATTGTCAGCAAATGGCGCTCTGTGCTCATTCCCGCCGACTAATTCAAACGGCAAGTTCCGCCCATCTGGGCCATTGGCGGCAGCCAGTCTGATTGAGTTTTGACCCTAATCCTCAAACGCCGCCCTCAGCGTTTCGAACGTCGCAAACACGCCCAATGCAGCGCCCTCGGGATTCTTGGTCGGTGGCAGAGCTTCAGCTATCCGGCGCACAAAGGTCGTCTCAGAACCGGCTGGAGCGTTCTTTCGGCTGAGGCGACTTCAAGCCGTGACAGGAGCATTCCGGATCAGCGGGAAGTCGCGCGGCGGTCTCCAGCGCGACCCGCGAGGCTGTCATGGAGAGACTGGGCAGCACGTCCTCCTGCAGCAATTTCTGGCGATTGCGATCCATATAGTCGTTGAAGCCCGCCGTCACGAATGCGCAAGGCACGAAACACGCGCCGATCTCGCGCGACAAGGTCGCCTCAGGGGCGATGGAATGGTTGAGGACATCCGCACCCATGCCCCGATACGCCAAGGCTTCGGCTGGCGTTGTCAGTCGGGGCCCATAACAATGGGCAGCCACCAACTGCTGTTCGATGCCGTAAACGCGGCATTCGGCTGGCCAATGACGGCGGGCCGTTTCGACCAGAACCGCCGCACATCTTGGACACACGATTTGCTTGCCCGAACAGTCAAAGCTCTGGCGGTCAGGAAGCAGTGAAAACGGGGTCTGCGTCAGTTCAATGATGTCGGCGGTCACCACCATGTCGCCCGGCTGGATCGCCTTGTTGACGGCGCCTACAGTCGAGCAGGCGAGAACTTGCCGTACACCCGCCCGCATCAATACCCAGAACGCGCGGCGATGGCAGGAATGGTCGATACGGTCGCGGGGATTGCCGTGCGAATACATGCACAACGCACGTTTTGCTCTCCCTTCGGCTGTGATGGACGCATCGAACTCGAGCAGCTTCCAGTTGTCGGTACGACCGAAAGGCGTTTCAAAACTCATGTCGCGCCGCAACGTGCGCACACCATCGAATTCGACATCTTCCGGGAAGGCAAGCCCCCAGTTTGCCGACCCGGTGATGATGGCCAACCCTACCTGAGGGATGTCCGTCGAATGATCCGTCAGATCGTCGGCTGCATGGTGATTGGTGGGCATGTTTCCAGTCTCGGTCAGGATTTTTGGCGAAGGGTCACAATCAGGACCACGGCCACGACGATGACGGTCCACAATGTCGAGATCGCCGCAATGGTCGGATCGATCTGATCGCGCAGCGACAGGAACATAAGCTTCGGCATCGTGCTGTTGCGACCGCTTGCGATGAAGATCGAAATCACAGACTCGTCGAGCGAAGTCAGGAACGCCATCAATGTCGCCGACAGCAAGCTGATCCGAAGTTGCGGAACGATTATTCCGCCAATGGCTCTGGCCCAGTTTGCACCGAGGCTGCGCGCCGCCTGGACCTGGTTCCAGTCAAAGCGGGCGAGAGCCGGCAGCAACACAATGCAGGCGACCGGAACGGCCAGCACCACATGTCCGACCAGCACACCGAATAGCGTTCCGATCAGATGTTGTGCAGCCAAGACAAAGAAGAGACCGATCGCAAGCAGGATACCCGGGGTGATCGAGGGGGTTAGCAGGACGCTCTGGATGATCGCAGCGGTTTTTCCGCCCAGCCGATTCATTGAAATGCAGGCGAGCAGCGCAAACGGCACCGCGATCAACGCCGTCAATGTCCCAAGGATCAAACTCGTTCTGAGCGCAGCCATCCACGTTGCCGAGCCGAAGAAGTTCTCATACCAACGCAACGAGTAGGCGTGCGGCGGAAACTCGAGGAGATTCGACGCCGAAAAGGAAAGCGGCACCACCACGAGCGTTGGCAGCATCAGAAATGCCATGACAAGAGCGGCAAAGCTCCAGAGCAAAATGCGGGCGAGCCTGTTTTGCGGATAGGCTTCAAGCATGGGGGGCTTCCACTGTGTTCTGGGCCACCAGGCGGCGTGCCGCCAGCAACATCACACCGATCAGCGCCATAAGAACGAGGAGCAGAATGCCCAGGACGCTCGCCGACCCCCAGTCCTGAAAGGTCGATAGTGTACGCTCGATCCGGGTAGAGAGAGGATTTACCTTGCCGCCGCCAAGCACCGCCGGCGTGATGAAAAAACCTATGGCGTAGATGAGGACGATGATCGAACCCGAGAAGATGCCGCCCGCCGATAGCGGCAAAATGACCGTGCGGATGACCTGCCTGAGAGTGGCTCCCATGCTCGCCGCCGCGCGAATGAGATTTGGGTCGATATCGCGCATCGCAGCATAAACCGGCAGCAGAAAGAGCGGCAGCATGTAGTGCACCATGCCGATGAGCGTTCCGGTGAAGTTGTAGACCAGCGGCAATGGCTCCGCCGTCAGGCCTGAACCGGTCAAAGCCGCGTTGATCAGGCCATCGCGCCGCAAGAGCACGAGCCAACCATAGGTACGCACCAGAATGGAGGTCCACAGCGGCAGCATGACGAACGCCATCAGCACGTTGGCCACCCTTGGTCTGACGCTGGCCAGAGCCAGCGCCAGGGGGGTGCCGAGAAGAATGCAGGCCGCCAGCGTACCCAGGGACAGTTCGAGGGTCGTGACGAGCGCCGACCATGTCAGTCCGCTTGAAAGGACCTTCTGGTAATTGCCCACGGTGTACTCACCCGCGGTGGTCAGGAAGGACTGCCGGATGATCCAAAGGATGGGCAGTATCGCCGCCAGCCCAACGATGAACAGCGCCGGGAGCGAAAGTGAAAGAAAAAACCGCCGCTCGCGCCGTGCATCCGCAGCGAGCGCCGGATCCCGGACGACGGTCACGCCGTCGCTCCCGGTATGGCGTGAACCTTCGCTGCTGGTGCATATGCGGTCATCCGCTGACCGGCGGCAAGCTCGGCGCAGCCGCCGGCCAGCGCTGCCGGAATGCAGACAAGAACCTCTTGCCCACCGTCAAGCGCCAGCGTCAAAAGCCAGTTTTCGCCGCGGAACGCTTTGGCGCGCAGTATTCCTTCGAGAGCCACTCCGTTTCCCCCGACGAGCTTCGCATCAAGATGGAAGCTTTCGGCGCGGATCATCAGAGTTTCGCGTGATGGTTCGGCGCCGTCGATTCTGCGTGCTGAGCCTGGCGCCACAATGTTAGCCTCGCCCATGAACTCCGCGACGAAGCGGGTCGATGGACGATCATAAATTCGCTGCGGCGTATCTATCTGCTGGATGCGGCCAGAGTTCATCACCGCAATCCGGTCAGACATAATCAGCGCTTCGCGCTGGTCATGGGTCACATAGATTGTGGTGATCCTTAGATGATCATGCAGGCGCCGGATCTCATACTGCATGGTCTCGCGCAGATTCTTGTCGAGCGCCGACAGCGGCTCGTCCATCAACATCACGCGCGGTTCGAAGACGATAGCCCGCGCCAATGCCACCCGTTGACGTTGGCCGCCGGATAGTGCGGCAACATTGCGCTCCGCCAGGCCATCCAGCTTCACGCGGGCCAAGGTATCAAGCGCCCGCTGACGCGCCTCCGCTCTCGGTATCTTGCGCAGCACCAGCGGATACGCGACGTTCGCCAGGACATTCATGTGGGGAAACAGGGCGTAATTCTGGAATACTATGCCAATGTCTCGTTTGTTGGGCGGCAGGCGGGTGATGTCTCGATCGCCCAAGAGAAGTTTACCGGAATCCGGGCGGACAAAACCGGCCAGAGCCATGAGTAACGTGGTCTTGCCCGATCCCGATGGCCCTAGCAGCGTGAGGAATTCGCCAGCCTGAATGTCGAGCGAAACATCATCCAGTGCGACGTAGGATCCATAAGCCTTGTGCACGCTTTCGATGGTGATCGCGAGCGACTTCATCATGTGCTCCAGCCTTAAGGCGCGTCGCGTTCGACCGGCCTCACGCGACACGCTTTAGGTTCTTGTTTTCATGCATGTTGTTGTCGCAAAACCGCTGCACACTTTTGCGCGATATGCATTAGAGCTGAGAGTCAGCGGGCCATCATTTCATCGAAGGCTCTTTGGGCAGCCTCGCCATTCTTGACCCACCATTCTGAATTCGAAAACACCGAAGTGCCAGCATTTTCAGGCGCGGTCGCAAGGGTCTTCAGACGGTCCTCGGGAATAAGGCCACCCTCATATGCCGCAGGATTGACTGGGCCGTAGGCAATGAAATCGGTCAGCTTCGCAACTCGCGCAGGCTGCGTCATCGCTGCGATGAGCTTCATCGCGGCTTCCTTGTTCGGCGCTCCCTTCGGCACCCCAAGGCAGTCCGTGCCGATGACCGAACCCTTGAACGTGTAGTCAGCCGCGCCGCCATCTGCTTTCACGGTTTGAGCCCGTCCGTTCCAGGTAATGACCAAATCCGCCTCACCATCTTTCAGCAACTGCGCCGACTGAGCTCCCGAGGTCCACCACACGGCGACATTTGGTTTGATCGCTTCAAGCCGGTTGATGGCGCGCTCTAGCCCTTCCGGCGTGCTGAGCACGGAATAGACGTCCGCGGGTGCCACGCCATCGGAGAGAAGCGCGATCTCGATCGAGTCTTGCGCATTGGCGCGCAACGCGCGCCGGCCAGAAAATTTGGCAACATCCCAGAATTCCGCCCACGTCTTCGGCGGGTTCTGGCCATAGGTCTTGGTGTTCCACGACATGACGGTGCCGTAGGAGTCGAACGGATAGCAGTAGTCGGACTTCGCACCCTCCGGCACGGATTTCGGATCGATGATCTTGTAGTCGAGTGGCTCAAGCAGCGATTGTGCGGCCGCCTGGGCACCTTCCGGTGAGCCCAGGTGAATGACGTCGGTCGTGACCGCACCCGATGTGACCTGCATCTTCAAGGCGGCCAGGCCGTCGCTTAGGGTCTCCTCGCGGACATCATAGCCGAGCTCTTTTGCAGCAGGCCCCCACATGGCCTCCTTCATGGCGTTGCCATAATCGCCACCTGCGGTCGTGATGGTGACTGTTTGCGCATGGACAGGCAAGGCAGCCGAGATTGCGAACGCTGTTAAGGAAATGCGTAGCCAGGACATAGGTTCTCCTCCCCAACTTTATCAAATGTCGCTCAAAAGAGCCATTATTTTGTAATCGTAACGTTACGATTGCATCTGAATGCGCTGGAGTCAAGCTGCTTCCTGCGGGAGTTTGGATTGACCGGGATGTCGAATCCGGTAACGTTGGCGGTCAGCAAAATCAGCCGGCGCTTTCGCAAACGAAGTCGGGCGAACAATGGCCAATCTAAAGCAGATCGCGGCGGAACTTTCCCTCTCGGTGACCACGGTATCCCGCGCTCTGAAGGATGGGCCGGAAGTGCAGCCCTCGACCATAGCCCGCGTCAAGGAGGCGGCTAAGCGGGTCGGCTATTTACCAAATCATCATGGTCGCGCGCTCAAAACCGGTCGAACGCAGACGCTGACGGCAGTACTCCCGATGGAGACACGAGACCATCTGTCCGATCTGTTGAAGCTTCCTTTAATCGAAGGCATGACGCTGGCGGCGCGGCAAGCCGGTTATAGTCTGTCCATCTATTCCACCACTCCCGACGACGATCCCGTCGAGAGTGTGGAGCGGCAGCTCCAGGCGCGCAGCGCAGACGGCCTGATCATCACACGCCTGGTGTCGGCTGATCCGCGCGTCAAGCTGCTGCTGGATAAACGCATGCCATTCGTCGCGTTTGGAAGAACTGACCTGGATATCGCGTATCCTTATGTCGATGTCGACAATGAACAGATTGCCTACGAGGCGACCCGGCGGCTCATGGATAAGGGCTGTCGACGCATTGCGCTGCAACTTCTCGTTCCGGAGGACCAGGCGAGTGCCATGCGTCTTTCCGGGTATGGAAGGGCAATGGCCGAGGCCGGTATTCCGATCGACCAATCGCTGATCGGTCACGGCATGTTCACCATGGAATCGAGCGCAGGCTGGTTCGATCGCTTGCTGGCGTCGTCAGATCCGCCGACGGGCTTGGCGTGCGCCAACGAACTGGGCCTTCTGGGAGCATTGCACGCCCTCGGCAAGCGGGGTCTTACACCGGGCCGCGACGTCCACATCGTCACCCGTGACAGCACGCGGCTGGCACGTTTCCTGCCGGCAAAGATCGGAGTTCATTTCGTGGATATGGCGAGTGTTGGACGCAAACTTATCGAAGTCCTGGAGAGCCGGATCATCAATCCGCTTGGACCGGTGGAGACTGTCTTGGTGCAAGGCAGATTCGAGCCGGCCGAATAGTCCGGGCTGCCCTCAGGGGGCCACCTCGTCTTGAACCGGCCGGATCAGCGCCTTTGCCGCAGCTGATCCCGCCGCAAGGATGCGATCCGACAATTCCGTCCCTTCCAGGGCGCGGGCCAGTTGAAGCGCGCCGATGAGCGTTGCAAACACACCCAACGCAACGCCCTCTGGATCGTTGGTCGGCGGCAGAGCGTCGGCTATCTGACGCACCAGGGATTGGGCGCGTTCGGCATAGAGGGCCCGCGTTTCAGGCGGCTGCCGCGCTATTTCCGGCAGTAGCGCGGCCGAAGCGCAGCCCTTTCCAGGATTGTCCCGGTGCTCGGCCGATAGATATGCCTCTATGGCCATTTCCGGACCGCCGGCGGCCAACGCTTCCTGCACTTGCTGCGACTGCGCGTCCAGGGCCGCCGCCACGCTTTCACGGACGAGCTCCGCCTTGGACTGAAAGTGCGGATAGAAGGCCCCGTTCGTCAGCCCGGCGTCGCTCATGATGGTCGCCAGCCCGGACGCCGCGATGCCGTCAGATCGAAAACGTTCGGCGGCGACCTCCATGATCCGGCTGCGTGACGCGTCTTTTCGGCCCTTTTCGTAGCGCATGTCTTTCTTTCCTGTCCTGCTATTGCATTATGCTCATAATCTGATATTACGACCATAATTCAATTCGTGGAAATAAGCTAGACCTCTCGAACCTGGAACATCAAAAATGAATGGGAATTCTGAAAAAACCGCAATCGTGACCGGAGCCTCCTCGGGCATCGGCCGCGCCAGCGCCGAGGCCTTGGCGCGGGCGGGGTTCACTGTCTTTGGCACAAGTCGCCGCAAGACCAGTAATGGCCCGGAAGGGGTGACCATGCTGGCATGCGACGTGACCGATGATGCGGCCGTCACTGCGCTCGTTGCCACCGTGCTCGCGCAGACCGGCCGGATCGATCTCCTGGTCAACAATGCCGGTGTCGGCCTGCTAGGGGGTGCCGAGGAATCCTCGGTCGCACAGGTACAAGCCCTGTTCGACGTCAATCTGTTCGGCGTCATGCGGATGACCAACGCAGTGTTGCCGTCGATGCGGCGGCGCGGCCAAGGGCGCATCATCAATATCGGCTCCATTCTGGGATTGGTACCCGCGCCATACTCAGCGCATTATTCGGCAGTCAAGCACGCGCTCGAAGGCTATTCGGAATCGCTCGACCACGAGGTGCGCGCCTTCAACGTCCGCGTTTCCGTCATCGAGCCGGCATTCGTCCGCACCGTCTTCGACCAGAACGGCATCGAGCCGGATTCGCTGTTGAAGGAATACGATCGGGCTCGAGCCGGGCTCAAGGCGTTGCTGGGCGATGTGATGCCGATAGCCGATCGGCCGGAAGTGGTGGCGAATGTGGTCGTCAAGGCGGCGACCGATGCCCGTCCGCGACGGCGTTACACCGCTGGCAAGGCAGCGCGCCAGGTCAGCCTGCTGCGCCGCTTTGCCCCCGCGGGGATGTTCGACAAGAGCCTGCGCAAGCAGTTCCGCTTGCCGGTCTGAACAACAGAGCCAGGGGATTTCGCGCATATGCGACTAGCAACCACAACACATTTGGTCAGGCCCTTGTGCGCAAACTCATCCTGGCTGGCACGGGGCCGGCCGGTGGCGAAGGCATCGACAAGGTGACGCCGCTGACGATCGTGGACATGATCAAGGGCGCGCTGACTTTGCGGGATCCGAAATACTATCTCTTCTTCACAACGACGCCGAATGGGCGCCGCGCCGCAAACGCATTTCTGCAACGGCTGAAAGAGCGCCGGTCCAACCGGGACAAGGCGGTATCGCTGAGCGCCTTCGGCGCGCAACTCAAGGCGATCAAGGCCTACGGACTCCAGGCGCCGCAAGACCTGAGCGCTATCCGCATTCCCACTTTGGTTGCGAATGGCGACCAGGACAGGATGGTGCCGAGCAGCAATACCTACGATCTCGCCGGGCGTATCCCAGGGGCGCATCTGGTTATCTATCCGGATGCCGGGCATGGCGGGGTAGTTCAGAACTACGCCGATTTCGTCCCGAAAGCCCTGTCCTTCCTCGAGGCTGAGGTCTTGCCGCAGGGCGGCCATGCAACTGAAAACGTTCGGCTTGTTTTGTCGCGGAACACCAACAGACATTCTTAGAAAGTAACTGCCATGAAGGCATTCGTTGTCGATAAATATAATAAAAAGGGCCTTCTGCGGCTGGCCGAAATGCCGGAGCCGCAGCTCCAGGACAGCGATGTCCTGGTCGAGGTCCATGCCGCAGGGGTGAACCTGCTCGATTCCAAGGTCAGAACCGGAGAATTCAAGCTCATCCTGCCCTATCGCCAGCCCTTCATCCTGGGCCACGACGTGGCCGGGACGGTTATTCGCGTGGGATCGAAAGTCCGCAAGTTCAAAGCCGGCGACGATGTCTATGCGCGGCCGCGCGATGGCCGGATTGGGACATTCGCCGAATTCATTGCCGTGAATGAAGCCGACGTGGCCTTGAAGCCCGAGAATCTCAGCATGGAAGAGGCGGCCTCGATTCCCCTGGTCGGTCTCACCGCCTGGCAGACGCTCATAGAAAGGGCAAACCTGAAGAAGGGACAGAAGGTCTTCGTTCAGGCTGGTTCCGGGGGCGTGGGAACATTCGCCATTCAGTTGGCCAAGCACCTCGGCGCGACCGTTGCGACAACAGCGAGCGCAGCGAGTGCCGATCTGGTGAAAAGTCTCGGCGCCGATGTCGTCGTCGACTACAGGCAAGAAGACTTCGAGAAAGTTCTGTCGGGCTACGATGTCGTCTTGAACAGCCAGGATGCCAAGACGCTCGAAAAATCCCTGAGCGTGCTGAAACCGGGTGGGAAGCTCATCTCCATCTCGGGTCCACCGGATCCCGAGTTTGCCAGGGAAAAGGGACTGAATTTTATGCTGAGGCTGGTGCTGCGCTTCCTGAGCCGCGGAATTCGGGCCAAAGCCAAGCGCCGTGCCGTGCAGTTTTCGTTCCTTTTCATGTGGGCGCAGGGCGATCAGCTGAGCAAAATCACCTCCCTAATCGAATCCGGCGCGATCCGCCCGGTTCTGGATCGGGTCTTTCCATTCGAAGCGACCAATGAGGCTCTGGCCTATGTCGAAACAGGACGCGCCAAGGGCAAGGTCGTCATCAAGGTCAGATAGCAGTTGCCTCGAACGCAGCCCTGAGCGTCTCGAACGGCGCCAGGGCGCCGCGCACCTGTACGACGGCGGCGGCGACGCGATGGGCGCGCTGCACCGCCTCAGTCGGCGCATGGCCGGCAAGGCGGGCGGCGAGATAGGCGCCATTGAAGGAGTCGCCGGCGCCGGTGGTGTCGACCGGGGTGGCGACATGTACCGCCGGCACGGTTTGCAAGGTTCCGTTTTGCGCGATCAGCGCCGGTTCCTCGCCGTTCTTGACGACGACCTCGCCGACCAGCTTTCGCAGCCGTTCGGCTGTTTCCTGCGGTGTCGTATCACCAAACAGCATCTGTTCGTCGGGAAAGGTGGGTAGCGCGATGTCGGCGACGGCGAGCGCCTCGAGGATCGCGGCCTGCGCTTCCTCGCTTTGGCGCCACACCCGCGGCCGGTAATTGGGATCGAAGGCGATCAGCGAGCCGGCCGCGCGCGCCTTGGCCACGGCCGTCAGCAGTACCTTGCGCGCACCCTCGTCGAGGATTGCCAAAGTGATTCCGGAAAAATAGACCAGCGCCTGGTTTTCAAGGCTTTTCTGTAAAGCGGCTGGGTCCGAAGCCAACTGCCTCGCGGCCGCATCGGCCCGCCAATAGGTGAACGAACGTTCGGCGCCGGTCAGCGTGATCGCATAGAGGCCGGGGCGGGCGCCCGCTATCACCGGGCTGGCGCCGACGCCGATGCCGTTTTCGGCGAGGAATTTGATCTGGTCGCCCGAGAACGGGTCGTCGCCGAAGGCCGAGACATAGGTCGCCGGCCGCTCGCCGCTCAAGGCATGCAGCGCCCATAAAGTGTTGAACGTGTCGCCGGCAAAGCCCATCCGCCAGTTCGGCCCGGCCTGGCCCGAAAGCTCGAGCATGCACTCGCCGATCGAGGCGACGCCGTTTCCTGCCATGAAGTACTCCTCCATCCGTGCAATTGCGGTGCTGTAGCTTTTTGCGGCCGGCAGCGCCATGCTTGGCGACGGCGGATTCTTGCGCTGGGCGCGATTTCCCACAGGGGCGTGGGACGCGATCTGCCCAGCGAATCGTTATCCGCAGAACAGGAATGGGTTTGGCATCGTTATGGCGTTATCTTCTTGGAGGCTTCGGCCTGGCTGCCTTGCTCGCCGGTGTGCTGGCCGTCGTCTATCTGACGGCGCCGCATGCGCCGCAACCAAGCTCGGACGTCGGCCGTTCAAGGACGACGGCGAACAAGCTGTTCGTGGCGACTTTCGAGCCCGAGAAAGGCGTCATCCGGCAGGGCGAACTGGAGTCCTGGCTGCTCACATTGAAAACCGTCGAGGGTGCGCCGGTGGAAGGTGCTGCGATAACGATTTCCGGCGGCATGCCGCAGCACAAGCACGGTCTGCCGACCAGCCCGCAGGCGACCGATTACCTCGGCGAGGGACGCTATCGCATCGACGGCGTGAAATTCACGATGAGCGGGTGGTGGCAGTTGCATTTTGCCATTTCCGCCGCGGCCGGTTCGGACACTGTCGTCTTCAACGTGGTGCTGTGAGCCATAGATGAGCCGGTTTTCCAGTCTTCTCGCGTTGGTGATGGTGGCCGTGCTCGCCGGCTGCGGCAGGCCGGAGTTTTCCGACGCCGAGAAGCAAACCGTCGCCTCATTGGCGCTGTCCAAGCTGCCGCCGCTGAAGCCCGACACGACCAATCGCTTTGCCGAGGTGCCGGCCGCCGCGGCACTCGGTTCGACGCTGTTCTTCGACACCGGGATGAGCGGCGGCGGCACCGTATCCTGCTCGACCTGCCACAAGATCGACCGCCAGTTCCAGGACGACCTGCCGCAAGCGGTCGGCGTCGGCCGCACCAACCGGCGTACCATGCCGCTGGCCGGCGTCGCGCATGATCCCTGGTTCTTCTGGGACGGGCGGCGCGACAGCCTGTGGGCGCAAGCACTGACGCCGCTCGAAAATCCGCTGGAGCAGGCCGGCAACCGCGCCGCCTTCGCGCATTACATCAAGGCCCGTTTCGGCGAGCGCTACGAGCGCATCTTCGGGCCGCTGCCGGACCTTTCGGGTGTGCCGGCCAATGCCAGCCCGCTCGGCACCGATGCCGAGAGGGCGGCCTGGAACGCCATGCCGGAGGCGCAAGCCGAGGAGGTCAATCGCGTCTTTGCCAATATCGGCAAGGCGATCGCCGCCTTCGAGCGCTCGATCGCGCCGCCGCAGACACGCTTCGACCGTTTTGCTACCGATCTTGCGGTGGGCGCCGAGCCGCAAGGCGACGCCGTCTTTTCGCCGGAGGAAATCCTCGGCCTGAAGCTGTTCATCGGCAAGGCCAATTGCGTGACCTGCCACAACGGCCCGCGTTTTACCGACGGCAGTTTTCACAACACCGGCGTGCCGCCTGTCGCGGGCCTGCCGCCGGATCGCGGCCGCGTCGACGCGGTGGCGCAGGTCGAGGCCGATCCGTTCAACTGTTTCGGCACCTTTCGCGACGGTGATGCCAGCGCCTGCCGCGAGTTGCGCTTCATGGTCAAGGCCGGGCCGGAACTCATTCGTGGGTATAAGACGCCGTCGCTGCGCGGTGCCGCCACCCGGCCGCCCTACATGCATGCCGGGCAGTTTTCCTCGCTGGACGAAGTGGTGGCGCATTATTCCAAGGCGCCGGCCAGTGTCGAAGGTGTATCCGAGATCCACCCGCTGCAGCTTTCGGACCGCGAACGCGCGGCTCTGGTGGCGTTTTTGAAGACGCTGGCGGAGTGAGGCCGGGTTTGTGTGCGACAAGAGCGGACCACCGTCTTGGGCCGCCAAATAACGTTGACACGATGCAGGGTCGCTGCTCATGATAACCAAGGCGCAAAGTGCGATACCTCAGGCTGTGGGAGGATAAAATGCAGCCACTTGAAATCGACGCCAAGCCTCAACCTGTTTCAATTGACCCCGCCAAGACCGCAGTTCTCGTCGTGGACATGCAGAATGACTTCGGCTCGAAAGGCGGGATGTTCGACAGAGCCGGAATCGACATTTCCGGGATTCAGCGGGCTGTCCGCCCCACCGCCCATCGCGTCGGATGCACCCAGGAGCAATCATGACGCCTCGATCACGCTCGTGCAGACGCTCTTTGGATGGACGTCGTCGTCCGCCCATTTTCTGAGGGCGATCGAAGAGCAATTCCAGGAGCGCCTTCAACGAGCCGGATGACCTGGCGAAGCCCTTGAGCGGCTAGCGGTCCTTCACCGTCTCCATCGCCACGAAGGTCGAGGTCTGGGCGACGTGCGGCAAGGCTGAGATGCGTTCGCCGAGCACGCGGCGGTAGGCGGCGATGTCGGTGGTGCGGACCTTCAGCAGATAGTCGAAGCTCGATGCCATCATGTGGCACTGCTCGATCTCCGGCACCGTCTGCACGGCGCGGTTGAAGGCGTCGAGCGCGGCCGAGCGGGTGTCGGACAGTTTCACCTGGACGAAGGCAACATGGCCTTCGCCCATGCGCTCACGGTCGATGATCGCCTGGTAGCCCCTGATGAACCCGTCCTTCTCCAGCCGCTTCACCCGCGCCTGAACCGGCGTCTTCGACAGGCCGACTTTTGCCGCCAGTTCCGACATGGAAAGCCGGCCGTTGCTGCCCAGGGCCGACAGGATGTTCCTGTCGATGCGGTCCAATTGGTCTTCTCCCATCGGATTCCTGGTCGAATTGGAGGCGATCAGCCATAATGATAGATCAATCGATCTGTTCTGTCGATTTCTTTGGACCGACTGGAGTCGCTACTTATGTTAGCTTGCGCCATTCGGTCCGGTGACCGCCGGCCCGCTCCCTTGTGCTCGTTCTACAGGTCCGCCATGCCAGCGCTCGACACCATCCGCCAGCAGATCCGTGCCAATTATTTGCCCGACGAAGACCAGGCGGTGAAGCGGCTGGCCGAGGCGGCCGGGCTGTCCGTGCAAGACCGCAAGGCGATTTCGGCCCGTGCCGCCGATCTGGTGCGGGCGGTGCGCGGCTCGTCCGATCCCCGGCTGATGGAAGTGTTCCTGTCCGCCTACGGCCTCTCGACCAAGGAGGGCGTGGCGCTGATGTGCCTGGCCGAGGCGCTGCTGCGGGTGCCCGACACCGAGACGATGGACGACCTCATCGCCGACAAGATTGCGCCGCACGACTGGTCGGCGCATTCGGGCGGTTCGAGTTCGATCTTCATCAATGCATCGACCTGGGCGCTGATGCTGACCGGCCGCGTGCTCGACGAAGGCGAGGGCGGCATCGAAGGCACGCTGCGCGCGATGGTGCGCCGGCTGGGCGAGCCGGTCATCCGCAAGGCAGTCGCCGCCGCCATGCGCGAGATGGGCGAGCAGTTCGTGCTCGGCCGCACCATCGCCGAGGCCGTCAGGCGCGGCCGGCCGATGACCCAGAAGGGCTATCTCTATTCCTTCGACATGCTGGGCGAAGCGGCCCGCACCGAGGCCGACGCGTTGCGCTATCTCAAGGCCTATGCCGACGCCATCTCTTCGCTCGATGCCGGCGCCAACGGCCCCGACATCCGCCAGAACCACGGCATTTCGGTAAAACTGTCGGCGCTTCATCCGCGCTATGAGGTGACACAGAAGGAGAAGATGCTGCCGGTGATGGCCGAGCGGCTTTTGTCGCTGGCACTGGCGGCGCGCCATTCGCGCATGGGACTCAACATCGACGCCGAGGAAGCCGACCGCCTCGATTTGTCGCTCGACGTCATCGAGCGGGTGTTGGCCGAGCCGGAGCTTGCCGGCTGGAACGGTTTTGGCGTCGTCGTCCAGGCCTATGGACCGCGCGCCGCCTTCGTCATCGACTGGCTCTACGCTCTGGCCAGGAAATACGACCGCAGCATCATGGTGCGGCTGGTCAAGGGCGCCTATTGGGACACCGAGATCAAGCGGGCGCAGACGCTCGGGCTCGACGGCTATCCGGTCCTTACCCGCAAGGCCAACACCGACGTCTCCTACTTGGCCTGCGCGAAGAAGCTGTTGTCGATGACCGACCGTATCTATCCGCAATTCGCCACTCACAATGCCCACACCGTCGCCGCCATCCTGTCGATGACGACGGAGCGCGATACATTCGAGTTCCAGCGCCTGCACGGCATGGGCGAAGCGCTGCATGAGACGGTGCGGCGGGCCGAAGGCACGCGCTGCCGCATCTATGCGCCGGTCGGCGCGCATTCCGACCTGCTCGCCTACCTGGTCCGCCGGCTGCTGGAGAACGGCGCCAATTCCTCCTTTGTCCACCAGCTCACTGACGAGGAGGTCGAGCCCGAGGACATTGCCCGCGACCCGCTCGAAACGGTGGAGAAACAAGGCCCCGCCGCCAATCCGGCGATCGTGCCGCCGTCGGCGATCTTTGGCCCCGGCCGGCGCAACTCCAAGGGTTTCGATATCACCGACACGCTGACGCTGGCGGCGATCGACAAGGCCAGGGCCGAGTTCGCCGGGCCGGAGCGCTGGCACGCCAAGCCGGTCAGCCGCGCCGCCGGCTACGGCAAGCAGCGTCCGGTGGTCAATCCGGCAAAACCTTCGGAAGTGGTCGGCACGGTCAGCGAGGCCGGCGCCAAGCAGGTCGAGACCGCCGTGCGCATCGCCGTCGAGGCACAACCGGTATGGGCAAGACGCCCGGTCGCCGAGCGCGCCGCCATCCTCAACCGCGCGGCCGATCTCTATGAGGCGAACGCCGTCGAGTTCTTTGCGCTCGCCGCCCGCGAGGCCGGCAAGTCGCTGGCCGACGGCGTTGCCGAGGTGCGCGAGGCGGTCGATTTCCTGCGCTACTATGCGGCCGAGGCCGCCAATGCCGAGGCGGGCACCGAGGCGCGTGGCGCCATCGCCTGCATCTCGCCGTGGAACTTTCCGCTTGCCATCTTCACCGGCCAGATTGCAGCGGCACTGGTCACCGGCAATTCCGTTATCGCCAAGCCGGCCGAGCAGACGCCGCTGATCGCCTTCCGCGCCGTCCAGCTGCTGCGCGAGGCCGGCGTGCCGGAAGACGTCATCCAGCTTCTGCCCGGCGACGGTCCCTCGGTCGGCGGCCCGCTGACCGCCGATCCGCGCATTGCCGGTGTCTGCTTTACCGGCTCGACCGAGGTCGCCAAGCTGATCGAAAAGCAGCTGGCCGAGACCGCCGCGCCCGACGCCATGCTGATTGCCGAGACCGGCGGCCTCAACGCCATGATCGTCGATTCCACGGCGCTGCCCGAACAGGCGGTGCGCGACATCCTCGCCTCCGCCTTCCAGAGCGCCGGCCAGCGCTGCTCGGCACTGCGCATTCTCTACGTGCAGAAGGACGTCGAGAAGAAGATGCTGGAGATGCTGAAAGGCGCTATGGAAGCGCTCAGCCTCGGCGACCCCTGGCGGATTTCGACCGATGTCGGCCCGGTCATCGACGACGAGGCACAAGCGTCGATCCGCGACTATTGCACGAAAATGGGCCTGCAGGGCCGGCTGATCGCCAAGCTCGAAGCGCCGAAGGACGGCCGCTTCGTCGCGCCGCACGTCTTTCGGGTCAAGAGCATCGAGGAGTTGGAACGCGAGGTGTTCGGCCCGGTGCTGCACGTCGCCACCTTCGATGCCGACGAGATCGATGCGGTGATCGCCGCGATCAACCGCAAGGGCTACGGCCTGACCTTCGGCCTGCACACCCGCATCGAAGGCCGCGCGCAGCATTTCGTCGACGGCATCCATGCTGGCAACATCTACGTCAACCGCAACCAGATCGGCGCCGTCGTCGGGGCGCAGCCCTTCGGCGGCGAGGGGCTTTCCGGCACCGGACCGAAGGCGGGCGGGCCACATTATCTCCGGCGCTTCCGCAAGGGGCCGGAGGCCGGCACCCATCTTGCCGAAGGCCGCAAGGTGACGGCGACCGAGCTCGCCGACAATCTGCCGGACCCGGCCTTTGGCGGCTGGTCGACGCGGCCGGATCGCGTCGCCATCCTGAGGAAACATCTGCGCGGCAAGGGTGCCGCGGCCATCGGTGCCGCCGCCGGCATCGATTTCGGCCAGGTCGACCTGCCCGGGCCGACCGGCGAGGCCAACACGCTGTCGCTGTCGCCGCGCGGGCGCGTGCTGTGCCTCGGTCCCGACGCGGATACCCTGCTTGCGCAGACGATCCAGGCGCTGGCTGCCGGCAATGCCGTGCTCGCCGTCGCACCTGGCGCGCCTGCGGCACTGTCGGCGCTGACCGGCAAGGGCCTGCCGCTGGCGGCGATCGACGGCCGTCCGGACCCGGTCGAAGCGCGCTCGCTGCGGGTCGATGTCGTCGCCTTTTCCGGTATGCCCGAGGCCGCGCGCATCGTGCGCAAGGTCATCGCCGACCGCGCCGGCCCGATCGTACCGCTGGTCAGCGAAGTGTATTATCCGGCCGCCTATGCGCACGAGCGCGCCGTCTGCGTCGACACCACGGCGGCGGGCGGCAATGCCAGCCTGCTGGCCGCGGCATAGGGTTTCGCCAGGGCTCGCTCATCGCGGGCAGGGCGGCGCCGACTCTGCGTGGGGAGGGTCGCTACCTGATACCGAGCGGCACCTCGAACTGCCAGGCCGAGCGACCGGCTCCGTCTGGAATCGGGGGAAACGGAGAAGCCCGGCGGACCGCGTCGAGAGCGGCCTTGTCCAGCGCGGCAACGCCTGAACTGCCCGTCAGCCTGGCCGACCGGACGCTGCCGTTCGAACCGACGGTAAAGGCAACCGTGGCTGTGCCCGTGGCGCGCGTGCGTGTCGAATTGAAGGCCCGCACCAGCTTTGATCGGATCTTGCCGGGGTAGTTTGTGACGGCTGCATTGCCGATGCCGGACTTGCCGCCCCTGCTGGCAGTCAGGATCTTGCCGTCCTTCTTGCCGTCGGCCGTGCCGCGCGCGACATCCATTTCGTCACGGCCGCCGGAGCCGGTCTTTTTCTTCTTGGAATCGGCTTTGGCAAGTGCCTTGCCCGCCTTCTTGCGCGAGACCGGCTTTTCAGGCTCGTTTGGTTCGGCTTTCCTGGCCGGCTTGTTCTTTGCGGTTGCCTTCTTCGGCTGCTTGGGCTTCGGCCTTTCCGGCTTCGGTTCTTCCGCCGCGACGACGGTCTCGACCGTCTGAACCGTTTCGGCCGGCGCCGGGTCGGCTGGTGCCGGAGCACTCGTCTCGGCAGGATCGGCCCTTTCGACCGTGCTGACTGGCGGCGGCACGGCATTGTCGTCAGTGGGCACCAGCCTGTCGGTCGCGAGAATGTCGGGCGATGGATCCGGGCGCGCCGGCTCGACAGGCTGGGCAGGCGCGGGCTCGGGGCGATCGGCAAGAGGAGCAGTTTCCGTGACGGCCTCGCTAACCGGCTCGACCACATCTTTTTCCGATGCTTCCGCCACATCGGTGACCGGCTGAAGCGCCTCCTCTGCCGCGGTTGCCTGCGCCTCGACCGTTTCGACGGGCTTGGCGTCGAGCATGGTCACCATCGTTACGTTGGTCACTTCCGGGTCGTCTCCGACATCGCCGGCCGCCTGCTGCGGATCGGCGCCGAGCAGCATTTCGCCTTGCTGGTCGGCACCTTCGATGCTTGGCCTGTCGTCCGGCAGGGTGAGAAAGGCCAGCGCCACCGCTGCGTGAAATGCGCAAGAGCAGGCGATCGCCACCGTCCAGTTGTGGCGCCGCTGCATCTGTCGTGCCTGCCGCAATGGCTCCGCCGGCACCGCAGTCAATTCGCCGTCGGCATCGGCGATGCAACTGTCTTCCGGTCTGTCGCGCGGCGAAACATGCAGCACCCCGCGAGGGATGGCGAAATCGGGATCGTCCGGTTCCGGCGGCAGGAAACCGGCCAATGGCCACGCCAGGGTGTTTCGCGCGAATGCCGGTTCCAGTCCCAAATTCAGACCCCGAAGGCGATGCCGGTCCTGGTCTGCGTCTTCAGCCCGCGCATGCAGGCATTCGGCTCAGCGCCGGCGCATTCCGTGGCGCTGTTGATCAACACGCGGCTGACCTTGCCGCAATCGGTGCCGGCAAGGTCGAAACGCGTCACCTTGGTCTTGCCTGCAGGCAGCTCCTTGAAATCGAGCACGGTCAGCCGGTCGACGACGCCGGCCTCGTTGAACAACGCGATCTCGAACGCCGCCTTGGAAAGACCGGCGCCGAGATTGTTGGTGACCACGAAGGTTAGGCGGCAGCCCTTGTCGGATGGCTGCGCGCCGTTCAGCTCGAGGATCAGCGCCGGCGCTTGCTGCTGTGTCCATGCCGGAGCCGCCGCAAGCGACATAGCCACCGCCGCGGCCAACAGACGAAGGGATGCTGTCACGCCTTGCCTCATCGTCAGCCTCCAAACCGCATGGTCGCCGCCAGCTTCAGGGTGACGCCGGGCTCGTAGACGATACTCGTGGTCGACGCGTTCAGTGGGTTGGCGTATTTGACGTCGAACAGATTGTCGGCGCGGAAATCGACCTTGAAATTGTCGGTCGCCTGGTAGCTGGCGAAGGCATTGACCAGCGTATAGTCCTTGGCCACCGCGTTGCCCTGCGGCTTGCCGTTGTATTGCACCTCGCCGCCGACAGTCAGCCTGTCCTCGAGGAAGCGAAAGCCGAGTTGCCCGGTGACCTGGGAGGAGGGGACGGTGACAAGGTCCGCCCGCTCGCCTTCATAGGAAATCGTGTGGCCATCGGTGAACGACGCCGAAAGCCCGGCAAAGCCCCAGGCTGCGTCATAGACGCCCTCCATCTCGAAGCCGTGGATCTTGGCCTTGGCGAAATTCTGATACTGGAAGCAGATCGGGATGCCCGGACCGAACGGGCAGCCGCTGGTCGGGTCGAACGCCGATAGCGTCACGCCGTCGATGTAATCGTCGACATTGTTGTTGAAATAGGCCGCCTTCAGCCGCAGCGCGTCGTCGGCCTCGATGACGCCGTTGGTGCTGTAGTTGACGCCAAACTCCACGGTCTTGCCGGTTTCGGGCTTGAGATTGGGATTGGGGAGGAACGGGAAGCTGACGCCTGCCGGATGATTGCCGCTGATCAGGGTCTCCGATAGCGAAGGGGAACGGTAGCCTTCTGCGTAAGTGCCGTAGAATTGCAGGCCGGAAAGGCTGGCGCTTGCGAAGGGCGAAATGCCCACTGTGATGCGTGGCGACAGCCGGTCGCCAGAGGTTTCGCCGACATCGCTGTCTAGCTTGTAGCTGTCGTAACGCAGCCCGGCGATGACCTCGAGCCAGTCCCAGGTGAGCTTGTCCTGGACGTATGCGCCGGAGACGTTTCTATCGCCCGAGGGCGTGTAGAAACTGTCGCCGCCCGCCGTGCCGCCTGTCTCGACATCGTCGCCAACCCAGTCGCCGCCATAGGTCAGCTCATGCGCGATCCCAACGGTCTCGAATCTCGACGTGTTCCAGATGTCGATGCCGGAGGTGCCGATGTCGAACATCGATTTCGAACCCGCCGGCAAAACCACGGGCAGACCGGTGACCGGATCAAACCGGTTTTGCGCCACAAGGGTCGTCAGATCGAGCTTGGTCTTGTTGTAAGAGGCGTTGATGTGGAGATCGAGCCAGCTCTTGTCTTCGTCGGTGATGTTGTAGCGGGCCGTGAAGGTATTCGCCTTCAGGTCGGCGTCGTTCACCGGCGCGCTGCCGCTGGTCTCGGTCCATCCGTCGTTCGAGCCGATCCAACCGAGCTTCAGCTCGCTGTTTTCGCTGGGGCGGATGGTCGTCTTGAGGAGGCCGCTCAAGACGTCGAAGCCAGTGCCCGCTACAGTGTCGCCGCCGCCATGCTTGTAGTCGTCATAGTCGCGGTAGACGATGTTGCCGAGCACGTCCCAGTTCTCGTTTATCCGGTAGGCGCCGGTGGCGCTGGTGGTCCAGCCTTCACCGTTGGTTTCGTAACGCCCGGTCGCGGATGCCGCCCAGGTCTCGTCGGGCTTGAGGAAATCCTGAGCATCCTTGGTATCGAAAAAGACGACGCCGCCGATCGCCCCGGAGCCGTAGGTATTGGCGACCGGACCGCGGATCACGTCGACGGATTTGATCAATTCGGGATCGATGTAGAAGGTCGATTGCGTGCCGTGATCCGAGCGCTGGAAATTCTGGCGGGCACCGTCGACGATGACGGAGACGCGGCCGAAGTCCTGCAGGCCGCGGATGTTGATGCTGGAGCTGACACGCCTTGCGTCGGCCTGGACGGCGACACCCGGCACACCGAACAGCATGTCGTTGGGCGTCGTCGCCATGCGGCGCTCTAGCTGTTCCTCGTCGACATGGCTGGCTGAAGCAAGCGACTCGATCGCCGTCTCGCCGGTGCGGCTGAGGATCAGGATCTTGTCGAGCAGCGTGGCACCCGCCGGGGCGGGCTTTGCCTGTTCTGGCGGTTGAGACGGGTCAGTCTGCTGCTGGTCGGCTGCCGGTTGGGCAGCCTGCTGGGCGCCGGCCGGTGCGGCGAGCAGCGGGATCGCCGCCGCGCCGGCCAGCAACGCGGCCATTTTGCTTGTCATAGAACAGTGTGCCAGGCCGCTGCCCGCCGGCCGTCCCCAATTCGCCAACCCCATGCTGCAACTCCAAGAATCCATGTTCGATGCTGGCTGGCTTGGGGCTCGCTGGCATTTTTCATCGCGTCCGGCGTCTTAAATGTTGACTCATTTACTCCGGTATTGCACTGCTAGATAACATGACCATTCGAGTCAAGAATTGAATCGGCATTTCACGCAGGCGCCGAGCCAGATGCCCGGCACAGAACAGGGAGCGAACCCATGAACACGCACAATCCCAGCGACTTTCGCTATCGCGTCCGCCGTTCCGACGAAAATTCCGTCCGTTTCGAACGGGTCCAATCGGCCGTGAGAACGCTGTCCAGCAACACGCTGTTCCAGGGCGAGCACGAGATCGGCATCGAACATCACGGTGCGCTGTATCGGCTGAAGATCACCCGGCAGGGCAAGCTCATCCTCAACAAGTAGGTGGTGGAAATGGACCAGCGCGTAAAACCCGCCCCGCACGAGATCCGACGGGCACGGGTAGACAATCCGAAAATGCGCGAGCGCGACCTCGCCGCCCAACTCGGTATTTCGGAGGCCGAACTGGTCGCCGCGCATTGCGGCGACGGGGTCGTGCGGGTCGAGCCGCGTGTCAACGACCTTTTGACTGGTCTCGAAGCTGTCGGTGAGGTGATGGCGCTGACCCGCAACGAAAGCGCGGTGCACGAGAAGATCGGCGTCTACGACAAGGTCGTCACCGGCAATCACAATGCCATGGTGCTCGGCGAAAACATCGACCTGCGCATCTTCCCGAAAGTCTGGGCGCACGGCTTTGCGGTGGAAAAGCGCGACGGCGCCGACATCCGTCGCAGCCTGCAGTTCTTCGACGCCGCAGGCGAGGCGATGCACAAGGTGCATCTCAGACCCGCATCCAACCTCTATGCCTATCAGAAGCTGGTGGCCGGGCTGGAATCACCGAACCAGGAACCGACGGTGGCGATTTCAGCGGGCGCGGCTGACGACGAGATCGAGACTGCGGACAATTCGGCCAGCGTCGAGCATCTGCGCGACCGCTGGAGCCAACTAACCGACGTGCATCAGTTCTTCGGCATGCTGAAGACACTGAAGCTCAGCCGCCGGCAGGCGGTGCGCTTGGTCGGCCAGGATTATGCCTGGCTGGTCGATAACGATGCGGTGAGCGCCATGTTCAACCACGCCGCCGCTGGCGCCATGCCGATCATGTGCTTTGTCGGCAATCGCGGCTGCATCCAGATCCATTCCGGCCCCGTCGCCTCGATCAAGCCGATGGGACCATGGCTCAATGTGCTCGACGAGACCTTCCATCTGCACCTGCGGACCGACCACATCGATGAGGTCTGGGCCGTGCGTAAGCCGACCAAGGACGGCCATGTCACGTCGCTCGAAGTCTATGGCACCGACGGCAAGATGATCATCCAGTTCTTCGGTAAGCGGCATGAGGGCGAAAGCGAGCGCGAAGACTGGCGCTTTCTGGCCGAAAACATGCCGCGTATCCCAAGCCCGACCGCAGCCTGAGGAAAACGACGATGGTTCTTTTCTCCAGGCTGCCATCGGTCTCCAGGTCGGCGCTTGGTCCTGCGGCCGCTGTTTTCCTGGCGTTCGCCGCGCTGATGCCCGCTCAGGCCGCCGAAGGCATCGCGACTTTTGCCGACCGCTCGAGGATCGTGGCCATCGGCGGCTCGATCACCGAGATCGTCTACGCGCTCGGCGAACAGCATCGCCTTGTCGCGCGCGATTCGACCAGCCGCTATCCGCAAGCGGCGGCGGAACTGCCCGATGTCGGCTACATGCGCCAGCTGTCGCCGGAGGGTGTGCTGTCGGTCAATCCGTCGGGCATATTGGCCCTGCACGGCAGCGGACCGAAGGAAGCCGTCGACGTCTTGAAGAAATCAAGAATCCCGTTCATCGAGGTGCCCGAGCGCTATGATAATCAAGGCATTCTCGAAAAGATCCACATCGTTGGCAAGGCGCTCGGCGTCGACGCCAAGGCCGATGCGCTGGCAGCCGAGATTGACGCCAAGCTGAAGGCAGCCGAAAAGCAGACCGCCTCGATCAAGGAGCGCAAGCGCATCCTGTTCGTGCTGTCGATGCAGGGCGGCAAGCTGCTTGCCGCCGGCAGCGACACCGCAGCCGACGGCATCATCAAGCTTGCGGGCGGCATCAACGCCATCGACGGCTTTGCCGGCTACAAGCAATTGTCGGACGAGGCAGTCATCACCGCCAGGCCGGACGTGATCCTGATGATGAACAATGCCGGACCGGCCACCGCGGATGACGAATTGTTTTCGAACCCTGTCGTGGCTTCGACGCCGGCGGCCCGCAAGCTGATCCGCATGGACGGCGGCTATCTGCTCGGCTTCGGCCCGCGCACGGCCGACGCTATCCACGATCTCGCCGTCTCGCTCTATGGCGGCCAGGTCACGGATTGAGCGCGATGGCCGATCAGTCGATCGCTGATGCGGCGGGCATCATGGCGACGGCAGCCGAGGGTGACCGTTCGCGGCGCGCCCGCCTCGTCATCGTGCTGCTCTGCGTCGGGCTGGCTATCGCCGTGCTGTTGTCGCTGACCTCCGGCGCATCCGATGCCTCGGCCATCGGTGTCATGCACGACTGGCTGTTCGGCGCGTTGCCCGGCGACGCGGCATTGAGCGCCCGCGACCATGTGATCATCCATGACATCCGTCTGCCGCGCGTCATTCTGGGCGTACTGGTCGGCGCATCGCTTGCCGTCTCCGGTGCCGTCATGCAGGGTTTGTTCCGCAATCCGCTGGCCGACCCCGGCCTGATCGGCGTTTCGGCCGGATCGAGCCTCGGTGCGGTCGCCGTCATCGTGCTTGGCTCGACGATGCTGGCGCCGCTGACCTCGGCGCTCGGCACGCTGGCTCTGCCGCTGGCTGCGTTCTGCGGCGGGCTGGCGACGACATTGCTGCTCTATCAGGTCGCGACACGGCAAGGCCGGACCTCGGTCGCCACCATGCTGCTCGCCGGCATCGCGCTGGCGGCGCTTGCCATGGCGCTGACCGGCATCCTGATCTTCATGGCCGACGACCGGCAATTGCGCGACCTGACCTTTTGGCAGCTCGGCTCGCTGGGCGGCGCAACCTGGCAAAAAATCGGCTCCGTCGGGCCGATCATCGTGCTGGCGCTGGCGGCAATGCCGTTCCTGGCGCGCGGCCTCAACGCGCTGGCGCTTGGCGAGGCGACGGCCGGCCATCTCGGCATTCCGGTGCAGCGGCTGAAATACACCGCGATCGTCGGCGTCTCGGCAGCGGTCGGCGCGTCGGTCGCCGTCAGCGGCGGCATCGGTTTTGTCGGCATCGTCGTGCCGCATTTGCTGCGCCTGCTGATCGGCCCCGACAACCGTTACCTGCTGCCGGCATCGGCGCTGCTCGGCGCCGCGCTGCTGCTGTTGGCCGACGCCGTTGCCCGCACCATCGTTGCCCCGGCCGAATTGCCGATTGGGATCGTCACCGCGGTCGCCGGTGCCCCGTTCTTCCTGTGGATCCTGCTGCGCAAGCGCGGCGTCATCGACCTGTGAAAGTTTGCCTATGATTGAAGCGCGCGATGTCTCGGTGGCGATCGGCGGCAAGCGCATTGTCGCCAATGTCGATTTCGAGGCGCGGCCGGGCGAAATCGCGGCCATTGTCGGCCCCAACGGTTCGGGCAAGACGACCTTCCTCAGAGCACTGTCCGGCGATCTTGGCTATTCGGGAGAGGTCACCATCAACGGCCGCAATCTATCGGCGATGAAGCCGGTCGAGGCGGCGACGGTGCGCGCGGTGCTGCCGCAGGCGACGACGCTGTCCTTCCCGTTCACTGTGCGTGAGATCGTCAGGCTGGGCCTGGTCGGCGGGCGCTCCGGCGCGCTGCCCGGCGAGGACCAGCGCCTGCCCGAACGCGCGCTGGCGCGCGTCGACCTCGACGGTTTTGCCGGCCGCTTCTACCAGGAATTGTCCGGCGGCGAGCAGCAGCGCGTGCAGCTTGCCCGCGTACTCTGCCAGGTCTGGGCGCCGGTGCTCGACGGCAAGCCGCGCTATTTGTTCCTCGATGAGCCGGTGTCCAGCCTCGACATCAAACACCAGCTGATCATCATGGACATCGCGCGTGATTTCGCCAGACGGGGCGGCGGCGTGGTCGCCATCCTGCACGACCTCAATTTGACGGCGATGTATGCCGACCGGATTTTCGTCATGCATCGCGGCAGGCTCGCCGCTACAGGTTCGCCGCAACAGGTACTCAGCGATGAGCTGATCGAAAAGGTCTTCGATTGCCGGCTGAAGGTCGGCGTGTTGCCGGCAGGAAACATGCCGTTCGTTTTGCCGCAATCGGCAGCTTAGGCAATCAGAAAAATCAGGCGGCCGGCGCCCGTTGCACCAGCATGTCGATGCCGAGCAGGTGTCGCACATTCGGGCGCGCCGCCACCAGATCGGCGATCGTGTAGCGCGACAGCACGGCGAAGAAGGCGTTGAGCGCTTCGCGCAATGCCGAATTCAAGGCGCAGCTGTCGACCAGCGGGCATTCGGCGGCGTCGTTCTCGAAGCACTCGGCCATGGCAAAGCTTTCCTCCGTCACCCGCACGACATCGAACAGGCTGATCGTTTCGGCCGCGCGACCGAGCCTGACGCCGCCATTCCTGCCGCGCACCGTTTCGATCAAGCCGTTTTCGACCAGTGGCTGCAGGATCTTGAACAGGAAAAGTTCCGATACCGAATAGGCGGCGGCGATCTCGGGGATGCGGCTCAGCCGTTCGGTATTGGCGGCGCAATACATCAGAATGCGCATGGCGTAGTTGGTCTGACGGGTAAGCCGCATTGTGTCCTCACATAGCAGTGGTTGGGGTCAATATGGCCTATAGTTTGGAACAATTCCAGACTGGCGCTGCATAATAGATGACTTCAGGCGTCAAGTTTGCATGCGCGATTGCGCGCACCGGGATCAGCGGCGCGCTTTCTGTGGGAAGCGACATTAGATAAGTTCGCATGATCGATCAGGAGCGGCCCACCATGTCACGACCAGCCCCGGTTCTTGCATCCGTCGCGTTCGCCCGGTTCGACACCGACGCCGATGCCAAGCTTTCGGCGCTCAGGCGCACCAAGTTCGCTGCCACCGCAGCACTTGCGTTTTGCGTGCTGATCTTTGCGGCGGCGAAATCGTTCGAGAGCCGGCATGCGTGGTTGGGCTTTGTTGCCGCTTTCGCCGAGGCGGCGACGATCGGCGGGCTGGCCGACTGGTATGCGGTGGTAGCGCTGTTTCGGCGGCCACTCGGCCTGCCGATCCCGCATACGGCTATCATCCCGGAGAACCAGAACCGAATCGCCGACAATCTCGGCCGCTTCATCGAGGTCAATTTCCTGGCGCCGGAGCCGGTGCGCGAAAAGCTCGCCGAAGTCGATTTTTCCGCGCTGGTCGCGGACTGGCTGGCCGACCCGAACCGCGCCGCCGACCTGTCGCGTTTTGTCGGCCGGCTGGTGCCGCAGACGCTGGCGGCGGTCGAGCAATCCGGACTGCGCGGCTTCGTCACCAGCCGTATGCTGGAGCAGATCGAAAAGGTGCCGCTGGCGCCGCTCGCCGCCGAGTTGCTGTCGGCGCTGACTGACGATCGCCGCCACCAGAAACTATTCGACGAGTTCACCAAGGTGGTCGGCCGCTTCTTGAGCGACGAGCAGGCGCTGGCGACGATGCGCGAGAAGATCCGCGAGGAACTGCCGTCGCTGTTCAACCTGTTTCGCGCCGACGCCTATCTGTTGAAGAAGATCGTTGCGTCGGCCGGCTCGCTGCTCGATGAAGTGCGCGCCGATCCGCACCATCCAATGCGCGCCGAATTCGACCTTTTCGTCGCGACTTTCGTCGAGCGGCTGAGGACATCCAAACAATATGCCAGGCGCGCCGAAAAGCTGAAGCGAGATTTCCTCGCCCGGCCGGAACTCAGCGCTCTGGCCGGCGACATGTGGGAGAGCCTGCGGCTGTTCATCGAGCAGGACGCCAAGGCGCCGAATTCGATGATCCGCGACCATCTCGCCACCATGTTCGTCGAGGTCGGCCGCCATCTTGCCGACGACGCGCAGATCAGGGCCGACATGAACCAGGGGTTCATCGTGGCGCTGGCATCCTTCGTCGAAAGCCAGAAGAGCGGCGTGTCCAAATTCATCGCCGACCAGGTCAAGCGCTGGGACCTCGCGCAACTGACAAGGCTGATCGAGATGAACATCGGCAAGGACCTGCAATATATCCGCTTCAACGGCATGATCATCGGTGGCCTTGCCGGGCTCGTGCTCTACACCGCCGAACGGCTGTTTCTCGTCGGCTGACCTCGTCCGAATGGACCGCTGAGCTTCGCTGCACTATCTTCCGTGCAGTGGCGGCGTTCACGGCAACAGGGGGAGAGTACCAGCATGGCAAAACGACCGGATTCCGAGTCCTTTATCGACATGTTCGGCAAGTTCGGCCGCGACCTGAAGCTGCCGAATGTCGATGTCGAGGCGATCCTCGCCCACCACGCCAAGAACCTGGAAGCGCTGGAGAAGTCGGCCAGGGCGAGTGCCGCCGGAGCGTCGGCGCTGTTGTCCAGGCAACGCGAGATGCTACAGGACACGCTGCGCGAAATCACCGACATGGCACAAAACTACAGGGCGCCCGGCAATCCCCAGGAAATGATGCAGAAGCAGGCGGCGTTCGCCAGGAGATCCTTCGAGACCGCGCTGAAGAATGCCGGCGAGATGGCCGAACTGGCGAGGGCGTCCGGCACCGAATCCATCGAAATCCTGCGCAGCCGCATCAAGGAGGCGATGGAGGAGATCCGCGCCGGCCACGACAAGAAATAAGCTGTTCCCCAGCAGCACGCTTGCCGGCGGCGAAGACTGGCGGTTCGCGGCCGAAGATTATGGGCTGGAATCGCACTGACGAATTGACAGGGGCGGCCCGTCGTGGTCCGGAACAGGCAAGCGATCGGGAAAGCAGGAATGACGCAGATACGGCCCACGACGCCGCCGACCTTCGAGCAACTCAGGGCGATGGCCGGGCAGGAATTAGGCGTCTCGGACTGGACGCTGGTCGATCAGCACCGCATCGACCAGTTTGCCGAATGCACGGGCGATCATCAATGGATCCATGTCGATCCCGAGCGGGCGAAGCGGCAAAGCCCGTTTCGCACCACGATCGCGCATGGCTATCTGACCCTGTCGATCATCGGCGCGCTGGCGCTTGAGATGGGCATCGTACCCGAAAACACGCAGGCCGCTTTCAACTACGGTTTCGACAAAGTGCGTTTCGTGGCGCCAGTCAGGGTCGGCTCGCGAATCAGGCTGCGCACCACGCTGTTGTCGATGGAAGACAAAGGCCCGGGGCAATATCTGATGAAGGCTTCCAATACGGTCGAGATCGAAGGCGAGCAGAGGCCGGCGCTGACCGCCGAGACGCTCGTCATGCTTTACGCACGCCGCAAGCGGGCCGGCACCTGAGAGACCGTTTGGAAACTCTACTCTGGCGGCCATCTGATCGCGTTTTCTGCGCTTCCGGCCTTCGCCGGCCGAAGCACCGATCAGCGGTCGTGGCAGTTAAGGCTACGGCCGGCGTAGGCCGGTGCTCACGGACCTAAATGTCCGCTGCGCTCCGGTTCTCGAAACCACCACCATATGACTGGCCAGAGCGAATTTCGAAACAGTCTCCGAGGACACGGGCTCAGACAGGCGTGCGGCGGTGCAAATCAGCGCGACATCGCCTGTTCAAGCGCCCTGAAAATCCGGTCGTCTCCGGACTGGGCGACGTTGAAGCGCATGAAACGGCTGGCCGACCGAGACAGGCTGAACGCATTGCCGGGCGCAAGCACGACGTTGGCCGACAAAGCGTGACGGGCGACATCCGCGGCATCTATCCCCTCCGGCAGCCTGCACCACAAAAACATGCCGGCCGGCTGATCTATCCATGGCACGATGCCGATGGCCTTCAGGCGGGCGCTGGTTTCTTCCACGGCGCGCGAGAGCCGCGCGCGCAGCAGATCGACGTGCTTGCGATAGAGGCCGTCCTTCAGCAGCGTCAGCACCAGTTCGGATGCAAGCCGCCCGCTGCCAAAGGACGTGGCGATCTTGAGATCGGTCAATCCTTCCATCCAGTCGCGAGGAGCGGCGATGAAGCCGCAGCGCACCGATGCCGAAAGCGTCTTGGAGAAGCTTCCGATATGGATGACCCGGCTGAGACCGTCGAAGGCCGCCAGCCGGGGCGCGGGCGTATGTTCGAAATCGGCGAAGATATCGTCCTCGATAATCGTCAGCCCCGACTGGTCGGCGAGCTTCAGCAGCCGATGGGCGGCGACGGGCGACAATATCGCGCCGGTCGGATTGTGGAGCGCGGAATTGGTGATGTAGAGGCGCGGCCGGTGCTCGTTCAGCGCTTGCGCGAACAGCTCGATGTCCGGCCCCGAGCGTGTGTAGGGAACGCTGATCACCTTGGCCCGATGGGCGCGCAACAGGGCATGGAAGTTGAAATAGCAGGGATCGTCGACCAACACGGTGTCACCCGGTTCGAGCAGAAACCTACACAGCAGGTCGATCGCCTGGGTGCCCGATTCCGTCAGCATGATCTGGTCCGGGGAGGCTTCGATACCGTGCTCGGCCATGCGCCGCGCCAGCAGATGGCGCAGCGCCGGCAAGCCGAGCGGCGTGCCGTAATCGGTCAGCGCGGCATCGTCGGCGCGGGCCATGGTCCGCAGTGCGCGGCGCAATCCGGCCTCGGGCATCCATGCGGCCGGCAACCAGCCGCAACCGGGTTTGAGCACATTGTCGCCAGCTTCCAGCGATTGGCGCGAGACCCACAGCGGGTCGACAGCACGGTCAAGCCTGGGGCCGATCTCGGCCAGTGACAGCGGAGCCAGCGATCCGGCGGCATAGAAACCCGAGCCCGGCCGCGAGCGGATCATGCCTTCCGCCGCAAGACGCTCATAGGCTTCGACCACGGTGGATTTGGAAACCTGCATGGCCTTGGCGAAAGCCCGGATCGAAGGCAGCCGCATTCCCGGTGTCAGGCTGCGCGCGGCGATCCTGTGCCTGATCGTCGCCATGACGGTTTCGACAAGCGTCCGGCTGCCCTCATCTGTTGTCGTCTGCTCGTCCATCCGTACTGCTCAGCCTACCATGACGGTTTTGTCGAACTGTACCTCATTGTCTCTGGCGGAGCCATACGCCCGGCCCGATAGAGGGCGAAACGAGCGGGGCATCGATGGACAAGGTGGCAAGTGGCTGGGCGGCGAGTGGTTGGGCGGCGAGTAGCTGGGCGGCGAGCGGCTGGGTCAACGGGTTCATAGGCGTGCTGATCTTCAGCGGTTCGCTTCCGGCGACGCGCGTGGCGGTGATGGATTTCGATCCGGTGTTCGTGACGGTCGCCCGTGCGGCTTCGGCGGGCATTCTCGGCCTCGCGCTGCTGCTCGTTTTTCGCCAGAAGCGACCGGAGCGGCAAGATCTGTTCTCGCTGGCGATCGTCGCGCTTGGCGTCGTGGTCGGCTTTCCCCTGCTGACAGCGCTGGCGCTCAAGCACATCAATTCGGCTCACTCGATCATTTTCGTCGGCCTGTTGCCGTTGGCGACCGCGATCTTCGGCGTGGTTCGAGGCGGTGATCGCCCGAAACCGGCGTTCTGGCTGTTCTCGTGTCTCGGCAGCGCCCTTGTTGCCGGTTTTGCAGTGACGCATGGCCTCTCGGTCTCGCCGCTCGGCGACATCTTGATGCTGGCCGCCATCATCGTGTGCGGATTGGGCTATGCCGAAGGAGCGACGCTGTCGCGCAAGCTCGGCGGCTGGCAGGTGATCTCGTGGGCGCTGGTGCTGTCGCTGCCGGTCATGCTGGCGCTGACGTTCATCACCATGCCGCCGTCGCTCGAAAGTGCCGGCAGGGGCGCGTGGATAGGTTTGGCGTATGTGTCGCTGTTCAGCATGCTGATCGGTTTCGTGTTCTGGTATCGCGGCCTGGCGCAAGGCGGCATCGCCGCGGTCGGGCAGCTGCAACTGCTGCAGCCTTTCTTCGGCCTTGGGCTGGCGGCAGCGCTGCTGCATGAGCAGGTCAGTCCCGCCATGATCGCCGTCACCGCCGCCGTCGTGCTTTGCGTCGTCGGCGCCAAGAGATATGCGAGATAGGTGCGCCGGCGCAGTCTTGAACTCGATACAATCGCGTCCAGTTGATACCAAGAGCTGCCGACCTGGCGGAACGGCGTCTCCGAGGCGCCGAATCGGCCAGCGTGGCGCAAGGCGCGAAGTGGGCCTTGCGCGGCGTGGAGAAAAAGGGGCAATTTTGGTGCCTGGGATCCAGAAGATACGCTTGTCCTCGGGCGGCGAGGTGGCCGTCCGGACGGCTGGTGATGCTTCCGAACCCGCGCTCGTGCTGCTGCACGGCTTTCCTAGCTCGTCGCGGACGTTTCGCGACGTGATCGCGCCGCTCTCCGGCAGCGTCTATGTCGTGGCGCCGGACCTGCCGGGCTTCGGCGCATCCGATCTGCCGCCCGAGCCGTCGTTCGACATGCTGGCCAGCGCGATTGAAGAGCTGCTCTCGCGTCTCAACGTTGGCCGCAGGTTTCTCTATTTGCATGATTTCGGAGCCCCGGTAGCGCTTCATCTCGCCATGCGCGCCCCGGAACTCGTCGAAGGCCTTGTCATCCAGAATGCCAATGCCCACCGCTCGGGCTTTGGTTCGCAATGGGCAGACACATTGGACTTCTGGGCTGAGCCGAATGCGGCGAATGAGCAGGCCGCCACCGCCCATCTCACCCTCGAGGGAACCCGCGACCAGTACGTCGCCGGCCTGCCAGCCGAGATCGCGGCGCAGATCGACCCAGGTGGTTGGATTGAAGACTGGCGGGTCATGTGTCTGCCGGGACGACTTGATCTGCAGAAGGCGCTCATTGCCGATTACGGCCGATATGTCGACCGGTTCGGGGAGGTGGCTGGTTATCTGGCGAAACATCAGCCCCGAGCGATGCTTCTTTGGGGTCGCCACGATGCCTTCTTCGACATTGCAGAGGTTCAATCCTGGCTTATGGATCTTCCCCGGATGGAGGCTCACGTCTTCGACGCAGGCCATTTCCTTCTGGAGACGCATGCGCTCAGGGCTGCTGAACTGATGCTGGAGTTCGTCGCTGGCGCCTCAGCTAACCGCGCTGGCCGCGGCGACCAGAAATAATCGCAATGATCAAAGCCGCCACCACCAGGGCCGTCGCGACCTGGAAAGTGACCTGCATGCCGCGTGCGGCTGCCGCAGATGCCAATACCTGCCGACCGGTGCCTTCGCCTCCGCCAGCCGATGCGAAGGCAAACACCGCGCCCATCACCGACGCACCGGTGATCAGGCCGAGATTGCGCGACAGATTGAGCAGGCCGGAGACGACGCCGCGCTGGTCGGACGCGACGCCGGTCATCACGGCTGAATTGTTGGCGGTCTGAAACAGGCTGTAGCCGGTGCAGACGATGATGATTGGCGCGACATAGCCGGCAATACCGAATTCCGCCTGCGACAGAATGAAGATACCAATGGCGAGATCGAGCAGGCCGACGATCATCATCCGGTGCGCCCCGAAACGATCGACCAGGCGCCCGGCCGGCAGCGCCGCCAAGGCCGTAACCAGAGGGCCGGCCGACAGAACCAGCCCGACCATGGCTGCGTCCAGCCCAAGCGCGCGCGACAGATAGAATGGCGCGACCACCAGCGTCGCCATCATCACGGTGGCGACGACCAGGCTCATGGCGAGGCTTGCGTTCAACGCCTGGTCGCGGAACCTGGCAGGCTGGATCAAAGGGTTCTCGACCCTTGTCTGCGCAATGACGAACAGCAGGCCACCCACGGCAGCGGCAATCAGCAAGCCGACATTGAGAGAACCAAAACTGCCGCGCCCAAGGGTCATGGCGAGCGCATAGGCGGCTAGCGTCAGCGCGAGCAAAGCCGTGCCGATGCCGTCGAAACCGCGGCGATCCGGTTCCGCTGACTTTTTTCCAGCCGGCAGGACGCGACGGGCGAGCGCGAAGGCCAGCGCCCCCAACGGCAGATTGATGAGGAAGATCGCTCGCCAGCCGAGACCGGCGATCAGCAGTCCGCCAAGCGAGGGGCCAAGCGTGGTGCCGATCGCGGACATGGCGCCGAGCAGGCCCATGGCGCTGCCGGTTTTTTCCCGGGGAACCGTGTCGGCGATAAAGGCCAGCGTCAGAGCCATCATGACGGCCGCGCCGAGCCCCTGCGCCGTCCGTGCGGCAATCAGCAGCCAGAGCGTCGGCGCGAGCCCGCAAAGCATCGATGCGAAGGTGAACAGGCCAATGCCGCCGAGCAATAGCGGGCGGCGGCCGAATATGTCGGCGAGCCGCCCGGCGCTGACGATCAAGGTGGTGATGGCGAGCAGATAGGCAAGAACGACCCATTGCACGAGCTGGAACGATGCGCCGAATGCCTGCATCAGCGATGGCAGCCCGACGCTGGCGATGCTGGTGGCGAGCGACGACAGCAGCGTGGAAAGCGATAGGCTCGCCAATGCCCATCGAAGCGAGCGGGCGCCGATCGGGGCAACTTCGTCCCAGGTCTTTTCAGTGGTCGATGCCAAGGTGAACTCCTTTGCCGGCAACCCCAGGATCGGAGCTGCTGGAAGCTATTCCCCCGCTTGATGTGGCGGAAGGCGCAGCATTTGCATCTTATTCGTGCATGAAACGCTACATCACGGCTGAGCTGTGTTATGGTCCTTCCATGTCGTCACCCGATCTCAATCTGCTTGTCGCCCTCGATGTGCTGCTGAGCGAGGGCAGCGTCGCCCGCGCTGCCGCGCGGCTGCACCTCAGTCCGTCGGCGATGAGCCGGACGCTGGCGCGGCTGCGCCAAGCGACAGGCGATCCATTGCTGGTCCGGGCCGGCCGTGGCCTGGTTGCGACACCGCGCGCGCAGGAATTGCAGCAGCAGGCAGGCCGAGTCGTCCAGGAAGCCGAAGCGCTCCTGCTTCCCGCCAGGCTCCTCGACCTCTCAGGTCTCGACAGGGTTTTTACGCTGCGCGCCAATGAAAGCTTCGTCGAGGAATTCGCGCCGCGTCTCGTCGCCCGTATCGAAGCGAATGCGCCTGGCGTGCGGCTGCGTTTTGCGCCGAAATCCGACAGGAACGACATGTCGCTGCGCGACGCAGGGATTGATCTCGAAATCGGGGTTGCCGGTGAAACGAGCCCTGAAATGCGTATGCAGGCGCTGTTTCGCGACCGCTTCATCGGTGCGGTGCGAATGGGCCATGAGCTGAGCGAGGGTCCGGTGACGCCGGCCCGCTATGCGGCCGGCCGCCACATCAGCGTTTCGCGGCGTGGTCGCGAAAAAGGCCCGATCGACGAGGCCTTGAAACTGCTGGGTCTCCAGCGGACGATTGTGTGCATGGTTTCCAGCTTCTCGGCCACGCTCGCCATGGCGCGCGCCTCCGATTTGATCGCCAGCGTCCCCGAGCGGCACACGCTTGGCGCGCGCACGGGCATGTTCAGCTTTCCGTTGCCGGTCGACGTTGCCGAGGTCACGATCTCGATGCTCTGGCATCCGCGGCTCGACGCCGATCCGGCGCAACGCTGGTTACGCGCCTGCGTGCGGGAAGTCTGCGCCTTTCTCCGCTAATCCAGAGTCGGGTCGCGGATCTAGAATCGGGTCACCACGCCGATGCCGATGCCTTCGAAGCCGCCCATAGCCATCAATGCGGCCGGCGCTTCCTCGAGGCTGATCTTCTTGCCGACCAGCAGTTCGGGCTTAAGCTTGCCGGTGCGGATCATCTCCATCATCGCCTGATAGCGGAAAGCCTGCATGCCGTGGCTGCCGCGGATCTCGAGCTCGAAGGCGATCACCTTGTCCATCGGTATCTGCGGCCTGGCATGCTCGCCGAGCATCAGGCCGACCTGCACATGGCGGCCGCGCCGGCGCAGGTTCGCGATCGAGTTGAACGACGTCGTCGGATGGCCGAGCGCGTCCATCGACATATGCGCGCCGCCATTGGTGATCTGCTTGACTGCCTTGACCACGTTCGGCGTCTTTGCCGCGTTGATCGTCGCCACCGCGCCGATCGTTTTGGCGAAGTCCAGCTTCTCGTCGGTCAGGTCGATGGCAACGACATTGGCGCCCATGGCGCTGGCGATCATGATCGCCGACAGGCCGACGCCGCCGCAGCCATGCACGGCCACCCATTCGCCGGGCGTCACCCGGCCCTGGTCGACGATGGCGCGGAACGAGGTGACGAAGCGGCAGCCGAGGCTGGCGGCGGTGGCGAATTCCATCTCGTCGGGCAAGCGCACGAGATTGGTGTCGGCGTGGTCGATGGCGACATATTCGGCGAACGAGCCCCAAGCGGTGAAGCCGGGCTGGAACTGGTGCTCGCAGACCTGGTGGTTGCCCGAGGTGCATTCGGAGCAGCGGCCGCAGCCGACGGCGAACGGCACGGTGACGCGCTCGCCGGTCTTCCAGCGGGTCACCTGGCTGCCTGTGGAGACCACGACGCCTGCCAGCTCGTGGCCCGGCACATGCGGCAGGCGGATGCCGTCGTCGTGGCCCATCCAGCCATGCCAATCGCTGCGGCAAAGGCCAGTCGCCTCGACCTTGATGACGACGCCTTCCGGCGAAGGCGTCGGATCCGGCACGGTCTGGATCGTCGGCGCCTCGCCGAATTTTTCGAAGACGACGGCTTTCATCGGCAGTTCCTCATCACTTCATGCAATTTGCGGTCTACTCGGCATCGATCTGGTTCTCCGGCGCCGCCTTCTGGAACGCCGGCAGCGCCATGCAGGCGGCGTTGATGCGCGCGATCGTCGGGTAGGGCGTCATATCGACGCCGAAACGGGCATTGCTGGTGACCTGTGCGACCAGGCAGATATCGGCTAGCCCCGGCGTGTCGCCATGGCAAAAGGTCTTTGTCTCGGGCGAGGAAGCCAGAATCTTTTCAAGCGGCTGGAAACCTTCGTTCACCCAATGCCGGAACCAGTTGGCGACGTCCTGGTCGCCGGCGCCGAACAGCGTGCGCAACGAGGTCAGCACGCGCAGATTGTTCACCGGATGGATGTCGCAGGCGATCATCTGCGCCAGCATCCTGACGCGGGCGCGGCCAGGCGCATCCTTGGGCAGCAATGGCGGCTCGGGCGTGGTCTCGTCGAGATATTCGATGATCGCCAGTGATTGCGTCAGCAGCGTGCCGTCGCCCAGGATCAGAGCCGGCACCAGACCTTGCGGATTGACCGCGAGATAGGCGGGTTCGAGATGCTCGCCGTGGCGCAGATGATGCGGCACGTATTCGTAGGCGAGGCCCTTCATCTCCAGCGCGATCCGCACCCGGTAAGACGTCGAGGAGCGGTAGTAATTGTGAAGGACGATGTCGCTCATCGGATCACGGGCCCGGTTGGCCGATGGTCAGCTCGATTTCGCCGATGCCGTCGACGCCGCCGGTGATCTTTTCGCCCGGCCCGACCGCGCCGACGCCGGCCGGCGTGCCGGTGAAGATCAGGTCGCCGGGCTTAAGTTCTACCGCCTCGCTGCAAATCGAGACGATGTCGGGAACCGGCCAGATCAGTTCGGCGAGGTCGCCGTCCTGCCTGATCTTGCCGTTGACGGCGAGCCAGATACGGCCCTTTTCGGGATGGCCGGATGTTTGTGCCGGAACCAGCGGGCCGCAGGGCGCCGAACGGTCGAAGGCTTTCGACCAGTCCCACGGTCGTGCCGCCTTCTTCGCCTCGTCCTGAAGGTCGCGGCGGGTCAGGTCGACACCGACGCCGTAGCCCCAGACATGGTTCAGCGCCCGCTCGCGCCGGATGCGGAAGCCGGCTCCGCCGATCGCGACGACTAGCTCGATTTCGTGATGCAGGTTTTGGGTCAGCGGCGGGTAGGGGATGATCGTGCCCGAACCGACCGCCGCATCGACCACTGCGTCGCCTGGCTTGGTGAAGAAGAAGGGCGGGTCGCGCTCATCATTGCCGAGCTCGCGGGCATGGGCGGCGTAGTTGCGGCCGACGCAGAAGATGCGACGCACCGCAAAACGCTGCGGCGAGCCGGCGACGGCCACCGACGGGGTTGCGGGCAGGGGGAGGGCGAAGTCTGTCATGCACTGTCTCTGCTTCAGTGAATCTGTCGCCGGCACATTCGGCCGATTTGGATCACCGGGCAAGGCATTGCATTTCAGAAGAGCTACGCCCCGCCGCGCGGCGCGGCCTGAATTTAGTCGCTCGTGTCCTCGTCCGTGCCCTGGCGGGCGGGCTCGGAGAGCCTTGCGTCCGAAACCAACCACTCAGCCACGATCAGCCCGTGAGGCGCGCACGAAACAACGTGGAGCCGTCCGTCAGGCGCGACCTGGAGATATCCCGGAATCCAGCCTCGGTCATCCATGCGCGATACTGACCTTCAGTGTACGATTCGCCGTGGCGATAGAGGTTCAAGAAGGTGAGATTCAGAAAGACACCCTCAGGCGGGCCGAGGCGGTCGTCATCGACGACACCCCACCCCGCAATTGCGATCTCGCCTCCGGGTGTGAGGCAACGCGCCGCGTTCAGGATCGAACTGCGCGCCTGGTCCGGCGGAAGGACCTGGACGACGGCCTTCAGGATCGCCAGGTCGTGCCGACCGATCGATGGTGCGACAGTTATGTCCCCCTCTTCGACAACCACGTCGTCGGCACCGTATTCTGACAGGATATCTGGCGCGACCGCTGCCACCGTTGGGAGTTCCATCAGCGTCGCCGCAATCTGCGGCCGCCGCTCGCGAAGTCCGACGAGAATGGTCCCGGAGCCCCCGCCGATGTCGATCACCGAACCGATCGCAGAGAGGTCCATCTCCCGGGCCAGATGTCGGCCGAAAATCACCCCGCCCGGTGCGAGCAGGCGGCTGAAGGCCGCCGCGGCCTCGGGCCCCGCTTCGGAAAAGTCGTGCAGCGCAGCCGGCCGGTTCTGTCGCAGCGACTCTGCGGTCAGCAGGTCGGCTCCCCAGAGCTCGCGCAGGAGCGCATGATCGCCGCCGCGGTAGGTCGGTTTGGACGCGTCGAGGAAGGCCGACGCTTCGGCTCCATTGCGAAATTGACCATCCTTGACTTCGAGGAGACCGATGCTGGCGAGCGCGTAGAGGAGCCGCGACAGACGATCGGGCTCGACTTTGAGCGCGGCCCCAAGGCTGTCGGCAGTCACCGCGCTGCCGCCGAGCCGGGTGAAGATGCCGAGGTCCAGCCCGGCGCGAAGCGCCAAGGCGGGGGGCACCGCTGCGATCAGGTTGTCGATCCGATCAGAATCCACCATGCCACATTCCCTTCCGCGATCCAGAACCGACTTTGAGCTCAACTTGCTGGTTACACCGCATATGTGACACTTCCGTTCGGCATGTCCGTCCACCAGTTTGGTGACAGACCCTCTCTTTATCGAAGGAGAAACACAAGGCCTTCCACCGGCGCCGGCGACAATGGCCTCTTCCGTTCGAAGGAGATCGAGGCGGCGCTCGCCGGAAGCTTCGTGGCCTCGGCACTGGCCGGCGTTAAAGTCGCGGCGGATAATTTGATGAGCGACATGAATGGTCGGCCGACTACCGCGCCAGTCTCGTGGCTGCCGCCAACGCCTGAGACCACCGACCTTCGGTTTTGGGAACGGGGCCTTAACGGCCCTTTTCTGTCCGTCCCGTACTTCGGGCGTGTCGTTATCTCGCACTTGCACAAAGTTCTGGTGCGCTGCAATATAGCTGGAGGAATGCGGCCTCCAGCCCGCCTTTCGCAGAAGGGACCGGCATGACGGACATCTCCGCGGCGCGTCTTGTCGTGTCCAGGCCTGTCGCCGATAGCTCGGCAAGAACCAGGCTTGCCTATCTCGACGGCTGGCGTGGCCTGTCGATCGCGCTGGTGCTGATCGGCCATTTCTTCCCCGTTCCCGGCATCAATCTCGGCGTCCTGGGCGTCGAATTCTTCTTCGTGCTCAGCGGCCGGCTGATGGCCGAGATCCTGTTCGTCGAACACTATCCGCTGAAGAAATTCTTCAAGCGCCGGTTCTCCCGCATCTACCCGGCACTGATGGTTTTCGTCGTCGCCGCGGTGGTTGCCTTGTCCGGCACATTCATCGCCTTCAAGTGGAAGGCGGCGCTGACGGCGCTGACGTTCACTTACAACTACGCCGGAATTCTCGTCACCCGCGCCGGCGCGCTCGACCATATCTGGTCGCTCTGCGTCGAAGAGCACGCCTATGTCATCCTGGCGCTGATCGGCGTCGTCGTCTCGGGGCAGTCCCGGGTCATCGTGCTGCTCGGCGCATTGTCGGTGCTGGCCATGGCAAACGGCGCCATCTCCTACTGGGTGCTCGGAATAGGCTACGAGTCCACCTATTGGCGCACCGACGTGCACATCGCCTCGATCCTGCTGTCAGCGGTGATATGCCTGCTCAAGGCCGACGACAGGCTGCCGGCGCTGCTCAAGGGCCCACATGTCGCCCTGGCGGCCGCTGTCGTGGCGGTTCTAGTGTTCATGGCTGCCGTGCCAACCCCGATCCACTATCTGGTCGCGGTGCCGCTGTTGGCCCTCGCCGTCAACTCGCTCGACTTCAGCAGTTGGTACCTGACCGGGTTTCTATCCTCCCGGCCGATGACGATGCTGGGGCTGTGGTCGTATTCGCTCTATCTTTGGCAGCAGCCCTTTTATCAATTCGTCGACATACAAGGCAGTTCGCCGTGGCTGATGTTGGCGGCGGCGTTCGCTTGCGCTCTGTGCAGCTACTACATCGTCGAAAAGCCGACCCGCTCCTGGCTGAACCGCAATTGGTAGGGCGAGGCGGCTGCCGTTCAGCCGGCGATCCGTCTTAGATAATACCGCACGGCTTTCTTGCCGCCGTGGATTACCGCGTCGCCCACTTCCATGAAGCCGAGTGCCGCGTGGAAGGCGTCCGAAGCCGGATTGGGTGGCTCGGCATTGACCTCGCAAGTGACGATCGCCTGGCCGGCGCGTGACGCCTGCTCGAACAGATCCTCGTACAGCCGGCGGGCATGACCCCGGCCGCGCGCATTGGCGCCGACCACGACGCGATCGACATAGACGAAGCGCGGATAGCGCTCGCGAAACCACAGGAAATTCGGGCTGTCGTAGCTTGCGTCCTGGTCGAAGGTCATGATGAAGGCTTCGAGTGCACCGATACGGCGCGCGTAAAACGCTTCGCCAAGCAGGAAGGAAAGGCGCTCAGGTTCGAGCCATGATAATTCCGCAGCGTGCTCGTTGTTGAGCGCGAGGATTGCGGGCTCATCCCGCGGCAAAACCAGCTCGATCGGCAATCGCGTTTCAATCATTTTCTTTCTTCTGTCTTCCAGGATCATGCCCGGGCAGCGGCGATGGTCGCCGCCACCAGTACCTCGTCGGTCACGGTGTTGCGGTATTCGCGGTCGAGGTCGGTGCCGCCCATACCGACTTTCGGGTTGCGATAGCGCATGGCGCTCGGCACGTCCTTGAGCGCGGCGAAGTGCATTTCGCTCACCCCGGTTTTCCTCCGCACCTCGGCAATGTTCTGCGGGTCAAGCCCGCCGCAGCCGAGGATGATGATGCGGTCGCCAGCCTGCCTGACCAGATCGGCGAGCAGGTCCGCGCCCTCCAGCGCCGTGTCGCGCTGGCCGCTGGTCAGCACACGGCCGACCTTGCAGCGGATCAGCGATTCCAGTGCCTCGGTCGGGTCGCGGGTCATGTCGAAGGCGCGGTGGCAGGTGACGTTCAAGCTCCCCGCTGCCTGCGCCAGTTCGCTCATGCGCTGCTCATCGATCGTGCCGTCGGCAGCGAGGCAGCCGATAACGACACCGGCGACGCCAAGCTCGGCAAGCGCTCGGACATCGGCGAGCATCGAACGATATTCGGCCTCGCTATAGAGAAAATCGCCGCCACGCGGCCGCACGATGACGTGGAACGGGATCGTCGCTAATTCAAGCGCCGTGCGCACGGTGCCGAAGCTCGGCGTGATGCCGCCCTCGACCAGGCTGGCACAGAGCTCGACACGGTCGGCACCGGCGGCTTGCGCGGCCAGCAGGCCGTCTATGCCTTCGACGCAGATCTCGATCAGCGGCAGGCGAGGGCGTTCGGTCTCGGTCATGGGCGATCCGTTGATGATTTCAGCTGGCCAGCGGTAGCATCGGGCACGGTGCCTTGAAAGCCGGAAGTGTGGGCTCAATGTGCTTGCGGGCGCGCCTGCCATTCCGCCGCTTGACACATTCATAACTTAAGCGTTATACGTAACTCATAGCTGATGGGTTATTGGTTCTCATGGAGAGCGCGTTGTTGAATAGCCCAGCCAAACCGCAAACAACGGGTCCCAAGTCATGACTGAAGCAACCACAATCGAAACCAAATCCATTGTCGTCGAGCGTCTGATCCCGCATGCGGCTGAAAAGATATGGCGCGCACTGACCGTGCCGCATCTGGTTGCCGAATGGCTGATGGAGAACGACTTTGCGCCTGAGCAAGGCCATCGCTTTACCTTTCGCGCGACGCCGGTGCCTGGCTGGTCCGGCGTGACGAACTGCGAGGTGCTGAAGATCGAGCCGCCACGCCTGCTCGCCTACAGCTGGGGCGACGGCACCGAATCCGACAGCGGTCTGAAGACCGTGGTGACATGGTCGTTGACGCCCGAAGGTAAAGCGACGCGGGTGCGCATGGAGCATTCCGGGTTCCGGTCCGAGGACGAGCGCGGCTACATCGGCATGGGAAGCGGTTGGCCGCGCATTCTCGAGCGGCTTGAGCGGGTGACTGCCTGGCAAAGCTGAATATCCCGGCGCTCGCCTTGCCGCAACGCGGCGGCCGGCGAACTGACAGAACCAAGAAATATCGAGACCCCGGATGTTCGTCGTCCGGGCTTGAGAAAACACGCCCGAAGGAGACCACTATGCAAGCACGATTGAAAAACCCGGTGATGCTCATTCCTGGCGCTCTGCAGGCGCTGCTCGCGCTGGACAAGTCGACGGAAACGGCCGATCTGTCCTATGTGACGCGCAAGCTCGTCCATTTGCGCGCCAGCCAGATCAACGGATGCAGTGTCTGTATCGATATGCATGCACGCGAATTGAAGAAGGCCGGTGAAAAGGATGAGCGCGTCTTCACCGTGTCGGCCTGGCGGGAAACACCTTACTTCACCGACGCCGAGCGCGCCGCGCTGGCGCTGACCGAGGCGGCGACCCGGTTAGCCGACCGGCCAGACCCGGTGCCGGATGCGGTCTGGGATGAAGCCGCCCGGCACTATGACGAAAAGGCGCTTGCCGCACTGGTCGTCCAGATTGCCCTGATCAATGCGTTCAACCGTCTCAACGCAACCACCAGACAGATGGTCGGCGCCTGGGGCTGAACGGGGCCGGGTTCTCGCAAAGCCACATCAGATCCGCAGCTTGTGAGAATTCGCGCGCACGAAGTCGATGAAGGCCCGCAGCTTCGGCGGTACCAGGCGGCGGCTGGGATAATAGAGGTGGAGCGGCTCGTAAGCGGGACAGAAAGGCTCCAGCACCTTGACCAGCGCGCCTGAGGCAAGAAGCGGCGCGGCGAGCCCCTCGACCGCGAAGGCGAGGCCAAGCCCTTGCGCGGCAGCAGTAATGCACAGCGGAAGCGTGTTCACGACCAGACATGCGTCCGGTGTGAAAGCGACTTCGCGTTCATCCACGGTGAACTCCCAGGGCGAGATCGCGCGGGTGCGGGTGAGGGCGAATGCGATGCAGCGATGGGCGGCGAGGTCGGCCGGCCGCTTCGGCGTGCCGTTGCGCGCCAGATAGTCCGGGCTGCCCACCACGACCATCTGCAGGGGCCCGCCCAGGCGCGCGCCGATCATATCTTTCTCGAGAAGCTCGCCGATGCGCAGGCCGGCATCGAACCCCTCGGCGGCGATGTCGACGAAGCTGTCGTCGAAGATCAGATTGAGCCGCACTTCTGGATAAGCATCCATGAACGGCCGCATCAGTGGCTCGATCAGCAGCGGGGCGGCGATCCAGGGCAGGCTGAGGCGCAGCGTGCCGGCAGGACGATCGCGGGTCTCGCGCAGCGCCGCACCAGCCGCCCGGATATCTTCGGCTGCCGGACGCACATGGTCGAGGTATTGGGCGCCAGCTTCGGTCAAGCCAACGCTGCGGGTCGTCCGGTTGAGCAGCCGCACCCCCAGGCGCTCCTCGAGCCCCTTGACCGCCTCGCTCAACGAGGCCGGAGCGACGCCGAGCTTGGCGGCGGCGCGGGTGAAGCTTTTGGCCTCGGCAACCTTGACGAAGGCGACGATGCCGCTGAATTGGTCGAGGCGCATTGTAAGGATTTTCCAAATAGCCCTGTCGAACTCTACTGGTTTTTTCGGCGAACAAAAGGCGTCATGTTGGGTCCGACGAACGGGCCTCGGTGTTGAGAACGGCTCGAATGGGCAAGGAGACAGGACCGATGACAAGGCTCGCTTTACTCGCCGCCGGCACTCTTCTGGCGGTGTCTGCCGCCCCGGCGCACAGCGGGCCACTGGAAGACCGCAATATCCAGCTCATCAAAGACTATTACGCAGCTTACGCGACCGGCAATCCCGAGGCCGTGCGGCCCTTCCTCGCGCCCGACATCGTGTGGCGCATTCCCGGTCATCATCCGCTCGCCGGCGACAAGCGCGGGCCGGACGAGGTGGTCGCCTTCTTCCGCGGCCTGGCCGATGGCAAGTTCAGGGCCGAGCCGATCTTCTTCCAGGCGCAAGGCGACGTCGTTGTCGACGTCCATCGCGGCTGGTCGAATGTCGGCTCAGGTCCCGAGATCGACCAGTTCTACGCGCTGATGTTCCGCATCAAGGACGGCAAGATCGCCGAGGCACAGAATTTTTTGACCGACATGTACCAGTCGGACGCTTTCTACTGGGCGCATTACCCGCTGAAGCCACTGCCCGGCCGACTGGCTGGCGAGCGCTGAGACGGCGGTCTTTCTCGCAACGCGCCGCGCTTCTCATTCCAAGCCAAAGGAGACTTGCGATGCTTAAAACCCTGACACTTGCTGCAGCAACCGCCGTGGCGCTCGCCGCCTCCAATGCCTTCGCCGCACCGCGCATCGAGCGCGTCGCTTTCGCCTCGAACGGTGAGCAGATCGTCGGCGAGCTCTATCTGCCGGAGGATCTGGACGCGGCGAAACTTCGGCCCGCGCTGGTCGTGACCGGCGCCTGGATGACGGTAAAGGAACAGATGCCGGCCCGCTATGCCCGCGAGATGGCCGACCGCGGTTTCATCGCCTTGACCTTCGATTTTCGCGGCTGGGGCGAAAGCGGCGGCGTGCGCCGCCAGTACGAGGATCCTAACGCCAAGATCGCCGACATCGAAGCGGCGGTCGCCTATCTCGCGACCCGGCCCGAGACCGATCAGGACCGCATCGGCGGGCTCGGCATTTGCGCCAGCTCCGGCTACATGGTCACCGCTGCGGCCGAAAACGTCGCGATCAAGTCGGTCGCCCTCGTTGCGCCCTGGTTGCAGGATGCCGAAGGGGTCGAGCAGACCTATGGCGGCGGGGACGGTGTCGCCAGGCTCGAGGCCGCGAGCGATGCGGCCGAGGCGGAATATCGCCGCACCGGCAAACAGGCATTCCTGCCCGCTGCTAGCTTGACCGACGAGCGCGCGGTCATGTTCAAGGTGCCTTACTACACCGAACCCGATCGCGGCATGCTCCCGGCCTGGCGCAACGAGGCCGATCCCGCCTTCTGGCGCGGCTGGTTGAGGTTCGATGCAATCCAGGCTGCTCCGCGCCTGCACCAGCCTTTTCTGATGGTGCATAGCGAGGCGGCTGCCATTCCGCAGGGCGCGCACAAGTTCTACGCGCGGCTGACCAGTTCCAGGCAGGAGATGTGGCTAGACAATGTCACCCAGTTCGATTTCTACGATCGTGCCGCGCCGGTGAAGGCGGCGAGCGATGCCGTCGCCGCGCACTTCCGCGCAACGCTGGGCGGTGCAGGGGAGGCGGGACAATGAGCCTCGTCACCCGCCGGTATGTCTTGGCCTCGGCGGTTTCAGCCGCGATGATTTCCGCCGTCTCGGCGCCCGCCTCGAGCGCTCCGGGAGATGCGCTGACGGTCGAAGACAGGATCGTGATCGCCGAGGCAGTTGCCGGGATCGGCCTCTATGCCGATCTGCGTGAATGGAACCGGGTCAAATCCTATTTCGCGGCCCGTGTCACGACCGACTATACCAGCCTCTTCGGCGGCGAGGTCACGACCAGCGGCCGCGACTCCCTGATCGCCCAATGGCAAGCGCTGCTGCCGGGCTTCGACGCCACCCAGCACCTCATCACCAACGTCATTGTCGAAGGCGCGGATAAGCATGCGGTTGCACGCAGCCATGTCCGCGCGACCCACTGGATCGGTTCCCGGTTCTGGACGGTCGGCGGCAGCTATCTACACCGGCTGGTGCGGACGTCGGAAGGTTGGCGCGTCAAGGCAATCTCCATCCGCCGCTTGTACGAAGAGGGAGATCGCGCCCTTTTGACCGCCGCTGCCGACCGGGTGAAGGCGGAGGCCAAATGAGTGTTCGGATTTGCGCATGCCCAGTCGCGCGGCGAGGTTGCTCGGAGCAACGGCAACGTGAATATTGATCGAATGTCGGGGCAGGCTTGGCGCATGCGGCATTAGTGCCGCCAACCGCGGAGACAGGACATGACCCTTTCACTGCAGGAGGTTTCCGATCGGCTTGAGATCGAACAGCTGCTTGCTCGCTATTGCTACGCTGTGGACGATCGCGACTGGGAAGCCTATCGGAAAATATTCACGCCCGACGCCGTGCTTGACGACACTGTAACAGGTGGAATCAGGAGCGGTGTGGATGAGCATGTTGCTTATATGAAAGGCGCCCTATCGAAGATATTGATCTCGCAGCACGCCATTTCAACAATCCTTCTTGATCTCCGAGGGGATGAGGCCAGCGCGCGCGTGCATTGTTCATGCCCGATGGTGGTCGACCTCGGCGAAGGCAAAAGGCAGGTCTTCTTCCAAGGGCTCTGGTATCGCGACCGCGTCATACGCACGTCCGAGGGCTGGCGCATAAGTGAACTTGTCGAGGAAGGCTATTGGAATCACAATTTGCCGGAGGGGTTCACGTTCTGACGTCTGTTACGCGCTGTGCTGGATCCGCCACGGACGCTGTTTTCAGACGTGGCAGCTACTGGCGCAACACGGTGTTCTTGGTGCCTTCTTCGACCTGGTCGATGACCAGCAGCTTGACCGGATCGGCGCCGACATTGGTGGCCTGATGCCACTGCCCGATCATCTCGATGATGAAATCACCTGATTTGTAGGTGTTGCTCTTGCCGGTTTCGACGTTGGTGACCTGAAGCGTGCCGGCCTCGACATAGGCATAGCGCGGAAACGGATGCTTGTGGACCGGCAAAGTGGCGCCCGGCGCGATCTGATAGGCCGAGACCAGGACCTGCACGTTCTTCTGCGGCAGCGTGATCGGCTGGCCGGACGCAGTCTCGGTGCGAGAGGCAAGCGGGGTCACGACAACCGGCGTCCCGCTGGCGTCCAGCGCCTGGGCGTTGTTTGCAAACAGTGCAGCCGCGAGCAGCAGCGTCGGCGCCAAGATTATTCGCATGATTCCCCCCGAGCTGCGTCAGCATTGCGCAGCACGCATTGGCGCGCAAGCTTGTCTGTTGAGGAGCGCCTTATCCAGCTCTTCTAAACATGCCCGGCGTCATGCCATGCATGGCCCGGAACGTACGGGAGAGATGGCTCTGGTCGGCGAAACCTGCCGCGATAGCGGCGTCGGCGAGGCCAAATCCCTGTTCGATCAGCGCGCTCGCCCGGCGCAATCGCCGGTCGCGGATATAGGCCACCGGCGTCAGGCCGATCGCCTTGTTGAAGTCGCGGATGACCTGGAACCGGGTCACGCCACCCGCACCGGCAAGCCGCTTGAGGTCGAGCTGCGAGCCGAGCTCGCTTTCGACAAGGTCGCGATAGAGCGAAAACCTCCGCTGCGATCCGGAGCTTTCGACCTCCTCGGCCTGTCCGCTCGAGTCGCCATGCCGAACGATCAGCCGTCGCAGCGCCACGAGCAGGGACGTCTCGGCCGTCATTGTGTCTGGGGATGTCGAGCCCTGGTGTGCTGCCGTCAACGCTGCGGCGAGATTGTTGTCTTCGATAGTCGCGCGCGAAAACACCGGAGCGCCGTGCCAGCCGAGTTCGCGGGCAAGTGCGGTCATCAGCGGCACCGAGGGATAAAACGTCCGGTAGGCCCAGCCTTCGTCCGCCCCGCGTTCGCCGTCATGCCACTCCTCTGGATTGACGACGGCAATGGCGCCTGCCGGGGCGAGAACGCTTTGACGGCCGATGCGAATCCGCTCGCAGCCGGAGGTGATCAGGGCGATCACATAGGTCGGGTGTGTGTGCAAGTCGTAGCGGTGCCGGGTGAAGCGCGCTTCGAACAGGCCAAGGTCGGGGAAGCACGGATGGCGCCAGTATTTCCCGGTCTCCGCCGCTTGGTTTGTCTTTGCCATAGTCAATCCGGTTCAAGACGCTTTTCGTCGGGCCTTCTATGGCAGCAGGATCAAGCCACGCCGCCCATTGCCGGTGTGAGAGGAGGTATCATGTTGCATAATGACCCCATCGCCGCGCTGACACCAGAGGTCATAGGCTGGCGGCACCATATCCATGCCAATCCGGAGCTCGGATTCAATGAATACGAAACGGCGCGTTTCGTTGCAGAGAAACTGCGCTCCTTCGGCCTCGACGAGGTGCATGAAGGGATCGGCGGCACCGGGGTCGTCGGTGTCCTGCGCAGCGGTGGCGGCACACGCGCCATCGTCCTTCGCGCCGAGCTCGACGCGCTTCCGGTGCTGGAGAAAACCGGCTTGCTCTATGCTTCGAGGAGAGAGGGCGTGATGCATGCCTGCGGCCATGACGGCCACACCGCCATGCTGCTCGGCGCTGCCAAATTGCTCAGCGAGTCGCGCACCTTCGACGGCACCGTCACTTTCATCTTCCAGCCGGCCGAGGAAAACGAAGGCGGCAGCATGCGCATGATCGAGGACGGCCTGTTCAGGCGCTTTCCGGTCGAGGCGGTCTATGCGGTCCACAACTGGCCGGGCGTCAGGCTGGGGACGATCGCGGCCCGTGCTGGTGCGCAGATGGCGGCCGTCGACAATTTCGAGCTGACTTTCGAGGGTCTTGGCGCGCATGCCGCGATGCCGCAGCTCGGCGATGACCCGATCCTGGCAGCGGGCGCCTTCGTGCAAGCCGTCCAGCGCATCGTCAGCCGCACGGTCGACCCGCAGAGCGCGCTTGTCGTCAGCATCACGCAGATCCATGGCGGCAATGTCGGCAACATCGTGCCGGGCAAGGTCTGGCTGCAAGGCACCTGCCGCTTCTTCGAGCCCGGCCTTTCCAACCACTGCGAGACGCTGATTGGCGAGATCGCACAAGGCATCGCCGCCGCGCATTCGCTCAAGGCAAGGTTCGACTACCGGAAGGGCTATCCGCCACTGATCAACACCGCGGACGCGACGGCCCGCGCCGTCGAGGCGGCGGCATCCGTCGTCGGCCGGGAGAATGTCATGACCGAGTTCAGTCCCAGTCTCGGCTGCGAGGATTTCGCTTTCATGATCCGTGAGGCGAGCGGCTGCTATGCGTGGATCGGTGCCGGCGAGGTCGGCCCGGGCGAAGGCCTGCACGGCGACCGCTACGTCTTCAACGACGAGATCGTGCCGACGGTGATGCGCTACTACGTCAACCTCGTCGAGCAGACGCTTGCCGGCAAAGTATCTGAGCTGAAATGAAGACGTCGGTCTGGGGGCCGCAGGTATTTCCCAAGTCTCGGCAAGCTTTGCAGAGGAGATAATCGACTACGTCAGAGACCCGCTATCGCAGGGCAATAGCGGGCCTAGTCCTTCTACAGCAGTTTTTCCGGCGTGATCGGCAGCTCCCGGATCCGCTTGCCTGTAGCGTCGAAGACGGCATTGGCAACCGCTGCGGCAACGCCGGTGGCGCCGAGCTCGCCGATGCCCTTGCCGCCAATCGGGCTGGCATGCTCGTCCACCTCGTCGACGAAGTGGATAATGATGTCGCCGGGAATGTCGGCGTTGACCGGAATGGCAACCCCTGAAAGGTTCTTCGACAGGAACCGCCCGAGCACCGGTTCGTGCCTGCTCTGCTCCATCGCCGCCATGCCCCAGCCCCAGATGATGCCGCCCGTCATCTGGCTGCGTGCGGTGCGGGGATTGACGATGCGGCCGGCGCTGTAGCTGCCGACGGCGCGACGAAGCCTGAGCAGGCCGAGCCCCGGATCGACGCCGACCTCCATGAAAATCGCGCCGAAAGTGCGCATGGCGAGGCCTTTGCCATGCTGCGCCGGATCGAACGAGCCGGAGCCGATGATCTCGCCGATGTCGGTATGACTCATCACGTCGGCGATCGTCTGACCGCCGGCAGCGCCTTTGCGGCGAATATGGCCGTCTTGCATCTCGACCTCGTCGGGCGGCAGATTGGCAAGACGGGCAAGCTGCGAACGTGCATCTTCGGCGGCTGCAAGCACCGCCGCGCCCACCCCCATGGTCGACGATGAGCCATAGGTCGGACCCGCCTCCGGCAGCTGTGTATCGCCCATTTCCAACTCGATCCTCTCCATCGGCAGGCCCAGGACATCGGCTGCGATCTGCGGAAAGATGGTGAGTGTTCCGGTCCCTATATCCTGGGTGCCGGTGCGGATGAGCACCGTGCTGTCCCTGTGCAACCTGACCTCGGCTGCAGGCGTCGGGTGGCGGAAACAGCCCATGCTACAGGTCGCCATGCCGTAGCCGATCAGCCAATCGCCATCGCGTTGCGGCTTGCGCGGGCGCTCGCGCCAGCCGAACAGGCGGGCGCCTTCCTCATAGGCCTCGCGCAGCTTCTTCGACGACCAGGGCTGGCCGGTGGCCGGATCCGTGTCCGCATGGTTGATCAGACGCAGGTCGAGCGGATCGATGCCGAGGCGGTGGGCGAGCTCGTCCATCGCGCTTTCGAGGGCCCAGGTGCCGGGACCCTCGACCGGCGCGCGCAGCGCCGTCGGCATGGCGACGTTCGCGCGCTCGACGCGCTGGCTGAGACGCATGGCCGGCGTGGCGTAGAGACCCTTCGAGGCTTCAGTGGCGAACTCGACGAAATCGTCGGTGACGGTGGTCAGGTTGACCACGTCCTGTTGCACGGCGGTCAGCTTGCCCGACTTGTCCGCCGCCAGCACGATCTTCTGTGCCATGCGCGGCTGATAGCCGAGACAGGAATAGGCATTGGCGCGGCTGAGCGCCAGCCTGACCGGGCGCTGCATGATGCGCGCCGCGGCGGCGGCCAGCACCTGATGCGGCCAGATCCAGCCCTTGCCGCCGAAGCCGCCGCCGGTATGGCGGGAAATCACGCGGACCTTCTCGGCCGGGACATTCATGCGGGCCGCAACCACCTGGCGGACACCGTAGACGTGCTGCGTGGCGTCGTGCAGCGTCAGCTCTCCGTCGTTCCACTCGGCGAGCGTCGCCGAGGGCTCCATGGCGTTGTGATGGCGCGACGGCTGCAGGTAGACGGCTTCGACCATGGCGGCTGCGTTGCTAAGCCCGCGGTCGACCTCGCCCTTCGTAAACGTCGGCTCCAGGAACAGAAAGCCGCTCTCCCTCGGCACGACCGCAGCCTTGTCGATTGCGGTCCATTCGGGTGGTGCCGGCAATTCCGGCTCGGCGAACTCGTAGCGCAACGAGACGCGGCGGGCGCCGGCTTCCGCCGCCTCCAGTGTCTCGCCCAGCACAATTGCAAGCGGCTGGCCCTCGTGACGTATCTCGTCGTTCTGCATGGGCATGAAGCTCTGCGCCGCCGGCGGACCTTCGGCGTGCTGCGTCTGCGTATCCGGCTCGGCCCTTGGCGATGCGAACCGGCCGAATTTGGGCATGTCCTCATGCGTGAGCACGCGCACGACGCCTTCCTCGGCGAGCGCGTCGTCGACCATGATCGACGTCACGCGGCCGGCGGGAACGGGCGCGGTCACCAGCACTGCATAGAGCAGGTCGGGGGCAAAATAGTCGGCCGCATAGCGGGCGCGGCCGGTAACCTTGACGCCGCCGTCAGGGCGGGCAACAGGCTGGCTGATCATCATGACGGCACCCTCGCTGCTCTTTCGATCGCCCGCAAAGCGGCGGTCTTGGCCAGTTCGATCTTGTAGGCGTTCTGCGACAAGGGACGCGCTTCGGCGAAGGATTGCTCGATAGCGGTGCTCAATGCCTCGCGATCGCCGATTTCGGCACCGGCGAGCTGGTCCTCGGCGGCGCTCAGCCGCCAGGGCCGCAGCGCGACGGACCCCAGCGCCACGGCAGCCCGACGGATGGTTTGGCCGTCCATCTCCAGCACTACGGCGGCGGAGACGATGGCATATTCGTAGGATTCGCGCTCGCGCACCTTGAGGTAAGCCGATCGCGGCGCCGGTGCCGGCAGCTCGATTGCCGTGATCAGTTCGCCTTGCTGCAACACATTGTCTGCCTCGGGCCGCGTGTCGGGAAGCAGGTGGAATTCGGCTGCCGGAATGCGCCGGCCGCCGCTGCGGTGCGCGGTGACGATGACTGCATCAAGTGCTGCCAGTGCCACCGCCGGGTCGGATGGCTGGGTGGCGATGCAATCCTCGGTCCAGCCGAATATCGCGTGATTGTCGTTGATGCCATGCAATGCCGAGCAACCGGAGCCGAGCCGACGTTTGTTGCACGGCAACTGCTCTTCGGCACGGAAATAGGCACAGCGCGTCTTCTGCAGCAGATTGCCGCCTATCGTTGCGAGGTTTCTCAGTTGCGGCGACGCCGCGTTGAGGATCGCTTGGCTCAACACCGGATAGTCGCGCATGACCAACTCGTGCTGCGCGACGTCGTTGAGATGCGTCAGCGCGCCGATCCTCAAGCCGCCGCCGGGCAGTGCCTCGATCTGATCCAGCCCGTCGAGGCGGGAGATATCGATGATCCGCGCCGGCCCGGCAATGCCAAGGCGCAGCCAGTTGAGCAATTCGGTGCCGCCGGCGAGAAAAGCGCTGTCCGGCGCCGCTCCGGCCGCGATCGTTTCGCCCAGGCTATCGGCGCGCGCATAGACGAATGGGGTCATTGGCTCGCCCTCCCAGCCGCTGCGCGCACCGCCTCGACGATTTGCGGATAGGCCGAGCAGCGGCACAGATTGCCGCTCATCCATTCGCGGATCTCGGCGTCGGAGCCGGTATGTCCCTCCTCGATCAGCGCCGCCGCCGACATCACCTGCCCGGGCGTGCAGAATCCGCACTGGAAACCATCATGATCGATGAACGCCTGCTGCACGGGATGAAGCGCATCGCCGTCCGCCAGGCCCTCGATCGTCGTGACCTCGCGTCCCTCGGCGGACACGGCCAGTATCATGCAGGCATTCACACGCCGTCCGTCGAGATGCACGGTGCAGGCGCCGCACTCGCCGAAATTGCATCCCTTTTTCGTTCCGGTCAGATGAAGCCGCTCGCGCAACAGGTCGAGCAGCGTGACGCGGGGATCGAGATCGGAAAGGCTGTGGTCCTCGCCGTTCACCCGCAACCGCAGTAGGTGCCGATCGTGGAAGTCCATTGGGGGTACCTCGAAGCACATGCCGTCCTAGTCGCAGGGACTCGTCCAGCAATCAGCCGCCCACCTGTCGAGGCGAAATAGGGCGGTCGATTTCGGGGGAAAGGCACTGCCGGTCACGGAAGGCGAAAAACGTTTGGGACCCCGCACGGGATGGGCTGAGAATGCCACGCCGCAAAAAGTGCACCGTCACCGTAGTTCAATACCGGCGCTCGCCTTCGTGGCCGCCTGTGTATCCTGCTGGCCACCTGTGCTGCATTCAAGTTAGCGAAACACGCAATCAACGAGCTAAAAGATAGATATGATGCCAGGGTTAACCGTTTCGTAGCCTAGGCGCGGCTCAGACTTGTTTTTGGGGATTGCGCCGGAGACAGTTCCGGTTGAACGGTAATCCACTTCTGTCTCCCTCTTTTTCTTGATCGTGCCTGACAAATCGGCACAAGGTGGCGTTATTCCTTTTCTGGCTACCACCTTTTTCTCGTGCGCAACGGCGGCGGTGGATCCGGCAATCACAATTGCCGCGCACACGATGGCCAATCTCATCGAATTTCCTCCCCAAGCGCCGGCCTAAGCCGCGGTAGATCTACCGACACTGGGGCCGAAGCTCAGGTCGGCATCTTGGCCGAAGCGCATTATCGCCGAGCCGATTGGCTCTGGCGCGTTATCAGCCTCTTTCAGGTAAAGCGTCTTCCTTCATTTGAGTGAAATCGAGCGATGGTTTCCCTTCGAACGCAGAATTACGGTGACAGTGCACTTTCGCTATGTTGGCCCGCTGCGGGCCTCAGCTGGATTAACCAGCTTCCTGGGCGGAGCATGGGCCTGCTCAATTGTGTTTTGACTATTTGGCTGCACGGGCGCGTAAAATATCCGGTTCGCCCAGTTGTGGGCGGACTAACTCAGGGAGGATAATGTTATGAAGATGAATCGACGTAATGCTCTCGCCCTTGGTGCCACCTCGTTGTCGACCCCGCTATTGGTTGCATTGCCGACTCCGGCAGCGGCCAAGACCTACGGTCCGACTGATGGCAAAGAGATTTTTCCCGGCGTTCGGCTCGTCGAACTGGGAACACGAGACTCCCATATCAAGGGGTACAAGAAAATCGCGATGGAAGACGTCGTGTATCAGCCAAAGGGATCTAGCCCGCTGGGGGATGTCATGGCCGACGACATGGTCTGCACGGTCACTGAAGGCGAGCTGCAGGTTACGGCCGGGGATATGCAGTTCACAGCCAAGGAAGGCGATGTATGGAGCTGCGGCAAGGGTAGCACGAAGGAGGCTGCTACGAACAACGGGACAGTGGTCGCCGTGATGCGGGTGATTAACCTCAAGGCTGAATAAAGCCAAGTTGGCGATCGTGGGCGAATCCGCGCCCGGGTGGAATCTTGCGGGTTAGCGATCTAACCGGCCAGCGCCGTTCCAGTGCCAACGCCGATGGCAGGGCCCATTAGAAGCTTCCCGGCCAGATCGATGGCCAAGACGCGGATGGCTCCCCAAACGTCTGCGTGGGGGGCCTTATCGCGCTGGCAAGATCGTCAAACGTCTTTTCCATTCCTGGAGTCTAGATCAACACCGGGAATCCCTGAATTCCCCTGTTTGTTGTCCGCTAATTCAGCATGTCAACGCAGCGGCTTCTTGCGCTTCGGCGGCCTGTACTTCTCGACCAGCCTGACCTTATCAATATCGTAAGCATCATTCGAACGAACACATTTCGTCCACGAGGAGGGAAGGGAATGCGGTCGGTGGCGCTCCCAATACCTACACATAGCCGGCCGTCAGCAGTGGTGACGATGGCACAGTTCGCGGAGCGGGTTGCCTTTAAAAAATGTCGCGTTCGCGGAAGATATTTCGGATAACGCACCCACCATGAAAGCACGGCAACTGCTTTCCTTGTGCCTCGCATAAGGCCTCAGCTGGATTAACCAGCTTCCTGGGCGTCATTTGCCGATATAGGCGGCCAGCTCGTCAGGCGTCCCCATGGGAAAGGCCTGTTTCAGATGGTCGAGGAATGCGGAGACGCGGGCGCTCAGCAGCCGCCGAGAGGGATAGAGCGTCCACAGGGCGATGTCGGGTCGATCGAGATCCCCCCAATGTACCAGTGTTCCGTCCGCCAGATCATGGCTCACCAGCGACACCGGTAGGCGTGCCGCGCCGACGCCCGCTCGTACCGCATCCCGGACCATGATGAGTGACGACAGCGCAAGGACCGGCTCGATCGCGATTGTTGACCGGCCAGTGGGCGTCTTCACGTCCCAAGCCCCTCGATCGGCTGTCGAACGCATGACGGCCGGGGCCGCCAGACCGTCCGCCGGCCGGGCGAGGTGAGGACTTGCCACGACCACCAGTCGATCACGCAGAAAGGCTCGCCCAACGAGGCTCTCATCCGGATCCGGATTGACCCGGATCACCAGGTCAAATCCCTCTTCGATCATGTCGACGGCGCGGTCTTCGGTCGTGACCTCGAGCCTTACCTCCGGGTATTTCAGGGCGAAGCCGGCAGCGATCTTCCCCATCGCGGTCTGTGAGAACAGCACTGGGGCGCTGATCCGCAACCTGCCTCGCGGCCTTTCGCCGCCTGAGGCGATCGCGGCCGCTGTCTCTTCGAGCTCGGAAAGCAACCGGCCCGTGCGCTCGAAAAGCGCACGTCCTTCTTCCGTCAGCTTCAACGCGCGCGCGCCACGCTCGAACAGCCGTAGATCCAGACTCGCCTCCAGCTCCGCCACGCGTCGGGACAAGGTTGCCTTCGGGCGCCCGGCAGCGCGGGCGGCCTTACCGAAGCCCCCGTGGCGGGCGACCAGATTGAAATCGGCAAGGGCAAGTAGATCCATATGTTCCACCAATGAGACGGCGTGTCCAAATATAACGCCTACCGACACAAATGTGGATCACTAATTTCTGAGCAGCCATCCGGCTCAACTCAGGAGTAACCCCATGACCATTCTCGTTACCGGCGCGACCGGCAATGTCGGCCGCAACGTAGTCGAACAGCTCGTGAAGCGTGGCGCCCATGTGCGCGCTTTGGTTCGCGATCCCTCCAAGGCCAATTTCGCCGCTGGCGTAGATGTCGTGCAGGGCGACCTGCTCGATGTCGATTCCCTACGCAAGGCCTTCTCCGGCGTCTCCACCCTTTTCCTGCTGAACGCGGTGGTGGCCGACGAATACACCCAGGCGCTGGTAGCGCTGGCCGTTGCCCGCGAGGCCGGCATCGAGCGGATCGTCTACCTGTCGGTGATCCACAGCGACCTCTACGTCAACGTGCCGCATTTTGCGGGCAAGTTCGGCGTCGAGCGGATGATCGAGCAGATGGGGCTCAACGCCACCATCCTGCGGCCCGCCTACTTCATGGACAACGACATCACGATCAAGGACGTGGTGATCGGCTACGGCATCTATCCGATGCCGATCGGAGCCAAGGGCATCGCCATGATCGACGCGCGGGACCTGGGCGAGATCGCCGCGATCGAACTCCTCCGCCGTGAGCAGGCCGCCGCGCCGCTCCCGCTCAATCGCATCAACCTGGTCGGCCCCGACACGCTGACTGGCACGGACGTCGCAGCGATCTGGACGGACGTCCTCGGTCGACATATCGCGTATCCCGGCGACGACACCGCCGGCTTCGAGCAGAACCTGCGGCAGTTCATGCCGAGCTGGATGGCCCTCGACATGCGCCTGATGGCGGAGCGCTTCCTCACGGACGGCATGGTCCCCGATGCCGGCGATGTCGATCGGCTGACCGCGCTGCTGGGCCGGCCGTTGCGCTCCTATCGCGACTATGCGGCCGCAATTGCCGTCTGAGCCCCATCACCGACGTTCTGTCCAGGAGACATATCATGATTTACTCGACCGCTACCGTTCCGGTGAATCCCCGAGGCGAGACCAAGCTGACCCGTGCGCAGATATGGCAGGGCCTGGAACTCAAGGCGCGCGACGCCCGCCTGTTCCTGCCCGCAGGCCTCTGCACCCGTTGCGACGTGGAGGAGAGCGCGACCCACTTCGTGCGCGAAGCTATGATCGCCGGTACTGATCTGCGCGAGATCGTGACGCTTGAGCAGGAAGCAAGGTCACCTTCTTCCAGGCGACCGGTCCGCGCGAAGGCGCGGAAATCGCCTTCATAGCTAGTGGTCGGGTCATTCACATCAGTTGCGCCAACGGCAATTGCAACCAGCTGGTGAGCGAGCTGCTTTATAAGCACGGACGAAACGCAAAGCCAGTCCGTCAAAACGCGGGTGTAGATGACGTACTGCTTCACGGCTTTGTCCAGTTCAAGCGTTGTGCCTGACAAGGTGGTGGCCGAAGCATTGTCTAACGTCAACGTTCGTTGTGCTTGACAAGAACCGCAAGATTGAATGGAGGGGCACTGTTTGGTCTGACGGCGAGCCGAGTAGCGACGAGCCTCGCATGGGCCTGGTCCATCCCGCCAAAGTCGAAAGTAGGGTGTTCGTTGCGGGAACGGAAGGTCGACGCTGCGGAAGGGGGCATGGGGTCTTCGCGCGAGCGGGTTATCCGATCCCCCGCTCAGAAATTTCTACCAAACATTCCTGACGGTTACGGCCCGAGCATTGTACGGTTCTTACATCCTGTTGATGTCGGTCAGGGAGAGAGTACTGTCGTCTCTTCGGCGTGCCCCTCGGGGATGGTCGGATGAGTGTCGTTCAAAGTGTCAGTCCAATTCTACATCAGGCTATTGCTGCACTCCTGAACGGGGCGGCTCGCGGAGACATTGTCTCGATCAAGGCTGCAATAGAACGAGTCCGCGTGACTGCGCCTAATCTGCGGGCATCTGACGAAGAGCTAACTGAGGCTATCCTTGAGGTAGCTTCCGCCACTGGCCTGTTCGTGTGTTTCGACGGCCGGGAGTAGCTCTCAGCCACGCGCCTCACTAATCCGCCTAACGTTCCCCCCCAGCATTCCAGGAATTTTGCTCATTGTGGCCCCGCGAGAGGGGGCGCGCGGTCCTGCTTGATCTTCGTAATTAGCAGGAACAAATCCGCTCGCGGTGCAGTTCGGTCCTTTTAAGCATGCAGGCCCGAACATGGCTGAAATCGATAAAGCCAAACAGAAGGTTATTGCCGAAGTTGTGCGGCGGTGGATCACTTCAGAGGTAATCCGCAATTACCTTCGCAACCTGCTAAATCTGCCTGTAGAAAGGGGAACTGCCGGCTGAGCAAAGGTATTTGCTGGAGGAACTTGATAGGGCCGACAAAGAGTGACGTATGGCCCCCCACTGGTTCAACCCTCCGGTCCCCGTCAAGACACAGCGTACCGGGATCATTCGCAACGTCAACAACGCCGAGACAGCCGGCGAGGAGCTGATGAAGTGGACCAAGCGTGGCCCTTGCTGGGACCTCGCGGTGCGCGTTTGCATGGCCGTGATATTCGACGAGATGGAACCCGAGGAGGCCCGCAAAGCATTCCTGGCTGCCGCGATGGAGGAGGGGACGTTAATTCCCCCAACGACAAATAGCTAAATTGTTTTGCGGTATAAGGTTCTATGTGTCTCTGACCAACACCGCCTTCCAGAAAGGAGCCCGCCGCCGGTGAGGGACAGGCGACGGACCCCCTCAGCGGCTGCATCCACGAAGACTCGACCGCTGCAAGTTCTAACCCCGCGAGGGCCTACATCGTTCCCTACAACCTGGGTTGGTCGGCAGGCTTGTGCCGCTCTAAGTTCCCCTTATGGCAACCCATTGGTTCTCCCCTCCGGTTCCTGTGACGACTGACCGTGCCGGTATGACCCGGAACGTGAACAACGTCGAGGCAGCCGGACAGGAGCTGATGAAGTGGACCAAGCGTGGCCCCAAATGGAACCAAGCGGTGCGCGTCTGCATCGCCTGCATTTCCGACGAGATGGAACCTGAGGAGGCACGAAAGGCATTCTTGGCTGCTGCCGAGGAGGAGGGGTGCTGCGCTCGTCTGATTAGGGCCGAATGTGCCAGTTACCCGAGCCCAGTTCCCAAACATTCCTGATCCCTAATGCAACCATTCCCTGATCTCCGAGTTGCGCGACAGGCGGGGAACCTCGGCCGACATGACAAAGCGCGACAAAGCTGGGCATAAGTCCCTTGCGGACGCCGTTCGGCAGTTGATCGGAACCGAAGACAATCGTCGTCATGTACAGAAGCTGTTTGGGCCAGTCGAAACAGAGCTAACCCCAACCCTAGCTTCATTACTTGAGGCGATTGGTAAGGCCAGAGACGACGAAACTCCCTAGCCGCTCTAAGTTCAGCCTCATGGCAACCCTCGGCATTGGCGCCGACTTGCTGGAGCTTTTCATGAAGGCCCGCGATGCAGGCTGAGCCGGACGAGGAAGATCAGCGCTGACCTACCGTTCCAGGGCGGGCCTCGGGTAAGGCATTTCAGATTTAAAAGGAAGGTCGGTTAATACCCCTCGGCGTCAGGCTTGACAGCGGTCCCATGTCGATTGTGAGTGCCGCCTTCCTCCTCTATGCGCGTGATCTCGCCGGCAAGCTCGATCTGCTGACCTCTCTTGATCTTGGACGTGCTGTCCACGATGCAATGCGGGAAGCCGTAGCTCGGAATCGAGACGCTTGTCCGGTCCTCAGTGACCCGCCTACGTATCGTGGCCGTGATCGCAACCAGTGCCCCGCGCCAGACGCTTGAGTCTGGAGCGGACGGTGCCTAGTCAAGATATTGCTAATATACATTCGGCCTGCAAGCTTCGCCGTTGGCGAGGCGGCCCAGCGGCTTGGTTGCGGGGGGGACGGCAGCTAGAGGCCGCTGGGCCTTGACGACCAGCGAGCTTAAGAGGAGGCCCTGTGCTGGCTGGTCAAAACCTTGCGCTTAGGGCAACGGAAAAGCATCATTCGAACGAACACTTTTCGTCAACGAGGAGGGAAGGGAATGCAATCGGCGGCGCTTACCCATTACATAGCCGGCCGTCAGCAGTGGTGACGACTGACACAGTTCGTGGAGTGGCGAGCGGAATCGTCGCTCAGCAATTACATTCTTCCACGATAGGGAATCCCAGACGCAGTGACCATGGTCTTGGCGTTGTCAAAACCGTGGTGTCAGCCAAAACAATGAAAACGCCGGAGCCTCTACGCCTTTGAAAAATATTGGCTTCCCGGGCCGGACGAAACTGCGAACTATGAGCTGCCGATTCCTCTCAAAACTGCGCCGCAGCCCGCCATCAAGACTCGCAAGCGTGACCGGGAGCGCGCCGTGCGCCTCCGATCAACCGGTGGGCCAAAACCATCTTTGAGGCAACGGGCAGTCGCACTCGCGAAGGAACGAGGCGTTGTGCGCACACACGATCTCACAGAGATCGGCGTTCCCCGCTGTTATCTAACCCGGATGTGCGAGGGAGGGGCCGCTAATCAAGGTTCGCTATGGAGTCTACTGAGCAGCAGACGGGGAGGCGGCATAATTACCTTATGCGCGCCTGTCGGAACAACGTGATTGCGGCAAGGAGCGGACGTTGCCCCGCCTATGCGGCTTGCTCACTCTAGCGTCGGGGCGGTCCGCAGACCGTTGAATCGAAAAATCGCTACGAAGCCCACGGGCAGACCTTAGCCTCCCGCGCTGAGCATTTCGACGATTGTTAAATCCAAAGAATCACCACAGGACGGTGGCCGTCGAGCGAGTTTTTAGCAGCCCATTTCCGCAGCCTGTTAATGTGCAACTTGGGAAGCTGCCGACATCAATTCCTCGGGATTCGGCGCTCTGAAGGTGTTGAGGCCATCCTCCAGAACTTCAGTGAAGTTCCAGCGTACGATGCCCGCCCGGTCGATTAGGAACTGACCGACAAGCTGCGCCTGGCTGGAAGCCATCGCCTGCTGATCGACCTCCGTAATCTCATAACCTTCCTTCTTGTTAAGAAATTCATTCATTGCCATGACGTCCATAGGCTCGGGCAACTCGCCCGGGAGATGGAACGGTATCGCCATGACCGTGTCCATCCCGACCTCGCGCAAGCCGAAAGCACGGTGCGAGGCTCGCTCCGGGTCGGATGCGGCGAGAAGATCGGGTGCCGGGTGGTAACGGAAATAGAGCCGCGCCCGCTCGACCGGCGTATTGACCACAGCCAGGCATTCGACGCCTTTCTCACGCAGGGCCGGCTTAAGTTGCGCCATCGCCGCGACATGGCGCCGGCAGAACGGACAGTGCAGGCCTCGGAACAAACCGATCAACAACGGGCTACGGCCTCGAAAATCATCGAGCGCGATCTTGCCTTCGCGTGAGATCGCATTGAGCACAACATTCGGTGCCCGGTCGCCCGGCTGCAGCGGGCGGTCAACACTACTCGTGGACATGGACAACCTCCTCGCCCTGGGTCAGTCAGGGAAGCAGCACACCTAGCGTTTCGGAGGCGATCAAGTGCTGGGGGCGAAAGCTTCCTGTGCCAAGGCAATAGCTTTCGACCTCTGCCATATTGCCGAGGTCGAGATTACGCGCGTTGCAAGCCCATCATAACACGAAAAAGCATCTGCGTCGCCAGTCCTGCGATCGGCTTGCGAAGAATAGGCGGGGCGGGCGAGGCCGCTATTCTGCGCTTGATTTCATCTGTCCTCGATGCTCTGACACGAGATCGAAGCGTAGGGAAAAATCGCACGCCGGCGTGCAAAATCGCGACTTGGCGTAGAAAAGGCGATGGCTCCCCGGGCCGGATTCGAACCAGCGACCAACCGGTTAACAGCCGGTTGCTCTACCACTGAGCTACCGGGGAACAGAGGCTCTCATGTGAGTGGGGCAGCCTATAGCAAACCCGTTTCGGCTTTGCAAAGAAGCATTTCGCATTTTTTCGGTGCTTTTTGGCGCAGGGCTTTCTGGCAATGGCCGGCGAGCGCCCTCATATGAGCTGTCTCTCGCCTGTCGGGGAACGGAAAAGGCCGTTGCGGCTTTCTCCGGCTGATGGTGCTACTGATGCAAACGGATCGACATTTCACATGACGGCAATGAGCGACGAACAGCCACCGGCCCGGAAAATCTCGGTCTTCGGCCGCCAGTTCACCATGCCGCGCTCGCGCGGCCTCAGGATTGCGATCGGCGTCGTGCTGATCATCGGCGGCATTCTCGGCTTCCTGCCGATCCTTGGGTTCTGGATGGTGCCGATCGGATTGCTGGTGCTCTCCTACGAATTCGCATTGGTGCGCCGTCACCGGCGCCGTTTCGTCGTCTGGTGGGAGCGGCGGCGGCGGCCGGACTGAGATTGCCCTGCTGACGCGCCGCTAGCCGGAAAATGCCGGAGGACGGCGTGCTCCGCCTATGCATTAGCTTCTGCATTACCGAGGTTGGTCGAAGCAGCTTTCCAGGCGTTCGCAAAGCTCCTTGAGGACGGCGGTGGCCGATGCCAGCCGCGCACGGTCGCGCGGTGGCAGGCTGTTTGCGCCTTCTATGCTGAGGCGGTCGATGGCATAGCGCACAAGCTCTGCAGACTGCGACAATCCGCGCGGTGTGCCGTCTTCCGTAGCTGCTCGACGCATGGCGGACCCTCCTATCTGCCCAACGTGGCCGCCGGTATCGGGTTCCTCTCGCCGAGAATCGTGCTTAACGATAAGCTAATATGTTATTGCTAGCATGGTATTGCGTTGATAAGCAGTGCCTCGATGTCGGAAGAACCGGTGGGAATGCATGGTGGCCGCTTGACGGCATTTTCGCCGCAACCTATTGGAGCCGGGTGGAACGCCGGGAGCAATGAGGCCTCGTGGCGGAGTGGTTACGCAGAGGACTGCAAATCCTTGCACCCCGGTTCGATTCCGGGCGAGGCCTCCAATGCCCGAGCTCCCGCGCGTCAGCGCCAGGGGGCTTCAGTTCCGGTCGAAACAGCCGCGGCCTCTGCGCGGCAAGCGGATGGTTGGAACATGAGCGCTGATTTTGCCGAACGCCGGGTGAAGATGGTCGACGGCCAGATCCGCACCACCGACGTGACCAGCGCGCCGTTGCTCGAGGCGATGCTTGTCGTGCCGCGCGAGGCCTTTATCGGCGCCGGCCAGCGCGATCTCGCCTATATCGATGAGGACATCCGTATTGCCGATACGGCCGATGGCCCGCGCTATCTGATGGAACCGTCGCCATTGGCCAAGCTGATGCAGCTGGCCGATATCGGCCCAAGCGCTTCGGCACTCGATGTTGGCTGCGGCACCGGCTACGCGGCGGCGATCCTGTCGCGGCTGGCAAGGTCCGTGGTCGCGCTGGAAAGCAATCCGGCGCTGGCCGAAACCGCCACTTCGACGCTTGCCGCGCTGGGTTGCGGCAATGTCACGGTGGTCCAGGGGCCGCTGCCGCAAGGCCATGTTGCCAAGGCGCCTTACGACGTGATCCTGTTCGGCGGCAGCGTGGGGTAGGTGCCGGCGGCGCTGTTCGACCAGCTTGCCGAAGGCGGCCGACTCGTCGCCGTGGAGGGGCAGGGCAATTCGGGCGTAGCCCGGCTTTTTTTTAAGACTGGAGGGGTTGTAACGGGAAGACGCGCATTTAATGCGGCAATTAAGCCACTACCTGGATTTGAACGCATTCCCGCCTTCGAATTCTGAGTGATTTTGCCTTGCAGCGAAGGCGTTGTCATGATCGCTTGCGTTTGAACAATCGTTGCTGATCTGCATAACCGGGTGTTTCTTGGGGGCTTTCAGCGGGGGAACGATAAAAAACGCGGCGCCGGCTGATCAGAGGAGAAGCCAGCGTGGCGCAGTTCCCGTGCAAAACGAATGAGGGAATATAACGTGCCGTCTGTACGCAAGTTGCTTTTTACCGCTGTCCTCGTTTCGGCGACCGCGCTTTCTCCAATGGTCGCCTCGGCCGAAACGATCATCGGGGCCCTTTCAAAGGCCTACCAAAACAATTCCTCGCTCAATTCGACACGCGCCGGCGTCCGCGTCACCGACGAGGGCGTTGCAATCGCCAAGTCCGGCTGGCGCCCGACCATCACCGGTTCCGCGGACATCGACTACACCAGCACCCACGTCAATGGTACCAGTCGAACCGCACGCATAACTACCGGCAACTTTGGCGTCCAGATCAATCAAACCCTGTTCGACGGCTTTCAGACCAGGAACAATGTCGCGGCCGCTGAAGCGCGGGTCAGCGCCTCGGTCGAGAGCCTGCGCAACACCGAAGAAAACACCCTGTTCAACGCGGCAAGTGCCTATATGGACGTCATCCGCGACCGCCAGATCGCGGTGCTGACCGAACAGAATCTGCAATTCCTGACCGAGCAGGCGCGTGCGGCGCGTTCGCGCTTCGAGGTCGGCGAAGGCACGCGCACCGACGTCGCGCAAGCCGATGCTTCGCGCGCCTCCGCGGTGGCGCAGTTGAGCGCCGCCCGCGCGACAGCGCTGGCAAGTGCTGCGACCTATCGCCAGATCGTCGGCGACGAGCCGGGCAGGCTCAGGCCGGCTTCGCCGCTGTCAAAGCTGTTGCCGTCGAGTCTCGATGCAGCGATTGCGATCGCATCGGCCGAACATCCGGCCATCCTCGCCACCGAGCATCTGGTCGACGCGGCGGCGTTTTCGGTTAAATCGGCCGAAGGCGCGCTGCTGCCGCAGCTTTCGGCTAGCGCCGGCGTTTCCGGCGACTATCGCAACACGGTTCCGGGCGTCCTTGGGGCATCGCAGGATGGTACAAGGACGTCGGCGAACATCGGCGCGACACTGACCGTGCCGATCTATTCCGGCGGACGGACCTCGGCGACCGTGCGCCAGAACAAGGAATCGCTCAGCCAGGCGCGGATCGAAGTCGACGTGAGTCGCGACCAGGTGCGCCAGGCCGTGACATCGGCATGGACGCAATATACCGCCGCGCAGCAAAGCGTCACGGCCAACCGGCAGGTGGTCGCCGCCGCGCAGCTTGCCTTGAACGGCGTCATCGAGGAGCGCAATGTCGGCCAGCGTACCACGCTCGACGTTCTCAATGCGCAGGCGACCGTCATCACTGCCAAGATCAATCTTGCCAGTGCCGAACGCGACGTGGTGGTGGCAAGCTATGCCATCCTCTCTGCGGTTGGCCATTTGTCGGCAGACCGCCTTGCGCTCAATGTGACGAAGTACAGGCCGGAAGAGCATTACAACGCCGTCAAAGACAAGTGGATCGGCCTGCGCACGCCGGACGGCCGCTGATCGCCAGGCCGTGGTTTCAGCCCGCGCTCGAACGACGCGCGGGCTTCCACTCCCGACCCTAATCTGTTGAAATCCGAGATGTCGCCAGATTGGGGATTCTCGCAGGGCGTTCCGTCGGTTACGCTGTCGCCATGATTCGAATCCGGCATTGCCGGACAGGAAATCTGAGAACGAGTCACAAGGGCGGCGGATGTGACGATGGCGACGGCAAGCAGCGTACAGCGCGAACCTTCCATGGAAGAGATACTGGCTTCCATCAGAAGGATCATCGAGGACAGCGATACCGGCCGCAAGCAGCCGGGCGACGCGGACGAGCTGCGCCAGGATCTGCAACCGGCGCCGGCAGCCGGACGGGCAGCGGAGGGCGATGCGTTCCGTTCCGAACTGCGCGGCGGACTGGAGATCGCCAAGCCGGCCACGCGGGCCGAGGTGCAGCCATCATCCGCGCCCGTCAATGCGTATACGGAAGTGCGTCCCGGCCCGGCAAAAGCGCCGGTCACTCTGGCTGAGGTGAACACCGCTCCCGAACCGCCCGCAAAGCCGGATCGGCCTGCGACGGCCAAGGCTGCCGAGACGACGGACACCATCATTGCCGATTGGCGGCGCGAGATCGCAGCGGTCGGCGACGCGATGGCCAAGCCGGACCGGGCCGAGCCACCCCGGACGCCGGACGCCGGGCCAAAAGCCGAGGTTTTCGAAGACGAGGCGACTGCTGGACCTGCGCCGGAGCCTTCTGAAAATGGGCCGCAGTCTTCGGAAAGCGGCCTGGAACCTTCGAAAATCGGCCCGGGACCTTCGAAAATGGGATTGGCGAGTTCGGCGGCCAGCGAGGCGCCGTACTCTCGGCCGGCGATCCTTTCGGAACATACGGGGCGGCAGGTTGCCGCCGCCTTCGGCGAGCTTTCAGACGCATTTGCCAGCCGCAGCAAGAAGACCTTCGACGAGATGGCCGAGGAGATGCTGCGGCCGATGCTGCAGGACTGGCTAGACAACAACCTGCCGACGCTGGTCGAGCGGCTGGTGCGCGAGGAAATCGAGCGCGTCGCGCGCGGCGCGCAGTAAGTTCAGAAACCAGGACCAAAGGCTGTCTCCAGGCGGCGTCTTTATTGAGTTTGGACGCCACCCCTCCGGTGTCGAAATCGCCGCTGCCCCTCATCCGCCCTGCCGACAGGCGCCATCGGCGAAGCATCCAATCTTCCCCGTTGCGGGGGAGATGCCCGGCAGGGCAGAGGGGGGTGCTGTCCCTCCGGCCTCTCAACGATCGCAGCTACGCCTGCAGGCAATTGAATTTCCGAGATTGGGGAAGACAGACGTCGAAGGTGGCGATCCTTCCCACCCCCCTCTGTCCTGCCGGACATCTCCCCCGCAAGAAGGGAGATCGGATGACGCTTTGGCTTTCGCCAACCACCAATGCTGCAAGGCAGGGCAATGAGGGGCAGTGCAACCTGAAGCGATTGCCTTGCAACGATCACTTCCGCGAGTTGCACCTAACCATCCCAGCGCTATCTATTTGGCCATGCCGCCCTTGCGGTTGACTTGGCAACAACCTTCCGATTTACACCGGACCACAAATTCCGGACAGCGCGGACCGTTTTCCCATGCTCGAAAAGACCTACGACGCCAAAGCCGTCGAGCCGAAGATTGCCAGGATATGGGAAGAGGCCGACGCGTTTCGGGCCGGTGCCGGCGCCGAGGAGGGGGCTGAAGCCTTCACCATCGTCATCCCGCCGCCGAACGTCACCGGCTCGCTGCATATGGGCCATGCGCTCAACAACACGCTGCAGGACATTCTGGTGCGCTTCGAGCGCATGCGCGGCAAGAACGTCTTGTGGCAGCCGGGCATGGATCATGCCGGCATCGCCACGCAGATGGTGGTCGAGCGCCAGCTGATGGAAAAGCAGATCCATCGCCGCGACCTGACGCGCGATGAGTTCATCGACAAGGTGTGGGAGTGGAAGGCCGAGTCCGGTGGCGCCATCCTCAACCAGCTGAAGCGGCTCGGGGCCTCGGCCGACTGGAGCCGCGAGCGCTTCACCATGGACGAGGGCCTGTCGAAGGCAGTGCTCGAAGTGTTCGTGACGCTCTACAAGGAAGGGCTGATCTACAAGGACAAGCGCCTTGTGAACTGGGACCCGAAGCTGTTGACCGCCATCTCGGATCTCGAGGTCGAGCAGCAGGAGGTCAACGGCAACCTCTCGCACTTCCGCTATCCGATCGAAGGCATGACCTTCGATCCGGAAAATCCGAAGACCTTCATCACCGTTGCGACGACCCGCCCCGAGACGATGCTGGGCGATACGGCTGTCGCAGTCCACCCCGACGACGAGCGTTTCCGGCATCTCGTCGGCAAGAACCTCATCCTGCCGATCGTCGGCCGCAAGATCCCGGTGGTGGCGGACGAGTATTCCGATCCCGAAAAAGGCAGCGGTGCGGTCAAGATCACACCGGCGCATGACTTCAACGATTTCGAGGTCGGCAAGCGCCACCGGCTGCCGGCGGTCAACATCCTCACCGTCAATGCGGCGGTGAGCCTCAAGGACAATGAGGACTTTCTGGCCGGACTGGAAGTGACGCCGGAGCGCCAGGCCGTCTGGGACGGCCTCGATGGCCTGGACCGTTTCGATGCGCGCAAGAAGATCGTCGAGCTGATGGAGGCGGGCGGCTTTCTCGAAAAGGTCGAGCCGCATCGCCATGCGGTGCCGCACGGCGACCGCGGCGGCGTGCCGATCGAGCCGTTTCTGACCGACCAGTGGTATGTCAATGCGGCGGAACTGGCCAAGCCGGCGATCGCCTCGGTGCGCGAGGGCCGCACCAATTTCGTGCCCAAAAACTGGGAAAAGACCTATTTCGACTGGATGGAGAACATCCAGCCCTGGTGCATTTCGCGCCAGCTCTGGTGGGGCCACCAGATCCCTGCCTGGTACGGGCCGGACGGGCATGTCTTTGTCGAAAAGACCGAGGAAGAAGCGCTCGGTGCCGCCGTCGAATATTATCTGGCGCTGGAAGGGCCGTGGAAGGCCTGGGTCGAGGACAAACTCGAGAATTTCCAGACTGGCGAGATCCTGACCCGCGACGAGGACGTGCTCGACACATGGTTCTCGTCGGCGCTGTGGCCGTTCTCGACGCTCGGCTGGCCGGACCAGACGCCGGAGCTGAAGACCTATTACCCGACCGACGTGCTGGTCACCGGTTTCGACATCATCTTCTTCTGGGTCGCCCGCATGATGATGATGGGCCTGCATTTCATGGACCAGGAGCCGTTTCATACCGTTTATGTGCATGCGCTGGTTCGCGACAAGAATGGACAGAAGATGTCGAAGTCGAAAGGCAACGTCATCGATCCGCTCGACCTCATCGACGAATATGGCGCCGATGCGCTGCGCTTCACCTTGACGGTGATGGCAGCGCAAGGGCGCGACGTTAAGCTCGATCCGGCCCGCATTGCCGGCTATCGCAATTTCGGCACCAAGCTGTGGAACGCGACGCGCTTCGCCGAGATGAACGAAGTGGCGCGCGACGACGATTTCTGGCTGCAGGACGCCAAGCTGGCGGTCAACCGCTGGATCCTGACGGAGCTGACGCGAGCCGCGCGCGACATAACCGACGGCATCACCTCGTACCGCTTCAACGAGGCGGCGGGTGCTGCCTACCGGTTCGTCTGGAACCAGTTCTGCGACTGGTACCTGGAACTGCTGAAGCCGGTGTTCATGGGCACCGACGAGGCCGCCAAGGCCGAGAGCAGGGCATGCGTCGCCTTCGTGCTGGACGAGATCTACAAGCTGCTGCATCCGATGATGCCGTTCATGACCGAGGAACTGTGGGCCGAAACCGCCGGCGAAGGCAGGCAACGGCCGTCGCTGCTTTGTCATGCGGCTTGGCCGTCGCCCGACTTCGAGGACGAGGAGGCCGCCGCCGATATCAACTGGCTGGTCGATCTCGTCTCCGGCATCCGCTCGGTGCGTTCGGAAATGAACGTGCCGCCGGCAGCGATCGCGCCCCTGATGGTGATCGGTGCCAATGAAACGACCCACCAAAGGCTTGAGCGCCAGGCATCGGCCATCAAGCGGCTGGCGCGGGTCGGCGACATCTCGCTGGTCGATGCGGCGCCCAAGGGCTCCGCCCAGATCGTCGTCAACGAGGCGACCATCTGCCTGCCGCTCGGCAGCCTGATCGACGTTACAGCCGAGGCAGCGCGCCTGCAGAAGGAACTTGCCAAGGTGACCGAGGAAATTGCGCGGCTTTACAAGAAGCTGTCCAACGAGAAATTCGTCGCCAACGCACCGGACGAGGTGGTGGAGGCCGAGCGCGAAAAACTCGCCGAATATCGCGAGGCGCAAGAGAAGCTTTCGGTGGCATTGACGCGGGTGCGCGATGCCGGCTGATCGAACAAATTGGGCCGGCTGATAGAGCAAATTGGGCCGGCTGATCGAGCAGATTCGCCGGGTCACGAATCTGCTTTCCAGATGGGCTTCCTGCCACGAAAACAGGCATTCCGCAGCGTAAATCTTGAGGCAAACTGAATGTTTTTGCCCCATTGTTGCCATAATGTAACAATGGGTGGCTGCGCACGCGAAATGCCCAGTTTTGTCGTGATTTAGGCGATTTTCCCGATTTTTCTCATTGATTTGTACCGAGCCAGCCATTTTCCCGCCTTGTCGAGAAGGCCGACACCTTGTCGGAAATGCGTTCAGCCAAGGTGTACATGTACGCACGGCGAATTCGTTGTTGCGCGGTTAACCTGAATTGGTTCTAGCTTGATGCAAGGATATTCGGGGAGGAGATTCATGTGTTATTCGCGTCTGAAAGCACTGCTGGGCGCGGGGGCTTTTTCGCTGGCTTTCGTTGGGACGGTGCAAGCCGGGGGCTTTGACCGGGGCGGCGTCAACATCGACCAGCTGTTCGACGCGGCGCCATATTCGTTCGACGCAGGCGTCACCTATGTTTCGCCCCAGCGCAAACTCAAGAATGTGCAGCGTCTGGATGGGTCGGGATTGTCGACGTCGGCGGTGGATGTTGGTGGCGACTATGCGGTGCCGCATGTCGGCATCAAGGCCAACATCTTTGAGCCCGTAGACTGTCTTGCCACCTATACCAGACCGTATGGTGCGGACGCAAATTTCGGCATGAACAACGCCTATTCGCCGACAGCGGTCAAATACTCCGTCGACACAGACGATTTCAGCCTCACCTGCTCCTACAAGGTGAACGTCGGCAAGGGCGCCGTACGATTCATTGGCGGTGTCTCCTACCAGCAGGTCGACGCGTTTCTGTCCCGCCAGACACTGCTCGCCTTCGGCAATACCGGCCTCGGTGTCTTCAAGCTGTCCGACGAGGCATGGGGTTGGCGTGCGGGCGCAGCCTATGAGATCCCCGAGATCGCTCTGCGCGCCAGCCTGATGTACTCTTCCAGCTACAAATATGACGGGCTGTCGGGAACGGTCGACACGACCGGCTTCAGGGGCGCCTTTCCAGCGGATCTGGTTCCTGGCTCTACCGGCGTGTACCCAGTCTCGGCGTCGGCCGAGATACCTCAGGCTCTGGAATTCAAGCTGCAGAGCGGTATAGCTCCTGGCTGGCTGGCCTTTGGTTCCATCCGCTGGCAGGAGTGGAGCAAGCTTGGCGTCATTGCCATCAATGGCGTGCGCAGCCCGGTAACCGGTGCTCCCTCGCCCGTTTCATTCGACCTGCTTTATCGCGACGGCTGGACGATCACGGGCGGTATCGGTCACAAGTTCACCGACCAATTGTCGGGCGTGGTTTCGCTGACCTGGGATCGCGGCACCTCGACGACCTCCGGCTATCAGTCGGATACCTGGGCCGTGGCCAGCGGCGTCTCCTATTCGCCGAACGACCAGGTCGAGGTCAGGCTCGGCGGCTCGATCGGTGTGCTGACGAGCGGGTCATCGACTTTCAGCGGTGTCGGCGACGTGGCAAATGCCGTCACCTATACCTACGGCAACGACCTGCTTCTCGCCGGTTCGGCTTCCGTCAAGATCAAGTTCTAACTACAAATTTTTAAACGACAAAACGGCCGGGCACTGCCCGGTCGTTTCGTTCGGTGCGTCATCCGTCATTCGGCCAGCGCAACAATTGCCCCTATGATGTTCGCTCCGATAATTGTGACGTTTCGGCAACAGTTTCTGAACAACCCTCGCGCCACCCGGCCGCCCGGGAACATTGCCCATTTCCCGCCATAAACCCGGCGCACCTCGAACTTGTCTCGGGACACGCGCCAAAAGGCTAGGCGAAGAGGCAGGCCGCACCGCCCGCGGCGAGGACGAGTATGGACGCCAGAGCGATCTCCAAGGCCAAGCTGCCAAGCCGTCACGTGACCGTTGGTCCCGAGCGGGCGCCGCATCGCTCCTACCTCTATGCGATGGGGCTGTCGGCGGCCGAGATCGCGCAGCCGCTGGTTGGTGTCGCCAGCTGCTGGAACGAGGCCGCACCTTGCAACATCTCACTGATGCGCCAGGCGCAAGTGGTCAAGAAGGGCGTGGCGGCCGCCAAAGGCACGCCGCGCGAATTCTGCACCATCACCGTCACCGACGGCATCGCCATGGGCCACCAGGGCATGAAGTCGTCGCTGGTGTCACGCGAGGTCATCGCCGATTCAGTCGAGCTTACCATGCGCGGCCATTGCTACGATGCGCTGGTCGGCCTGGCCGGTTGCGACAAGTCGCTGCCCGGCATGATGATGGCTATGGTGCGCCTCAACGTGCCGTCCATCTTCATCTATGGCGGCTCGATCCTGCCCGGCAGCTACCGTGGCCGGCAGATCACCGTGCAGGACGTATTCGAGGCGGTCGGCCAGCATTCGGTCGGCACCATCGGCGACGCCGAACTGCTAGAAATCGAGCAAGCCGCGTGTCCGTCGGCCGGCTCCTGCGGCGCCCAGTTCACCGCCAACACCATGGCCACCGTCGCTGAGGCGATCGGCCTGGCGCTGCCCTATTCCTGCGGCGCGCCGGCACCCTACGAGATGCGCGACCGCTTCAATTTCGCTTCCGGCGAAAAGATCATGGAGTTGATCGCAAGGAACATCCGCCCTCGCGACATCGTTACGATGAAAGCGTTGGAAAATGCCGCGACCGTGGTCTCGGCCACCGGCGGCTCGACCAACGCGGCGCTGCATCTGCCGGCGATCGCGCACGAAGCCGGGATAAAGTTCGACCTTTTCGACGTGGCCAGGATATTCGAAAAGACACCCTACATCGCCGACCTCAAGCCGGGCGGCAAATACGTCGCCAAGGACATGTTCGAGGCCGGCGGCATTCCGCTCTTGATGAAGACGCTGCTCGACCATGGCTATCTTCATGGCGATTGCCTGACGGTGACCGGCCGCACTTTGGCCGAAAATATGGAACATGTTTCCTGGAATGACAGCCAGGATGTGGTCCGTCCCGCCAACAAGCCGATTACCCAGACCGGCGGGGTCGTGGGCTTGAAGGGTAACCTTGCCCCCGAAGGCGCGATCGTGAAGGTCGCAGGCATGGCGGAACTCAAATTCTCGGGTCCGGCGCGCTGCTTCGATTCGGAAGAGGAATGTTTCGAGGCGGTTACGCGCCGTAACTATAGCGAAGGCGAGGTTCTCGTCATCCGTTACGAGGGTCCGCGCGGCGGCCCGGGCATGCGCGAAATGCTGTCGACGACGGCGGCTCTCTACGGCCAGGGCATGGGCGGCAAGGTGGCGCTCATCACCGACGGGCGTTTTTCTGGCGCGACGCGCGGTTTCTGCATCGGCCATGTCGGGCCGGAAGCGGCCGTCGGTGGCCCGATCGGGCTTCTGAAAGACGGCGACTTGATCTCGATCGATGCGGTGAACGGCACGATCGAGGTTGCATTGTCCAAAGCCGAACTGGCGGCGAGGGCAAAAGCATGGAAGGCGCGCACGACCGACTATCAGTCGGGCGCGATCTGGAAATACGCACAGACGGTCGGATCTGCCCGCGACGGCGCGGTCACCCATCCGGGCGGTGCCAAAGAAACACACTGCTATGCGGACATCTGAGTTGTTGAGGTCGTCTGTCCTTTCGGCACTGGTTGCGCTCGCCACGTTTGGCGCGACCTTAGGCGCCGTCGGCCAGGCCATGGCCTTCGACGACAAGGTGTTCGACGACAAGACCGGCGTGAAGCCGCAGTCGAGCCCGTGGGCGGTGTTCCAGTTCGGCTTTTCCGCTTACAAGAACGGCCATAAGGAGCAGGCCGCGGAAGCCTACAAATATGCCGCCGAGAACGGCCAGATCGGCGCCACCTGGAAGCTTGCGCGCATGTATGCCGAAGGCGATGGCGTGGCGCGAGACGACTACGCGGCGTTCAAGTTCTTCAGCGAGATCGTCGACCAGGACGTCGAGCCCGGTTCGCCCGAGGAAAGCTATGTTTCGGACGCGCTGGTGGCGCTTGGCGACTATCTGAGGAAAGGCATTCCCGGCAGCCCCGTCGAGGAGAACGAGGTGGCGGCCCAGGAATATTACATGCGTGCCGCCGCCAACTACCGCAATCCGAACGCCCAGTTCGAGATGGGCCAGATGTTCCTCAAGGGCGAGGGCGGCGTCAAGGCCAGCGTCAAGCAGGCCGGACGCTGGTTCCAGCTGGCGGCCGAAAAGGGCCATGCGGGCGCGCAGGCGACGCTCGGCAACCTGCTTTTCCAAAGCGGCAAGATCGTCCGCGGGCTGGCGATGATGACCGCGGCACTCGAACGAGCCTCACCCGCCGACCAGCCATGGATCCGCGGCATGCAGGAAGAAGCGTTTGCCGCCGCCGGCGAAGCCGACCGTCGCACCGCGATTTCGCTGGCCGACGATATCCTGACCAAGGGTGGCGGCGACCAGTAGGCCGGCGGGATTTGTCGATTTAAATCAGTTCTCGGTCGGTTTCGCCGGCACGCCGCCGGGCGCCGGTGTTGATATCGGCGTGCCTTGCAGATGCGGGGCCAGTGTGTTCTCCGGGCAGCCGTCCCGCTGCTTTGTCCAGGACGTGTTGTTGAGCACCATCTCGCAGCGGGCGAGGTGGCTTTGTCCGGCAAGTGTCAGGCAGGCCATTTGACCGATCTGGAACGATTTGCCATTGGCAAGGCATAGCGGAGCGGCAACGGCCGGCATCGCGCCAAAAGCGAGCGCCGCGGCACACGTGCAAAGTGCAAGTCGGATAGTCATGGGAACCCCAGCCACCATGATGATTTCTCATCAAGCGCGCGATTTGTGGCGATAAGAGGTCAACTTCTCAATGTGCCGCCGGACAGCAGCTCCGATCAGGCCGGCCGCAGCGCCAGATCGATCGCCACCGGCACATGGTCGGAGGGTTTTTCCCAGGCGCGCACCTGTTTTTCGATCGAAGCCGAGGAAAACCAATTGGCGGCTTCGGGCGACAGAAGCAGGTGGTCGATGCGGATGCCGTTGTTCTTCTGCCAGGCGCCGGCCTGATAGTCCCAGAACGTAAAGACGTCGGGGGCGTCGGTGACGGCACGCACGGCTTCGGTGAAGCCGAGATTCTTCAGCCGCCGGAACGCCTGCCGCGTTGCGGGCTGGAACAGCGCGTCGCTTAGCCAGTTTTCCGGATATTTCGCATCGGCCGGCTCAGGAATGACATTGTAGTCGCCGGCCAGGACCAGCGGCTCTTCCAGTGCAAGCCGCTCCTCGGCCCAGCGCTCCAGCCGCGTCATCCAGGAAAGCTTGTAGGAGAACTTCTTCTCGTCGTCGATTGGGTTGCCGTTCGGCAGATAGATAGAGGCAACCCGCAAGGCGCCCTTGTCGGTCGAGAACACGCCTTCGATGAAACGCGCCTGCTCGTCGGCATCGTCGCCCGGCAAGCCGCGATTGACCTCGTCGAAACGCAGCTTCGACAGGATGGCGACGCCGTTGAAGCCTTTTTGGCCGTAGGTCTCGACATTGTAGCCGAGCGCCTCGATCTCGGCGCGAGGAAATTGCTCGTCGACCGTCTTGATCTCCTGCAGGCAGGCGATGTCGGGCGCGCTTTCCGTCAGCCAATGGGTCAAATTGCCGATGCGGGCGCGGACGCCGTTGATGTTCCAGGTGACGATTTTCATGACGTCCTCGATAGGCTGGTGGTCCGGAGACTAGCGATCCGGCGGGTGACGTTCGACAAGGCCGATCGTATTGCCTGCCGGGTCCTTTAGGAAGGCCATCCACTCGCTTTCCCCCGCCTGGCCGAACAGGCCTTCGGTGTCGCGATGGACGAGCGCCGGCGGCGCGGTGAAGGGAACACCGGCGGCCCTTGCCGAAGCGTGGAACTCTTCGAGGTCCGATATGTCGAGATAGACGGTGCCGGCCGGCAGGCCGTCGGTGAAAAGCAGGCGCACGTCACCTGCCATGATGAAGGCGATGCCTGGAGGATCGAAACGCGCATGCAGACTCATGCCGAGCACCTCGCGCCAGAAGGCCAGCGTTGCGTCGAGGTCGCGTCCGGCGGAAAGCGCGATCTGACGAACCGCGCCGATGTCGGGCATTTCTAGATCGAGAAGCTGGTGCCGCAGCCGCAGGAGGCGACCGCATTGGGGTTCCTGATCTGGAACGACTGGCCCATCAGATCGTCGACAAAATCGATCACCGAGCCGCCCATATAGACCAGCGACAGGTCGTCGATCAGCACGGTTGCGCCGTCCTTCTCGATGGCGACGTCGTCATCATTGCGCCTATCGACCAGATCGAACTTGTAGGAGAAGCCGGAACAGCCGCCGCCCTCGACCGAGACGCGCAGGGCCGTCTTGCCGGCTTCGCTCGCCACGATCTTGGCGATCCGCTTGGCGGCGGCGTCGGTCATCTCGACTTTCATGGCGGTCTTGGCATCAGCGCCCATGGGCGTCACCTTGCTTTCGGTTTCGTATGATAGGTATGAAGCGCGACGGGGCAAGTCAACTGCGGCATACGCTATGACCAACGAGTTGGGCGACATCGGATTCGGCTATCGGCCGCGCGCGGCCTATGCCAGCGACCCGGCGAAGTCGCGCGGCCGGCTGTTCGACGAGGTGGAAAGCCCGACGCGCACGCCGTTCCAGCGCGACCGCGACCGCATCATCCATTCGACGGCGTTCCGCCGGCTGAAGCACAAGACGCAAGTGTTCGTCGCACACGAAGGCGACCATTACCGCACAAGGCTGACGCATTCGATCGAGGTGGCGCAAATTGCACGCGCTCTGGCGCGGGCACTGCGCGGCGACGAGGACCTGGCCGAGGCGGTGGCCCTGGTGCACGACTTCGGCCACACACCCTTCGGCCATACCGGCGAGGACGCGCTGAACGAGAAGATGGCCGCCTGGGGCGGCTTCGACCACAATGCGCAATCGCTGCGCGTGGTGACGCGGCTGGAACGGCGCTATGCCGAGTTCGATGGGCTGAACCTCACCTGGGAAACGCTGGAGGGGCTGGTCAAGCACAATGGCCCACTGACCGATGCCAAGGGCAAAGGGCTGAAGGGGCCGGTGCCGCAGGCGATCCGCGACTATTCCGAACTGCACGACCTCGAGCTCGACCGCTTCGCCGGTATCGAGGCGCAGTGCGCGGCGATTGCCGACGACATCGCCTACAACACCCATGACATCGACGACGGGCTGAGGGCAGGGCTGCTGACGCTGGACATGCTGGAGGACCTCTCGCTGCCGGGGTCGATCCTCAAGGGGGTGCGTGAGCGCTATCCGGCGCTCGATGACGTACGCACCGGCCACGAGCTGATGCGCCGGCAGATCACTATCATGGTCGAGGACGTGATCGTCTCGACGACGGCTAATCTGGCGCGCATCAAGCCCGACAGCGCCGAGGCGGTAAGGGCGGCCGGCGAGACGATGGTGAGCTTCTCCGCCGAGACGGCCGTATCGGAAAAGGAGCTGAAGGCCTTTCTCTACAAGCATCTCTATCGGCACGCGGAGGTCATGCGGGTGCGCGCCGACGCCGACCAGATCGTCAGGGACCTGTTCGACGTCTATTTCGCCGATCCGCGCGCCATGCCGGATGGCTGGCGCGAAGGGCTCGATCGGGCGGAGGATCGCGTCAAGGCGCGCAGTGTTGCCGATTTCCTGGCTGGCATGACGGACACTTATGCACTCAAGGAACACAGGCGTTTGTTTGACCATACGCCGGATTTGAGCTAGGGCGGGCGCGATTTTGCCGGCCAACGAGCCGGATCCCTGCAAAACCGTCAGAGCCATAGCAATGAACATCTTCGCCGATTTCAACGCGCGAATCATAAAGGCCGTCGAAGCGCTTGATTTGAAAGACAAGGATGGCGTGCCGCCGGATCTGTCGCGCATCGCCGTCGAGCCGCCGCGCGATGCCAGCCATGGCGATCTCGCCACCAACGCTGCCATGGTGTTGGCCAAGCCGACCGGCCAGAACCCGCGCGCGCTGGCCGAAAGGCTGGCCGAGGCGCTGCGCGCCGACGAGGATATCGCGGCCGCCGAGATCGCCGGCCCGGGCTTCGTCAATCTCAAGCTCAAGGACGACTTCTGGCAGGCACATCTGACGGCGCTGCTCGGCGAGGGCCGCAATTACGGCCGCTCGACAGTCGGCGGCGGCAAGAAAACCAATGTCGAGTATGTCTCCGCCAACCCGACCGGGCCGATGCATGTCGGCCATTGCCGGGGTGCCGTGGTCGGCGACGCGCTCGCCAACCTGATGGCCTTCGCCGGTTACGACGTGACCAAGGAATATGTCATCAACGATGCCGGTTCGCAGATCGACGTGCTCGGACGCTCGGTCATCCTGCGCTACCGCGAGGCGCTTGGCGATGAGATCGGCGAGATTCCGGCCGGGCTTTATCCAGGCGACTATCTGATCCCCGTTGGTCAGGCGTTGGCCAGCGAATTCGGCCGCTCCCTACTGCAGATGCCGGACGAGGAGGCACTTGCCATCGTCAAGGACAGGACGATCGACGCGATGATGGCGATGATCCGCGAGGATCTGGCGCTGCTCAACGTGCATCACGACGTCTTCTTTTCCGAGCGGACGCTGCATGCCAACAATGCGAAGAAGATCCGCTCGGCGATCAGCGACCTGACGCTGAAGGGCCACATCTACAAGGGCAAGCTGCCGCCGCCCAAGGGCGAGAAGCCGGACGACTGGGAGGACCGCGAGCAGACGCTGTTCCGCTCGACCGCGGTCGGCGACGACATGGACCGGGCGCTGGTCAAGTCGGACGGTACCTTCACCTATTTCGCTGCCGATGTCGCTTACCTCAAGGACAAGGTCGATCGCGGCTTCGTTGACCTGATCTATGTGCTTGGCGCCGATCATGGCGGCTATGTGAAACGGCTGGAAGCGCTTGCCCGGGCGATTGCCGGCGACGAGGTCAAGCTTACCGTGCTGCTTTGCCAGCTGGTGAGGCTGTTTCGCGCCGGTGAGCCGGTGCGCATGTCGAAGCGGTCGGGCGAGTTCGTGACCTTGCGTGAAGTGGTCGAGGAGGTCGGCCGCGACCCGATCCGCTTCATGATGCTCTACCGCAAGAACGACGCGCCGCTCGATTTCGACTTCGCCAAGGTGACCGAGCAGTCGAAGGACAATCCCGTGTTCTACGTGCAGTATGCCTCGGCGCGCTGCCATTCGGTGTTCCGGCAGGCAAGCGAGCAATTGGGCGAGGCCATGTTCGACCGCAACCAGCTGGCCGCCGAAGTGGCTTTGCTGACCGACGAGGGTGAGATCGGCCTGATCAGGAAGCTTGCCGAATATCCGCGGCTGATCGAAGCCGCGGCGCTCGCGCTTGAGCCCCACCGGCTGGCATTTTACCTCTACGAACTTGCTTCCAGCTTCCACGGACACTGGAACCGGGGCACCGATAATCCCGACTTACGTTTTGTTAAGGTTAACGACCGACAATTGACGCATGCCAGACTAGGGCTGGTGCAGGCTGTTTCGGACGTTTTGACGTCCGGCCTGACGCTGATCGGAGCCAATGCGCCCACCGAAATGCGTTAGGTTTGAGTAAAAAACCTGTCACCTTTTGCCCACATTGCGCTGGTAAGGGCCAACCCTACGCGACGTCCATGGCGTCCGAATGAGTGCGAGTTCGGGAACAATAATGGCAGACAGAACCCAGCTGAGAGCAGCCGACCACAACGACATCGCCAACGATGATCCGTTCGCGGAACTGACCAGGATCATGGGGTTCGACCCGCGCCAGCCGGTCAAACCGCAAACGCCGGCCCAGCCGAAAGCCGCTGCCGCCGAACCGTCGGTGGATGAGGCCGATTTCGACATCGATCTCGAGAAGGAGTTGATGGGCGAATTCGGCGCCGACGCCAATGACAATGCTTCCCCTGCCGAGCTTCGCGAGCCGACACCCGAACCGGCCGCCGCCGACGAAATGGAGGACGCGCTTGCTGCCTCGTTCGAACAGGATTTCGCGTTCGACGACAGTGCGGTGGATGATGTTGCTCCCGTTGCGGCCGCTCCTGTTGCCGCCGACGAAATTGCCTTCGCCCCCGAAAGGGCGTTCGCTCCCGCTGTCGAGCCCGAGTTCGACGAGGAGTTCGATAACGCCGTCGCCGGCTCGCTCGAAGACGTGTCGCCGTTCGAGGACGACCTTTCGAGTGACGACGAACTTGCCGCCTCGCTCGATCAGGATTTTCGGCACGACGACGATGTGACGGGCAAGATCGGGGCGACGGGCGAGGACGGACCTAGGGCCGCAGCCGATGCATACGCGCCGGTCGACGAGCCCGCCTTCGACGACGAGCCTGCCTTCGACAATGAGTTCGACAACGCCGTGGCCAACTCGCTCGAAGACGAGCTGATGCTCGAAGAGCATGAGCCGATGGAGCAGGCCGTCGCCGTTGAAACCGCGGCGCAAGCCGCCGAGCCTGCGTTCGATGACGAGTTCGACGATGCCGTTGCAAGCTCGCTCGAAGACGAGCTGATGGTCGACGAGCATGAGCCGGCGGAAACCGTCGCCGCCCCGGCATCGCCGGTTGAGGCGGTTTCGGACGATGAGAATTTTGCCGGCCATTTCGATGATGCCATGGCCGATGTCGACATGGACTTAGACGTTCGCCCGAACGAGCCTGCCGAAATCGAAGAACCAGAGGCCGCCCGGCTTTCCGGCACGGCTGCTGAAGCGGCGTTCGACGACCATTTCGATCTGAGCCTCGACGATGCGCTTGCGGAGGACGTCGAAGAGCCCGTGGCGCAGGTTGCGGCCGAACCAGTGGCGCCGGCCGCTGTCGTCCCGACAGCCCCAGTGGCTGAGGAACGCAGCCTGGAAGACGAGCTGAACGCGCTGCTGGGTGCAATGAGCACACGGCCGGCACAAGCGGCCAACGAACCTCAGACAAGCCAGCAGCCTGCCCAGAAGCCTGTGATGGCTGCTGCTCAGCAGCCCGTGGCGCCCGCAATTCAGGAGCCAGCAGTGGCTGCTGAACAGCCCATGGTGGCGGCTGAAGACGTCACCAACGAACCGGTGCATCCTGTCGACGAGCTGGATTGGGAACTCGACGAGCACGAGCCCGCTGAGCCGCAGCAGTCCAGTGCCGCCGATGACGCCGATCTTGGCAGTGTCCTCTTGGATGAGCTTGAAGGCGAGGATTTCGGCGCTGAAGCCGCTGCCGGACCTGCGGATGATTTGGACAACGATGCGCTCGATGCCGACTTCGCCAGGAATATCGGCCTGGATCATGACTCGGCCGACAAGAGTGCCGCAGCTGCTTCCGAAGAAGATCCGCTCGATGCGCTGAACTGGCTGACGACACGCGCCACGCCGCCCGAGCCGGCCCGCTCGTGGAGCCGCGTGACGCCGGTCGCCCAGCCTCAGCCCGCTTTTGCAAGCCAGCCGGTGGCTTCGGCGCGTCCGGCACCACCGCCGCAGCCGGCTGCAACGCCGTCCTATCGGGCCGCACCGGTCGAAGAGGCGCCGTCCTATGAAGGCCAGGCATCCCGTGAAGAGAGGCCGTCCTATGAAGATCGGCCCGCCTACACGGAAGCTGCACCAACTTCGCATCAACAACCTTCCGCCTATGACGAGATGCCCGATGTCGAGACGGTCGACGTGCCCGAGCGCGTCGTGGCGCTGGCGGACGATCTCGATATTCCGGAGCTCAATTTCGACGATGACGAGCCGGTGGCGCCCGCCTACGACGATCTTGATGCCGATTTTGCCAGCCTTCTCACCGAAATGAATGCCACGGATATAGCGCCTGCCCCGGTGCGCAGTGCTGGCTATGACGATGAATACGATGCCGGCTTCGCGTCTGGCTATAAGCAAGATCGTGGCGAGACGCGCGGCTATGGCGCCAAGCCTGCGGAGGCCCCCGTCAGCGCGGCGGCCGCTTCCTATGCCGATGCAGCGGACGGTTTCGATCTGGGCCCATTGCCCAGTGGCCAGCCGGTTTCGCAAGCCGACGATTTCACCTTCGATGAGCTCGACTACGATCCCGAACTGGACGACGAGATGTCGGTCCCGGGCCTCGCCGAACGCGAGGCCGAAAGGCGGCCGCGCAGGCGCGGGCTGCTGATAGGAGCGATAGTCGGCGCGGTGGCGATCGCCGGAGGCCTTGGCGCCTTTGCGTTGACCCTCGGCGGCAAGAGCGACGGCGATGCGCCGGTTATCGTCAAGGCCGACAACAGGCCGATCAAGATCAAGCCGGAAAATCCAGGCGGCGCCGTCGTGCCGAACCAGGACAACAAGGTCTATGACGCTGTGGTCAAGGGCGCCAAGCCCGCCGAGCCCGTTCAGCAGAAGCTGGTCACCAACACCGAAGAGCCTGTGGACCTGAAAGCCAACGAACCGGAGAGCCGCGTCGTCGATCTTTCGCCCAATGACCCCGACGCCGCGGACGATCTCGACGCGCCCGGCACAGTGGCGTCCGACACCAACGCCTCTGGTATCAACGCGCCTGATACCAACGCGCCTGACACCGATGCGCTTGGCGCCAATGCCGCTGGCGGTACCGAAACTGCCGCCGCACCGGCGCCCAAGTCCGAGGATCGCATCGCGCAGGTTCTGCAGGAGGCCGAGAAGGGTGCCAACCCCGAGATCGTCGCCGTTGCGCCGCGCAAGGTACGGACCATGGTCGTGAAACCTGACGGCTCGCTGGTGGCGCGCGAGGATCCGGCGCCTGCCGCCCCGCAGATGGCTGCTGCCGAGCCGGCAGATCCGGCGCCGCAGCACGTGGCTCCGTCGGCCCAGGCCGACGCCGCCGCGCAGACTGGCACCGTGCCCCTGATCGAGCAGATGACAAGTGATCCGAAGATTGGCGATCAGAAGATTGGTGACCAGCCGAGTGGCGATCAGGCGAGTGGCGATCAGGCCGAAACCACCAAGCTGCAGCCGGCGCCCAAGCCCGACACCAAGGCCGAAGCCAAGGCCCAGCCCTCAGCCAGCAAGCAGTCCGCCAACACCCCGGCCACGGTCCCAGTGGCGCCGCAGCGTCCGTCCGACCAGCCGGTCGACGTAGTCGGCGAAGTCAAGCCCGATCAGGTTGCTTCCATCGATCCGGCCGCGGCCGGCGCTGGTTCGTGGTCGATACAGATCGCTTCGCAGCCGACAGTCGAAAGCGCCCAGTCGACTTATCAGGATCTGCAGCGCCGCTACGGCAGCGTGCTTTCCGGCCGCACCGCCAACATCGTCAAGGCCGAAATTGCCGGCAAGGGCACCTTCTACCGCGTCCGCGTTCCAGCGCAGTCGCGCAACGAGGCGATCAAACTGTGCACCAGCTACAAGGCTGCCGGCGGCAATTGCTTCGTGTCCCACTAGCGGCACCAAAAACCTCTCGAAAAGCCGGCGCTCGCGCCGGCTTTTTTGCGTGAACGGAAATCCCTGGAGGCAATTGCGGGCGATTCCCTTTGTCGGCGCGAAGCTCTAAACTGTTCCGCATGACCGAATCAAAATCCATGATCCTCGGCTGCGCCGGGAAATCACTGACCCGCGACGAGATCCGTTTCTACCGCAACGAATGCCCGTGGGGTTTCATCCTGTTTGCGCGCAATATCGGCGAGACCGAGCAGATCCGCGATCTGGTCGCCGCCATGCGCGACTGCGTCGGGCGCGCGGATGCGCCGGTATTCATTGACCAGGAGGGCGGCCGGGTGCAGCGCCTGCGGCCGCCGCTGGCGCCGAACTATCCGGCTGCCGGCGCACTCGGCGCCTTGTGGCGCGACGACCATGACGCCGGCACCCGTGCCGCCTGGCTGATGGCGCGGCTGCATGCCTTCGATCTGCTGCGCTACGGCATCACGGCGGATTGCCTGCCGGTGCTCGACGTGCCGATCGAGGGCGCCAGCGACGTCATCGGCGCACGCGCCTATGGCAAGGAGCCGCGCGCCGTCATCGAATTGGGTCGCGCCGCGGCGGAAGGCCTGATGGCGGGCGGCGTGCTGCCGGTGATGAAGCATATTCCCGGCCATGGAAGGGCCTTCGCCGACACGCATTTCGAACTGCCGACCGTCGACGCCTCGATCGGCGACCTGCAGCGGCATGATTTTGCGCCGTTCAGGGAGCTCAACCATTTGCCGATGGCGATGACGGCGCATGTCGTCTATAGCGCGATCGACCCGAAGAACCCGGCCACGACATCCGGCAAGGTCATCGAAAAGATCATCCGCGGCGAAATCGGCTTCGACGGTCTGTTGATGAGCGACGACACCTCGATGAAGGCACTTTCTGGGGATTTCCCGTCAAAGGCGGCCGCTATCCTTGCGGCGGGCTGCGATCTGGTCCTTCACTGCAACGGCGTGTTTGAGGAGATGGCCGGCATTGCATCGCGAACGACCGGACTTGAAGGCAAGTCGTTTGACCGCGCGGAGCGGGCGCTGACCTATATCAGGAACCGTGACGTAGCGGACGAGACCGAGATTCGGGCCGAATTTGCCAGTTATTTCGACGCGGTGGCCTAGCATCAAAGGAAGCGAAGTGGCGGAAACATTGGACCTGAAGGCCGGCAAGGCCGCACCGATGGACCGTCTGTGGGCCGAGAACGATGATTCCCGGCTGACCGGCGATCCCGCTTTGGTCGTCGACGTGGCCGGTTTCGAAGGTCCGCTCGATCTTCTGCTGCATCTTGCCCGCAACCAGAAGGTCGACCTGTCGCGCATCTCGATCCTGGCGCTGGCCGAACAGTATCTGGCCTTCGTCGAGAAGGTGAGGGCGCTGCGGCTGGAGCTTGCCGCCGACTATCTGGTGATGGCGGCATGGCTGGCCTTCCTCAAGTCGAAGCTCCTGATCCCCAAGCAGCCCGGCGACGAAGGCGAAAGCGGCGAGGAACTGGCGGCAGTGCTGCAGTTCCGGCTGAAGCGGCTGGAGGCGATGCGCGACGCGGCGGCACGGCTGGTCAACCGCAACCGGCTCGGACGCGACGTGTTTGCGCGCGGCATGCCGGAAATGGTCATCATCGAGAAGCGAAATGCCTATTCGGCCTCGCTCTACGATTTGTTGACCGCCTATGCCCAGCAGCGCCAAAAGCAGGCGATCACCAATGTGACGATCGCCAGGCGCGGCGTGTGGTCGCTCAAGGATGCGCGCGACGTGCTGATCAGGCTGATCGGGTCGCTGCGCGACTGGACGGCGCTCGACAGTTTCCTGGTCGAATATCTGGCCGGCCCGGAAGAGCGGCGCACCGCTGTCGCCAGCTCGTTTGCCGCAACGCTGGAACTGGTGCGCGAAGGCAAGATGGAGATGCGGCAGGACCAGGTGTTCGCGCCGCTTTATCTGCGCGGCCGCGCTCAAGCCATCAAGATAGTCGAGGTGACACCATGAGCGAACGCGCCAACGCTTCGGTCATTCCGTTCAAGGTCGACGACGACGCCGAGCAAGGCGCGGTTGCCGAGAACCCGGCACAAAACCAGGGGCAGAATTTGTCGCAGAATCCCGGCGAGCGGCTGCATATGGCGGAGGCCGTACGGATGGCCGAGGCGATCGTATTCGCCAGCGCCGAGCCGGTCAGCGAAAAACAGCTCACTTCGCGGCTGCCCGACGGCATCAACATTGCCGCGGCGATGGCCGAACTGCAGCAGATCTATGCGCGGCGCGGCGTCAATCTGGTGCGCGTCGGCGATGCCTGGGCCTTCCGCACCGCCGGCGACCTCGCCTTCCTGATGAGCCGCGACACGGTGCAGCAGCGCAAGCTGTCCCGCGCTGCCCTCGAAGTGCTGGCGATCATCGCCTACCACCAGCCGGTGACGCGCGCCGAGATCGAGGACATCCGCGGCGTCGAGACGTCAAAGGGGACGCTCGACACGCTGATGGAGACGGAATGGGTGAGAATGCGCGGCCGGCGCCGCACGCCCGGCCGTCCCGTCACCTACGGCACGACGGACATTTTTCTCGACCATTTCGCACTGGAGGAGATCCGCGATCTCCCCGGCATGGAGGAATTGAAGGGTGCAGGATTGCTGTCCGGCCGCATGCCGTCGAATTTCTCGGTGCCGCTGCCGCCGGCCGACCCCGATGCGCTCACCGACGACGAGGATCCGCTGACCGACATCGACCTCGAGGAACTCGGCCTTTTGACGCCGCGCGTCACGGACGATTGAGCCGAGCGCCATCTTTAAGCCACAGCCAGGATGGAACTGCGCCGATTGGTAGCGGGCCGCCGTGCCGAAAGTGCGTGACTTCGGCCACTCATTCATGAACTCTGTCGCAGTTCTGTTTGAATCCGAACCCGAAAGCGCATAGATCAGCGTCTGGGAAACCGTTCGAGAGAGATTTGCTATGGGTTCATTTTCGATTTGGCACTGGATGATCGTTCTGGTGATCGTGCTGCTGGTCTTCGGCCGCGGCAAGATCCCCGAGCTGATGGGCGACATGGCCAAGGGCATCAAGAGCTTCAAGAAGGGCATGGCCGACGACGAGACTGCCGAGGACAAGCGCACCGTCGAACACCGTTCCGACGAGACCGTGTCGGTACCGAAGGAAAAGGCCAGCAAAAGCTGAGCCCAAAACTTTGGTTGGCCAAAACTTGAGTCGGCCTGAAACTTGAGTCGGAACGTATAGCCATGTTCGAAGTCGGCTGGACCGAGATGCTGGTGATCGCGATCGTCATGATCGTGGTCGTCGGGCCCAAGGATTTGCCCAACATGCTGCGCACCTTCGGCCGCACAACGGCGAAGCTGCGCGCCATGGCGTCGGATTTCCAGCGGCAGTTCAACGACGCACTGAAGGAAGCCGAACTCGACGACGTCAAGAAGTCGGTCGATTCGCTGAGAAGCCTCAATCCGGCAGCCGAGATCAGGAAGCAGCTCAATCCATTCGAGCAGGCCGCCGCCGACGTCCGTTCCGGCGTCGATGCCGTGATGAAACCCAAGCCGGCGGTCGAGGCCGCCTCGACAGAGCAGGCAGCCGAGCCGCTGAAGAACGGCGCGACGACGATGCCGGGCGTCAGCCCGCCGGAGCCGACGCCGGCCACGCCGATCTTTCCGGCGATGACGGACGAGTCCGTCGTGGCGCCGGCAGTAGAGGCGCAAACGACTGCAGCGGCCGTGCCGCAAAAAGCGCCGGCGGCAAAGAAGAAGCCGGCGCCCGCGAAAGCCGCGGCTGCCGTGCCGGCCAAGCCGGCAAAGGCCGCTGCGCCAAAGGTCGCCACAAAAGCTGAGCCGAAAGCGCAGTCATCAGCAGCGAAGAAGCCGGCGGCAGCAGCGAAGAAGCCTGCGGCAGCAACGAAGAAGCCGGCCGCCACGAAAACGGCGGGAGCCGCCAAGTGAGCACTTCGGACACGGAAAAGGACGAGATCGAAAAATCGTCGGCTCCGCTGATGGAGCACCTGATCGAGTTGCGCCGGCGGCTGATGTGGTCGATCGGCGGTTTTTTCGTTGCTTTTCTTGTGTGCTTCTTCTTCGCCAAGAAGCTGTTCAACCTGTTGGTGATCCCGTTCAGATGGGCGACCCAATGGGCCGGGCTCGATCCGCACAAGGTCGAGCTGATCTATACGGCGCCGCAGGAGTTCTTCTTTACCCAGGTCAAGCTCGCCATGTTCGGCGGCATGGTCATCGCTTTTCCGTTGATCGCCACGCAGATCTACAAATTCATCGCGCCCGGCCTCTACAAGAACGAGCGCAATGCCTTCCTGCCGTTCCTGATCGCCTCGCCGATCCTGTTTCTGATGGGCGCGTCGCTGGTCTATTTCTTCTTTACGCCGATGGTGATGTGGTTCTTCCTCGCCATGCAGCAGACCGGCACCAACGACCAGGTGCAGATTTCGCTGCTGCCGAAAGTGTCCGAATATCTCAGCCTGATCATGACGCTGATCTTCTCCTTCGGCCTGGTGTTCCAGTTGCCGGTGGTGACAAGCCTGATGACGCGGGTTGGCATGCTGTCGTCGCAAGGGTTGGCCGAGAAGCGCAAATGGGCGATCGTCATCGCCTTCGTCGTGGCGGCGGTGCTGACGCCGCCCGACCCGATGAGCCAGATCGGCCTCGCAATTCCGACGATCCTGCTCTACGAGGTCTCGATCTGGTCGGCTCGCTTGATCGAGCGCAGCAAGGAGCGCGACCGTGTCGCCCGCGAAAAGCAGGACGCCACGGAAGAGGTGGCCGAAAAGCCGGCGGACGCGTCGTCGACGTAGGTGGGGTTACTGGCTGGCATCTTTCTTCCGGCCGCAGCAACTTTGTTCTTGCTTTGTGCCGGCAGCTATGCTACTAATCTGGGTATGGTGCTGATTCGGCGCCGACGACCCGCCCTCTGAGGCGGGTTTTTGTTTCAGGTTCCTTTCGACCAAATGTTGCGAGTGCTGCCTACCTGAGGTCGGCGGGACAGCGCCCCCCTCTGTCCTGCCGGACATCTCCCCCACTTGGGGGGAGATCGGCAGCTTGGGCGACGGCTTGCTTTTTCAGCGCCGGAGATTGGCGAAAGCCGCTATGACGGCCAATCTCCCCACTCGTGGGGGAGATGTCCGGCAGGACAGAGGGGGGCGTGAAGAAACGCCAGGCTTCACATCTTGCATCGATCAGGGATGCGGTTTACGCCCTCTGGTCTTTGTTTTGGGCATTTCGTTGTCCCGAAACCGCTGCGCCGAGGACGAACAGACCATGCTTGACATCAAATGGATTCGCGACAACCCGAAGACCCTTGTAGAGGCGCTTCAGAAGCGCTCGTGGTCGGCCGGGGAGGCGCAGTCCACGGTCGACGATCTGATCGCCGCGGATGAGGCGCGGCGCGAGCATCTGACCGAGCTGCAGACCAGGCAGGAACGCCGCAACGCCGCATCGAAGGAGATCGGCAATGCCATGCGCTCGGGCGATGCCGCCCTTGCCGAACGGCTGAAGGCTGAGGTCGGCGAGATCAAGGCCTTCATCCAGAACGGCGAGGCGCGCGAACGCGAGCTCGACAAGGCGCTGAACGACGCATTGGCGGTGCTGCCCAACGTGCCGTTCGACGATGTGCCGGTCGGCAAGGACGAGCACGACAATGTCGTCAAGCGCGTCGTCGGCAAGGCGCCGACCCGCCCGAACTGGGTGAAGGAGCACTTCGAGATCGGCGAAGCGCTCGGCATGATGGATTTCGAGCGGGCGGCAAAGCTTTCCGGCTCGCGCTTCACCGTGCTGAAGAGCGGGCTGGCGCGGATGGACCGCGCGCTCGGCCAGTTCATGCTGGACCTGCACACGACAGAACATGGCTATGAAGAGATTCAGCCGCCGCTGATGGTACGCGATGAAATTCTGTTTGGCACCGGGCAATTGCCAAAGTTCGAGGAAGATCTCTTCAAGACGGAAGGCGAAGCGCCAAGGGAAGGTACTGTTCATTTTGGTCCTGAGGATGGCGACCCGAACGTGCTTGCTCAGCTTTTCAAAATGGTCGCCAACCGCCAAAAGCGCTCTGACATACAGGCGCTAATTCAGAAGATTTGGCACGGAGACCCAAAACGGCAGCGAGAAGTCGAAGAGCATTTTCTGGGCAGGCGTTCGTTTTGGCTTATCCCCACTGCCGAAGTGCCGCTCACCAACCTTGTCCGCGAGGAAATCACGCCGCACGAAAGACTGCCGCTGCGCTATACTGCGCTGACGCCGTGCTTCCGCTCGGAAGCTGGCTCGGCCGGGCGCGATACGCGCGGCATGCTGCGTCAGCACCAGTTCTACAAGGTCGAGCTGGTGTCGATCACCGACCAAGACTCGTCGATTGCCGAGCACGAGCGCATGACCGAATGCGCCGAGGAGGTGTTGAAGCGGCTCGGCCTGCCGTTCCGCACCATGACGCTGTGCACCGGCGACATGGGCTTTGGCGCGCGCAAGACCTACGATATCGAGGTCTGGCTGCCCGGCCAGAATGCCTATCGTGAGATCTCGTCGTGCTCGGTATGCGGCGACTTCCAGGCGCGGCGCATGGACGCCCGCTACAAGGACAAGGACGGCAAGGGCAATCGCTTCGTCCACACGCTGAACGGTTCGGGCACCGCCGTCGGCCGCGCTCTCATTGCCGTCATCGAAAATTACCAGAATGAGGACGGCAGCGTAACAATTCCTGAAGCGCTTCGGCCTTACATGGGCGGCCTGGAAAAGATCGAATCGAAATAATGCGCATCCTTCTGACCAACGACGACGGCATCCATGCCGAGGGCCTTGCATCGCTCGAACGCATCGCCCGCACGCTGTCAGACGACGTCTGGGTGGTGGCGCCGGAGCAGGACCAGTCCGGCTATGCGCATTCGCTGTCGATCTCGGAACCGCTGCGCCTGAGGAAAATCGGCGAAAAGCACTTTGCCGTGCGCGGCACGCCGACCGATTGCGTCATCATGGGGGTGAAGAAGATCCTGCCCGAACCGCCCGACCTGATCCTGTCCGGCGTCAATTCCGGCGCCAACATCGCCGACGACGTCACCTATTCGGGCACCGTCGCCGGCGCCATGGAAGGCGCGCTGCTCGGCGTGCGCTCGATCGCCATCAGCCAGGCCTATTCCTATGTCGGCGAGGACCGCGTCGTTCCCTATGAGACAACCGAGACGCTGGCGCCGGCGCTGCTTCAAAAGCTCGCCGCCATGCCGTTGCCGGATGGCGTGCTGCTCAACGTCAATTTTCCGAATTGTGCGCCGGGAGAGATCGCCGGAACTGTGGTCACTTCGCAGGGCAAGCTGGTCCACAGCCTGTGGGTCGACGAGCGGCGCGACGGGCGCGGCCTGCCTTACTACTGGCTGCGCTTCGGCCGCGAGCCAGTCGAGGGCAAGCAAGGCAGCGACCTCCATGCCTTGCGCAATCGGCTGGTGTCGGTGACACCGCTGCAGCTCGATCTCACCGCGCATGAAATCCGCGATCAACTGGCCAAGGCGCTCGCATGAACTTGAATCACGCTGCAACGGTCGACGAACGCGAAGGTTTCGCTGCCTTCCTGCTTCGCCTGCGCGGCAGGGGCACGGTGCCGAAGGCGCTGATCGCCGCCTTCGAGGCGACGCCGCGGCGCGGCTTCCTGTCGGCCCACTTCCATTCGATCGCCTGGTCGGACCGCATGCTGCCGATCGAATGCGGCGAGGCCATCGAAGGCGCCGACCTGCAGGCGGCGGTGATCGCGGCACTTGCTATCGAACCAGGCAACCGCGTGCTCGAGATTGGCACCGGGTCTGGCTACACAGCGGCAGTGATGTCGCGGCTTGCCGCGCGGATCGTCACCATCGACCGTTACAAGACGCTGGCCGAACAGGCCCGGCAGCGTCTCGAGGCACTCGCCATCGGCAATGTCATCGTGCGCCAGGCGGACGGTTCCAACGGGCTAGCCAACGAAGCGCCGTTCGACCGCATCGTCGCCTGGGCGGCCTTCGACAGCCTGCCGCGCTTTCTCCTCGACCAATTGTCGAGCGGCGGCATCGTCATCGCGCCGATCGGACCCGACGAGGGCGAGCAGGTGCTGGCCAAGCTGACCAAGGTCGGCAGCCGCTTCGAACGCGAGGATATCGGCCTGGTGCGTCTGCAGCCGATCCTGCGCAGTGTCGCGGCGGTGATTTGATATCCTAACCATCGGCCGCTTGGCGGCAGCCGAAGCCTGGTGCTTCGTCATCCTGGGGCGCAGCGAGGAGCGGAGCGACACAGCGCAGACCCTAGGATCCATGCCACGCCCTTGAGGCGTTGCAAGGGTGCAGAATTCTGCTCCGCCGCATTCTTCGGCCAATGTCACGGAATGGATCCCAGGGTCTCCGCGACGGAGCTTCGCTCCTGCTCCGCCCTAGGATGACGAAGCTGAGAGCCTTCCTCGAAACATTTTAAGAAAATTTGCGTCTGATTCTACAGGTTTAACCGACCGGTAACATTAACGCGCTTTAATCAGGTTCAGTTGTACCGGGTCTGTGCGGGTTAGTGCGATGCAATTCAGTGTTTTGAAGGCAAACGGACGCAATCTGGCGCGTGGCTGCGCCGTCCTCATGATTGCAGGCGCTGCGACGGGGTGTAGTTCCCAGGTGGCGCGGTTCAACAGCGTCGACGACGTGTTCACCGCCTCGACCAACAACCAGCGCGCCATCATCGACAAGCAGGATGCTGCCCAGCCCTATCCGGGCGATGTTGCGGCCGCGCCGATCGACGGCAGCCACACCCAGTCGGTCAGCCGCTCAAGCCTCGAACCGGTTACGGCGCAGCAATTGCCGCCGCCGGCTCCCGCCCTGGCACCCGCCGCTCGCCCGGTGCGTACCGCTGCCGCGCCGGCCCTGGCGCCTGCCGCTCCTCGTGTCGACAGGACGGCAACCGGCACCGTCGCTCCTGCGGCAAGGCCGTTCAAGAACGCCGAGCCCGACGCGCCGCGCGTGGCGACGGCCGCCGGCGCACCGCATGCAACCGAGATCGTCGTCAAGGACGGTGAGACCATTTCCGGCCTGTCGCGGCGCTACGGCGTGCCGGCCGACGCCATCATGAAAGTGAACGGGCTGAGCGCGACCAAAGGGCTGAAGACCGGCCAGAAGCTCGTCATCCCGGCCTATGCGTATTCGAGCAACGGCGCCGCGCCGAAAGTCGCCGACGCCAAGCCCGCGAACGGCACCAGGCACGACCAGCCGGCCGATGCGCCGGAGAAGGTGGCCGTGCTGCCGCAGCAGCCGAAGGTCAGGGAAGGCAAGTCCGCCGCGCAGGTGGATGCCTCGGCTGCCGCAAGCCAGCCGAAGGATGGAAAGGCCGCGCCAAAAACTGCTTCGGCGACGGCCAAGCCGGCCGGAGCCGGCGGCACCTACACGGTTCAGCAAGGCGATACGCTGTCCGCCATCGCCAGGAAGACCGGCGTCGGCGTCGTTGCGCTGAAGCAGGCGAACGGCATGCAGGATGGACTGCTCAAGATCGGCCAGACCCTGAAAGTGCCGGCAGGCGGAACCGCTGTCGTCGCCAGTGCGAAGCCGGCAAAGGTCGATCCGGTGACGACGGCCACCACCCAGCCGCCGGCCAAGGGCACGCCGACGCAGACGCTCGCCTCCTACACGCCGCCGAAGAAGGACGCGAAAGTCATCCAGCAGGCCGAGGACGACGATGCGGTGGCGCCGGATGCAACCGGCATCGGCAAGATGCGCTGGCCGGTGCGCGGCCGCGTGATTTCCAGCTTCGGCGGCGGCAAGGACGGCGTCGACATCGCCGTGCCTGAGGGGACGCCGGTCAAGGCAGCCGAAAACGGTGTCGTCATCTATGCCGGAGACGGCCTCAAGGAATTCGGCAACACAGTGCTGGTGCGTCACGAAAACGGTCTGGTCACCGTCTACGGCCATGCCAGCTCGATCGAGGTGCAGCGCGGCCAGAAGGTCAAGCGCGGCCAGGAAATCGCCCTGTCCGGCATGAGCGGCACCACCGACTCGCCGAAACTGCATTTCGAAGTGCGCAAGAACTCGGCGCCGGTCGATCCGTCGGGTTATCTCGAATAGAGAAAAATCCGATTTTGCGGGCCGCCTGACCTTCAGCCCGCCGAGGAAGTCCGCTCCGCAAGGTGCGGGCTTCTTCTGTTGCCAGTCCTTGAGCGGCTAGTCCTTGAGCGATTTTCCGAGCCGGCCTGCCAGATCCTGGGTGAACTGCCAGGCGACGCGGCCCGAACGGCTGCCGCGGGTCGTCGCCCATTCCAGCGCCTCGGCGCGCAGCGTCTCGGGATCGATGGCCAGATCATGATGGCGGACATAGCCATCGATCATGTCGAGATATTCGTCCTGCGAACATTTGTGGAAGCCAAGCCACAGGCCGAAGCGGTCCGACAGCGAAACCTTCTCCTCGACCGCTTCCGACGGGTTGATCGCGGTCGAGCGCTCATTGTCGATCATGTCGCGCGGCAACAGATGCCGCCGGTTCGAGGTGGCATAGAAGATGACGTTGGCCGGGCGGCCTTCGACGCCGCCTTCAAGTGCTGCCTTCAGCGATTTGTAGGATGTGTCGTCATGGTCGAATGACAGGTCGTCGCAAAACAAGATGAAGCGAAACGGCGCTGCCTTCAGCAGGCCCATCAGCTTCGGCAGCGTGTCGATGTCTTCGCGGTGGATCTCGATAAGCTTGAGCGGCACGTCGGGCTTCGCCGAAGCGTTGACCGAGGCGTGTACCGCCTTGACCAGCGACGATTTGCCCATGCCGCGCGCGCCCCATAACAGCACGTTGTTGGCAGCGTAGCCGGAGGCGAAGCGCTCGGTGTTGTCGACCAATATGTCGCGGACGCGGTCGACGCCGCGGATCAGGCCGATATCGACGCGGTTGACCTTGCGCACCGGTTCCAGATAGCCGGGATCGGCCTGCCAGACGAAGCAATCGGCCTCGCGGAGGTCGGTTTGAGGCACCGGCGGCGGGGCGAGGCGGGCGACCGCCTCGATCAGGCGGTCGAGCTTCTGGTGCAGGATATCGATAGGGCTGTCGGTCATCTCTTGTCTTTTTGTTTCGCGTTTTGTTTCGCGTTCAGGACGGTGCGGTAGGGCAACCTACCTGATTTCAGCGGTTTCGAAACTCGTCCCAAGCATTTGTTCGGGCATGATCTTTTGCGAAAACCGAGCATCGCTTTTCGTGATCACCGTCTAACACGGCTCACCAGGCCGGAAAAGCAGCCGATTTGCCCGGCAGCGCAGTTGCATTGGCAACGTTACCGACTATATTCCGGCCAAATTTGGCGGGGCCGCCTTGCGGCTGTTTTTCAAAGTTCAGGAGTACCTCGATGTTCGTGACACCGGCATACGCCCAAGGCATCGGCGGGGACTCGTCCGCAATGTTTATCCAGATCGTGCCGTTTGCTCTGATTTTCGTGATCATGTATTTTCTGATCATCCGGCCGCAGCGCACGCAGCTGAAGAAGCGCGGCGAGATGCTGGCGGCGGTTCGCCGCGGCGACACCGTCGTCACCGGCGGCGGCTTGGTCGGCAAGGTTACCAAGGTGATCGACGACAACGAGCTCGAGATCGACCTTGGCGGCGGCACCAAGGTGACGGCGCTGCGCTCGACGCTTGCCGACGTGCGCGTCAAGGGCGAGCCGGTGGCGAACCAGAACGCCAAGAAATAACCGAATTGTCGGCGGAACGATCCGCCAGTACGCCCTGACGGACGACGCCATATGCTTTATTTTTCGCGCTTCAAGATGATCCTGATCTGGCTGGCCGTGGCCGCCACAGTGGTCCTCGCTGCGCCCAACCTTTTTTCCGCCAGCACGCTGGCCAAGCTGCCCGACTGGGTGCCGAAGCGGCAGATGACGCTTGGCCTCGACCTGCAGGGCGGCTCGCATATCCTGCTCAGGATGGATCCGAACGATCTGATCAAAGATCGGCTGGAGACGACGCGCGACGAAATCAGGACGCTGCTGCGCGATGCCAAGATCGGCTATACCGGCCTTGCCGGAACGGGCCGCACGGTGCAGGTCCGCATCACCGATCCCGCACAGATCGAGGCTGCCAAGAAGGCGTTGAAGACGTTGACCGATCCGGTGGCGGCCGGCTTGTTCAGCGGCGGCTCGATCCAGGAGATGACGCTGGATGATTCCGAGCCCGGCCTGCTCAAGTTCACCGTCACCGATGCGGGCATCAAATATCGTACTTCGGCAGCGCTGACGCAGTCGATCGAGGTCGTCGGCCGCCGCGTCAATGAACTCGGCACGACCGAGCCGATCGTGCAGCGGCAAGGTGACGACCGCATCCTGGTGCAGGTGCCGGGTCTCCAAGACCCGCAACGGCTGAAGGAAATTCTTGGCCAGACCGCCAAGCTGACCTTCCAGATGGTCGACCAATCGATGCCGGTGCAGGACGCGCTGAACGGCCGTCGGCCGCCGGGATCCTCGGTGCTGTATTCGCAGGACGACCCGCCGGTTCCGTATCTGATCGAGAACCGCGTCATCGTTTCGGGTGAAAACCTCGTCGATGCCCAGGCGACGTTCAACTCCCAGAACAACGAGCCGGTTGTTTCGTTTCGCTTCGATTCGAAAGGGGCGCAGCGGTTCGGCCAGGCGACATCACAGAACGTCGGCAAGCTGTTTGCCATCATCCTCGACAATCAGGTGATTTCGGCACCGCAGATCCGCGAACCGATCCCCGGCGGCACCGGCCAGATATCGGGGAATTTCACCGCTGAGAGCGCCAACGACCTCGCCGTGCTGCTGCGCGCCGGCGCCTTGCCGGCGACGCTGACGGTGATCGAGGAGCGCACGGTGGGCCCTGGCCTCGGACAGGATTCCATTCATGCCGGCAAAGTCGCCGGCATCATCGGTTCGATCCTGGTTGTGGCGTTCATGTTCGTCGCCTACGGCTTCTTCGGCTTCCTCGCCAACATCGCGCTGGCGGTGCATGTGGCGATGATCGTCGGGCTGCTGTCGCTGCTTGGAGCGACGCTGACCTTGCCCGGTATCGCCGGTATCGTGCTGACCATCGGCATGGCGGTCGATTCCAACGTGCTGATCTATGAACGCATCCGCGAGGAGCGACGTGCCGGCCGCTCGGTCATCCAGGCGATCGATACCGGTTTCAGCAAGGCGCTGGCCACAATCGTCGATTCCAACGTCACCTCGCTGATCGCGACCGTGGTGCTGTTCTATCTCGGCACCGGGCCGGTGAAGGGCTTTGCCGTCACCTATGCCATCGGCATCCTGACCACGGTCTTCACCGCCTTCACCTTCACCCGCCTGCTGGTGTCGATCTGGCTTCGCCGGGCCCGTCCGAAGGAGTTGCCGCGGGCGCCTGTGACTTTCGTTCCGCCCGGAACGAAAATTCCGTTCATGGGCATCCGCCGCTGGACATTCACGCTGTCCAGCGTGCTTTCGGTCCTCGCGGTTGTCGGATTCATGACCATCGACATCAATTACGGCATCGATTTCAAGGGCGGCTCACTGATCGAGGTGCAGTCCAAGTCCGGTAATGCCGATCTGGCCGACATCCGCGGCAGGCTGACGGAACTCAATATCGGCGAGGTGCAGGTTCAGCAGTTCGGCGAGCCGAACGACGTGCTGATCCGCGTGGGTACGCAGGAGGGCGGCGAGAATGCCGAGCAGACCGTCATCGACAAGGTGCGCGGCGAACTGCAAGACCAGTACGATTTCCGCCGCGTCGAAGTGGTCGGGCCGACGGTCTCGGGCGAGCTTGCCAAGCAAGGCACCATCGCCATGCTTGTCGCGCTGCTCGGCATCCTGATCTATGTCTGGTTCCGCTTCGAATGGCAGTTCGCGGTCGGCGCCATCGTTGCGACCGTGCATGACGTGGTCATGACGATCGGCTTCTTCGTCATTACCGGCCTGGAATTCAACCAGTCGTCGCTGGCGGCGATCCTCACCATCATCGGTTATTCGCTCAACGATACGATCGTCGTCTATGACCGTGTTCGCGAGGATCTGCGAAAATACAAGCGAATGCCGCTGCCGCAATTGCTGAACAACGCCATCAACGAGACGCTGTCGAGGACGACGCTGACCTCGGTGACGACGATCCTGGCGCTGCTGGCGCTGGTGCTGTTCGGCGGCGAGGTGATCCGCTCGTTCACCATGGCCATGCTGTTTGGCGTCGTGTTCGGCACCTATTCGTCGATCTTTATCGCCGCGCCACTGCTTATCCTGTTCAAGCTGCGGCCGCAGGCCACAGCATCCGATGAGGAAAAGCCGGTGGGCGGCGGCAAAGCCATAGCCACCTGACGGCTTGCCGCAAAAGTGGCCAAGGGCATCGTCATCCGCGAGGCGCATTTCCCCGGCCGCGCACCGATCGAGGCTTACGGCAATGGCGGTTTCCGCTTTGCCGACATGTCGCACCGCGGCTCGCTGCTGTGCCTGCCTTCTGGCATCTATGGCTGGGAGCCGGCCGATCCGCTGGCGCTGACGGCAGCGGATTTCACCAAGCTGTTCAACGAGGCCGACAAGGTCGAGATCCTGCTGGTCGGCAGCGGCAAGGATCTGAGGCCATTGCCGGCGGCGTTGCGTGCTGCGCTGAAGGATGCCGGCATTTCCGCCGATCCGATGTCGACCGGGGCGGCAGTGCGGACCTATAATGTGCTGCTGGCTGAAGACCGCGCCGTGGCCGCAGCACTCATCGCCGTCGACTGACGTGGCCGAAAACACCAAAGCCGTCATGGAGACGGTGCGCGCCGCCGATCATGACCGCTATCTCGCCGCGCTCTACGCGCCCGAAGACAAGCGGGACGCGGTGTTTTCGCTCTATGCCTTCAACGCCGAAATTGCCGGCATACGCGATCGCATCCGCGAAGCGCTGCCGGGTGAAGTCCGGCTGCAATGGTGGCGAGACGTCATCGCCGCCGAAGAGGATCGCGCTAAGGTCGGCCATCCCGTGGCGGACGCGCTGAGGGCGACTATTTCCGCTCACCGCCTGCCCAAGGCCGCTTTCGACAATATGCTCGAAGCGCGCGTCTTCGATCTCTATGACGACCCGATGCCGTCGCGCACCGATCTCGAAGGCTATTGCGGCGAGACTGCCGCCGCGCTCATCCAGCTTGCGGCGATGGTGCTCGATCCGGTCGAAGCACCGCGCTTTGCCGAACTTGCCGGCAGGGCAGGTTGTGCGCAGGCGATGACCGGTCTCCTGCTTCTGCTGCCGCTGCATCGTAAGCGGGGACAGTGCTTCGTTCCGGCCGACATTCTGGCTGCGGCGGGATCGTCGCCGCAAGAGTTCGCTACAGGTGACGGCGGGCCGGGCGCGGAACGCGCCGTTGCCGCGATGATCGCGCTGGCACGCGAGCATCTCTCAGCTTTCGAGCAGGGGGCGTCCGCCCTGCCGATTTCACTGCGTCCGGCGTTTCTGCCGCTGGCGCTGACGGGCGCCTATCTCGGCAAGATGGACGGCTCCCGCCATTCACCGCTTGATGGCGCGGTGCGGCTTTCGGCCTTGCGCCGGCATTGGCTCTTGTTCCGGCGCGCAACGCGGGGCTGGCCGGTCGCATAAAGGCTGCCGCGTAGCCAACCCGACCGTTATTCCGCAGCTTCCGCCTGCGCCGGCAGCCCGAGCCATTCGCGGCAATCGGCCAGCGCGCGCGATGTCACCGCGTGCCGCTTGGCGACCGTCTTGTCCTTGCCGCGCAGCCGCTTGCCTTCGATCTTTGGCGCGTCCACGGGCGGGAACAGGCCGAAATTGACGTTCATCGGCTGGAAAGAGCGCTTTCCCGGCTCGTCGTCGGAGACAATATGGCCGCCGGTGATGTGGTTGAGCAGCGCGCCGAAAGCGGTGGTCAACGGCGGCAGCGACGGCGCATGGCCAAGCCTTTCGGCGGCGGCGAAACGCCCGGCGAGCAGGCCGATGGCGGCACTCTCGACATAGCCCTCACAGCCGGTGATCTGGCCGGCAAAACGCAAGCCGGGCCGCGACTTCAACTGCAGCGAAGCGTCGAGCAGCGTCGGCGAATTGATGTAGGTGTTGCGGTGCAGGCCGCCGAGGCGGGCGAATTCGGCGTTTTCCAGCCCAGGAATGGTGCGGAAAATGCGCACCTGCTCGGCGTGCTTCAGCTTGGTCTGGAAGCCGACCATGTTGTAGAGCGTGCCCAGTGCGTTGTCCTGGCGAAGCTGGACGACGGCATAGGCCTTTACAGACGGATTGTGTGCATTGGTCAGCCCCATCGGCTTCATCGGCCCGTAACGCAATGTCTCGATGCCACGCTCGGCCATCACCTCGATCGGCAGGCAGCCGTCGAAATAGGGCGTGCCTTCCCATTGCTTGAATTCGGTTTTCTGGCCGTCGACCAGCGCCTGCACGAAGGCAAGGTACTGCTCCTTGTCCATCGGGCAGTTGATGTAATCCTTGCCGGTGCCGCCGGGGCCGACCTTGTCGTAGCGCGACTGGAACCAGCAGATATCCATGTCGATCGTGTCGAAATGGACGATCGGCGCGATGGCGTCGAAGAAGGCGAGCGCGTCGGCACCGGTTGCTTCCGCGATCGACTGGGCGAGCGAAGGGGCGGTCAGCGGGCCGGTGGCGACGATCGCCTGGTCCCAGTCCGCCGGCGGCAGGCCAGGCACTTCCTCGCGCCGGATGGTGATGAGTGGGTGCGCTTCGAGCTTTCTGGTGACCGCTTCGGAAAATCCGTCGCGGTCGACGGCCAGCGCACCGCCGGCCGGCACCTGGTGCGCGTCGCCGGCGCTCATGATCAGCGAACCGGCGAGCCGCATTTCGGCATGCAGCAGGCCGACGGCATTGGCTTGCGCATCGTCGGAGCGGAAGGAATTGGAACAGACGAGCTCGGCCAGCCCGTCGGTCTTGTGCGCATCGGTGCCGCGGACGGGACGCATTTCATGCAGGATAACCGGAATGCCGGCTTCGGCCGCCTGCCAAGCAGCTTCGGAGCCGGCGAGACCGCCACCGATGACGTGAATGGGATTTGTGTTCATGAGCGCCGAAATAATCCCTTGGCGCGGCGATTGCAATTACACGAATCAGCCGCGCTGTTGCCGCCACGCGCTGCAATCGTCTACTATTGCGAATGGGTGGGAGTCTCGGGGTCTTTGCCAGAGCGACATTTCTGACAGTCGTGATCGCCGTGGGCGGATCAGCAGCGGCCGGCGAACCGGCCGCGACGGCTTCCAAGCGGATCCCCATATGCCATGGTTACGGTTGCAACTATCGCACGACGCTGGCGCTTGGCCCCAGTGACGGTGCGCGTTTCCGCTCTATCCTGCGTGCGGGCGCGGGTTCGCCCCAGGCCGAGCGCTCCGCTATTTCGAAGGCCGTCCGCTATTTCGAACAGCGCATTTTCCAGGCCATCGGCGTCCGCGACCAGCCGCAGTCGAAATTCGGTGCATCGCGCGTCAGGGGCCAGATGGATTGTGTCGACGAATCGACCAATACGCATGCGTTGCTGGTCTATCTTGCCGAGCGAAAACTGCTCAGGTTTCATAAGGTCGAGGACAAGGCCTCGCGAGGCCTGTTTGTCGACGGGCGCTATCCGCATTGGACGGCGGTGATCAGCGACCGCGGCGGTACAGAATGGGTGGTGGATTCCTGGTATGCGCCGATGGGCGGCGCGCCGGATATTTTTCCGCTGAGCCAGTGGAAGAAGCGAGGCGTGCTGAAGAGCGGCGCGCTGGACTGACGACGGGGACGTCCCGCCAAAAACGGCTCCCAGGGCGTTTCGAGCCTGAAAACAACAACACCCGCCGGGGGAGGAGGTCCTGCGGGTGTCGTTTTGTTGGCCGATCCTCGGGAGGAGGTGAAGATCGACCGTATTCGTCATCGCCGGGGAGGAGGTCGGCTTTGACGAAATTCCTTTCGCCATTTGAAAGGGCGCGAAACCCTTCTTAGAAACAACGCCCGCCGGGGGAGGAGGTCCGGCGGGCGCCGTTTTTGTGGTCAACCCTCGGGAGGAGGTGAAGGCTGACCGTATCCGTCAGGGTCGGGGAGGAGGTCGACCCTGGCGAAATTCTGCTGGTTAGATCGCCCTGCGAGCGACCATCTTGATCTCGTCGCGGACGATGCCGAGATCATTGAGCTGGCGGTTTGACAGGCGACCCAGCTCGGTAACCGTCTCGCGGTAGACGCGCCAGTTACGATAGTTGCGGATCAGGTTCATTGTCGTTCTCTTTCAAAACTGGTTCGGGCCATTTGCGGTCCGAAAGGATTAGACCGCCTTGCGGGCGACGTAGTGGATGTCGCCGCGGCTGATGCCTAGGTCGGTCAGTTCACGGGTGCTCAGGCGGCTCAGCTCAGAAACGGTGTCCCGGTAGCGGCGCCAGTTGCGATAGTTGCGGATCAGGTTCATGGTATTCTCGTTTCGTCTTTCTTTCGGATCATTCCGTCTTTGTGTGCACCGTGAAGATAAGAGGGGTCATATCGATTTAAAAGCGCTATTGGTGCATGGCAGCAATGCAAATTGTGCATTGCAGCATTAACGCGCGTCCAGTTTTCTGCCCAGATCGGAAAATGCCGTTAGGTCAAACGCTTGGGCGGACGAGCTAAAAGGGCTAAACAAAGGGGGAGGGGCATGGCGAGCTATTCGTCACGGGTCAGGTTGGATATCGCACGATGGCAGCAGGCCGGCCTGATCGACGCGCCGACAGCCGACGTGCTGACGCGCGACGTCGAGGCCAACGAACGCAAATCGCTGAGCTTCGGCTCGATCCTGGCGATGATGGCGGCACTGTTGTTCGGCGCGGCCATCCTGATCTTCATCGCCGCCAACTGGGAAGTCATCCCGCGGCTGGTACGGGTCGCAGCACTCTTTGCCGTTATCCTTGCCGGCTATGTCGGCGGCGCGGTGCTGAAAATGCGTGACCATGCGGCGATCGGCGAAGCGCTGTGGATCGTCGCGGCAGCAGCGTTCGGCGGATCGATCGCGCTGATCGGCCAGATGTACCATTTGTCTGGCGACGAGGCCTCCGCCATGGTCACCTGGGGCGCCGGCACGGCGCTGGCGGCGGTGGCGCTGCGCTCGAACCCGCTGACCGTCGCTGCCGTCGGCATCGCCGATGCCTGGCTGTTCCTGAAAGGCTTCGAGTATCGCGCGGAATTCCCGCATCTCTTCGTCGTCATGGCGCTGGTGCTGTTTGCCGTTTCGTTCTGGACGCGCAGCCAGGCGGCGCGCCACCTGATCATCCTGTCGGTGCTGTTCTATCTCGTGCTCCTGGTGACGCGGTACGACACGCTGCAAGTCGCTATCCCGCTCGTTGTCGCGTCGGTGCTGCTTTTTATCGCTGCGATCTTTGCTGCCGGGCCGGTCGACAGGATCTTGCAACTGGGTGGCAGGCTGCCCCTGCACGCGCTGATCGGCTTTCTCACCGGACTGGCGATGATCCAGTTCGAACTGGCGGATGAAAGCAGCTACAGCAGCGGCTTCGCCATTGCCTCGGCTGTTGCGCTGGCCGGCATCGTCGCGGCGATCGTGCTGGGCGGCCGCGAGAGCCGAGGACTGCGCTGGGTTGCCTATGCGGGCTTCGCCTTCGAACTCGCCATCATCTATGTGGTGATGCTGCAATCAATGCTCGACACGGCAGGCTTCTTCCTTGCGGCGGCGGTGCTTCTCGCCGTTCTTGCTTTCATTATCATCCGCATAGAAAAGCGCATGAACGCTCCGGATATGACAGGTGCAGCAGCATGATGACCGGCAAAAGACTGATCATCTCGGCGCTGGTCCTGGCGCTCGTCCAGATCGGCTTTCTGAGTTGGATCATCGCCGGACGCGCGGCGATCCTGCGCGACGGCAAGCAAGTCCTGCTCAGGGTTGAGCCGATCGATCCGCGCGATCTCTTGCGTGGTGACTACATTCTGCTCGGCTACGACATTTCGCGCATACCGGTGAAGCTGATCGGCAACATTCCAGCCGGCAAGCTGGCGAGTGACGACACGCCGATCGTGGTCAGGCTGAAGCCGGGCGCCGACGGCTATTGGGGTCCGACCGCGGCTTGGTTCGGGCAAGCGCCGGTGCCGGCAGCATCCGGTGAAGCCGATATCGTCGGACACGTCTCCGAGGGCTCGGATCTCAGCGCAGCCACGACGATCGCGCCGGATTACGGCATCGAGCGCTTCTATTTGCCGGAAGGCGCGGGGATGGCGATCCAGAACGACATGCGGGTGCGGCCGTTCGGCATCCGCGTCGCGATCGCGGCCAACGGCACGGCGCAGATCAAGGCGCTGGTGGACGGCGACAAGACGCTGTTCGAGGAGCCGCTCTACTGAAGCGTGGAAGAATCTAGGTGTCGGCGCTCGGGGGATCGAAATGGTGCGCCATAGTGGCGCCTGTCCTCCTCCGCCAAGGCTTCGGAGGGCACTCCTTCGTCTAACGAGCTTCGAGCGGCCTGCCACCCGAAGCTCGAAGAGCGAAGGGTGGTGCGGATGAAGGGACTCGAACCCCCACGCCTTTCGGCACTGGAACCTAAATCCAGGGCGTCTACCAATTCCGCCACATCCGCATTGCCCGGCCAATCCCATGTAGCCATCATTCTGTCAATGTCAGAGCCCACATCGGCATCATTGGCCGGAATGCAAAGATGGTTGAAAATCAGCGTCGCCTGTGACAAAAGGCGTGTCGAATGTGACGGGACGCGACGATCCGCTTCTGCAGAATGTGATAAGAAGTAGGAAAAACAAAGACTTATTCACATTTTGGAGCGTATTTCTGGAGGATTTGTGCCGCGTTGGGCGGACAAATCGCCAAGTCCCGCACCAAAAGCCATTCCCGGCAAGATCATACCGGCAGGCTGTGAACGGCAGGGGCCGTTTGACGGCCTCATTGGTGGAAACAAAGGTTTTATGATGCAGGTCACCGAAACGCTCAACTCCGGTCTCAAGCGCGAGATCAAGATCACCGTGCCGGCCGGTGACATGGAAGCCAAGCTGATGGCGCGGCTTTCCGACGCCAGGAACAAGGTCCGCATCAACGGCTTCCGCCCCGGCAAGGTGCCGGTGCAGCATCTGCGCAAAGTCTATGGCAAATCGTTCATGGCCGAAGTGGTCAACGAGATCCTCAACGACTCGACCCGTTCGATCATCACCGGGCGCGGCGAAAAGGCTGCCATGCAGCCCGAAGTGATCATGACCGAGGACGAGAAGGAAGCCGAGAAGATCCTGGCCGGCGGCGCAGATTTCGAGTTCCGCCTGAACTATGAGGTCATTCCGCCGATCGAGATCAAGGATTTCTCCGACATCAAGGTGACGCGTCAGGTATTCGAAGTGCCTGATGAGGAGATCGATGAACAGGTCAAGCGTGTCGCCGAGTCGGCGCGCACTTATGAGCCGAAGACCGGCAAGGCCGCCGAGGGCGACCGCGTGACCCTCGATTATGTCGGCAAGATCGACGGCGAAGCCTTCGGCGGCGGCGCCGGCACCGATCAGCCGCTGGTGCTCGGCTCGAAGGAATTCATCCCTGGCTTCGAGGACCAGCTGGTCGGCAGCAAGGCCGGCGACGAGAAGCAGGTCACGGTTACCTTCCCGGAAAACTACCAGGCGGCGCATCTGGCCGGCAAGGAAGCCACTTTCGACGTGACCGTCAAGGAAGTGTCGAAGCCCGGCGAACTTGAGATCAACGACGAGATGGCCAAAAACCTCGGCCTGGAGTCGCTGGAGCGCCTGCGCGAGGTGGTGCGCGGTCAGATCGAAAATCAGTTCGGCTCGATGACGCGCCAGAAGGTCAAGCGCCAGTTGCTCGACCAACTCGACGCCGCCTACTCGTTCGAGGCGCCGTCCAAGCTCGTCGAGGCCGAATTCAACAACATCTGGAACCAGGTCAACCGCGATCTCGAAGCCGCCGGGCGCACCTTTGCGGACGAAGAGACGACGGAAGAGGAAGCGCGTGCCGAATATATGCGGCTTGCCGAGCGCCGCGTGCGTCTCGGCCTGGTTCTCGCCGAAATCGGCGAGAAGGCCGGCGTCACGGTGACGGACGAGGAATTGCAGCGCGGCCTGTTCGAGCAGGTGCGTCGCTATCCGGCCAACCAGCAGCAGGAAGCCTTCGAATTCTATCGCAACAATCCCGAGGCGCTGAATACGTTGCGCGCGCCGATGTTCGAAGAGAAGGTGGTCGACCATCTGCTTGGCCAGATCTCGGTCACCGACGTCAAGGTCAGCAAGGAAGAGCTGCTGGCCGACGACGAGGATACGGAGACGACCAAGGCCAAGCCGGCGAAGAAGGCGGCTGCGAAAAAAGCCGACACCAAGAAGGCCGACGACGACGCTGAAGAGCCCAAGAAGAAGGCTGCGCCGAAGAAGAAGGCCGCCAAGGAGGCTGAATAACGTCCCTGCTGAATTCCAAAAGGCCGCCTTCTCGAGGCGGCCTTTTTCGTTGTGGCGCGGGCGCAACGGATTTCACGCATCTGGCGGTCGAGGTGGCGATACGAAGCTTTGATGATTATCTGCGCTGGGTTGCGGATCGCAGCGGTTGTTGGAGGCATCGTTGAGACAGTTCTTCGGTATCGGAAGCGTGGTCGCGGCGGCGTTCCTGCTTGCGTCGGTCTACGGCATCGCCCAGGCTGACACGGTTCTCGACAACTGGCGGTTCGACAAGACCAGCGACGGTCTTGTCACCGCCTCGCTTTACGCTACCAACAAGCTCATCACCGGCGGCGGCGCATTGAGCTACAGCCCGGTATTGACGATTGCCTGCCGGACCGCCGGCGAACCGCGTTGGAGCGAATGGCTGCAGCTGAGCGATACTGTTTCCGCCAGCCGAACCATCGCCATGTCGGTGACTGTCGACCAATCCGGCAAGCTCAACGAAAGCTGGTCGGTCGGCCCGCGCAGCAGGATGCTGGTGCGCGACGGTGCCGACGGCATCAGGCGACTGATTTCCGCGGACCGGCTGCTGCTGTCCTGGCGGTTCGGGCTGCTGTCGGGGCGCGGCAAAGCCGAGTTTGACCTCGCCGGAGTTGAAGAGGCGGTCGGCCGGATCGCCACCACCTGCAACACCAAATTGCCTTGAGCAGATTGTCCGCATGAAACCTTTGCATGGCCGAACTCTACCTGCCGGCCGGGTTCCGTGGTATGTAGGTGCCGCAACTCCAGGCAGTGGATATCCGTTCTGCCATTCAAGAGCGCATGCCAGCGGACTAGATGTCGGCCTGTGCAGGTCAGCCAGGGCAAATTGGCGATCAGGGAGGAAATGCCATGCGTGCCATTGTGTTTTTTATCATCATGTCGGTCGCGACCGTCATCGCCGGCCCCTCGTGGGCTCAGGATGCCGCGGCGGGTGAGAAGGTCTTCGCCAAATGCAAGGTCTGCCACGTCGCGGACAAGGATCAGAACAAGGTCGGTCCGTCGTTGAACGGCGTCATCGGCCGAACGGCCGGCACGCATCCGGGGTTCAGCTATTCCAAGGCGATGACCGAGGCCGGCAAGTCCGGCGTCAAATGGGATGAGGCCACGCTGACGAGCTACCTTCGCGATCCCAAGGCGATGGTCAAAGGAACGAAGATGGCGTTTCCCGGCCTCAAGAAAGACGAGGACATCGTCAATGTCATTGCCTATCTGAAGCAATTCTCCAAATAACGCGGCTCTTCCGCCGGATCTTGGTATCGCAAACAGGTCGAGGCATAGCCTCGGCCGCAATCTGCCGGCAGTGTCGGTGGGGAGGGCGGCTTGTTGCAAAAAAGACATTGGCCGGCTAGGCTGCCGTTCCCATCGGTGGTCGTCTGAATGTCGACTGAAGAAAGCCGTCTCAAGGATACCGGCATCCGCCTCTCGGAGGCGACGGCGGGTGATTTGCTTGCGCTTTTGAAACCACGGGTCATGGCGCTTGCCGTGTTTACCGCCTTCGTCGGCCTGATGATGGCGCCCGGCGTAATGAATCCAGTTATCGCCGTAATCGCCATCGGCGCAATTGCGGTTGGAGCAGGGGCGGCCGGCGCGCTCAATATGTGGTACGACGCAGACATAGACGCCTTGATGTCTCGCACGTCCAAGCGACCAATTCCGTCAGGCCGCGTCACGCCTGGCGAAGCTCTCGGCTTCGGCTTGGTGCTTTCCGCACTGTCGGTCATGACGCTCGGCGTGCTGGTGGGATGGCTTGCCGCATCGCTGTTGGCGTTCACCATCTTTTTCTATGTCGTTATCTACACGATGTGGCTGAAACGCTCGACGCCACAGAATATCGTCATAGGCGGCGCGGCAGGCGCCCTTCCTCCGGTGATCGGGTGGGCGGCTGCAACCGGCGCAATCGGCATCGAAAGTGTCATTCTGTTTCTGATCATTTTCCTCTGGACGCCGCCTCATTTCTGGGCGCTGGCCCTTTTCAAGGTCGGCGACTATGCCGCGGCGGGCATCCCGATGATGCCGAATGTGGCCGGCCAGCACTCGACCAGAAAACAAATCTTCGCCTATTCGCTGGTCTTGGCGCCAATCGGCGTGCTTCCTTGGGCCTTCGGCTTCGCCAGCGGATACTACGGCACTGCTTCAGCAGCGTTGGGCGCAGGGTTCATTTGGCACGCCTGGAAGGTCCTCGTCGCCGACAAGGAGATGAAGCCGGCAAAGGCGTTGTTTGCGTATTCGATTGTCTATCTTTTCGCGATCTTCGCGGCGCTGCTTGCCGACACCATTGTAATGCGAGTGGTCGCGTCAGCCGGCTATTGAGCCCGGCTAAAAACATCACGTTGGCAGAGCACAAAATCCCAGCAACAGCAGAATAACGATGCCAAGGCCGAGTATGAGAACTGTCCTTCCATCCATGACCTTCACCTTCGTCTAGAAGAGCATATCGAAGAAAGGTGTCCAGAGCTAGTCGGGCTACCCGGGACCTCTTACCCCCGGGGGCCTTCGTACAAAGCGCGACAAGTCCCCCGCATGAGAGTATATTGATCATGGTGCAGGTCGCGGTTTGCGTGGCCAATCACGCAGAACGGCAGCACCGTAAAACGCGACCTTACCGGACCCGGTCTGGAGGAATGGTCATGGCAAGTTTTCACGTGATAGCAGGCGCCAACGAGACGCTGGAACACACCAGAATTCGAAAAATCGGTGTCTCCGATCTTTTTGATGCGCTCAGGCGTGGCGTCGATGATTTCATGGTCAAGCCGTCGCACATCGTTTTTCTCTGCCTGATCTACCCGCTTGCGGGGGTCGTGCTTGCCGTCTGGACATCAGGCAACAACACGCTGCCATTGTTGTTTCCGCTTGTGTCCGGCTTTGCGCTAATTGGTCCGTTCGCGGCGATCGGCCTCTATGAGATCAGCCGGCGACGGGAAGCCGGGCTCGATGCCTCGTGGAGGCACGCCTTTGAGGTCAGAAGTTCTCCGGCGCTGCCGGCTATTGCGGCGGTCGGCATCATGCTGCTTGCGATATTCATCGCCTGGCTTTTGACGGCCCAGATATTTTACCAGACCGTGTTCGGCCCGGCGCCGCCGCAATCGCTGTCCAGCTTCATCAGTGATATATTCGCCACGGGACGCGGCTGGACACTCATCATCCTGGGTCACGCCATCGGCTTTGTGTTCGCCGCGGTTGTGTTGTGCACCACGGTCGTCGCATTCCCGTTGTTGCTCGACCGCGATGTCGGCGCCTACGAAGCCATCCACACCTCGGTGCGCGTTGTCCTGGCCAACCCGATCGTGATGGCAGTGTGGGGCCTTATTGTCGCCGTCGCCTTGATCATCGGCTCGCTGCCAGTGTTCGCCGGGTTGGCGGTCGTGCTGCCGATCCTTGGTCATGCCACCTGGCATGTCTATCGGAAAGTTGTCGAATCGCCGCCGGCTACCAGACCGTGAGCTGAAAAACCTGTCCTCCGCACCGAGCGCCGGTGCGGGGAGGGTGGGGCAGAGCTTTCAATAGGCGGGGTGGCTGAAACGGGCCTGGCGCGCGTCTTTTGTCAGGTCGCGGAAATCCTTGCCGCTCACATGCACCAGCGTCCTATGGTCACCGCCCTCGAAATAGATTTCGGGAGCGTCGCCGAGGCTTTCATCGAGGACCACCGGCACATCATAGGCAGCGCCGATCGGCGGCACAGCGCCGACATCGCAATCGCCGAACAACGAGACCACCTCGTCTTCGGAGGCAAGTCCAAGAGGCTTGTCCATAACATCCTGCAATGTCGCGAGTTCTATCCTGTGCGTGCTTGGAACCACGGCCAGCGCGTAGCCACGGTCGTGGTGAACGACCACCGATTTGGCCATTATGCTGCCAGGCACATGTGCCGCAATGGCGGATTGTCTGCTTGTCGCCGTGCGGTGATGCTCGACGGTGTCGTAGGAAATGCCTTTCTTATCGATGAAGTCCTTCAGTCTGTTTGCGATGGTCATCTTGGGCGCCCCTTGCTGGTGTTCGCGACGCATGTGGAAACGCCGGCATCGCCTGTCGTTTCCGATACCAACAGAAATGGTCCAGCCGTAGATTGTTTCAAGGCGAAGGCTCCAGAACAGGACGGCCTGGATCCGGATTGCATGTCAGGGCCCGGCCCCGAAAAACGCCATTCGGGTGAGAAGGGTGTAGTCCGCTTCGAAGACCATCAGCGTCACGAATACCAGCACCAGCACCGGCGGCAGGATGATTGCATATGTCAGCGCCAGCCGTTCCCAGGCCATGTGCATGAAGATGGCGACGATCAGCCCTGCCTTGAGGATCATGAAGATCAGGATCAGCGACCATCTGAGATAGCCGTGGAGCCCGAAATAGTCGACCAGATAGGAGCAGGTGCTGAGGATGAACAGCCACGCCCAGACCACCAGGTAGAGCTTGATCGGGTGCTCCTGATGAACCTCCGTAGGGGTAACGCTGGTCGCCGTCGCATCATGCGTACGGGCGCTGTCGAGCGTGTGTTGTCCAAGGCCATTTGCGGTTGCTTCAGCCATGTCCTGCCTCTCACCAAAGATAGAAAAATGCGAAAATGAACACCCAGACCAGGTCGACGAAATGCCAGTAGAGCCCCATGATTTCGACGTTTTCGTAGCGGCCCCTCCGGCTGGTGAAGAAGCCGGGCCGTCCGACGTCGTAGTCCCCGCGCCAGACCTTTCGCGCCACGATGATCAGGAAAATCACCCCGATCGACACATGTGTGCCGTGGAAGCCGGTGATCATGAAAAAGGATGCGCCGAACTGTGCAGCGCCCCACGGATTGCCCCAAGGCCGCACGCCCTCGGTGATCAGCTTGGTCCATTCGAAGGCTTGCATGCCGACGAAGGTCGCGCCGAGTGCCGCGGTCAAAAGCATCAGGACTGCCGTCTTGCGGCGGTCGCGGCGGTAGCCGAAATTCACCGCCATGGCCATCGTTCCGCTGCTCGAGATCAGGACGAAGGTCATGATGGCGATAAGGATCAATGGAATGTCGGAGCCGCCGATGCGCAGGGCAAAGACCTCGCTCGGATTGGGCCACGGCACGCGTGTGGAGATACGGTCGGTCATGTAGGAGAGCAGGAAGCAGCCGAAGATGAACGTGTCGCTGAGCAGGAAGATCCACATCATGGCCTTGCCCCAAGACACGTTTTTGAACGCCCGCTGATCCGAGGACCAGTCGGCGGCGATGCCTTGCCAGCCTGCGGGCCGCGGCCCCGTTCGGCCGATGTGGGTCAGTGTCGTCTCAGCCATCCGCCCGTTCCTCCTAGGTCAGCAACCCTCGGCAAATGTCGATTAAAGTCGAAGCCCAGCCGGCCAGAAGAGCGAAGATGGCGAGCCAGACGAAAAGCAGGAAATGCCAGTACATGGCGCACAGCTCGACGCTCAGGCGAAGCCGCTGCGGCCGCGCACCGTTCCAGGCACCGACGGTCGTTCTGCCCAGGCCGACCAGCCCTCCCAGTATATGCAGCCCATGCATTCCCGTTAGCAGGTAGAAGAAGCTGTTGGCCGGATTGGACGCCAGAAAATAGCCATCCGCGCTCAGTTCCCGCCATGCCATAAGCTGTCCAACCAGGAAGGCGAGCGCCGTGAGTCCAGCGGTGGCGAGACCGAGCCTGACCATGTCCACTTGACCCTTGCGCGCCGCGAGCGAAGCGCACTGCATGGCAATGCTGCTCAAGACCAGTACGCCGGTATTAAGCCAGAGCAGAGGCGGGATGGGCAGCGGCTGCCAATCCGACAGCGCCATGCGCATGAAGTAAGCACTGGTGAACAGCGCGAACAGGCAGCCGACGACGGCAAGGAAGACGCCGAGACCGATCTTTGCGGTCGGCAGCGCCGATCGGTCCAGGGCGACAAAATCCCCGACCAAACCTTGCTCGAGCCACGGCCTCGTCATTAGCCGCTGATGCGAGAGCCACCACCCAGCAATGCCGGCGATCACGAGCAGGAAAACCAGAATGACGCTCATGCCGGCTCCCTGGAAGGTCCGAAGGAGCCCGGAACGTTTTGCGGTATGAAGTCCTCCTTGGCGCCCGGTACGCTGTAGTCATAGGCCCAGCGATAGACGATCGGCAGATCCTTGCCGAAATTGCCATGGCCCGGCGGTGTTTCGGCCGTCTGCCACTCGAGCGTCGTTGCCCGCCACGGATTGCCACCAGCCTCACGGCCATGGCGGATGCTCCAGATGAGATTGAACAGAAACACAATCTGGGCAAAACCGACGATAAAAGCCATGATGCTGATAAACGAGTTGAGGTGGTGGGCCGATTCCGTCATCACCGTCATATCGGTCAATTCGTTGTAGCGCCGCGGCACGCCCATCAAGCCGAGATAGTGCATGGGAAAGAAGATCAGATAGGCGCCAAGGAAGGTGACCCAGAAATGGAACCGGCCCAGCGTCTCGTTCAGCATCCGACCGGTGACCTTCGGATACCAGTGATAGATCGCGCCGAAGATTACGATGATCGGGGCGACCCCCATGACCATATGGAAATGGGCGACGACGAACATCGTGTCCGACAGCGGAACGTCGACGACGACATTGCCGAGGAATAGCCCAGTCAACCCGCCATTGACGAAGGTGACGATGAAGGCCAGGGCAAAAAGCATCGGTATGGTGAGGTGGATGTCGCCACGCCACAGCGTCAGCACCCAGTTGTAGACCTTGATGGCTGTTGGAACCGCGATGATCAATGTCGTGGTGGCGAAGAAAAAGCCGAAATAGGGATGCATGCCGCTGACATACATGTGGTGCGCCCAGACCACGAAGCTCAGTGCGCCAATGCCGACGATGGCCCAGACCATCATGCGGTAGCCGAAGATGTTCTTGCGCGCATGGGTGCTGATCAGGTCGGAGACGATGCCGAAGGCCGGAAGCGCCACGATGTAGACCTCGGGGTGGCCGAAGAACCAGAACAGATGCTGGAACAGGATCGGGCTGCCGCCGCCATGCTGCAATTGTTCGCCCATCTCGACGATCGCCGGCATGAAGAAGCTGGTGCCGAGCGCCCGGTCGAGCAGCATCATCACGCAGGCGACGAACAGTGCCGGGAAGGCGAGCAGCGCCATGACGGTGGCGGTGAAAATACCCCAGACGGTGAGCGGAAGGCGCATCAGTGTCATGCCGCGCGTGCGGCCCTGTAGCACCGTCACGACATAGTTCAAGCCGCCCATGGTGAAGCCGATGATGAACAGGATCAGCGAGACGAGCATCAGGATGATGCCCCAGTCCTGGCCGCCTGGCGTACCGGTCATGATCGCCTGCGGCGGATAGAGCGTCCAGCCGGCACCTGTCGGTCCGCCGGGGGCAAAGAAGCTCGACACGAGGACCAGCACGGCCAGGAGATAGATCCAGTAGCTCAGCATGTTGACATAGGGAAAGACCATGTCGCGAGCGCCAACCATCAGCGGGATCAGATAGTTGCCGAAGCCGCCCAGGAAGAGTGCGGTGAGCAGGTAGATCACCATGATCATGCCATGCATGGTGATGAACTGGTAGTAGGCTTCCGGTGTGATGAAGTCGAACGTGCCGGGGAAGCCGAGCTGCAGCCGCATCAGCCAGGACAACACCAGCGCCACCATGCCGATCGCCGTCGCCGTCGCCGAATACTGGATGGCGATGACCTTGGCATCCTGCGAGAAAACGTATTTCGTCCACCAGCTGTGCGGATGGTAAAGTTCCATTTCCGCGACTTCGGCCGGCGGTACCGCATCTGCAGGTGTGATATCGACCATAGGAACACCTCCGTGCCCTTTTCGGCCATGCCCGACAGTTCGGGCCTGCCGCAATCTTTTCAATGCCGACGGCGCGCCGTCGTTCCGGCGTCTACTCTGCCGAGCCCATCTGTTGGGGCGCGGACAGCTGCGCAAAAGTCTGCTGCTGGCCAAGCCACGCCAGATAATCTTCCTGCGTATCGACCATGACCACGCCATGCATCATCGGATGCCCTTGGCCGCAGAGTTCGGCACACAGGACCTGGAAGGTTCCGGTCTTGGTCGGAGTGAACCAGAAATAGGTGACTGAGCCCGGGATCATGTCCATCTTGGCGCGGAATTCCGGCACGTAGAAATCGTGCAGCACATCGATCGAGCGGAGCAGCATCTTGACCGGTTTGCCAACCGGCAGATGCAGGTCGGCCGCTTCGACCACGACGTCGTCCTGGCCGTTGGCATCAGCGGCGATGACGCCGAGCGGATTTTCAGCGTTGACGTCGCGAGTGTCGGATGTGCCGAGCTTGCCGTCCTTGCCGGGCAGGCGGAAACTCCATTGCCATTGCTGGCCGACGACTTCGACCTCGGTTGCGTCGCTTGGGACGTTGACGAAGCGGCTCCAGACGAACAGGCCGGGAACCAGCAAAGCCGTGACACCGACGGCAGTGACGACCGTCAGCCAGGATTCGAGCCGCCTGTTCTCAGGTTCATATGCCGCCTGATTGCCTTCCCGATGGCGGAAGCGGAAGACGCAATAGGCCATGAAAAGAACCACGGCGGCGAAGACGACGCCGGTGATCCAGAAAGTTATGATGATGGTGTTGTCGATATAGTCCCAGTTCGAGGCAATCGGCGTCCACCACCATGGGCTCAGGAAGTGGAACAACACCGAGCCCACGACTATCAGAACGAGTACAAGCGCAACGGCCATGTCCCGGTTCCTCCCGGTATTCCAAGCGGCGCAAAGCCGTCCCGGGAAATACCAAGTGCATCATAACTTGATTTGCGATGAAAATTCTAGAGCCGGCTGTGGGAAGGGCAAAAATACCATTTCTCGGTGCTGGCGGTCCTTCGGTTCGGCGGTGATCAGCGGTAGCGCGCGGCAAACATCGTCAGCGTCGAGTAAACGGCAATGGTGAGCATGCCGAATGTGCCCGGCAGAATCACCGGAACGGCGATCGTCGGGATCGTCGCGCGCAGGGTTCGATCCCCTGCTCGACCGACAGCTCGACGAAGGGAGTGGAGCCCCTTTATTGGCCGGCAGATGTCACCCGCCAAACTGTGTTGCCGACGTCGTCGGCGATGAGCAGGGCCCCGGTTTTGTCGACGGCCAGGCCGACAGGCCGGCCGCGCGCCTTGTTGTCCTTGTCCAGGAAGTCAGTCACCACGTCCTGTGCGGCGCCACTCGGATGGCCGCCGCTGAATGGTACGAACACCACCTTGTAGCCATTGAAGCGCGTGCGGTTCCAGCTCCCGTGCTCGCCAACGAAGGCGCCGCCGCGATATGCGTCGGGAAGGGAGGTTGCCGTGTAGAAGGCCAATCCCAGAGGGGCGACGTGGGAGCTCAGCGCATAATCCGGAACGATCGCTTTAGCGACCAGGTCCGGACGCTGGGGCATGACTCGGGGATCGAGATGCTGGCCGTAATAGCTGTATGGCCACCCGTAGAAGCCGCCGTCCTTTACCGACGTCAGATAATCCGGCACGAGATTGGGGCCGAGCTCGTCGCGCTCATTGATCACGGCCCAGAGCGCCCCGGTCTGCGGCTCCCAGCTCAGGCCGTTCGGATTGCGCAAACCGCTGGCGAAAATGCGCGACCTGCCGGTAGCCCTGTCCACCTGCCAGATCGCGGCGCGGTCCTTCTCCGCCTCGATGCCGTTCTCGGCCACGTTGCTGTTCGAGCCGATGCCGACATAGAGCAGCGAGCCGTCCGGGCTTGCCACCAGGCTCTTCGTCCAATGGTGGTCGATCGGGCCGCCGGGCAGGGCGGTGAGCGGCGTTCCGGGCGCGGTGATCTTGGTGTCGCCGGTGGTGTAGGGATAGCGAACAATGGAATCAGTGTTGGCGACGTAGAGATCGCTTCCCACCAGCGCCACGCCGAAGGGCGAGCTCAGGTGGTCGAGGAAGACGCTGGTCAGCTCGGGCTTGCCATCTCCGTCGGCGTCGCGCAGCAAGGTGATGCGGTTGCTTGGGCCGCTGTCGCCGCCCGAGGTGACCCACGATTCGATCCAGCCCATCACCAAATCCTTGGGCCGTTTGATCGGTTCGCCGCCCGGCGCCTTGGACTCGATCACCAGGACGTCGCCATTGGGCAGCACATAAAGCGAGCGCGGATGCTGCAAGCCGTTGGCAAAAGCCTGGATCTGGAGCCCCTGCGCAGCGGTCGGCCTTTCGTCGTTCTTCCACCCGACCACGGAAGCGAGATGCATGGGCGGGAAGAAATATTGGATCGGCTCGGGCAGGTTTGGATTCGGCCCTATCTGACTGCCGGGATCCGGGTCGTTGCCGCTGCACGCTGCGAGGGTGATCACCGCAGTGCAAGTAAGGATGGACGCCGCGATGCGCCCGGCCTGTCTGATGGAGCTTGCTACGCGCATCAATCCGCCACTCCGACGTGATGCCGGTACACCATGGACCAGCCCAGCCAACCAGTGAAGATGAGGATGAGCACGACAACCGCCGAGAGGATCAAGCCGGTGGGAACGATGGAGGTCCATGCATCGCGGGTGTGCACGAGCATGTTGATCACGGACAACACCAGCGCCAGCAGATTACCGAGCACGTGCGGCCAGGCAGGGGGCTGTGCCCTTATCAGCGGATTAGCCAGAAAATCGATCAACCCCACGATCGCTGCAAGGCAGCCCATGATCACTCCGACGGTAACCAGCCAAGCGGAGAAGTCCGCCCACATCATCTCCGCCGTTCGCCAATAGGCCAGATCCGTCAGCAGGGTGCCGACGAAGCAGGCGATCGGAAACGGCACTAGCATCGGATGAATGGGATGTCCCGCAATCCTGGCCGTCGAACGCGGATTGTCACCGACCATAATGCGCAATCCTTCTCAGTTCTCGTCCAACAACCCCCAATACGGCCTCCGGCAGCTGTTGCCGAGAGGCCGGCAGACGACACATCGATCCGTCAGGCCCAAAAAAGGGCGCTGGCTGGCTGCGCCTGCTAGGCGGCGGACTGGGTCGGAGGGTTCTGGTACATCATCCAGAGCTCGATCGCGGCCAGGACGGCGACCAGAATGCCGATCACGACATGCACGGTCATCGCCGTGGTCGCCTGGAATCCAAGCACCCAGGGCGATACGAGAACCCACAGTCCGACGACAAGGTTCACCCACTCTTCCCACACGGCAAATGCCGCGAGGGCGGCAATCGAAAGCACGACAATCAAGATTCCGCTGCCGAGGGCGTTCTGCGTCTGCGGGCCTGCCGCAAAGGCGAAGATCCAGGGAGAGAAGAACAGAATTGCCCCAAGGATCAGGTTGGCTACGTCACAGAGCCTGGCGTTTGTCCACTGGTTCATGGCATCCTCCATTGGGAGCGTTTGTGGCTCCCGAGTTCGGCAAGGTGGTGCCTGAGTCCGGCGAGATGCGCCCGAAGCCGCTCACTCCGTGTTACGGCAGTGCCCTTGCCCGGCCGGAGTTTCCGCATCTGGCGGTACTCCAGCCAAATCCGGCTATCTAACTGAATTCCGGGCTTTATGTTCCATTCGGCACCGGCACGCCTGGATCACTTGATGGTGATCGAGCGATCCAAAGCCGCAGTGGGCTTGGTCAGCGGCGACGTGCCAGCGGCGCGGACAGGCTCATTCTTTTCTCGATCCGGTGAAAACATTGGTCGTGGATCGCAGTTCTTGAGACGAGACGCTCTTGCTCGTCTTGATTGCCGCCGAAGCTTGTTTAAGAGACGACCGGTCCGGATTGACGCGCGATACTTTCGCTGCAAAGGTGTTTTAACGACTTGTTTACCATGCGTCAGTCAGGGTTGGGGGGAAATTGGAACCGTTTCTGGGGGCGAACCGCCTTAATTGGGATGATCGGGCCGAACTGCACTCGACCGACACAACGGGCAGCTACCACATCGAGAATGTGCTGGCAGGCGGATCCAATCTCTATGAATTGGAAACGCGCGAGGTCGGCGATATTGCCGGCAAGGATATCGTCCACCTGCAGTGTCACATCGGGCTTGACACGATCAGCCTGAAGAATCTCGGCGCAGGCAGCGTGACCGGCCTCGACTTTTCACCGACAGCGATCGCGGCGGCGCGGGATTTCGCTGCGAAGGCAGGCACCGACGTACGTTTCGTGGAAGCGCCCCTGTTCGAGGCCGTCGAAGCGCTCGGCCGGACCTTTGACATCGCTTACGTTACCTGGGGTTCGGTAAACTGGCTGGACGACGTGTTCCGCTGGGCGCGGGTGGTTGCCAGTCTCCTGCGACCCGGCGGCCGGCTCTACATGGCCGAGGGCCATCCATTGATGTTTCAGTGCGATCGAAAGGCCGCGGCCCTGGAGTTGAAGCACGACTGGCGAACGCCGATAGCTCGGCCGCTCGCCTGGAACGAGGAACTGACCTACACCGGCGACAATCGTATCTTGAAGCATCCTCGCTATTATGAGTGGATCCATCCGATCAGTGACGTGGTGAACGCGCTGATTTCAGCTGGTCTGACGCTCGATTTTCTCAATGAGCATGACACGGTTTCGTGGCAGCACTTTTCATTTGCAGTGCGGGCCGGCAAGGATATGTACGGCCTGCCAGAGAACTCTCCCAAGATACCGATGGCCTATTCCATTGGCGCGACGAAGCGGAGCGTCGGCAAGATACCATATCTTGTGTCTCACAAGTCGATTGAGGGCCACTAGCCCAAGGTCAACGCTCTTGACGTACTCGGGTCGGAGCATCGAGGTGTGCAATGGCGCTCGTGTCTGCGGTCTTCCGAGCAAGGCTGATCTCGTTTCATGTTGGTCCGCTTCATGCAGCCTGCCTTCAACATCGCGCGGGCGGTGGTGTCGATGTCGACATAACAGCCGGCGTCAGCCATCGGAAAATGCGAAATTTTTCAGGAGTGTGAAGGTCAAATTAAACATTGAACGCTAATATTCCTCATCGGGTCGACCCGAGAACCTGAAATGGCAATTGAGGAATCGCCTATTGGCTTTTTTCCGCGCTAGGTTCGGCGGCATTAAGGAGGCCGTCTTTTCGTCGGCAAATATTCCGGCGGCGATCGCGTTTGTCGTCATCCTTATCAGCGCAGCGTTCGCGGAGCACCAGAACAAGATCGTCTCGGACCAGGCCGTCCGTGCGGACGTGCTGACCAAGGTCAACCTCATCCGCGCCAAGCTCGAAGGCAATATCAACGGAAACCTTCAACTCGTGCATGGACTGGTCGCTGCGGTCGTAACCGAGCCCTATATGGGACAGCAACGCTTCGCTTCGCTGGCGAGTAATCTGTTTGGCGCGAACTCGCAATTGAACAATATTGCCGGCGCGCCCGATCTGGTCGTTTCCCTGATGTACCCGATGGAGGGTAACGAGCAGGCGATGGGCCTCGATTACCGCAAGAACGAGCGGCAGCGTGCGGCTGCGCTAAGGGCGCGAGACGAACGCAAGCTGGTGCTTGCCGGTCCCGTCGATCTGAAGCAGGGAGGACAAGGCTTTATCGGTCGCTTTCCGGTTTTCGTGCGGAGCGCGGGCAATACGGAAAGGTTCTGGGGCATCATTTCCGCCGTTGTCGACGTGCAGCGTCTCTATCGGGCGAGCGGGCTGCTTGACGACGATCTCGGGATTGACATAGCGCTGATCGGCAGGGACGCTCTCGGCCAAAATGGAGACCAATTCTACGGCAATGAGCGGATCGGCAAAAGCGATCCGGTGACGGCCGACGTTTTGCTCCCGTCCGGTTCGTGGCAGATCGCGGCCATTCCCAAAAATGGCTGGCCTTCGACGCCAAGTAACGCATGGTTATTGCGCGCGATCATGGCGACGGCCGGGGCCTTGGTTGTGTTCCCCTTCCTGGTCACAGGTCGCCTGATCGGCGAAAGACAGCGCAATTATGCGGAATTGCGTCGATTGTCACGACGCCTGGAACTCGCTCTGGAAGCCTCGGCTATTGGGGTTTGGGAACACGATCTCGCGACCAACGAGCTTACGTGGGATGATCGCGTAAATGAAATATATGGCAAATCAACCGGGGAGCACCGGGGCTACATAGACTGGGCGGGTGCAATCCACCCAGATGATTTGGCTACCGCCAACGCAGATTTCGACAGCGCGGTGGCCAGCGGACGACCCTATTTGTCGGAGTACCGGATTGTGCGTCCGGATGGCGAGGTCCGTCATGTCCGGTCCAAGGCGATCGTTTACCGGGTCGCAAACAACACTCCAAAAATGATAGGCGCGGAATGGGACGTTACAGCCGATGTCCTGCTGAACCAGGATCTGGTTCGAGCAAAACAGCTGTCCGAGTCGAAAAATGCAGAACTCGAGTCGGCCAAAGCGCGCATAGAGCACATCGCGCTTCATGACTCGTTGACCGGCTTGCCCAACCGGCGTTACCTCGACCAGGTACTGGAAGATTACGCGGCAAACGCCAGGCGCTCAGGCGGGCATGCGGCACTGCTTCACATCGATCTGGATCGGTTCAAGCACATCAATGATACGCTGGGCCACGCCGCCGGTGACGCAATGTTGGTTCACGCGTCAACAGTCCTCAGATCGAAGGTCGGCGACGAGGGATTCGTCGCCCGCATCGGGGGAGACGAATTCATCGTTCTGTGCGTGGTGCGCGACGATACCAAGCAACTGGCGCTGCTCGCTGACCGCGTCATCAGCCAGATGCGCGAACCGGTCTACTACCAGGGCCATCGATGCCGTTTTGGTGTCAGCGTGGGAATCGCAGTCGACAACGGAAAAAATATCGAAGCCAAACACCTGCTGGTAAACGCCGATATCGCGCTTTACCGAGCAAAGAGGCGTGGGCGCAATCGATACGAATTCTTCACCGACGCGATGCAAAGCGAAATCGTCGATACAAAGCGGATTGCCGACGAAATTCTCGGCGGCCTCGAGCGCAACGAGTTCATCCCCTTCTACCAGCCCCAATTTGACGCAAAGACGCTCGAAATCGTGGGGGTTGAGGCGCTGGCGAGGTGGAGACATCCAGAAAAGGGTATTTTGGCGCCCGATGTCTTCCTGAGAATTGCGGAAGAACTGAATGTGGTCTCGATCATCGACCAAGCCATATTGAAGCAGTCGCTTTTGGACTTCAAAGAATGGTCCGCTGCGGGACTCCACATTCCGCGGGTATCGGTCAATGTTTCGGCGCGACGCCTTCAAGATGAGGAGCTCATCAAGAGCTTGCGAGAACAAAATATCGAAAAAGGGACAGTTTCATTCGAGCTTGTTGAGTCAATTTTCCTGGACGAGAACGACGACCTTGTCACCTGGAATATCGAGCAGATAAAAGAACTCGGGATTGACATCGAAATAGACGATTTTGGTACTGGTTACGCTTCGATAGTCAGTTTGCTCAAGTTGCAGCCTCGCCGGCTAAAGATAGATCGGCAGCTGGTCACCCCAATCGTCAAATCGCCGCAAAGAAGGCAGGTTGTCTCGTCAATCATTGACATCGGCAAGTCCTTGGGTATCGAGGTCGTGGCGGAAGGTGTCGAGACGATGCAGCACGCACGGATACTCAAAGGCCTGGGCTGCGACATGTTGCAGGGTTATGCCTTCGGCTACGCGCTCGATTCCGACGGACTAAAGGCCTTTGTTCGATCCCGGCGGCTGCGCACAGCCAGCTGAGCGCCAGTCCCCGCATTTACCGGCGCGATCGGCGTTGAGCGTCGCATCAATATGCGCGTGGCAGGCCAGGCCGGTAACAATAAGCCTCAAATAAGCAGCAGGCCCTTCATGCTGGAGTGGCCTTTCCTGCCGATGATGATGTGATCGTGAACGGCAATGCCAAGCGGTTTGGCCGTCTCGATGATCAGCTTGGTCATCTCGATGTCGGCGCGCGACGGCGTCGGATCGCCCGATGGATGGTTGTGAGCCAGAATAATCGCCGTCGCCGAGAGCTCCAAGGCGCGCCTGACCACCTCGCGCGGATAGACCGGCGTGTGGTCAACGGTGCCGACCTGCTGCACTTCGTCGGCGATCAGCGCGTTCTTCTTGTCGAGGAACAGGATGCGGAACTGCTCGCGCTCCTCGAAGGCCATGACCGACCGGCAGTATTCGAGAACCTGCGTCCAGGTTGACAAAAGCTCGCGGCCGGCGATCTCGCCGCGCGCCATGCGCTGCGCCGTTGCAGCAACCACCTTCAGGTCGAGCGCCACCGCCGGGCCGATGCCCTTCACCTCCTGCAGCCGCTCGACAGGCGCGCCGAGCACTTCGGCCAACGTGCCGAAGCGCGCCAGCAATGCCTTGGCGACCGGCTTGGTGTCGGCGCGCGGGATCAGCCGAAACAACAAAAGCTCGAGCAGTTCGTAGTCGGGGAGGGTGTTGGGACCGGCGGCGAAGCGCTCGCGCAAGCGGTCGCGATGGCCGAGATAATGCGGCTTGTCGGCGGCCACCGCCTTCGCGGGCGATCGCACCGGCCTTTCGGGAAAGAAGGTCCGCTCGTCGTCGTCGCCGTTCATGGCTGCCCCACCCAGCATTTGCCGGGCACGGTAACGCCCGATCTGCCAGACACTAGGCCCGCAGGCCGGGGCGGTCGAGGTTTTTTGGCGACAGCGTGAAGATCTCGCAGCCGGTTTCGGTGACGCCGATCGTGTGCTCGTACTGCGCCGACAGCGAACGGTCGCGCGTCACCGCGGTCCAGCCGTCCGACAGCACTTTCACATGCGGCCGGCCGAGATTGATCATCGGCTCGACGGTGAAGATCATGCCCGGCCGCATCTCGACGCCTTCGCTGGCGCTGCCGTAATGCAGGATATTCGGCGCGTCGTGAAACAGCCGGCCAACCCCGTGGCCGCAGAAATCGCGCACCACCGAGCAACGCTCGGCTTCGGCATAGGTCTGGATGGCGGCGCCGATGGCGCCGGTTCGGGCGCCCGGCTTGATTGCCGCGATGCCGCGCATCAGGCACTCATACGTGACTTCCAGCAGCCGCTCCGCGGCACGCTTGATCGTACCCACCGGATACATGCGCGAGGAGTCGCCATGCCAGCCGTCGAGGATATAGGTGACGTCGATATTGACGATGTCGCCATCCTTCAACGGCTTGCTGTCGGGTATGCCGTGACAGACGACGTGGTTGATCGAGGTGCAGGATGATTTCGTGTAGCCACGGTAGTTGAGCGTCGCCGGAAGCGCGCCATGGTCCATCCCGAACTCGAAGACGAAGCGATCGATCGCTTCGGTGGTGACGCCGGGCGCCACAATCGGTACCAGTTCGTCGAGGCAGCGCGCGGTGAGATCGCAAGCCTTGCGCATGCCGATAAAGCCTTCCTCGTCGTAAAGACGGATCTGGCCGGTGTTTCTGAGCGGTGCCGTGGCGGCGTCGAGATAGGTGACCATTTTTATCCGTCTTGCAGGGATGCGAGGCCTGGCTGAGCCCCGCGAGAGAAATTCCCCCAGATTTGGCACTGGAAAGCGCAAGGTTCAAGGACGAACTGCCTACGGAGGCCGAAGACCGGCGATATTCACGCCCAGGGGCATTCTCCTTGCCTGCAGCGGCCCGTGCTTCCGCCGGGTTCATTTGGCTACCGCAGTGACGACACATTTCCAGGCGAGAAGTCGGCCCAAGCATTAGCCGTCACGGCAACTTTTTGCGACGAACGGCGTTGCGGCGGGGGCGTCGGTTCGGGAGAGATCGAATGGACAGACTGCAATTCGAGGTGCCGGTGCGGATCGCGCCTGTGCCCGGCCAGCCGGTCGAGGAAATCTACAGTGTCGAGCAGGCGCTCGATTTCCTGCAAACGTGGCCGGTCCGCCGGAAGGGGCCAACCTACCAGGCCGCGTTCAACGCCTGTTTCGGCGCCACGGTGGACATCGTCGAGACCGAAGACGCATGGCGGGCCTTCATGGCCTTTTGCCGGGTGAGCGGCCTGCTGGCCAGGGACATGATGGTTCCGCGCAAGCGCGGCGGCGAGGCGAGGGGACTGCGGGCGTAGGGAGCCGTCGACATAATCTTCAAGTTGTCTGGCAGCCTTTGCCGACATCCTCATCAGAGTGGTGGTCCGGCAAGGTCACGCAGCGCGTTAGCGATGGCATGTGCTAAGTACTTGAGGTCTCTGGTACGCCCAAGGGGAATCGAACCCCTGTTACCGCCGTGAAAGGGCGGTGTCCTGACCGCTAGACGATGGGCGCGTTCAGATGTGAGCGCTTATAGTTGCGTCGCGACAAACCGGCAACCCGTCTGCTGCCGGCTGCGACAACTTTTTTCCTTTGGCTCCAAACCGCGTCTTTCCGACAGCCAAGCTGGTTTTGCGGCATGATGCAACGTCGCCGAGGGGACTTCGCAGTGCCCGAAGAACCTCGCCCTAGCCGCGCCTGCGGCAACGCCAGTTCCAGTCGCGCTCGGGGCCGACATCGACGTGGACGGATTCGGTGTGGCAGTAGGTGCCGACGCCACCGCGGCCCGGCATGGTGCGGATGTAGCTCGCCAGCTCCCATTTCGAGACGCCGGGGACCTGGATGTCAGCGGCGGCGCAGTACATGTGCAGCGAGTTCTTGGCACCGTTGGCGCGGCGGTTGCGGGCCGGATCGCGATAGCCGGAGGTGACCGTCATCTTGCGCCCGTAGTGGCCTTCGATCGTCTTCAGCACGCGAACCAGCGACGGCTTCAAGCAGGCGACATCGACGCTTTCGTTCTGTTTCAGGAGACCGTTGGGTGCCAGCCGGGCGAGGCCGGCGGCGGAGGCGACCTGGTAGGCGCCACCCGAACCTTCGTCCTCGTTGAGGTCGACGTCGCTCTCATCGTCGAGGCCGGATTTGCGCTTGATCTCGAACAGTGCCGTCTGGCGCACGCCGGGCAGCGCATCGGCCGTGAAGTGGCTAGTATCGCCGGCCGATGCCAACTGCACCGGCTTTTCAGCCGGATTGGCCGAGGCCAGGGTGACGGTGGGCTTTGCCGCGGGCGTCGCCTTGGCCTGCAAGACCGCTGGCTGCCCGCCCGATCTGCTGTTGGCCGGCGATGCCGCCGAAGCAGGCGTAGCGCTGAACAGCGAGGCCAGGAAGTTTTTCTTCGGTGCATAGGCCTGTGGCTGCGGCATCTCGCCGGCGGTCACATAGACCGGGTTGTTCATCGCCGGCGCGGCGGCCTTGGCATTGGGCTTCGATGCGCCGGCATCGGCGGCGGCACTGTTCTGCGCAACAGCGTTGGCCTGTTCAGCCGCCTCGGCGTTTGGTTGCAGCGGTTGCGGCGAATGTCCCGCGATCGTCTCGGCCGCCGTGGGAACGGCGATCGGGAAGCCGGCATCGGACTTGGCCCCTGGCTTGGCCATTGGCACATAGGCGACCTGCTCGGGAAGGTTGGCGTCGCCCTCTGCATTCATCGTCATTTGTGCGGTTGTCATCTGCGACGATGAGGCGGCCGTGCTGGCCTGGGGCGCACCGGCGGCCGTGCTGATTTCGGTGGCCGAGGCATTATAGCCTGGCATGCCGACCGACATGGTCGGGTCGCCGGCAGAGGTGCAGGACGCCAGAAGCACCGAGAAAAGCGCCGCCACAATGGCGCGGCTTTCTCCCTTCGCGAGGCGCGATCCTGCTGATCTCAAAACAAAATTCCCCCTCGATATCCGACCGGTTCGTCATTGGCGCGGCGTCGAAACGTCTCGTCGAAATGACCCTTGTTCCCCGAACCGGAAACGAGACCTGTGTCAAATCTGCAAGCCTCAAAGTAATTTGGCGGCTAGAGGATGAATCAAGGCTGCTCAGGGTTGACGACACCATTTCGCCCGCTTTTGGCGGCGCGTCAACTCACCACACATTACAGATGGTTACACACGCACCTTGACATAGGTGCCGGGGGCTTCGCCTAGAACTTGCATATGCTCGCCCGGTTTGCGGGCCGGTACGCGGGTATTGTCCCTGGCTTCGATCCAGCGCTGCCAGTGCGGCCACCAGGAGCCGGGATGGTCAGTGGCCCCGGCGAACCACTGGTCGAAGTCCCCAGCCGGCTTGCCGCCGGTCCAGTAGTGGTATTTCTGCGCCGCTGGCGGATTGACGACGCCGGCGATGTGGCCGGAGCCGGCCACGACGTAGTCGACCTCGCCGCCGAAATATTTCGAGCCGAGGAACACCGACAGAGCCGGCGCGATGTGATCCTCCTTCGAGGCGAGGTTGTAGACCGGGATGGTGACATCCTTCAGCGAAACCGTGCGGCCCGCCAACTCCATCATGCCTTGCGAAAGCCTGTTCTCGAGATAGCAATTGCGCAGGTAGAAGGAATGGTTGGCAGCGCCCATGCGGGTCGAATCGGCGTTCCAGTAGAGCAGGTCGAAGGGCAGGGGATCCTTGCCGCGCATGTAATTGTTGACGACATAGGGCCAGATCAGGTCGCCCGAGCGCAGCATGTTGAAAGCAGTCGCCATCTTGGTGCCGTCGAGATAGCCTTTTTCGCTCATTGCCTTTTCAACGGCCGCGACTTGCTCCTCGTCGACGAACACTTTCAAGTCGCCGGCATAGGTGAAATCGACCTGCGTGGTGAAGAAGGTCGCCGATTTGATGCGGTGGTCGCCTTCCTGCGCCATCAAGGCCAGCGCTGCCGCCAACAGCGTGCCGCCGACGCAATATCCGATGGCATTGACGTCCTTTTCGCCGGTGGCCTTTTCAATCGTGTCGAGGCCGTATTGCAGGCCCTCCCTGATATAGGCCTCCCAGCTCTTGGCGCCGTGCCGCTCGTCCGGATTGATCCAGGAGATGACGAAGACCGTGTGGCCTTGCTCGACCGCCCAGCGGATGAAGGATTTTTGCGGGTTGAGGTCGAGGATGTAGTATTTGTTGATCCATGGCGGGCAGATCAGCAGCGGCCGCTTGAGCACGGTCTCGGTCGCCGGCTCGTATTGCAGGATTTCGGCGACGTCGCTGCGGCCGACCACCTTGCCGGGCGTGGTGGCGAGATTCTTGCCGATCTCGAAGGGTGAATAATCCGCCTGCCGCAGCTTCAGGTCACCCTTGCCTGCGGCAATGTCCTCGGCCAGCATTTTCATGCCGCGCACCAGGTTTTCGCCGTTCGAGGCGACGGTCTCGCGAAACAATTCCGGATTGGTCAGGATGAAATTCGACGGCGAGATGGCGTTGGACACCTGCCTGACATAAAAGCTGGCCTTGTGGCGGGTGTGCTCGTCCAGACCGTCGGCGTGCTCGACCAGTTCGGCCGCCCAGCGCGAGGTGACGAGATACGCCTGTTTGAGGAAATCGAAAAAGGCGTTGCGGCCCCATTCCGGGTCCTGGAAACGCTTGTCGCCGCGCTCGGGCTTGACCGCATCCTCGGTCTCCTCGGCACCGGCGCCGATGCGCTGAACGGCATTGGCCCAGACGGTCATATAGCCGGAAAACAATCGTGTCTGCGCCTCCAGCGCGCGCTGCGGGTCGGAGAGCCAGTATTCGGTGAGTTTGGAGAACGTCTTCACCATGTCGACGACCGGCTCGGCGACATGATCGCGCACCTCGCCCTTTTCCCGCGGCTCGGCCCATGCCGAGGCGGCCTTGCCGGCCTGCTCGATCATGCGGGCCATGTTCAGAGCAAAGCGTTCCGGGTCCTTAACCAGATATTGCTCGACCGTCGAAGGTTGGTCATCTTCCGCTTTGCCCGAATCGGGTGTTTTGCACATGGTTCGCGGGGTTCCTCCCGAAGCGTTTTGTTGACATATTACCATGGGATATCTGACAGGGTCCAACGTGCTCTAACCCGGCCGCCAGGAAAACAATATGACGATTAATATTGGCAAGAACGTTTTTTCCGGCACTGGTCGTTTTTGCCGCATGGCAGTCGTCCTGCTGGCGATGGCCGGTTGCACGAGCAGCAACATAGAAGGTGCAGCGCCCGCCACTGGCGTCGCCGGCGCGAAGGACACCGGTTCGTATCCAAACCTGAACATCCCGCCGCAGGTGGCGGCCGAGCAATTCACCGACGAGGAAAAGAACGCCAAGCTCGCCCAGCTGAAGGCCGAGGAGCAGGGCCAGTCCGCGAAGGGCGGCGGCGTCAAGGTCGCGGACCAGGCAGCGCTGGACCAGCTGGCAAAAAAACACGGCGCCGAGGCGCTGAAGCAGATCGAAGGCAAATGCGACCCCGCTCTCGACCCTAGTTGCAAATAAGCTTATACGCGCGACCGCAACCTAACTGTCTGGAACTGCCATGGAAGAATTTCACAAGGTCCGCCGGCTTCCGCCCTATGTCTTCGAACAGGTCAACCGGCTGAAGGCCAGTGCCCGCTCGCGTGGCGCCGACATCATCGACCTTGGCATGGGCAATCCGGACCTGCCGACGCCCAAGGCCATCGTCGACAAACTCTGCGAGGTAGTGCGTGATCCGCGCACGCACCGCTATTCGTCGTCGCGCGGCATTCCGGGCCTGCGCCGTGCCCAGGCCAATTATTATGCCCGCCGTTTCGGCGTGAAGCTCGACCCGGACAGCCAGGTGGTGGCGACGCTCGGGTCAAAGGAGGGCTTTGCCAATATGGCGCAGGCGATCACCGCCCCCGGCGATGTGATCCTGTGCCCCAATCCGACCTATCCGATCCACGCCTTCGGCTTCATCATGTCGGGCGGCGTCATCCGCTCGCTGCAGGTCGAACCGGACGACGGTTTCATCCCGGCGCTGGAGCGCGGCATCCGCCATTCGATCCCGAAGCCGCTGGCGCTGATCCTCAATTATCCGTCCAACCCGACGGCACTGGTCGCCTCGCTCGATTTCTACAAGGAGGTGGTGGCTTTCGCCAGGAAGAACGACATCATCATCCTGTCGGACCTTGCCTATTCGGAGATTTATTTCGACGGCAATCCGCCGCCTTCGGTGCTGCAGGTGCCGGGCGCGATCGACGTCGCGGTCGAGTTCACCTCGATGTCGAAGACCTTTTCGATGCCGGGCTGGCGCATGGGTTTTGCGGTCGGCAATGAAAGGCTGATCTCGGCGCTGACGCGGGTGAAATCCTATCTCGACTACGGCGCCTTCACACCGATCCAGGTGGCGGCCGCGCATGCACTCAACGGCGACGGTGCCGATATCGCCGAAGTGCGCGAGGTCTACCGCAAACGCCGCGATGTCATGGTCGACGCCTTCAGCCGTGCCGGCTGGACCATTCCCGCACCGGCGGCGTCGATGTTCGCCTGGGCGCCGATCCCGGAGCCGTTCAAGCACCTCGGCTCGCTTGAATTCTCCAAGCTCCTGATCGAGCACGCCGACGTCGCGGTGGCGCCGGGCGTCGGCTTCGGCGAGCATGGCGACGATCACGTGCGCATCGCGCTGGTCGAAAACGAGCACCGGATCCGTCAGGCAGCGCGCAACATCAAACGCTTCCTCGCATCCAGCGCCAAGCAGCCGAATAACGTCGTACCGCTCGCCGCGCATCGCTGAGTTTTCTACACATCAATCGACCGAATGGGGCGTCGCCGGACATGGCTGAAGCGTTGCGTGTTGGAATTGCCGGCCTCGGCACCGTCGGTGCGTCGGTGGCTCGCGTGCTGCGCGACAAAGCGGCGGAACTGACGCGGCAGTGCGGACGCGACATCGTCGTGTCGGCGGTTTCGGCCCGCGATCCCAAACGCGACCGCGGCGTTGATCTTGGCACAGCACAGTGGTTCGACGACGCCGTCAAGATGGCGCAGACCGCCGAGATCGATGTATTCGTCGAGCTGATCGGCGGCGACGAGGGCGCGGCACGGTCCTCGGTGAAGGCAGCGCTCGAGGCCGGCCGCCATGTCGTCACCGCCAACAAGGCACTGCTTGCCAAGCACGGCGTGTCGTTGGCCGAGATCGCGGAAAAGAGGGGTGTGCTGCTCAACTACGAAGCGGCGGTGGCCGGCGGCATTCCGGTCATCAAGACGATGCGCGAGGCGATGGCCGGCAATTCGGTGACCCGCGTCTTCGGCATCCTCAACGGCACCTGCAATTATATTTTGACGCGCATGGAAGCCGAGGGCCTGTCCTTTGATGCCTGCCTGAAGGACGCCCAGCGGCTGGGCTATGCCGAAGCCGACCCGACCTTCGACATCGAGGGCCACGACACCGCGCACAAGCTGTCGATCCTGACCAGCCTTGCCTTCGGCACGAGGATTGCGGCCAATGACATCTACATGGAGGGCATCTCCAACATCAGCCAGGCCGATATCCGCGCGGCCGGCGATCTCGGCTACCGGATCAAGCTGCTTGGCGTCGCCCAACGCACCGAAAGCGGTATCGAGCAGCGCGTTCACCCGACCATGGTGCCGACGGCCTCGGTCATCGCGCAGGTGCACGGTGTCACCAATGCGGTCGCGATCGAAACCGACATCCTCGGCGAATTGCTGCTTTCCGGCCCCGGTGCCGGCGGCAACGCCACCGCTTCGGCGGTGATCGGCGACATTGCCGACATTGCCAAGAGCCGGCCTGGCTTCCAGCATGGCCCGGTCTTCGGCCGGCCGGCGAAGGAATTGAAGCCCTACAAAAAGGCGCAGATGCGCAGCCATGCCGGCGGTTATTTCATCCGGCTGACCGTGCACGACCGCCTCGGCGTTTTCGCCGCGATCGCCAAACGCATGGCCGACAACGACATTTCGCTGGAATCGATCGTGCAACATGCCGCAGGGCCGGAAACCGAGGCACAGAAGACAGTCATCCTGGTCACCCACGAGACGACCGAGGCGGCGGTGCGCAAGGCCGTCGACGGCATCACCAGGGACAGCCTTCTGACCGACAAGCCGCAAGTCATCCGCATCGAGCGGGCCGGATAGCAGTCTCAAGTTTTCCCTTTAATCGATTGATATTGCTGCGCTTTCAAAAAGGTCCAGCGCAGGTCTTGCTGTTGTCACGAGGCTTTGACACAAGAAGCGCGTCTCTGGCGGGAGGCTAATGCATGTCGCCCAAAAGTGTGCGGCGGTTTTGGGACAACGACATGCATAAAAACAAAGTGCCAACGAGGATTATCCATCGATGAATGTGGCCCAGAACATTGTCGCCGGCCTCGACCGGATACTGACCATGGAATTGGTGCGCGTCACCGAACGCGCCGCGGTCGCGGCCGCCAGATTGCGCGGACGCGGCGACGAGAAAGCCGCCGATCAGGTCGCGGTCGACGCCATGCGCCAGGAGCTTAATCGTCTCGCCATCAACGGCACGGTGGTGATCGGCGAGGGCGAGCGCGACGAGGCGCCGATGCTCTATATCGGCGAGGAGGTCGGTACAGGCAAAGGCCCGGCTGTCGACATCGCGCTCGATCCGCTCGAAGGCACGACGATCTGCGCCAAGAACCTGCCCAATGCGTTGGCCGTCATCGCCATTGCCGAAAAAGGCAGCCTTCTGTTCGCGCCGGACGTCTATATGGACAAGATCGCCATCGGCCCGGGCTATGCCGATGGCATCATCGACATCGATGCCTCGCCGGCCGAAAATATTGCCAGCCTGGCCAGGGCCAAGGGCGTTCCGGTGGCAGAGATCACCGCCTGCATCCTCGACCGGCCGCGCCATGGCGCGTTGATCGAAGCCGTGCGGGCGACAGGCGCCGCGATCCGGCTGATCGGCGACGGTGATGTCGCCGGCGTCATCCACACCACCGACCCGGACGAAACCGGCATCGACATCTATCTCGGCACCGGCGGTGCGCCGGAGGGCGTGCTGGCGGCGGCGGCCTTGCGCTGCACCGGCGGCCAGATGCAGGGCAGGCTGATCCTTGACACGCCGGAAAAGCTGGCGCGCGCGGCGAACATGGGGATCTCCAACCCGAAACGGATCTACCACACGCAAGACATGGCACGCGGCGACGTGCTGTTTGCCGCGACCGGCGTCACCGACGGCAATATGCTGGCCGGCGTCAAGTTCGGCCGCAATTTCATTACCACGCACACGATCGTGCTGCGCTCGTCGTCGCGAACCGTGCGCGAAATCAAGGCCAGGCACCAGGATCTGGAAAAGTTTTGATTTCGACTCAGTTAGCCGTTGCATATTGTGCGCAATGACAAATTGCAGACGGCGCGTCACGTGACGGGGGAAAGACGCTTTTTCCTAGATGTCAGGCAGTCGGCCACCGGCGTTTCCTGGGAACACCGGCTGACCGAGCGTCAGGACATGGCTGCGCTCGCCATCGCGCAAGGCTATGGCGTGCCCGACATCGTGGCACGCGTGCTGGCCGGGCGCGGCGTCACCGCCGAGCAGACCGAGCGGTTCCTGGATCCGACCATCCGCAACCTGCTGCCCGACCCGGCATCGCTGACCGACATGGACAAGGCGGCCTCTCGCATCGCCCAGGCGGTGATGGCCAGGGAAAAGGTGGCGATCTTTGGCGACTACGATGTCGACGGCGCCGCCTCATCGGCGCTGCTCAAGCGCTTTCTCGCACATTTCTCGGTGCCGTCGGAGATCTACATACCGGACCGCATCTTCGAGGGTTACGGCCCCAATCCGGAAGCGATGCGCGAACTCGTCTCGCGCGGCGCGACGCTGATCGTCACCGTCGATTGCGGCACCAACAGTGCCGCTTCCATCGACGCGGCGAAGGCCGCCGGCGCCGACATCGTGGTGCTCGATCACCATCAGGTCGGCGGGCCATTGCCGGCGCCGGCTGCGGTCGTCAATCCTAATCGCGAGGACGATCTTTCCGGGCAAGGCCATCTTTGCGCCGCCGGCGTCGTCTTCCTGTGCCTGGTACAGACGGCGAAGATCCTGCGCAGCCGGCTGCCGGACGCCGCAGCGCCGGACCTGCTTGGCCTGCTCGATCTGGTGGCGCTGGGCACCGTCTGCGACGTGGTGCCGCTCACCGGCATCAACCGGGCCTTCGTGGTCAAGGGGCTACAGGTGGCGCGGCAGCAGAGGAACGAAGGGCTGGCGGCACTGGCGCGGGTCTCGCGTATCGGCGAGCCGATCAGCACTTTCCATCTGGCCTTTCTGATCGGTCCGCGCATCAACGCCGGCGGGCGCATCGGCGACGCAGCACTTGGCAGCCGCCTGCTTGCAACCGACGACCCGGTCGAGGCCCGCACCATCGCCGAGACGCTCGACCGGCTCAACCAGGAGCGGCAGTCGATGGAGCAGGAGATGCTGGCCGCGGCGCGCTCAGAGGCCGACGCCGAGCTTGCCGGCGGCAATGGTCCGGCCATCGTGGTCACAGCCAGCAGCAACTGGCATCCGGGCATTGTCGGCCTGCTTGCCTCGCGGCTCAAGGACCATGCAAGACGGCCGGCTTTTGCCATCGCCTTCAACGCCAATGGCGTCGGTACGGGGTCAGGCCGTTCGGTGTCGGGCTTCGACCTCGGCCGGCTGGTGCGCGAGGCTGCCGATGCCGGGCTGATCGTCAAGGGCGGCGGCCACGGAATGGCGGCAGGCATCACCGTCGAGCGGGCGAAGCTCGGCGCGCTCCGGGCTTTTTTCGAAGAGCGCGCTGCGGTGGATGTGTTCCGGCTGCAAGGCGAGGAGAGCCTGGCGATCGACGGCGCGCTTGCCGCCGAGGGCGCGACGCTTGCGCTGCTCGATGCGCTTGAGCGGGCAGGGCCGTTCGGCGCCGGGCATGTCGCGCCGGTGTTCGCGCTGCCGCGTCACCGGCTGGTTGATGCGCGGGCGGTCGGCACCAACCATATCCGCGCCGACCTGCAGTCGGAAAGCGGCGGCCGCATCCAGGCGATCGCCTTTCGCGCCGTCGATACTGCGCTTGGCGAATTCCTGTTCAAGAACAGGGGCAAACCGGTGCACGTCGCCGGCTCATTGTCGGGCAATCACTGGAACGGCAACCGCACGGTGCAGTTTCGTATCGTCGACGCGGCGCTTGCCTGAGAGCTCGCTGACCGCTCGGCCTAAGCGAGGACGGTCTGCAGCCGGGTCAGTTCGCCGATTTGCGCCATCGTTGCCTGGTAGCCGATACGGATCGCTTCGTCGGCGCGGTGGAATTCGGTCAGGCCGATATGGCTGAGCTTCGGCTGCAGCGACATGTCCGGCGGGTCGCCGGCCAGCCTGGCGCGCGAAATGCGGTCCTGGATGATGTTGAAGGCTTCGACCATGACGCCGGTGATGCCGAGCCGCGTCTCGCGCGACTGACGTTCGGGATCGGCGTGGCCACCCCTTGGCGCGTCTCTCTCGACGATCAGCTCGCCTGCGCTGTGCTTGATCACCGCGGCGCGGCCGAACAGATCGTAGTGAAGGTTCACCGCAACCACGAGCGGCTGCTCGTAGGCACGGCAGACCGAGACCGGCACCGGATTGACCAGTGCGCCGTCGACCAGCACGCGCCCATTGCAGGCGACCGGCTCGAACACGCCGGGCAGCGCGTAGGAGGCGCGCATGGCGGTACTCAACGAGCCGCTCGACAGCCAGATTTCATGGCCGGTGCGGATTTCGGCAGCGACGCAGACGAACGGTTTTGGTAGGTCCTCGAAGCGGATGCCGGCTATGTGCTCGCGCAGCCGTGCGTCGAGCTTCATGCCACCGAACAGGCCGCTGCCGCGTAGATTGAGGTCGAGAAGGCCAAAAATGCGCCGCCTGGTCAGGCTGCGCGCGAATTCTTCCAGCTCGTCAAGTTTGCCGGCAACATAGCAGCCGCCGACCAGCGCGCCGATCGAGGTGCCGGCGATCATCGACACTTCGATGCCGGCTTCGTCAAGCGCGCGCAGCACGCCGATATGCGCCCAGCCGCGCGCGCAGCCGCCGCCCAATGCCAGCGAGATCCCTGTTTTACCTGGAGATTTGGTTTCGGATGCGCCTGCGGCCGAGGAGAGGCCATTGGCCTCCCGAACGTCAGGTCTGTTGCGCAATGACGCCCAGTCGAGCATCACAATCTCCCTTGTCCCACGGTCATCCTACAGGCGGGCCGTATCGAAATCATGAATATACGTGGCTGAAGTGCTGCGAATGGTTCATACTGATGGTGTTTTGGGCTTTCGATACGTTTTTTCCGCATCGAACAACGGCTTGCTGCCGTCGTTGGCAAGCGTCCCTTTGCCATCGCTCAGCCCCACCGTCCGATAAAAGCATGAACGTCGGCCGGTGTGACAAGTTGCTTCGTGACCCAGCACTTTGACGCGCAACCATATCGCGTCCTGGTCACAATCCGTGAGCATCTCGACGACCTGCTGGACATTGCTCGAGGTTTCGCCCTTCTTCCACAGCGTGTCGCGCGAACGCGACCAGTAGTGCGCGATGCCGGTCTCGAGTGTCAGCGCCAGCGCCTCGGCATTCATATGCGCGACCATCAGCAGCATGCCGTCTTCGGCATCGGTGACGACGACAGTGACGAGGCCGCCGGCATCGAAGCGCGGTGAAAGGACGATGCCTTCCTCGAGTGCCTTCTTGTCAGATGGAGCTTTCGGAAATTCCAATGCCGACATTCGCCGGTCCCTATTTAGCGAAGGCGGCGCGGGTCTGATCAGTTCCGCCGCCGCGCACCATGGTGACGAAGCGGACCTGCTCTTCAGGTGTATCCTTGAAGACGCCGGTGAAGGTCGAGGTCAGCGTGGTGGAGCCCTGTTTGCGGATGCCGCGCATGGCCATGCACATATGCTGGGCCTCGAGCATGACGGCGACGCCGCGCGGATTGAGCACGTCCTGGATGACGCCGGCAATCTGCGCGGTCATCGCTTCCTGGGTCTGCAGGCGGTGGGCAAAGATGTCGACGACGCGGGCGATCTTGGACAGGCCGACAACCTTGCCGTCAGGCAGATAGCCGACATGCGCCTTGCCGATGATCGGCACCATGTGATGCTCGCAATGCGAGTGGAACGTGATGTCCTTGACTATGACGAGATCGTCATAGCCGGCGACTTCCTCGAACGTGCGGCCAAGCTCCTCGGCCGGGCACATATCGTAGCCGTTGAACATTTCGCGGAACGCCTTGGTGACGCGCTTCGGCGTGTCGATCAGGCCCTCGCGGTCAGGATTGTCGCCGGTCCAGCGCAACAAGGTGCGCACCGCGGCTTCGACTTCGGCCTCACTCGGCCGGTCGGTGACCGGCTTTTCCATATAGGCCGACTGCGGCATGAGTTTCTTGATAACGGCGTCCATAAAGGCGTCTCCCGTAGTTCCTCTCTCAGGAGGAACGAGTTGAACGGACCACGACCTTTCGGGTGTTAGAAACTCGCCCGGTTTCCAGCCCGTAAGTGGCGTGAACAGATTTGGGCAGGACGAGACTTGCGGTCGCCTTGTCGATACCCGACTACGACCATTATATATGTTCGTGCCGGGCGAAAGGAAGACGCCAGAGCGGCAATCGCTGTTCGCTGGGTGGCGACGGATTGGAAAAATATGATCGACGACGTCTACAATGCGAAAATTCTGGGTTTTGCCGGAAACATCGCACGGATCGGCCGGCTCGACCGGCCCGACGCAACCGCACGAGCACATTCCAAGCTGTGCGGCTCGACAGTGACCGTCGATCTGAAGATGGATGACGGCGTCGTCAGCGATTTCGCGCATGACGTGAAGGCCTGTGCGCTTGGTCAGGCGTCGTCTTCGATCATGGCGCAGCATATCGTCGGCGCCAGCGCCGAAGAACTGCGCAGCGTGCGCGAGACGATGCTGAAGATGCTGAAGGAAAATGGCCCGCCGCCCGAAGGCCGCTTCGCCGACCTGAAATACCTGGAACCGGTGCGCGACTACAAGGCGCGCCACGCCTCGACCATGCTGACCTTCGACGCGGTGGTCGATGCGATCGGCCAGATCGAGAAGAAGCGGGCGGAACAGGCGGCCTAAACCTCGGCAAGAAAACGCCGGCTTTCGGCGAATTCCGCCCGGACCCAGTCGGCAAAAGCCCTGGCAGGCTCGGAAAGGTCATTCAGTCTTCTGGCCACCAGCCAATAGGCGCCGGACGCAACGTCGATGTCGAAAGGCTTGACCAGCGCGCCGGACGCAAGTTCTTCGCCGATCTGCAAAAGATCGCCCAGTGCGACACCATGTCCAAGCAAGGCTGCCTGTTTCGAAAGCGAGGCATCCGCCAGCATCGGTCCACGCGCAGGCACGGCTTCAGGGGTCACGCCGGCCGCTTCGAACCAGCGCGTCCAAGCCTGACGGTTTTCTTCGTGCAGCAATGTATAGCGACCAAGGTCGATCGGTTTTTCCAGAGCTGGCCCGGACGCAAGAAGCGCCGGCGACAGAACCGGTGAATCGACGACCGAGGCAAGCTGTTCGGCTTCGCTGCGTGGCCATGAAGTGGCGTGTGCACTGAAGCGTAGAGCAAGTTCAGGCTGATCGCTGCGGAACTCTATCAACCTCGGGTCGACCTCAAGGGAAACGTCGATATCGGGTCGCAACTCGCGAAATCGGTTGAGCCGCGGCACCAGCCATACGGATGCAAGCGACGGCTCGACGCTGACACGGACCACGGACTGCGTCGGGGCCGCCGTCAATTCCGAAAGCAGCCTGTCGATGCCCCCGAAACTTCTGACCAACTGCTCGAGCAGCCGCCGGCCGGTGTCGGTCAATTCGACGCGGCGATGATGGCGGAAGAACAAAGGTTGGCGCAGGAATGTTTCGAGCTCGCGGATCTGGCGGCTGATCGCTGCCTGCGAAACATAAAGCTCCTCGGCCGCACGGCTGAAGCTCAGGTGACGACCGGCTGCTTCGAAGCTTCTAAGAGCCGTCAGGGGGAGGCGTCCGCGCTTCATTCGCATAACTCAGAGTTATCTGACGTCGACGTTATACTCGTTTGAAGAGCAAGGCCAGCGGCGCTCTAATCGGTGCTCAAAGGAGTGCTGCCATGATCCAGTTTCTCAACATCCTGGGCGATGTCGTGCGGATCGCGACATTTCAATGGCATGACGAGAAACCGCATGGCGACTGGTGCGAGGGGAGGCCGCCGACCAGCGTCGCCGCATGTCGGAAGCCGACGCCCGACCGGTACCCGGTTCGCCGTTCGAGGCAGTGACGGGATTGCCGGAACGGCATTGCGTTCCCGGCCCGATGCGCACATCTATCCTGAAGGGAAACGCGACGCGGAGACTGTGGTGGTCGGCCAACATCGGCATGCGCACGGCGCCAGGCCGATTCGACAAGGACGCAACTGGCCCGGCCCGTGGCGCAAGACGCCGGGCCGCGTCTTCGGCACGTCGCTCGTCCGGCTCTACCAGCTGACGCTGTCCGGCTTTGTGGGCAATTCCTGCCGACATCTGCCGACCTGTTCCGAATACGCGCACGAAGCGATCGCCCGGCATGGACTTTGGGCCGGCGGCTGGATGGGGTTCTTTCGCGTGCTGCGCTGCGGGCCGTTAGGGACGCATGGCATCGACCGCGTGCCCGAAACCCTGGCTGAGCGCTATGTCTGGTTTGCGCCGTGGCGGTACTGGCGGATCGGGAAAAAACGTGGCGACCTAGACAGTTGACCGCAACTGTTCGTTACACAACCGCACCGCTGTTTACGATCTGGTAGGGTTAACCGCAGCTTGCGCGGACATAGCGCATTTAAGACAAAATCGAGACAAGACGCCTCGCTAAGCCGCTCCTGACACCCTTCAGGAGAGATTACCAAATGCGCCGGATAGATCGTCTTCCCTTCGTTTTCGCCGTGGTTCTCTATGTCCTGGCGTGGCTGTTGGGTTTTCCGATCCGTGCGCAATCGGCGCCTCTCGGGGACGTCGAATGCACGCTGATCGTCGACGCCGCGAGCGGCGAGACGCTGTACCGGCAAGGGGTTTGCGACCAGCGCGTCAGTCCCGCCTCGACATTCAAGGTTCCGCTGGCGCTGATCGGCTATGACGCCGGAATCCTGAGCGACGAGCATACACCGAATTGGGAGTACAAAGCGGAGTTCAACGCGCCGAAACGGGACCGCAAGACCGTCGACCCGACGATCTGGGAAAGGGATTCGGTCCTTTGGTTCTCACGCGAGATCACGCGCCGGCTCGGCAGCAAACAGTTTGCCGGCTATGTGTCCAGATTGGACTATGGCAACACCGACGTCTCCGGCAATTCCGGCAAGAATGACGGCCTCACCCATTCCTGGGTGAATTCTTCGCTCGAGATATCGCCGGTCGAGCAGGTCGATTTCCTGCGCAAGCTGCTGGCGCGGAATCTGCCGGTCTCGGACAAGGCCCATGCGATGACCAATGCGATTGTCCCGACCTTCCGGGCGGGCCGCTGGACGGTGCAGGGCAAGACCGGGACGACCAGGCTTGGCGACGATGCCGACAAGCGCTCGCTTGGCTGGTTTGTTGGCTGGGCGCAGAAGGATGCTCGCAAGATCGTCTTTGCCCGCCTCGTAGTCGATACGAAACGTTCCGACACGCCGAAGGGGCTCAAGACGCGGGCGATGTTCCTGAAAGAGCTGCCGAATCTCCTCGGGTGACCTAAATCCGGCTTTACGGCGCCGAAAACTGCCCATAAAAGACCGCTCGCCGCCGGACGCATCCGGCTCTTACTTGATGTAAGTCGCAACCCCAAAATCGCTACGCAGTTTTGGGCGACGTGCATTTTACCACCCGCGCTCGTTTGCGGGACTGGATAGGAGAATTTAATGCTGAATTCCGTTTCCCTGACATTTCCCGATGGCTCCGTCCGCGACTACGACGCGGCGATGACCGGCGCCGGCCTGGCGGAATCGATCTCGAAGTCGCTGGCCAAGAAGGCCGTTGCCTACAGCATCGACGGCACGTTGCGCGACCTTTCCGACCCGATCGGCAAATCAGGCAAGCTCGAAATCATCACCCGCGAGGATCCGCGTGCGCTGGAGCTCATCCGCCATGATGCCGCGCACGTGCTGGCCGAAGCCGTGCAGGAACTTTGGCCGGGAACGCAGGTGACCATCGGGCCGGTGATCGAGAACGGATTCTACTACGACTTCGCCCGCAACGAGCCGTTCACGCCCGACGATTTCCCGGTGATCGAGAAGAAGATGCGCGAGATCATTGCGCGCAACAAGCCGTTCACCAAAGAGGTGTGGTCGCGTGAAAAGGCGAAAAGGATCTTTGCCGACAAGGGCGAGCGCTACAAGCTCGAGCTGATCGACGCCATCGCCGAGGATCAGGATCTCAAGATCTATGCGCAGGGCGACTGGTTCGACCTTTGCCGCGGTCCGCACATGGCCTCGACCGGCCAGATCGGCAACGCCTTCAAGCTGATGAAGGTCGCCGGCGCCTATTGGCGCGGCGATAGCAACAACCCGATGCTGACGCGCATCTACGGCACGGCCTGGGCCGACCAGGCGCAGCTCGAAGCCTATCAGACGATGCTGGAGGAAGCCGAGAAGCGCGACCACAGGAAGCTCGGCCGTGAGATGGACCTGTTCCATTTCCAGGAGGAGGGCCCCGGGGTCGTGTTCTGGCACGCCAAGGGCTGGAGGATGTTCCAGAACCTGGTCAATTACATGCGCCGCCGCCTGGACGAGCAGGGCTACCAGGAGGTCAACGCGCCGCAGGTGCTCGACAAGAGCCTGTGGGAGACCTCAGGCCACTGGGGCTGGTACCGGGACAACATGTTCAAGGTGACGGTCGCCGGCGACGACACCGACGACGACCGGGTGTTTGCGCTGAAGCCGATGAACTGCCCCGGCCACGTCCAAATCTTCAAACACGGGCTGAAGTCCTACCGCGATCTGCCGGTAAAACTTGCGGAATTCGGCAATGTGCATCGCTATGAGCCGTCCGGCGCACTGCACGGGCTGATGCGGGTGCGCGGCTTTACCCAGGACGATGCCCACATCTTCTGCACCGAGGAACAGCTCGCCGACGAGTGCATCAAGATCAACGACCTGATCCTGTCGACCTATGCCGATTTCGGCTTCGACGAAATCACGGTCAAGCTGGCGACCCGCCCCGAAAAACGGGTCGGCACCGACGCGATGTGGGATCACGCCGAGGGCGTGCTGCAGGACGTGCTCGACAAGATCGCGGCGCGGTCGGGCAACCGGATCAAGACGGGCGTAAATCCGGGCGAGGGCACGTTCTACGGGCCGAAGTTCGAATATGTGCTGAAGGACGCCATCGGCCGCGACTGGCAATGCGGCACCACGCAGGTCGACTTCAACCTGCCGGAACGGTTCGGCGCCTTCTACATCGGCTCCGATTCGGAAAAGAAGCAGCCGGTGATGGTGCATCGCGCCATCTGCGGTTCGATGGAGCGTTTTCTCGGCATCCTGATCGAGAATTATTCCGGCCATTTCCCGCTCTGGTTCGCGCCGCTGCAGGTGGTGGTGGCGACGATCACTTCCGATGCCGACGATTACGCGCGAAAAGTCGTTGCGCAGCTGAAGGCGGCCGGGCTGATCGCCGAAACCGACCTGCGCAACGAGAAGATCAACTACAAGGTCCGCGAGCACAGCCTTGCCAAGGTGCCGGTCATCGTCGTTTGCGGCAAGCGTGAGGCTGAGGAAGAAACGGTCAATGTCCGCCGTCTCGGGTCGCGCGACCAGGAATCGCTTGGCCTCGCGGCCGCCGTGAAACTGCTTTCCGACGAGGCGGTGACACCCGACCGCAAGCGCCGCGCGGCCTGAGCCGGCCAATTAGCAACGAAATGGCGGTGGATCGCTCCACCGCCATTTTCATATGCTTGTCACGCCAATTGTGTAGCGAGCCCCATGCTCAAGCTGAAGATGCGCGAAAGACCGTTTCCCGAGCTCTCCTATGCCGGTCCGCATCAGCCGGCGCTGACGCGCTGGTTCATCCACTCGGTCGAAGGCCTGTCGGGACGTGATCGCTTCGCCGCACTCTATGATTTCTGGCGCCGGCAAGTGGTGCCGAACGGCGAGCGCGTGTTCGGCCGCATGCTGGAGCTGATCGACGTCCGGGTGCGGACCGCCGGTCAATGGCCGCCGGCAAACCTGCCCGACACGCCGCTGGTGATTGTTGCCAACCATCCGTTCGGCATCGGCGACGGTATTGCCGTGTTGTCGCTGGCGGAGCAGCTCGGCCGACCGTTCCGCGTCATGATCCACAAGGATCTGCTCAAGATCCGCGAGATGGAGCCCTATTCGCTGCCGATCGACTTTTCCGAGACCAAGGACGCGCTGAAGAACAACATGGCGGTCCGCCATGAAGCGGTGCGGCTGCTCAAGGAGGGCGTCACCATCGTCGTCTTTCCGGCGGGAGGTGTCGCCACCGCGCCGAAGGGGTTTGGCCGGGCACGCGATCTGCCGTGGAAGGTGTTTCCGGCCCGTCTCGTTCAGGACGCAAAGGCGTCGGTCATCCCATTGCATTTTTCGGGCCAGAACGGCCGGCTGTTCCATCTGGTCAGCGGACCGATGAACATGGCCGAACGCGACGGGCGTGTGGCGAAATTCGTCGGCAAGGCCTCGCTGACACTGCGCACATCGCTGCTCATCCGTGAATTTGCGCGGCTCTCCGGCAAATCGATCGACGTGCGCGTCGGCGACGTGCTGGGGTGGGACGAACTGGAGCCGCTGCGAGACCGCAAGGCCTTGCTCGACCGCCTTCAGCGCGGCGTCTTCGATCTGGCGCCGGCCGAGACGACTGGCCGCGTGCCGTTGCTGGCGCGACGCATGCGCAAAGCAGCCTAGAGGGGGCGCGGCTTAGTCGGCGCCTTCCTCGGAATCGATGGCCGAAGCTTCGGTTGCCAGGACTTCGATGTCCTGATTGTGTCCGGCCACCACCGTAAAATCCTTCTGGTAGATGCGGTCGCGGTTTTTGGCGATGATGGTGTAGTCGCCCTCGGCCAGCACCATCGAGGCAAAGGCGCCGACGGTCTCCTTGATCGGGTCGCCGGACTCGTTCAGCAGCGACCAGGAGGTGTCGGCGATCGCCTCGCCGCCCGGCTCGCGCACCAGCTTCATGGTCATCTCGGCGGCACGATGCTCGACCGTCGCTTCGGTCAGCTTGCCGGCCTCGACGCGGATGTCGGAGCGGATGACCGCGTTCACAGCGCCATAGGTCGAAACAACGTGGTAGGTGCCGGCATTGAGCCGCACGACGCTGTTCGGCTCGACATCGGGTATGATCAGCGCGCGATCGCCATCGGCCGCGGCGTGGCTCTCATAAATCGAGAAGCGCAGCTTCTTCGGCGGTATGCGCACCCCTCCCGACAGCACGGCATCAAGCTTGAGGCCGCCGGCATCGAGCACGAGGCTCTCACGCTTGGCTTCCTTGCCGACGGTGATGCGCTTGGTGGCGCCGGCCCGCCCGTAGGAGGCATGGACCAGATAGGAACCCGGCTCGAGCTGGAATACGGCGGTGCCGCCATGAGCGGAGGCGACCATCGGCAGCTTGCCGTCGCTGGCCGATTCGGGCTTGAAGACGCGCCAGACGATGCCGCGCGTGATGTCGGCACCCTTGTCGGTCAATTGCGCCGACAGCGTGATCGCCCCGCTGCTGCCCAATGCCAGCGATGTCTCGCTTTTCGGAGGCGCATAGCCCGAAATTCCGGGAAGTTTCAGATCACTGAGGCCGTCTACATTCTGGGCGGCGGCAAGCGAAACCGGCACCATCAACAGTGCGGCAGCGAGCCATATCAGGAAAAGACGCAATGTCCCCTCAAACATGCCTTGCGTTGAAGCCCAATGCGGTGGCAATTTCAAGGCTTAAGAGTCCGGTCGGCTTCTGCTAGAGGGCTCTTTGTCCGGCGCGTCGCGCCAATGCCCCGAGCCGCCCGATATCCCGATGGCGCGCTTCAGCTCAAATTCCAGGAGACTTGCGCCCATGGCGTCGCCGATCATCGATTTTCTGCTGACCCGAAATTCCGCGCCGATCCCGGATTTGAAAGAGCCGGCACCGGGCGATGCGGAGATCGCGATCATGATCGCCGCCGCCTCGCGGGTGCCGGATCATGGCCGGCTGGAGCCCTGGCGTTTCATCCTCTATCGCGGCGAGGCTCGCGTCGAGATCGGCAAGGAGTTGGCAGCACTTGCCGAACAGCGCGAAGGGCCGTTGCCGGAAGGCCGCCGCAACCAGGAATTGGCACGCTTTTCGCGGGCGCCTCTGGTCATCGGCGTGATCTCGATCCCCAGGGAAAATCCAAAGATCCCGCAATGGGAGATGTTCTTGTCCGGCGGCATGGCTGCGATGAACCTGCTGCTTGCCGCCAATGCGCTGGGCTACGGTACCAACATGATCAGCAACTGGTATTCCGACGTGCCAGAGGGCAGGGCGATCCTCGGTCTGGCGCCGCATGAGCGGGTCGTCGGTTTTGTCCATATCGGCTCCTATCAGGGGCCAGCGCCGGAGCGGCCACGGCCCGATCCGGCAAAGCTCTACGCCGACTATTCGGGGCCGTGGGTGGGATAATTTTCGACCCGGAACCAGACCCTAAGCGTCAAGCCCCGCTGCCCTGGCTCGCGCCAGGAGCCGCTCGGCGAGCTTGAGATGCGGCCGGTCGTACATCTTGCCGTCGATGCCGACGACGCCGGGGTTTCCCGCCGCCTTGAATGCCTCGACGATCGCCAGCGAATTTTTCACCGCTTGCGCCGAAGGCGTGAAGGCGGCGTTGATGACCGGCACCTGCGCCGGATGGATCGCCATCTTGCCGGTGAAGCCGTCGCTCTCGGCCTCGGCGCATTCGGCCTCGAAGCCGGCCATGTCGCGAAAATCCGGAAAGACGGTGTCGATCGCCGCGACTTCCGCGGCATTCGCCGCAAGCAGGGTCATGGTGCGGGCGAAGCGGAATACATCCGTGTAGCGGCCATTCGCGTCGCGCGTCGAGCGCGCGCCGATTGCCGCCGACAGATCTTCCGCGCCCCAGGTGACGCCGACAAGCCGCGCGCTTGCCTTGGCGTAGGTCACGGCGGCCAGAACGCCGGCGGCCGTTTCTGTGATGATCGGCAGGATTTTTATCGCGCCATCCGGCAGGCCGCTTTCAGCTTCGTGCACCCTGAGCTTGGCCGAGAGATGCTGGACATCCAGTCCGCTGTTCGACTTAGGCAGCATGATGCCGTCGGGCTTCACTGGCACGAGCGCCGCCAGATCGTCGTCGGTCAGTCCGGTCGAAAGATCGTTGACGCGCACATAGATCGCGGAGCTGGTTCGGTGCCTGTGCTCGGAGATGAAATGCGCCGCTGTGTCGCGCGCCAGACCTTTGTTCTGCGCGGCAATCGAATCCTCGAGATCGACGATGACCACGTCGGCGCCCGCGCCAAAGCCCTTCTCCAGCTTCTTTTCCGAATCGCCGGGAACGAAGAGCAGGGAACGCATCGGCTATGCCTTTTTCATCATCATGGCTTGCCTCGTGCATCTGGCAACCAGCACGTCGTTCTGGTTATAAGCGCGGTGCTCGAACTCGACGATACCGCGGTCCTGTTTCGACCTGGAATCGCGCACCGAAACCACCGTGGTCTCGACGCGAATCGTGTCGCCATGGAAGACGGGGTGCGGAAACACCGTCTCCTTCATGCCGAGATTAGCGATGGTGGTGCCGACGGTGATGTCGTTGACCGAGATGCCGATCATCAGGCCAAGCGTGAACAGCGAATTGACCAGGGGCTTGCCCCATTCGCTCTTGGCGGCGAAGTCGAAATCGATGTGCAGCGGTTGCGGGTTCAGCGTCATCACCGAAAACAGCATGTTGTCGCTTTCGGTCACGGTCTTGCGCAGCGTGTGCTTGAACACATGGCCGACAACGAACTCCTCAAGGTAAAGGCCGGCCATGGTCTGTCTCCTCCACTGCTTAAGGGTTGATAGGCGTTGCATACCGGGCTCGCAAGCCAGTTAACGAACATGGTGAACCGTTCGTAAACCATTTGTGCCTACGGTCCCGACAGGCGCCAGAAGCGTTCTGGCAAAGGGGCGTAAGCAGGCGACATGGTCGTTTCGCATTTCCTGAAATGGATCCACACGGCAAAGGTGTCGGAGCGTGCTGCGGCGGCAAGCGCGCTGGCTCGCGCCTATGTCGATTCGGACCTGCCTTTCGAGGACCGCTGCGCTGCCGAGGCGGCGCTGACGTTGCTGCTCGATGACGCATCGTCAAAGGTGCGGCTGGCGATCGCCGACGCGCTTTCCATGAGCCATCATGCGCCGCCGCAGATCGTCAGCGCGCTGGCTTCGGACCAGCCCGAGGTGGCCGCTTTGGTACTGGCGCGCTCGCCGCTGCTTACCGATTCCGACCTGATTGATCGGGTTGCCGGCGGCCAGAAAGCGACGCAGAAGGTGATCGCCGACCGGCCGCGCGTCTCGATGTCGGTTGCGGCAGCGATCGCCGAGGTCGGTGAGCCGGAAGCCTGCACCACGCTGCTCGCCAATAGCGGCGCCGACATCGCATCCGTCAGCTTTCGCCGCATGGCCGAGCGTCACGGCCATCTGCCTCTGGTGCGCGAGGCGCTGATCGCCGACATCCGGCTGCCCGCCGACTGCCGGCATATGCTGCTGGTCAAGCTAGGGGAGATGCTCAAGGGGTCGCCATTGGTGCTGGCGCTGATGGGCGCCGCCAGGGCCGAGCGCATCACGCGCGATGCTTGCGTCAAGGCTTCGGTGACACTGATCGAAGGCACGCGGGCGGAGGAACATACCGCACTTGTCGAACATCTGCGCCTGCGCGGCGACCTGACTGCAAGCTTCGTCATCCGCACCATCGCGCACGGCAAGGTCGACTTCTTTGGTTCGGCGCTGGTCGCGCTCAGCCAGCAGCCCGAGCAACGGGTGAGGGCACTGCTGGCCAGCGGGCATGACATAGCGTTGCAGGCACTGTTCCGCAGCGCCGGGCTTGCCGCTGCCACCCACGCCATCATCCTGCGCGCGCTGAAGGTCTGGCGTGAGGTCGCCAATGGCAAACGCCTCGCCGGCGTCCAGGAAGTCAGTTGGCTGATGCTGAAGGAATTGGGCGGACAGTCCGCCGAAGGCGATCTCGCCGGGCTGGTCAGATCGATCCATCTCGACGCGCTGCGCGAGAACGCACGCGGGCACGCGCTGGCGATCGCGGCTGCCTAAAGCAATTCCAGGAAAAGTGTGAAACGGTTTTCCGACTTGCGTCAGAATAAAAAACTGAGCGGTTCGGCGTTTCCGTGAAAACGGAACCGTTCCAGGCCTCATCCTTCGCGAAAAATCCGGAAAAGTCTTGCGCACAGTGACAGCCGCCGTCCGCGGCTCGCCTAGCAGAAGACGCTCAGATATCCAGCACTTCCGTCTCGGCGAATTCCGCGCGTTCCTGGATGAAGCGGAAGCGGGCCTCGGGCTTGGTGCCCATAAGTGCGTCGACCGCATCCTTGGTCGCCGCCTCGGCGTCGATGACGTCCACCCTGAGCAGCGTGCGCTTCTTCGGGTCCATGGTGGTTTCCTTGAGCTGGGCGGCCATCATTTCGCCCAGCCCCTTGAAGCGGCCGATTTCGACCTTGCCGCGCCCGGTGAATTCGGTGCGCAGGAGTTCGTCCTTGTGCGCATCGTTGCGGGCATAGGCGACCTTGCCGCCTTGCCGGATCGAATAAAGCGGCGGCACCGCCAGATAGAGATGGCCGCCGCGGACCAGGCTTGGCATCTCCTGGTAGAAAAAGGTGATCAGCAGCGAGGCGATATGGGCGCCGTCGACGTCGGCATCGGTCATGATAATGACCCGGTCGTAACGCAGGTCCTCGTCGCGGTATCTCGAGCGCGTGCCGCAGCCCAAGGCCTGGATCAGGTCGGATATCTGCTGGTTGCCGGCCAGCTTGTCGTTACCGGCGCTGGCGACGTTGAGGATCTTGCCGCGGAGCGGCAGCACCGCCTGACTGGCGCGGTCGCGCGCCTGCTTTGCCGAACCGCCGGCCGAATCGCCCTCGACGATGAAGAGCTCGGCGCCGGCCGCTGCATTCTGCGTGCAATCGGCGAGCTTGCCGGGCAGGCGCAGCTTGCGCACGGCGCTCTTGCGCGACACTTCCTTTTCCTGGCGGCGGCGCACCCGCTCGTCGGCACGCGCGATCACCCATTCGAGCAGTTTCGAAGCTTCCTGCGGATTGTCGGCCAGCCAATGGTCGAACGGGTCGCGGATGGCGCTTTCGACGATGCGGATCGCCTCGATCGTCGCCAGCCTGTCCTTGGTCTGGCCGACGAATTCCGGTTCGCGGATGAACACCGACAGCATGCCCGCCGCCGAGATCATCACATCCTCGGATGTGACGATCGAAGCGCGCTTGTTGCCGACCAGATCGGCATAAGCGCGCAAGCCGCGCGTCAGAACGTTGCGGAAGCCGGCCTCGTGCGTGCCGCCTTCAGCTGTCGGAATGGTGTTGCAATAGGAATTTATAAAACCGTCGCCGCCGAACCAGGTCACCGCCCATTCGAGCGAGCCGTGACCGCCCTGCTTCTCACTCTTGCCGGCGAACATTTCACGGGTCACCTGGAATTCGTCGCCGAGCGAGGCTTTCAGATAGTCCTTGAGGCCGCCCGGAAAATGGAATTCTGCCTTGGCCGGCGTCGTGTCCTTTTCCTTGATCAGCGAGGGATCGCAGGTCCAGCGGATTTCGACACCGCCGAACAGATAGGCTTTTGACCGCGCCATGCGGTAGAGCCGCGCCGGCTCGAACGCAGCACCCTTGCCGAAAATCTGCTCGTCTGGATGGAAGCGGATCTTCGTGCCGCGCCGGTTGTGCACCTCGCCGAGCTGCTCCAGGCCGGTCACCGGAACGCCTCGCGAGAAGCGCTGGCGATAGAGCTTGCGCCCAATCGCAACCTCGACCTCGAGATGGTCGGACAGCGCGTTGACCACGGAAACGCCGACACCGTGCAGGCCTCCCGAGGTCTCGTAGACCTTGCTGTCGAACTTGCCGCCTGAATGCAGCGTGGTCATGATGAGTTCGAGCGCCGGCTTCTTGAACTTCGGGTGCGGATCGACCGGAATGCCGCGGCCGTTGTCGGTTACAGACAGGTATCCGTCGGCGGAAAGCTCGACATCGATGAAGGTAGCATGGCCGGCGACCGCCTCGTCCATCGAATTGTCGATGACCTCGGCGAACAGATGGTGCATCGCCTTGTCGTCGGTGCCGCCAATGTACATGCCCGGGCGGCGGCGCACCGGCTCCAGCCCCTCCAGCACCTCGATATCGGCGGCACTATAGCTCTCGCTGGCATCGCGGGGCGCCGGCCGCTTCGCCGCCTGCACCAGCGGGTCGGCCGGGCGCGCGGCGCGAGCCGGTTGCGGCTGCTTGCCCAAATTGCCGAAAAGATCGTTATTGTCTTCCATGCCGGTCCTGGATTCCGATGCTGCGAATCACCACCCGATACTGCCACGCTTTTTGCGGGCAGGCGACGGAGGTTCCTGTTACGTTCGAGGATAGAGCCTCTTACTGCAAAACCATTCGACAACCAAGCGGCGGAAATGGGGTCGAAGCTTGGAGCATCGACGCTTTGTAAACCTTGTCCGAAGGTTACGCCGAAAGGTTGGCTGAAAAACGATATCCGCGGACTGTCGCTGACCTAGAATGCAGCGAAACCCTCAAGAGGCTGTCGCTTAAGCATGTTGGATTACAGTTCGCTCCTGCTCGCAGCGGCGCTGTCGGGCACGTGCCTCAGCATCACCATGTTTGCGATCTGGTTCACCGCGCCACAGGCACGCTTTGTGCTGACGGTGGCGTGCGGCATTCTCGTGCTCGTCGCACATGTGGTCTTGTTTTGGCATTACACAAGAGATCCAAGCCCCTGGCTTTGCCAGATCGTGCTTGCTCTTCTCAGCCTCGGCTTCCTGATTATCTGCCTGTCGGCCATGCAATATCTCAGCATGCGCGACTATAGGCGCGCCATCTTGCCAACCTTGGCTGCGATGGCTGTTTGCGCGGGCGCGACGTATCTCGGGTTTGATGGTGTCGGCTTCATTGTCACCTATGCGACGGTAACGGCGCTACTCTCGCTTATCGGGGCGATGTTCTGGATTGAGGGTGGTCATGATCGCCGGATATTGCTGGTCGTATCGTTCCTGAGCGGCGTCTGTGCGCTGTCGTTCGGACTTTGCGGCGCGGTCCTGCTGGTCAAGGGCCAGTGGGTGCTCGGCGTAGCACCGGACAATTGGGCCGAGCGGGTGAATTCCGTCGTAGCCGTCGCCTGCATGACCGGGCTTGGCGCATTAACGCTCTCCCTGCACCATTTGCAGGCGCAGATCGAATTGAAGGCCGAGACGATGACCGATCCATTGACCGGGCTGATGAACCGGCGGGCGTTAACGGCACTCTACGGCGAGCGGGTCTTCGGTCCGTTCATGTCCGTCACCATGTTCGACCTCGACCATTTCAAAAGGACGAACGACGTATTCGGTCATCCGGTCGGCGACCAGGTCCTGCGCCGCTTTGCCGCCGTCATCAGGAAATACGCCAGAACCGGCGTCGACGCCTTCCGGCTGGGCGGCGAGGAATTCGTGCTCGTCATGTCGCGGATGACGGAAGAAAAAGCCTATGACATTGCGAGCAAGATCAGCGTCGCCTTCGGTACGGAAGTCGTGGCCACCCAGCTTGGTCCGTTGCGAAGCACAGTCAGCGGCGGCATCGGCTTTGGTGGGACGAGCGGCACCGGTCTCGATGATGTGCTGGCCGAAGCCGACGCCGCGCTCTATGCGGCAAAGCGCGCCGGGCGAAATCGCGTCATCGCCCGGGACAGGGCGAGCAAGGCCGACGGGCCGGCCTTGCGTTCTGCCTGATTGAGGCTTCTATCTTCTTGTTAGACCATGATCTTGTCCGAAAACCGGATTCCACTCTTCGGGATCATGGTCTACTCCGCCGCACCCAGATATTCCGACAGCGGCGGGCAGGAGCAGACCAGGTTGCGGTCGCCAGCGACGTTGTCGATGCGTGACACCGGTGGCCAGTATTTTGCCGCCGTATCGGCATCGCCGGCGGGGTAGGCCGCTTCCAGGCGCGAATAGGGATGGGTCCACTGGCCGGCCAACGCCTCGGCGGCGGTATGTGGCGCATTGACCAGAGGATTGTCGGCCAAGGGCCATTCGCCCTTCGCCACCTTGGCTGCCTCGCCGGCTATGGCGATCATGGCTTCGCAGAAACGATCCAGCTCGCGCTTGGGCTCGGATTCGGTCGGCTCGACCATCAGCGTGCCGGCCACCGGGAACGACATGGTCGGCGCGTGGAAGCCATAGTCGATCAGCCGCTTGGCGATATCGTCGACGCTGATGCCGGCGCTGTCCTTGAGCACGCGGGTGTCGAGGATGCATTCATGCGCAACGCGTCCGTTGCGCCCCTTGTAAAGCAGGGGGAAATGCTCGCCAAGCCGCGTCGCCACGTAGTTGGCGGAGATGATCGCCGTCTCGGTCGCCTGCTTCAGGCCGGAAGCGCCCATCATGCGGATATACATCCAGGTGATCGGCAGGATCGAGGCGCTGCCGAACGGTGCCGCCGCCACGGCATGGGCCGAGCCTTCGGTGACGTGGCCGGGCAGATATGGCTTCAGATGCGCCTTGACGCCGATCGGGCCGACGCCGGGGCCGCCGCCGCCATGTGGAATGCAGAAGGTCTTGTGCAGGTTCATGTGGCACACATCGGCACCGATATCGCCGGGACGGGCGAGGCCGACCAGAGCGTTGAGATTGGCGCCGTCGAAATAGACCTGGCCGCCATGGCTGTGGACGAGCGCACAGAGGTCGCGCGCGCCTTCCTCGAAAACACCATGCGTCGAAGGATAGGTGAACATCAGCGCCGCGAGGTCTTTTGCATGCTCGGCCGCCTTGGCCTGCAAGTCTTCCATGTCGATATTGCCGTCCTCGGTGCAGCGCACGACGACGACACTCATGCCGGCCATGGCCGCACTTGCCGGATTGGTGCCATGCGCCGAGGACGGGATCAGGCAGACGGTGCGATGGCCTTCGCCACGCGACAAATGATAGCCGCGAATGGCGAGCAGCCCGGCATATTCGCCCTGGCTGCCGGCATTGGGCTGCAGGGTCACCGCGTCGAAGCCGGTGATCTCCGCCAGCCAGCCTTCCAACTCGTCGATCATGGCGCGATAGCCTACCGAATGGCTCGCCGGGGCAAAGGGATGCAGGTTGGCGACATCGGGCCAGCTTACCGGCATCATTTCGGCGGCGGCGTTGAGCTTCATGGTGCAGGAGCCGAGCGGGATCATGGCGCGGTCGAGCGCCAGGTCCTTGTCGGACAGCCGGCGCAAGAAGCGCATCATGTCGGTTTCCGAGTGGTTTTCGCGGAAGACGGGCTGGGTGAGGAACTCCTTGCCGCGCGGTTTTCCTGGCATGGAACTGCCGGCGGCAACGCCGGCCTTGGCGCCGAAAAGTGCTGCGATCGCCTCCAGATCGGCCTCGGTGGAGGTCTCGTCAAAGCTGATGCCGACATGGTCGGCGTCGATGACACGCAGCAGCCGGCCGGTCTTCTCGGCGGCGGCGGCAAGTGCGGCGGCTCTGCCCTTCACTTCCACGGTCACCGTGTCGAAGCGGCTTCCGCCGAGCACCGAAACGCCTGCTGCCTTGAGGCCGGCAGCCAGGCGGTTGGCCACCGTGTGGACGCGGCCGGCAATCGCCTGCAGCCCGGCAGGGCCATGCCAGATCGCATAGGCCGTCGCCATGTTGGCGAGCAGCGCCTGTGCGGTGCAGATGTTGGAGGTCGCCTTGTCGCGGCGGATATGCTGCTCGCGTGTCTGCAAGGCCAGGCGATATCCGGGACGGCCCTTGCTGTCCGTCGACTGGCCAACGAGCCGGCCGGGCATCAGCCGCGTCAGCCTGTCGGACACGGCGCAATAGGCGGCGTGCGGCCCGCCAAAGCCCATCGGCACGCCAAAACGCTGCATCGGGCCGACGGCGATGTCGGCGCCAAGCCTGGCTGGCGCGTCGGTCAGCGTCAGGCCCAACGGATCGGCAATGAAGACCACCAGCGCGCCGGCAGCGCGGGCCTTGTCGATCGCTGCCTTGTGATTGCCATAGACGCCGAATGTATCGGGCCAGGAGACCAGCAGGGCGGCGGTGTTGTCGTCGATCACCTCGCCGTCGACCTCGATGCCGAGCGGTTCGGCGCGGGTGCGAACGACGTCCAGCGTCTGCGGGTGCGGCGTGCCGGCCAGTGCCACCTTGGTGCGCTTGTCGCGATGATGGCGCAGCGCAATGCCGACCGCTTCGGCCACCGCCGTCGCCTCGTCGAGCAGCGAGGCCGACGCCACCGGCAAGCCGGTCAGCTCGGTGACCAGCGTCTGGAAGTTGAACAGCATTTCCAGCCGGCCCTGGCTGATCTCGGCTTGGTAAGGCGTGTAAGCCGTATACCAGGCCGGGTTCTCGAATAGGTTGCGCTGGATCACCGGCGGCACGTGGACGCCATGATAGCCGGTACCGATGAAGCTCTTCAGCACCGTGTTCTTTGCCATCGTCGCCGCGAGCTCGGTCAGCGCTTCCGCTTCGCTTGCAGCGGCGGGCAAGGCCAATGGACGGTCGAGCCGGATCGACTTCGGCACTGCCTGGCTGATCAGCGTCTCGACCGAGGGAACGCCGATCGTGGCCAGCATGGCTCTGACGTCTTGGAGGCCCGGGCCGATATGGCGAGCCGAGAAGGGGTAGGGTGCTGCGGTCATCTTGCTGGTCCTGCTATCAACCAATATGGGCTTTGTAAGCGGCTTCATCGAGGAGGCCGTCGAGCTGGCTCTCATTGGCCAGCTTCATCTTCCACAGCCAGCCGTCGCCGGTTGCCGCCGAATTGACGAGCGAAGGATCGGCCGACAGCGCGGTGTTGGCTTCGGTGATCTCGCCGTCGACCGGTGCGTAGACGTCCGATGCCGCCTTGACCGATTCGACCACCACGGCCGTATCGCCCTTGGCCAGCTTTTTCCCTGGCTCAGGCAGTTCGACGAAGACGAGGTCACCGAGCTGCTGCTGCGCGTAATCGGTGATGCCGACGGTGGCGATGCCGCCCTCGACGCGAAGCCATTCGTGATCTTCGGTGAAATAGGTCTTTGCCATTGAAATCATCCTTTGCGGTAGCGATGGGGCGTGAAGGGCAAGGGGTGGATGTCGACCGGGATTTTCGTCCCGCGGACATCGGCGAACAGTCTTGTGCCGGGCTTGGCAAGCGGCGTCCGGACGTAGCCCATTGCCACCGGATGACCGGCCGAGGGGCCGAAGCCGCCTGAGGTGACATGGCCGGCAGGGTTGCCGTCGGCGTCGAAAAGGGCAGCACCGGCGCGCACCGGCTGGCGGCCGTCCGGCTTCAGGCCGACGCGTTTTTGCGCCGGGCCGCGCTCCAGGATGGCGCGCAATGCATCGGCGCCGATGAACGCGCCAGAGGCGCGAACCTCCTTGGGGATGGCCCACATCAGCCCGGCGCTGGCCGGATCGATCTCCGGCGTGACGTCCAGCCCGTGCAGGCACAGTCCTGCTTCGAGCCGCAGGCTGTCGCGGGCGGCAAGGCCGATCCACATCACTCGCTCGTCCTCGAGCAACCTGGTGACGAGGGTTCGCGCGTCCGCTTCCGGCAGGCCGATCTCGAAACCGTCTTCGCCGGTATAGCCCGACCGGCTCATGAACCAGTTTTCGCGCGGCTCGATGCCGTGCATGAACACCAGCGAACCGGTCTCGATGCCGGCGCGGGAAAGGGCAGCCCATGCCTCGGGGCCCTGGATGGCCAGGAAGACGCGGTCGAGCGCGTCCACCTTCACGTCGAAATCCTCGGCAAGTTCACGCAGATGCTTTTCGTCGGCGGCGGCGTTGCCGGCATTGGCGACCATCATGAAGCGCTCGACGCCGAGCCTGGTGACGATCAGATCGTCGAGTATTCCGGCGGCCTCATTGAGGAAGAACGTGTATTTGGACTGGGAAACCTGAAGCGCGCCGGCATCGAACGGGCAGGCGCGGTTCAGAAGCGCTGCTGCGCCCGGGCCGCTGATTTCGAACAGCTTCATGTGCGAGATGTCGAACAGGCCGGCATGCTCGCGGCTGTGAAGATGCTCCTTCATCACGCCGGCCGGATAGGTCAGCGGCATCGACCAGCCGGCGAAGGCGCCGAAGCGCGCACCGGCTGCCATGTGCAGATCTTCGAGGGGAAGGTGTTTGGTGTCGTCGCCCGTCATGTCATCTCCAGAGTCGCACGCAAGCGGTCGCGAATGGCGACCAGTCCGTGCCCCTCTGTCTGAAGCCTGAGAGACTCGCGCCCCGTAACTCTGTCGGCAGCGCTTACACCTTCGGCGCGGGGGCAAGCCCCGACTTTCCAGAGTGTCTTTCCCGTCTACGGTTCTTTTGCCTGAGAGATTTCGGGCGATTTCCCCTTCGGCGGCAGCTCTCGCTGCTCTCTCCCGCAAACAGGTAGGACTCGGTTAAGAGCCCTCGACTCGTCATCCATAGCCCGTGGACGACACCTTGTCACCTGCCAGCGACATTTTTACTGGCAGTCTTCTGCGGGCCTTCTTTACAGGCAAGCCTTCGCTAACCACGCCGCTTGCCGGTTTCTCAAGACCTTGCTGATATGCCGGATAAGGGCCGGCAATTGCCGGCGGCGGGCGGGGAACAAAATGGGCGAATTGATCATGAGCGCGCCAGTGGCCGGGCTGACCTCGAAAAATCGGATCACGGCGGAAGACGTGGTCATGCTGCGCGGCGAAGTGTTCGGCGACGGCGTGGTAACGCGCGGCGAGGCCGAGGCGCTGTTTGCGCTCGACGCGACGGCGAGGGACAAATGCGCGGAATGGCTCGAGTTTTTCGTCGAGGCCGTCACCGACTTCATCGTCCACCAGGAACAGCCGGCCGGCTATGTTTCCCAGGACAATGCCGACTGGCTGATCCGGGCGATTTCGCGCGACGGCATGGTTGACAGCCGAACCGAACTCGAGCTGCTAGTGCACGTGCTGGAAGTTGCCAAATCATCGCCGAGCACGCTTTCCGGCTATGCGCTGGAGCAGGTCGCTCATGCGGTCGTGGATGGCAAGGGGCCGCTGACGACCGGCGGCAGGCTTATCCCTGGGTCGATAGCCAAGGCTGAGGTCGAGCTGTTGCGCCGCATCCTTTACGCCTATGGCGGCGATGGCAACATCGCCATCAGCCGCGCCGAGGCCGAGGTGCTGTTCAAGATCAACGAGCGGACAGTGGCGGGCGACAATGATCCGTCGTGGAACGATCTGTTCGTCAAGGCGATCGCCAATTTCGTCATGTGTTCGGCCGGCTACGAAGCGCCGGTGCGCGATGTGGCGCTGCGCCGGGATGCTTTTTTCGAGCAGGCCGATCCGGAGATCGGCGGTTTCTTCAGCCGCATGGTGTCGGGTGGCCTGTCCGGCATTATGGAGGCCTATCGTTCACCGGGCGACGTCGAGGCCGAATGGGAATCGAGGAACAACGCAGCCGAGGCTCTGGCCCGCCGCGCCGAGACGGTCGATGCCGGCGAGGCGAAATGGCTAGCTGAACACATCGGCGACCGGCCGCTGCAGGAGAACGAGCGTGCGTTGCTGACGCTGATCAAGCACGCCTCGCCGGAAATCCACCCGGCGCTCAAGCCGCTGATCGACAAGGTCGCATAACAGGTCGCCAACCTATTGCTTGGCAGGTTCCGGCTTGGCGCCGGTGTCGAACCGCGACATCCATTTGAAGCTGCCGAACCAGTAGCGGCGCACGCCGCCTATGGTGCCGTCAGCGGTACGCGCGCCGATCCAGTTGTTGACGTATTGGATGAGGCGGACATCGTCCGGCCGCATGGCAAACGCCTCCGGCGTCCGCAACAGCGGACCGCCCACCATTTTCAATTTCGCGTCATAGAGCCTGGCGGCCATTTGCGGCGTTGGCGATGTGGCGACCATCGCCTGTGCGTCGCCGCCGATGATCGCGGCGAAAACATCTGAGGTATTGTTGAAAGACAGGATGGTCGCCTTGGGAAAAGCTTCCTTCGCGGCGGCTTCATCGGTGGAATTGGACAACACGGCGATCTTGTATCCCGGCGCCGCTACTGCCTTTCCCGGCCTTTTCCCAAGGCTGGCGATCGTCGCAACCATGCGGATATCGGCGGTACCGGTCTGGTTGGAGAACACCACCTCGCGTGCGCGTTCCGGCGTGCTGGCGTAGCCCGCCGCGATCAAGTCGAAATCACCCTTGAGCAGTCGTGTCTTGAGGTCGTTCCAGGGCACCTCGACCAGCTTCAGGTCGACGCCGAGATCAGACGCCAGCGCACTGGTAAGGTCGACATCATAGCCGGCGAACTTCCCGTCGGCCTTCTTGAGGATCCATGGCGGGTTGAGCGCCACGCCGACCGTCAGTGTCTTCTGGTCGATGATGCGTTTGAGGCTGTCGTCCGCCCGGGCTGGCAGCAGCGACAAAGCCAACCAGGCAGAAAGGGCAAGTATAGTTGGGCCGATCATCAAAGCTTGTTACCCCTGACGACAATCCTGACCTGAATCCGGCACTGCGCAGCGACGGCGACGACAGCGACGACGACAGTTAGCTGAGGCTTAGGTCAGGTTTCGGTCAGATGCCGCCGTACCAGTCGTAGCCATTGTCCTCCCAATAGCCGCCTCTGCCGCCGCCGAGATTGGCAAAGCCGTCGACCAGCTCGATCTTGGTGAGATATTTCGGCATTTTGTAGCCGAGCTGGCGCTCGACGCGGACGCGTAGCGGCGCGCCGTTCTCGACCGGCAACGGCTTGCCGTTGACCCCATAGGCAAGGATCGTTTGCGGATGACGGGCATCGATCAGGTCGATCGAGCCGTAATATTTGATATCGCCGGCAAGGCTGCGGTCGATCGTATCGAGGCAGTGGAACATGACGTAGCGCGCCTGCGGCTTGACCACCGCCTGGTCGAGCACCAGCGACAGTGGCGTGCCGGTCCATTTGGCAATGCAGCTCCAGCCCTCGACGCAGTCGTGGCGGGTGATCTGGGTGCGGCTCGGCATGTTCATCAGCTGCTCGCGGCTCAGCGACAGCGGTTTTTCGACGAGGCCGGAAACCTCCAGCCGCCAGTCGGCGAAATCGTTGGCGAGCAGGCCCTTGTAGAAATCGTCGTCGGGCGCGGTGACGCCGTTCGGCCGCTGCGGCTGGCGAATGTCGGCCTCGGTGAACTCCGGCGCCAGCGCGTCACGGCCGGCAAGCAGCCGCTGCGCCCGCCAGGTCAGCCCATTGGCGCTTTCGAGGAAGCTGCGCAGGCCGTCGCCGACGCCAAGCTGGCTGTCGAAGGCGTCGCAGCCCGAAAGCATGATGCCGGAAAGGCCGAGGCTGGCCGAGGTCAGGAACTTTCTTCGGCTTATCTGTAGCTTGGGGCTGATCTCGAATTTCGCCATGTCAGGCGCTCCTCTCGGGTGCTTTGTCGCCATTCGCCGGCGGGTCGGTTCGATACCAGCCGGTGATAATCGAACGCAGCTCGTTGATCGGGCCGGCGGCCAGGATCATCAGGATGTGGATGACGAAGAAGGCGACGAGCAGCAGCATCACCGTGAAGTGAATGGTGCGCGCCGTCTGCCGGCCGCCGAGCAGGTCGTTCAGGAATGGCAGCACCGAGTTCATGCTCGGCGACATGGCCAGGCCGGTGATGATCATCAGCGGCAGCAGCACGAACAGCACGCCGCCATAGGCCATCTTCTGCAAGGTGTTGTATTCGCGCCTGTGGTGGAACCTGAACCTGGCATGGTCGACAATGTCTCGCGGCAGCCGCCTGAAATCATCGAGGCGCGGGGCAAGATCGCGCCGCAAATGGCCGTTGATCAGACTGGCGACCAGCCAGACCAGCAGCGTGGTGGTCAGCACCCAGGCGAAGAAGAAATGAACGACGCGCGCGGTGCCGAGATCGTAGTAGGAAGGGATCGTCGCCCAGGACGGGAAGGCGCGGGAGGTCTCCTGGCCGGCCGGACCCGACCAGCCGAGCACGCCGGTGGTGTCGAAGCGCTTGCCGAAGATCTCGGTGTAGCCGCGCGGGCCGGTCACCGTGTTCTCGGCGCCGATGGCGAAGATGGTGTTGTTATAGCCAAAGCCCGACTCCTTGCCGATGTAGAGCTGTGGGCGGGCGTTAAATATTTGCAGACCGGAAAGCAGCATGAAGAACAGCGCGATCGCCCATAGCCAATGCGTCAGCCGCGTCCAGCGCGACTGCCGATAGATCAGCGTCGCATCGCTCGGCGCGGCGGTATCTGCTCCGGCGGCTTGGTTTCTGGCAAGCGACTCCATCTGGTGTTCCCTCCGGCCGCGTGTTCGCCGCGGCCTGTCAGATCTCTTCTCCTCCCAATACGTCGTCAGCTTAAGCGATGTTTCACCCGATCACGGATTTATTACGGACTGCCGAGGCTGACCGCGAGGTTGACTGCGGCTGCCACAATGACCGTGTTGAAGAAGAACGACAGGATCGAATGCACAAGCACGACACGGCGCATTTGCGAGGTCGTGATGTTGGTGTCGGCGGTTTGCGCCGTCATGCCGATCACCGTGGCGAAGTAGAGGAAATCCGAGCCTTCCGGCCGTTTGCCGCCCGGGAAGTCGAGGCCGCCGACCGGGATTTTCTTTTTGGTGTCGCCATCCATCGCATCGCCGTCCAACCAATAGAGATGCGCGTAGTGAAGTGCCGCCATCGCGTGGATGGTCAACCAGCCAAGCGGGATAGACAATAACGCCACCGTAAGCTCGACGGGATCCGCGCTCTTCTCCCTGTTGATCAATTGAAACAACGAGATGATGGCAATTGCGACCACAACCAGCGTGACCGCGAAGATGGCCAGCACCGGCAGGTCCGTGTCGCCTGCATTCTTGCGCAGATAGCTGCCAGTAAGCCGCGGCATGTGAGCGACGACAAGACAGAGATAGGCGGCAAAGAACACATTGGCGCCGATCGAATAGGCAAGCGGCGCACGCCAGATCAGCGCTGCGGCGAAGGCTGCCACGCCGATGCAGGCCGACAGCGCGAACGGCGTGTGGCGTTGCATGGGCATCCTGGTGGGGGTACCGGTCGTCATGGTTTCAGTCCGCTGAGGCGGATTTCAGCGCCCGCCGCAAGATGCGGTCAAGCTCGCCGAGAAACCGCGAGCGATCCTGCGGCGCGAAGCTCGAATTGTAGCCCTTGCTTTCGCCGGTCTCGCGCAGGTGCTGCTTGAGGTCGCGCATCGCCACCGCCATGCCGATCGTCTCAGGCGTAAACGGGCGTCCCGTCGGGCCGAGTACATGGGCGCCAAGCGCCACCGCGCGGGCAGCAAGCGGGATGTCGGCGGTCACTACGATGTCGTTGGGCCGGGCATTTTCGACAATCCAGTCGTCGGCGGCGTCCGCACCCTTGGAGACGACGACATTGCGGATCATCGGATCGCGCGATGGACGCAAGCCGCCATTGGAGACGAAGGTGACGACGATGCCGTGCCGCTCGGCGACCTTTTCGACCTCGGCCTTCACTGGGCAGGCATCGGCATCGACGAGAATAGCGGGTGCGGGCATCGTTGTTCCAAATGTGAAAGAGCCGGGCGACGTCGCCCGGCTCGATCGATGATAGTCGAGCGGCTACTAGGCCGGCAACGCGCCGGATCTCTTTGCCGTCCAGGTGGCGATATAGTCCATCAAGCCAGGATTGAGGCAGTCATAAGGCTCGAGCCCGATCGACTTCAGCTGTGACCTTATACCCTCCATGCGGCTCGGATCGACACCGGATTCGATGATCGACGAGACAAAGGCGGTGAAGCCTGGAGGCGACCAGCCATCCTCCTGGAAGCGCTCCGGATGGATGAAGGAGAGCCCCTTGAACGCGTGATCGCGCTCGACCGGGCCATGCATGTGGACGCCGCAACCCGTACAGGCATGGCGCAGGATCAGCGCGCCCGGATCGACCACCTTCAGCTTGTCGCCGTTTTCGGTCACCGTCACGTCGCCCGTACCGGCAACCGCCACGACCGAGAACAATGCGCCTTCCGGCTTCCAGCATTTGGTGCAGCCGCAGGCATGGTTATGGGCGATCTGGCCTTTGACCTTCACCTTGACCGGGTTGCTGGTGCAGGCGCAGACCAGCGTGCCGCCGGCAAAGTCGGCCTTTTCCCGGGGCAGTCCATTGTCGATCTTAGGATGCAGTTTTTCCGGCATTTTTGTTTCCTCCCTTGGTTCTATGCTGGTTCCGTTTCGATTACCGCTTCATTCTCCATACGGTGTTCTTGCTTGACGCGCTCAACCACCTTGAGCGCCTTGCTCAGATATGTATCACGCACCAGAAACGATATTTCTTCTCTGCCACGGTCGATATCATCGAGGTCGATGCGAATGCGGTTGTTATTCCTAAGCGCTACCCAAAGATGTTCGCCGAATTGCCAGCTCTGCATACTGAGCGACTCACTGAAATTCGGATATCGGATCCGAACCCGGATCAGTACCTCCTTCAATAGACTACCACGCTCCTGATCGACTTGCCTTCATGCATAAGGTCAAAGCCCCTGTTGATGTCCTCGAGCTTCAGCGTGTGGGTGATCATAGGATCGATCTCGATCTTGCCGTCCATGTACCAGTCGACGATCTTCGGCACGTCGGTGCGGCCGCGCGCGCCGCCGAAGGCGGTGCCCATCCAGGTGCGGCCGGTAACCAGTTGGAACGGCCGCGTCGAGATCTCCTGGCCGGCGCCGGCAACGCCGATGATGACCGACTTGCCCCAGCCACGGTGGGACGATTCAAGCGCCTGCCGCATGACTTTCGTATTGCCGGTGCAGTCGAACGTGTAGTCGGCGCCGCCGATCTGGTCGGCGCCGCGCTTGGTCATGTTAACGAGATGAGCCGCGATATCGCCGTCGACCTCCTTCGGATTGACGAAATGCGTCATGCCGAATTTCTCGCCCCAGGCCTTCTTGTCGTTGTTCAGGTCGACGCCGATGATCATGTCGGCGCCGGCAAGGCGCAGGCCCTGGATGACGTTGAGGCCAATGCCGCCGAGGCCGAAGACGACAGCGGTCGCGCCTTGCTCGACCTTGGCCGTGTTGATGACAGCGCCGATGCCGGTGGTGACGCCGCAGCCGATGTAGCAGATCTTGTCGAAGGGGGCGTCGGCATTGACCTTGGCCACCGCGATCTCCGGCAGCACGGTGAAATTGGAGAAAGTCGAGCAGCCCATATAGTGGAACAGCTTGTCCTTGCCGATCGAGAAGCGCGAGGTGCCATCAGGCATCAAGCCCTGTCCCTGCGTGGCGCGGATCGCGGTGCACAGATTGGTTTTGCGCGACAGGCAGGAGGGGCACTGCCGACATTCCGGCGTATAGAGCGGGATGACATGGTCGCCCTTCTTGACCGAGGTGACGCCCTTGCCGACGTCGACGACGATGCCGGCGCCCTCATGGCCGAGGATCGCCGGAAACAGGCCTTCCGGGTCGGCGCCCGACAGCGTGAACTCGTCGGTGTGGCAGATGCCGGTTGCCTTGATCTCGACCAGCACCTCGCCATCACTGGGACCGTCGAGGTCGACCTCCATGATCTCCAGCGGTTTTCCGGCGGCGACGGCGACAGCGGCGCGCGTTTTCATCAGGCAATCCTCCCATGGCAGTCTGCAATCCAGGTTAGATTTAACTTACCACTCAGCTCTGCGCTATGCACGAAGCGACGTTCTGATCCCGGATTTTCGTCAGAGCTCGCCGATTTGCATCCGGGATAGGCTCCGACTTTGCCTTGACCGGCCCCCTGAAGCCCATAAAACGGGAAGCCCAGAAAAGAAGGGCAGCCGAGGGACGAGGCCTGCATGTTCACAAAGATCCTGATCGCCAACCGTGGCGAGATCGCCTGCCGCGTGATCAAGACGGCGCGCAAGATGGGCATCGCCACCGTCGCGGTCTATTCCGACGCCGACCGCGACGCGGTGCATGTCGAAATGGCTGACGAGGCGGTGCATATCGGCCCTTCTCCCGCCGCGCAAAGCTATCTGGCCCCGGAAAAGATCATCGCCGCCTGCAAGGCGACAGGGGCCGAGGCCGTGCATCCCGGCTACGGTTTCCTGTCCGAGCGGGCATCCTTCTGCGAGGCGCTGGAGCAGGAAGGCATCGTCTTCATCGGCCCGAAGCCCAAGGCCATCAAGGCAATGGGCGACAAGATCGAATCGAAGAAGTTCGCCAACGCCGCCAAGGTTTCGACGGTGCCCGGCTGGCTCGGCGTCATCGAAAACGCCGCCCATGCCGAAAAGATCGCCGGCGAAATTGGCTATCCCGTGATGATCAAGGCCTCGGCCGGCGGCGGCGGCAAGGGCATGCGCATCGCTTGGAGCAAGGCAGAGGTGCGCGACGGCTTCGACCGGGCGCGGTCGGAGGCCAAAAGCTCGTTCGGTGATGACCGCGTCTTCATCGAGAAGTTCATTGTCGATCCGCGCCATATCGAAATCCAGGTGCTAGCCGACGCCCATGGCAACACGCTCTATCTCGGCGAGCGCGAATGCTCGATCCAGCGCCGCAACCAGAAGGTCGTAGAAGAGGCGCCGTCGCCGTTCCTCGATGCCAAGACCCGCAAAGCCATGGGCGAGCAGTCGGTGGCGCTGGCCAAGGCGGTCGACTACCAGAGCGCCGGCACGGTCGAATTCATCGTCGATAGCGACAAGAACTTCTATTTCCTGGAAATGAACACGCGCTTGCAGGTCGAGCATCCGGTGACGGAACTGGTCACCGGGATCGACCTGGTCGAGCAGATGATCCGCGTGGCAGCCGGCGAAAAGCTCGCCATCAAGCAGGGCGACGTCAAGCTGAACGGCTGGGCGGTGGAAAGCCGCCTCTATGCCGAAGACCCATATCGCAACTTTCTGCCGTCGATTGGCCGGTTGACGAGATACCGGCCGCCGGACGAGGGGCAATTTGGCGAAATAGTCATCCGCAACGATACTGGCGTCACCGAAGGCTCGGAAATCTCGATGTTCTATGATCCGATGGTCGCCAAGCTGTGCACCTGGGCGCCGACACGGCTTGCGGCAATAGATGCGATGTCGGAAGCGCTGGACAGTTTCGTCGTCGACGGCATCGAGCACAACATACCGTTCCTGGCGGCGCTGATGCAGCATCCGCGCTGGCGGGAAGGGCTGATATCGACCGCTTTCATCGCCGAGGAATACCCAGACGGCTTCGCGCCGATCGTGCCAGACGCCGAGGAGAAAGCGGTGCTGGCCGCGATCGCCACCGCGGTCGAACTGCTGCGCCGCGACCGGCTCGACCGGCTGGGCGGGCGGCTGGCGCCGCATTCCGGCGCCTTGAAACGCGATTGGGCGGTGAAGATCGGCCGGGATTATCTTTCGGTCGCCATCGTCGAAGGCATGATTTCCATTCCGATGGAGCTCGACCTCACAATCGACGGCGACAAGGCACTGAGGGTGACCTCCGACTGGCGGCCGGGCGATCTCATCTGGCGCGGCACGGTCGGCGGCCGCAAAGTCGCGGCGCAGGTCAGGCCGGTGCTGAACGGGTTCCGCCTTGCCTGGAAAGGCATGTCTGTGACAGCCCGCGCCATGCTGCCGCGCACCGCCGAACTCGAAAGGCTGATGCCGGAAAAAGTGGCGCCGGACACGTCGAAGATGCTGCTCTGCCCGATGCCTGGCCTCGTCGTGTCGATTGCGGTTGCCGAGGGGCAGGAGGTCAAGGCCGGCGAGACGCTGGCGGTGGTCGAGGCGATGAAGATGGAAAACGTGCTGCGCGCCGAGCGCGATCTCATCGTATCGAAGCTCAACGCCAAGCCCGGCGACAGCCTTGCGGTCGATGCGGTGATCATGCAATTCGCGTGAGGCTGAAATCCGCCTCGGCGCCGGCCTGGGACGTTGGAGATTAGCGAAAGCCGAGGTGACGGCCAATCTCCCCCCTCGTGGGGGAGATGTCCGGCAGGACAGAGAGGGGCGCGAAGAAACGCGACCTTGCAATGGGTTGGCACGCTCAGTGGAGGAGGGACAGGCGAGGCCGTGAGGAATTCGCTTTTTGCCGTCGTGGCGTATTTTGTTCTTGCTTTGTGCCGGCAGCTATGCTATTAGTCTGGGTATGGTGCTAAATGGCTCCAACGACCCGCCCGCTGTGGCGGGTTTTTTGTTTTCAGGCCTGACGTCGGCGGGACAGCGCCCCTCTCTGTCCTGCCGGACATCTCCCCCACGAGGGGGGAGATTGGCAGGTTCGGCGGTTGCTCTAAACTCACAAAGCTCCAATCGCTTCCGCTGGACTCGTGTTACCCGGTGCCGGACAATACATCTTCATCGACTGAGTCCTTGTGAGGCGGCGCGAAAAAACCATGGCGGATGAGAGACTTCCACGCGATCCCTTGCTGCGCGAGGCCTATGCGAAGGCGTCGCGGGCGGAGCAGGCGGCGCGTCGGTTCATTCATCTGCGCGTGCATTCGGCCTATTCTCTGCTCGAAGGCGCCTTGCAGCTCGGCAAGATCGTCGGCCATGCGGTGCAGGACGAGTGCCCGGCAATCGCCGTCACCGACACCAACAATCTGTTCGGCGCGCTGGAATTCGCCCAGAAAGCCGTGAAGGACGGCATCCAGCCGATCATCGGCTGCCAGATCGACCTCGCCTTTTCCGGCGAGGCGAGCGACAGCCAGCGCGACCGCAGGCGGCAAGGACCGGAGATGCGGCCCGTCGTACTGATCGCCGCAACCGAGGCCGGCTACGGCAATCTGGTCAGGCTGGTCAGCCGCGTCTACCTCGAGACACCGCCCGGCGAAGCGGTGCATCTGACGACCGAGATGCTGCAGGGCCACTCCGACGGTCTGATCTGCCTTACGGGCGGGCCGCGAGGCCCGATCGGCAATGCCTTGAAAGAGGACCGCCGCGAACTCGCCGAGACCCGGCTCCTGGCGCTCAAGGGCCTGTTCGGCGACCGGCTCTATGTCGAGCTGGAGCGCGTGTCCGGCTACGACCGCACGATCGAGCAGTCGTCGGTCGACCTCGCCTACCGCCACGATCTGCCGCTGGTTGCCACCAACGAGGCGTTTTTCTTTTCTCGTGAAGACTATGAGGCGCATGACGCGCTGATCGCCATCGCCGAAGGCTCCGTGGTTGCGGCCGACAATCGCCGCCGCCTTTCGCCCGACCACTTCCTGAGAAGCCAGGCCGATATGGCGAGGCTGTTCGCCGACCTGCCGGAAGCAATCGACAACACCGTCGAGATCGCGCTGCGCTGCTCCTACTATCCGAAGACCCGCAACCCGATCCTGCCGCGCTTTGCCGGCCGCGATGTCGCCGACGCCGAAGCGGCGGTTAAAGCGGAGGCGCAGGAGCTTGCCCGGCAGGCGCATGAAGGGCTGGACGCGCGGCTGGCGGCGCATGGGCTCACACCCGGCTACACGGCCGACCAGTATCGCGAAAGACTGGATTTCGAGCTCGGGGTCATCGAGAAGATGAAATATCCGGGCTATTTCCTGATCGTTGCCGACTTCATCAAATGGGCCAAGGCACAAGGCATTCCGGTCGGCCCGGGCCGCGGTTCGGGCGCCGGCTCGCTGGTTGCGTATTCGACGACCATCACCGACATCGATCCGCTGCGCTTTTCGCTGCTGTTCGAGCGCTTCCTCAATCCCGATCGCGTGTCGATGCCCGACTTCGACATCGACTTCTGCCAGGACCGGCGCGAGGAGGTCATCCGTTACGTCCAGCAGAAATACGGCCGCGACCAGGTCGGCCAGATCATCACCTTCGGCACACTACAGGCGCGCGCGGTGCTGCGCGACGTCGGCCGCGTGCTGCAGATGCCTTACGGCCAGGTCGACAAGCTGAGCAAGATGGTGCCGTCGAACCCGGCCAATCCGGTCAAGCTCGCCGACGCCATCGCCAACGAGCCGCGCTTTGCCGAAGAGGCCGAGCGGGAGCCGATCGTGCAAACGCTGCTCGACACGGCGCAGAAGCTGGAAGGTCTCTACCGCCACGCCTCGACGCACGCCGCCGGTATCGTTATCGGCGACCGGCCGCTGTGGGAACTGGTGCCGATGTACCGCGATCCGCGCTCGGACATGCCGGTCACACAGTTCAACATGAAGTATGTCGAGCAGGCCGGGCTGGTGAAATTCGACTTCCTTGGGCTGAAGACGCTGACCGTGCTGGACAGGGCGGTCAAGCTGATCCGCCGCCGCGGCATCGAGATCGATCTCGCCCACATTCCGCTCGACGACCCGGAAACCTACGCCATGCTGTCGCGCGGCGAGGTGGTCGGCGTGTTCCAAGTGGAAAGTGCCGGCATGCGCAAGGCGCTGATCGGCATGCGGCCCGACTGTATCGAGGACATCATCGCGCTGGTCGCGCTCTACCGGCCGGGGCCGATGGAGAACATCCCGACCTACAACGCCAGAAAGCATGGCGAGGAGGAGATGGCGTCGATCCACCCGAAGATCGACCATCTCGTCAAGGAGACGCAAGGCGTCATCGTCTACCAGGAACAGGTGATGCAGATCGCGCAGGAGCTTTCCGGCTATTCGCTGGGCGAAGCCGATCTGCTGCGCCGCGCCATGGGCAAGAAGATCCGCGCCGAGATGGACAAGCAGCGCGAGCGCTTTGTTTCCGGTGCGGTCGAGCGTGGCGTCGGCAAGCCGCAAGCCGACTTCATTTTCGACCTGCTGGCAAAGTTCGCCGACTATGGTTTCAACAAATCGCATGCTGCCGCCTATGCCGTCGTGTCGTACCAGACCGCCTATCTGAAGGCGCATTACCCGGTCGAATTCCTGGCCGCATCGATGACGCTCGACATGGGCAATACGGACAAGCTCGCCGATTTCCGCCAGGATGCGCTGCGTCTCGGCATCGAAGTGGTGGCGCCATCGGTGATGACGTCGTTCCGGGATTTCGAGGTCGGCGAGAACCGCATCTTCTATTCGCTGGCCGCGCTAAAGGGCGTCGGCGACGCGGCGGTCGAGCACATCGTCGCCACGCGCGGCGAAAAGCCGTTCAAGAGCCTCGCCGATTTCTGCGAAAGGGTAGATCCGAAGATCGTCGGCAAGCGCGTCTTCGAAAGCCTGATCATGGCTGGCGCGCTCGACTGCTTCGGCCACGACCGCGCGGCGATGATGGCCGGCGTCGAGCGGATGATGGGGCTGGCATCGCTGGCGCAGCAGAATGCCGTCACCGGCCAGCATGACATTTTTGGCGCTTCGCTTGGCGCACAGTCGCGGGCACTCAACCTGCCGGCGACCGACCCCTGGCTCGCCGCCGATCGCCTGCATCGCGAATTCCAGGTGGTTGGATTCTATCTCTCGGCGCATCCGCTCGACGAATACAAGGCGGCGCTGCAGAAAATGCGGGTGCAGACCTGGGGCGAGTTTTCGGCCGCCGTCAAACGCGGTGCTGCCGCCGGCCGGCTCGCCGGTACCGTCACCACCAAGCAGGAACGCAAGACGCGCACCGGCAACAAGATGGGCGTCGTGCAGTTTTCCGACACGTCGGGCCAGTATGAAGCGGTGCTGTTTTCGGAGGGGCTGGCACAATACCGCGACCTGCTCGAACCCGGCCGCTCGGTGGTGATCACCGTTTCGGCCGAGGACAGGCCGGAAGGCGTCAATCTGCGCATCCAGACCGTGCAGTCGCTGGAGGACGAGGCAAGCCGCATCCAGAAAGCGCTGCGCATCTTCGTCAGAAATGACGCACCGGCATCGACAATCCAATCGCAACTTGGGCAGCGTGGCGACAGTCAGGTGAGCATCATCGTCATCAAGGAAGGCGGCGAGGGCGAGGTCGAGATTGAGTTGCCCAACCGCTACCGCGTCTCGCCGCAGATCGCGTCGGCGATGCGCGCTGTGCCAGGCGTGGTGGAAGTGGAGCTGGTGTAGCCGGCTGCCCGGCTGGCAACACTGGACGGCTGGTGGCCCAAACGTTATCGCAGTCGCCATGAATGCAATAGACAAGAGTGGAGCGCAGGATTCTTCAGCCTTGGCGCGGCTCCGCGACATGCTGCGCAAGCTATATCACGGGCGCACAGCGGCGGCGTTCCGGTTTCAGCTTGCGGCTGTTGTCATCGACCTCGCCATCATTGCCTTTTTTATTGCCACGCCGGTGATACAGAAGTCGTCCTCGTTCCTCTGGCTGGACTACTCCGTGGCAGCACTCGTCGCCGCCGACATGATTGCCCGGCTGCTTGCCTCCAACGACATGCTGCGCCTGATGAGACAGCCGGCGTCGTGGATCGATGCCTTCATCCTGCTGACTCTGCTGATGCCTACGGCGCTGGCCAATCTCGGTTTTTTGCGCATCCTGCGGCTGTGGTCGCTGTCGCGTAGCGGCGCGCTGTGGCGATTTCTCGAGATGCGCGGCTTCAGGCGATGGCGCGAGGCGAGCCGCGCGGTCATCAATTTCCTGACGTTCCTCTTTGTCATCACCGGCTTCGTCTACACCTTCTTCTTCCGCACCGTGGGCGGTCTCGAGGGCTATGTCGATGCGCTGTATTTCACCGTCGCCACAGTTACCACGACCGGCTTCGGTGACATCGTCCTGCCCGGCGTGGCCGGCAAGCTCACCGCGATCGCCACCATGATCATCGGCATATCGCTGTTCGTCAGGCTTGCGCAGGCGCTCTTCCGTCCCACCAAGGTGTTCTTTCCTTGCCCGCAATGCGGGCTGCAGCGGCACGAGCCCGACGCCGTCCATTGCAAGGCCTGTGGGCACGTTCTGAACATACCCGACGATGGCGATTGAATTGCAGGGCTACGATGCTGCGACCTCAGCCGGTTTGGCGGCTTTTTTCTGCAGATTGAGCAGATTGCCGAGCAGGATCAGCGCGCCACCGCCAGCGGTGAAGGCGTCGATCTGCTCGTGATAAAGCAGCCATCCGATCACCGCCGACAGCGGTACGCGCAAAAAGTCCATTGGCGAGATGACCGTCGCATCGGCATAGACAAGTGCGCGGGCCATGCAGAAATGCGACGACATGCCGGTAAACGCGATCAGCAGGATCCACGGCCAGAGCTCGAGCGGCGGGTTGCGCCATTCGTATAGCGCCGGGACGAGGCCAAGCACCGACTGGATGATCAGCATCCAGAAGATGATGCGCACGACGCTGTCCGTCCGCGTCAGCGACTTGACGAGAACCACCGAGACGCCGAAGCAGACTGCGGCTCCCAGCACGATAACATGCCCCGGATTGACCGCACCGACGCCCGGGCGCACGATGATCATCACGCCGATCAGCCCCAGCACGATTGCCGCAAGCCGTGGCCGGGAGAGCCTTTCGCCGAGGAAAGCGACCGCCAGCAGGGCGGTCCAGATCGGCGTGGTGAATTCGATCGAGATCAGCACCGCAAGCGGGATCAGCGTCAAGGCGTAAAGCCAGGCAGCCTGGCCGGTATAGTGGACGACGTTGCGGGCGATATGGGCCAGCGGACGCCCGGTGCGCATCGCCGCAAAACCGCCTGACATCATGACCAGCGGCAGCAGGATGAAAAAGCCGATCACCGAGCGCAGCTCGAGCACCTGGAAGACGTTGAGCTCTGCCGTCGTGGCCCGGCCGGCGACCGACATCGCCAGGAACGAGGCGATCGACAGCGCCATCCAGAACGCGGCCTTGGGGATCGAGGGTGCGGGTGCCATGGGCGCTATGTCGCAAGCCGGGGCTTTCATCGCAACCGCTAGCCGACGCATTCGACTGGGCCAGCCGTGAAGCGTTGCAAACAGTGATGTTGAAGCCGGAACCCGCCGCTGAGGGAAGCGTTGGTCCCTCAGTGTTTGCGTGCCGTGTTTTGGATACCAACGAGGAGCGGTCCGATGAAATCACTCGCACGATTTGTACTTGCCGGCTGCCTGACGGCCGGGGCCGGCGCAGCGCATGCCGACGATCCGGATTTTCTTCGCTCATTCCAGGGGAATTTCGCCGGCAAGGGCATCGTCAAGGTCACCACCGATGCGCCGACGGTGAATGTCTCCTGTCACTTCAATTCCGACGCGACGTCGAACTCATTGTCGCTCGACGGCAGCTGCCGCGGTCTTATCTTGGTGACGCGCGACATCAGCGCGGACCTCAGGTCCAGCGGGACGAAATACAGCGGCACCTATGTCGGATCGCGCACCGGGCCGGCGCAATTGAGCGGCAGCCGAAAAGGCAACGCAATCAATCTCGGCATCCGCTGGGCCAAGGAGGTCAATGGCGATCGCAAGGCGCAAATGACGGTCGAGAAGAATGGCGAGGACGGCATGCGGCTGACCGTTATCGACGTCGACCCGAAAACCGGCGAGCGCGTGATTACCAGCCGGATCGATCTGCGGCGCACTTAGCACTATCACTCCTCGATCGGTTCGGGCGGGTGCGCATCACGGCCCTTGCCGAAGGTATAGCCGGTTTCCACCGCCCTGCGGCCGAACTTGCCGCGCAGCGTGTCGATGGCGCCTTCGGCCATGGCGCGCTTGCGTGACTTGACGTCGACCAGGTCGGGCGGGTCCGCCCGGTCATCGTCGGAGAGATCGCTGACGCCAATGCCGAGCAGCCGGTATTTCGTGCCATCCGCTTCCTTGCGTAGCAGCTCGAGCCCGGTCTGAAAGATGCGGTCGGCCAGCCGGGTCGGATCGCCGAGCTGGCGATTGCGCGTGCGGATCTTGAAATCCTGGGTCTTCAGCTTGAGGACGACGGTGCGTCCGGCAATGCCGGATTTTTTCAGCCGGGCCGAGACTTTCTCCGCCAGCGCCCTCAGCACCGAAACCAGTTCCTCGACGGAGGCGATGTCGGTGTCGAAAGTGGTTTCCGCCGAGACGCTTTTCGCGTCCTGGTCGGGAACGACGCGGCGGTCGTCCTCGCCGCGCGAAAGCCGGTAGAGCCGGTCGCCCATGACGCCATAGCGGCGCATCAGGTCGCCGCGTTCCATGCGCTGCAGCTGGCCGATGGTGCGGATGCCGTCGCGCTCGAGCGTGGCGGCAAAGGCCTTGCCGACGCCCCAGATCAGCGTCACCGGCTGCTCGGCCAGGAAGCCGATAGCCTCGGCCTCGCCGATCACCGAAAAGCCGCGCGGCTTGCGGAAGTCCGAGGCCACCTTGGCCAGGAACTTGCAATAGGACAGGCCTGCCGAAACGGTGATGCCGATCTCCTTTTCGACGCTGAGAGCGAAGCGCGCCAGCACCACCGCAGGCGGCAGGCCATGCAGGCGCTCGGTGCCGGCGAGGTCGAGGAAGGCCTCATCGATCGAGAGCGGCTCGACCAGCGGCGTCAGCGCCTGCATCATGGCGCGCACCTCGCGGCCGACGCGGACGTATTTTTCCATGTCCGGCGGGAGGACCACCGCGTCCGGGCAGGCTTCGAGCGCCTTGAACATCGGCATTGCCGAGCGCACGCCATGGATGCGGGCGATATAGCAGGCGGTGGAGACGACGCCGCGCTTGCCGCCGCCGATGATCAACGGCCGGTCCTTCAATGCCGGGTTGTCGCGCTTTTCGACCGCCGCGTAGAACGCGTCGCAATCGATATGGGCAAGGCGCAGCCGGTAAAGCTCGGGATGGCGCGCAAGCCGCGGACTGCCGCAGCGCTCGCAACGGCGTGCCTCGCTGCGCTGAAAATTCAGGCAGTCGCGGCAAAAACCGTGTTCGGGATTGTTGACAGGGGCCGCCATCGCTGCGAACATAAAGAGAACAAATGCAATGGTACGTCAGGACGGACGCCACGACAAGGCGGTGGGCCGGGAGAGAGCTCATGAATACGACCATAGCGCCGCTAGTGCCCGAGCTTTGGGCGGATTTCGAAGATCTTTTCGGTAAGCAAGGCGCCTGCTACGGCTGCTGATGCACACATTTCCGGCTGTCGCCGGCAGCGCGCCGCGCGAGCGACCGGGAGCGCAACAAGGATCATATCAAGGCGCGGATCGAGGCCGGGCCGCCGCCCGGCCTGCTGGCCTTCGAGGACGGCCGGGCAGTCGGCTGGATGCAGATCGGCCCGCGCGCCGACGTGCCCGAATGGAACAACCAGGGCAGGGGGTCGGCGCCGCTCGACCCCGCCGATGCCACCGATCCCGGCGTCTGGGCGATCTCCTGCTTTTTCATCCGCGCCAAGGCACGCGGCAGGGGCCTGTCGCACCGCCTGGTCACAGGCGGCATCGACTTCGCACGGGAAAATGGTGCCCGGCTGATCGAGGCCTGCCCGATCGATCTATCGAAGGATTCGCGCTCGATCGGGCTGTTCGTCGGCTCGTCGCGGGTCTTCGAAAAGGCCGGGTTCCAGCGATTGGTCGAGCGCAAGCCGGGCCGGCCGCTGGTGCGGCTGGTGCTTTAGGCAATGCCGCGGGCGACATCGATCCGTCCGGCTCGCCTTGCGGTTGTGATGGTAATTCCCTACCAGTGATAGAAACGGTTTGACGGCCGCGAATAAGTGAGGATCGACATGAAGCGCGTTTTGCCACTTGTTTTACTGCTTGCCTGCAGCGGACCGGCCTTCGGCCAAGCGGTCGACAGGCAAGGGGCGAAGCAGCTTTCCGACGATCTGGCGCGCTATATCGGAAAGAAGCTGTTCGATATCGGGTTCGTGAAAATTTCAGTCGACGGCGATGCCTACAAGCTCGCATTCGACTTCAAGCCAGTCACGGATTTGATGGCAAAGCAGCAAGCCTTCAAGTTCGACATCACGCCTTACTTCATCTTGGTCAAGCCGCGCAAAGATGGACACTGGGACGTTTCGGCGGACGTGTCCCCGAAGGGGTCTATCGATTTCGTTGGCCCTGAGGGGGCGCAGCACATCGACTTCTCCGTGTCGGACAACAAGTTCACCGGAGTTTATGACCCCGACCTGGCCGCTTTCGCGAGCGCAACCGGTTCGATGGCTGGCATGACGATGACCACCCGAGAGCCCAAGCAGCAGGCGGATGTCACGGTCGGTCCTGGCACTGCCGTAATAGTTTCGACCAAATCCGCAAACGGCGGCGTCGATTTCACGGTGACGGAAAAAATAACGAACTTCGCCGAAACGATCAAAGTCAACGATCCCAAAAGTGGGTTGAGTTTTCCGGCTGCTGTAAAAGCGCCTGAACTTTCTGTGGATGCGGCCGGCAAGGGTTTGCGGACAAAGCCGCTGCTCGACCTGCTTGCTTTCATCGTGGCGACTGATGATGCAGCCAAATTCAAGGCGGATGGGGCGGAGTTCAAATCGCTTCTGACGGCAGCACTGCCGTTGTGGGAGCGGATCGACGGCACCTACGGCTTCAAGGACCTTGTGGTGGAGAGTCCGGTCGGCAAGTTCGGTGCGACGCAACTGAATACCGCTGTCGGCATGGACGGCATCGCCAAGGAAGGCAAGATCAACTACGCGTTCAAGGTTTCCGGCCTGACAATACCGCAGCAGGTGCTGCCCAGCTGGAGCGTTGCGTTGCTGCCGACGGATATCGACCTCAACTTCGGCGGCGCCAACATCGATCTGGACAGCATGGCGAAGAAAACCATCGAAACCCTTGATTTCAGCAAGGATCCACCGCTGCCGGCAGATTTCGGCAACCAGATCTCCGCCGATTTCCTGGCCAAGACGCCAAAGGCCATTCTCGGACACAGCACGATCAAGAACGGCAACATCGAGATTGCGATGGAAGGCGAGATGACCTTCCCCGGCAAGAAGCCGCGTGCGGACGTGACAATCGACATCACCGGCTACGACAAGATCGTGGAGACCTTGCAGACGGCGGCGAAGACGGACCCGCAGGCCGCGCAGTATTTTACCGGCGCGCTGGCGATCAAAGGGTTTGGCAAGACGCTGCCGGACGGCCGGCTTGAATGGGTGATCAACACCAAAGCCGACGGTTCGGTGACGGTCAACGGCGCCATGCTGAAGCCGGCCGACCCCGTTGGGACGGACAACAGTGGGGAAGAGGCAACGCCATAAAGCACCAGCAGTGGCCCATCGTCTGCGGAAGGCTCTTCGATCTGCCCGCAGTCTCGGCATCGTGGCTTATGTCGAATGCTCATGATTGTCGTCGCCGAGCGGCAGTGCCCGCAACGCCTTGCCCACTGCGGCCGGCGGCGTGCCGGTTTCCTCCGAAAAACGCATCAGCGTCGGCTCGTGGGCGAGGATGAACTGCAGCACGCCGGCCAGGAAACCCGGCTCGCCGGCCGCCCGGCGGATGGAATGGGCCTCGATGCCGGTGATCGCCAGGAAGCGGGGCAGAAGTTCCGGATCGGCGGCGACGAAGCCCAACGCCTTTACGGCAATGGTTTCGGCTTCCTCGCGCATTGACGCTGCGTTTGCCATCGCTACTTTTCCTTCGTGGGGGAATCGTTCTGTTTTCGCAGTAGTGGCAAGTGTTGCCGGCAGCAAGCTCGCCGACCTGGAATCCGAACGCTTTTCCGGCGGCCGGTTTCCGTTTCGTCAATCATATTGCCGTATAGTGGGAACAGGTTTGGTGCGTGCCGACAAGGGGCGCATGACGGCACCCTTCGAGTGGAAGGCCAGCCGGGACGGGAAATCGATGCCTAAAAAGGTTATGATCGTCGAGGACAACGAGCTCAACATGAAGCTCTTTCGCGACCTGATCGAAGCGAGCGGCTACGAGACTGTGCGTACACGCAACGGCCTGGAAGCGCTGGATCTGGCGCGGCAGCACAGGCCGGACCTCATCCTGATGGACATCCAGTTGCCCGAAGTGTCCGGCCTCGAGGTGACCAAATGGTTGAAGGAGGACGATGATCTCCACGTCATCCCGGTCATTGCCGTCACCGCCTTCGCGATGAAGGGCGACGAGGAGCGCATCCGCCAGGGCGGCTGCGAGGCGTATATTTCCAAGCCGATCTCGGTGCCGCGTTTCATCGAAACCATCAAATCCTACCTGGGCGATGCCTGATGTATCTTTCCAGCCGAGCCGGAGCTTTGTGACATGACCGCGCGGATCCTGGTCGTCGACGATATCCCAGCCAATGTCAGGCTGCTGGAGGTTCGGCTGCTCGCCGAATATTTCGAGGTTCTGACCGCCACCAACGGGCCGGATGCGATCGAGATCTGCGAGAACGGCAAGGTCGACGTCGTGCTGCTCGACGTGATGATGCCCGATATGGACGGGTTCGAGGTCTGCCGGCGGCTGAAGGGTGATCCGGCGACATCGCACATCCCGGTCGTGATGATCACCGCGCTCGACCAGGTTTCGGACCGGGTGCGCGGCCTCGAGGCCGGCGCCGACGATTTTTTGACCAAGCCGGTCAACGATCTGCAGCTGATGACGCGCGTCAAGAGCCTGGTCAGGCTGAAGTCGCTGACAGACGAGCTGCGGCTGCGCGCCTCGACGACGCGCAATATCGGCATCGAGGAGCTTTTGAGCCGCAACTTCGCGGCCGACGACGCGGTGCCGAAGGTGCTGCTGGTCGATGAGCGCAAATCCTCCTTCGAGCGCATCCAGAAGATGCTGCGCGGCAGTGCCGATCTCGACGTCGCCACCGATCCGCATGCCGGTTTCTTTCAGGCTGCCGAGTTGCCCTACGAATGCGTGATGATTTCGACGGCCTTCGCCGATTTCGACCCGCTGAGGCTCTGCTCGCAATTGCGCTCGCTCGATCGCACCCGTTTCCTGCCAATCATCCTTCTGGCGGACGAGGGCGAGGAGGGGCGCATCATCCGCGGCCTCGAACTCGGCATCAACGACTATCTGATGCGGCCGATCGACCAGCAGGAGCTGACCGCGCGGCTGCGCACGCAGGTGCGCCGCAAGCGCTACAACGACCAGCTTCGCGCCAGCGTCACCCAGACCATCGAGATGGCGGTGACCGATGCCCTGACCGGCCTGCACAACCGCCGCTATCTCGACAGCCATCTGCAGACGCTGTTCGACCGCGCCGTGGCACGGCGCCGGCCGCTGTCGGTGATGATCACCGATCTGGACCGCTTCAAGACCATCAACGATGCGCATGGCCATGACGGCGGCGATGACGTGCTGCGCGAATTCGCCCGGCGGTTGCGCAAGAATGTGCGCGGCATCGACCTTGCCTGCCGCTTCGGTGGCGAGGAGTTCGTCGTGGTGATGCCGGACACGGACGGTGCGGTAGCCGAAAAGGTCGCCGAGCGCATTCGCGCCGAAATCGCCCAACTGCCGTTTGCCGTCGGCGCAGAAGGAAAGGCCATCGAAGTCACCGTCAGTGTCGGCGTGTCGTCGGTGCTGAAAGGGGTGGACACGGTCGCGGCGCTAATGAAACGCGCCGACCTCGCGCTCTACGAGGCCAAGAGCGGCGGCCGCAATCGCGTCGTCGCCAAGGCGGCATAGCCCGGACACCAATTAGCCAGTCAACGCGACAAGGTTACGAATTTACCTTAATCCAAGCGATTTGCGAGGCTTGGTTAAGAAACTGTTGATTTTCATAAGTTGGTGCGCAAATGTGCAGCCCTTAGACGTAACCGGCACGAGGCTAGATCGCCGGTTCGACCCGAAGAATACCCCATGATGCTCAGGTCCGCCGCATCTCCTGGGTCCGTGGGGTCGGCCGGCCGGCGCTGGCACATAGTGGCCTCCTCGTACCGCTGCCAAACGCCGGCCGGCCCCCAATTTCAAAACACATCAGGACTCTGTGTCAGCATCCAGAAAATGCTGGCTTTTTGCCGTGACAGGTAGGCCGCCTTTTGATCAGCACGCTGGGGGCGGTACGCATGTGCCTGCAGCCGATTGACAGAGCCTGTCTTCTATGCAGAAATTGGTTGGACCATTGAGCCATTTTTGGTGACCCGTTGGCATGACCGAATTCGGCCTTTCGCCCATACAGGCAACTGCTCGCGACGACGCGGTGCTCAAGGCCCTGGCCGGCTTTGTGATGCGGGAAGCCCTCGGGCCCGGCCAGAGACTGCCGACCGAACGCATCCTTGCCGAGCGCCTCAAGGTGAGCCGCAACACCGTGCGCGAGGCGCTGACGCGCTGGGAAGGGCTCGGCCTGGTCGAGCGGCGGCAAGGCAGCGGCACTTATCTCAAGGGAGTGGTGTCGCTGGACATGCTGCACATGCCGCTGACGCTGGCCGGCGGCAATGATTTCACCAGCCTGATGCAGACGCTGGAAATCCGCCGCGCGCTGGAGGCGGAAGCAGCCGCCCTTTGCGCCGTTCGCGCCGGCCAGGCAAATCTCGTCGAGATCGGGCGCAAGCTCGACATTATGGAGCAGGCCTTCCACACGCGCGCCGGCATGTCGGCGGAGGAGGACTGGGAATTCCACCAGTCGATCTACCGCGCTTCCGGCAATCCGCTGTTCGAGCAGATCATCGCCGCCATGCACGAGCTGTTCCACCGTTTCTGGGAACATCCGCTCGGCGTGCGCGACTTCGGCCACGCCAGCTTTCCTTACCACCGCACCATCTACGAACGCATCGCCGCGCACGATCCGGAGGGAGCCCGGGCCGAGGCGCTGAAGCTGATCGCCACCGTCGAGGACGATCTGAAACGCGGTGCGGCCAAACTCAAACTCTCAGGCCAGAAATGAACGACCATCCCGCCGGTTTCGAAAACGACTATCTCGCCGAGGCTGCGACGCTTCTCGCCCATGACGAGCCTTTTCCCGGCGGTGCGGTGGTGCCGCCGATCTACCAGACTTCGCTCTTCACCTTCGCCAATTATGCCGAGATGGCCGACACATTCGCCGGCAGGCGACGCCAGCCGATCTATTCGCGTGGCGACAACCCGACGGTCATGGAGTTCGAGGCGCGTGTCGCGGCTCTCGAAGGCGCGGAAGCCGCGCGCGGCTTTTCCAGCGGCATGGCGGCGATCAGCGCCACGGTGCTTGCTTTCGTCGGTGCCGGCGAGCGCATGGTTGTCGTGCGCAATTGCTACGGCGATGCCTACCGGCTGTTCGAACGGCTGTTGCCTCGGCTCAACATCAAGGTCGACTATGTCGACGGTTCCGATCCGGACGCGGTCGCCGCAGCACTTCCCGGCGCCAAGCTGCTCTACCTGGAAAGCCCGACGTCGATGATGTTCGAGCTCCAGGACATAACGCATCTGGCACGGCTGGCCAAAGAGCAGGGCATCGTCACCTCGATCGACAATTCCTGGGCGACGCCGGTGTTCCAGAAGCCGATTTCACACGGTGTCGACCTGGTGCTGCATTCTGCCTCGAAATATCTCGGCGGCCACAGCGACACAGTCGCCGGCGTGGTGGCCGGTTCGGCTGCCCATATCCGACACATCAACGAGCAGACCTATTCCTATCTCGGCGGCAAGCTTTCGCCTTTCGAGGCCTGGCTGTTGCTGCGCGGGCTGCGCACATTGCCGCTGCGGTTGCCGCACCACATGAAGAGCGGGCTGACCATCGCCGAGCGGCTGAAGGCGCATGGCCATGTCGAGCGGGTCAACCACCCGGCCTATTCCAACCATCCAGGCAAGGCGACGCTTGCCGGCTATGCCGGGCTGTTCTCATTCGAAGTGACGGAAGACGTCGACATCCCGGCTTTCGTCGATGCGCTGAAACTCTTTCGCATCGGCGTCAGCTGGGGCGGCCATGAGAGCCTGGTCGTTCCGGCAAAGGCCTCGCTCGAGCAGACGCCGGGCCTGAATTCGATGGCGCGCTTCGGCGTCAGCCCGCGAACCATCCGCTTCAGTGTCGGATTGGAAAGTGTCGAAGACCTGTGGGCGGATGTCGCCCAGGCCTTCGACAGAGCAAAAAGATAAAAGGAGCCGTTCAAAATGGGAGTGCTGAACATGAAAAAACTGAGCATCCTTCTTGGTGCCGTCGCGGGTCTCGCGATTTCCGCCGGCAGCGTGCTGGCCGATTCCACCATCAAGATGGTCGAGGTCATTACCAGCCCGCCGCGTACCGAATTCCTCAAGAAGCAAATCGCCGAGTTCGAGACGGCCAATCCGGGCGTCAAGGTCGAGCTCGTATCGCTGCCTTGGGGCCAGGCGTTCGAGAAGTTCCTCACCATGGTGCAGGCCGGCGACACGCCCGACATCGTCGAGATGCCGGAACGCTGGATGGGCCTCTACGCGACCAACGGCCAGCTCGAGGACCTCGGGCCATACATGGCCAAATGGGACGATGCCAAAACGCTGGGCGAGCGCGCCAAGCAGTTCGGCTCGACGGTCGACAACAAGCAGTACATGATCCCTTACGGCTATTACCTGAACGCGCTGTTCTGGAACAAGAAGCTGTTCAAGGAGGCCGGCCTGGACGGTCCGCCGTCGACGCTCGACGAATTCGTCGAGGACTCCAAGAAGATCTCGGCGATACCGGGCAAATACGGCTACTGCCTGCGCGGTGGCCCGGGCGCCTTCAACGGCATGCACATGTTCATGAACATTGCCGCGGGTAAGGGCGGCTATTTCAACGAGGACGGCACCTCGACCATCAACGAGGAAGGCTCGGTCAAGGGCCTGCAGATGCTCGCCGACATGTACAAGAATGGCCTGGCGCCGAAAGATGCGGTGAGCTGGGGTTTTAACGAGACCGTCACCGGCTTCTATAGTGGCACCTGCGCCATGCTGAACCAGGATCCCGACGCGCTGCTCGGCATCGCCGACAAGATGAGCGCCGACGACTTCGCCGTGGCGCCGATGCCGGTCGGGCCGAGCGGCAAATCCTATCCGACGCTCGGTTATGCCGGCTGGGCGATGTTCGCCAATTCCCAGCACAAGGACGATGCCTGGAAGCTGATGGCGACGCTGTTGTCGCCCAAGGACAATCTGGAATGGGCAAAGGAAGTCGGCGTCATTCCGATCCACAACGGCGCCGACCAGGACGCTCACTTCAGGACCGAGCAGTTCAAGGGCTGGTTCGAAGAACTGAACAACGGCGACAAATACGAGATGGTGACGCCGCCGACGCATCTGGAAAACCTCGGCAATTTCGTCGACCAGGTGGCGATCAAGAATTTTCAGGAAGTGCTGCTTGGCCAGAAGGCGGCCAAGGACGTGGCCGACGAATGGGCCAAGTTCCTGACCAAGGAACAGCAGGACTGGCTGGCCAAGAACAAGAAATAGCTTTTCTTCCTTCTCCCCGTTCACGGGGAGAAGGTGTCACGAAGTGACGGATGAGGGGCGGCGCCAACCCGTCGTGGCTCGTGCTGCCTCTCATCTGCCTGCCCGTCCTCCGCAGCAGCTGCGCTGCAGCTGCGGAGGGTAGACCGGCATCTTTTCACCGTAACGGGGAGAAGGGCGCTGTCCTCGACGCTGCTCAGGAGACAATCCAGCACCAATGACCTATGCCGTGTCCGAAATACGACCTGCCGGCAAGCCACGACGCAAGCGGCTGTCTCACGCCGCAATCGAACCCTGGCTCTATCTCAGCCCGGCGATCGTGCTGCTGGTCGTCGTGCTCCTGGTGCCGCTGGTCATCGGTATCGGCTACTCGTTCCGCAAGTTCTCGGCATTCAAATCCGAATATGTCGGGCTTGGGCAGTATCAGGCGATGCTGTCGGATCCCGTGCTCGGGCAGGCGCTTGTCAATACGCTGTGGTGGACGGCAGCCAGCCTGTTCTTCCAATTCTTCCTCGGCCTTGGCCTGGCGCTGCTGCTCGACACGCCGTTCCGGGGCAGAAAGATCGTGCAGGCGGTGGTCTTCCTGCCCTGGGCGGTGCCGTCCTTCCTCTCGGGCCTGACCTGGGCCTGGCTGTTCAATCCGATCATCGGGCCGCTGCCCCACTGGCTCTATGCATTGGGGCTGAAAGCCGAGCCGACCAACGTGCTCTCCGATCCCTCGACAGCCATGTGGGGGCCGATCGTCGCCAATGTCTGGTTCGGCATTCCCTTTTTTGCCATCACGCTTTTGGCGGCGTTGAAGTCGATACCCTCGGAATTGCATGAGGCGGCGGCGATCGACGGCGCCTCGCCGTGGCAGCGCTTCACCAAGGTGACGCTGCCGTTCCTGGCGCCGACCATCGTCATCACCGTCATGCTGCGCACGATATGGATCGCCACCTTCGCCGACCTGATCTTCGTCATGACCGAAGGCGGGCCTGCCGGTTCGACCGCCACAGTGCCGGTCTATATCTATGTCAGCGCGTTCAAGTCGCTGGACAAGGGCTATGCCTCCGCGGTGGCGGTGCTGCTGCTTGCGCTGCTCATCGTCTATGCGATTGCACTGATCGGCATCCGCCGCTCGCTGGTGAGGCACGTCTGATGATTGCCGGACGCTCCGTCTCCTCGCGCGTTCTCGGCGGCATCGGCCTTTACGGCGCCATCGCCACCTATATGGCCTTTGCGCTGTTCCCGATCTTCTGGACGTTGAAGATCTCGGTCACGCCGGAGCGGCTGCTCTATTCCGAAGGCATCACTTTCTGGCCGTCGCAAACGACGCTGCAGAACTTCGTCACCGTGCTGGAAGCAACCGATTTCCCGCGCTATTTCCTGAACAGCGTTATCGTTTCGGTGTCGACGGCAGCCTTCGTAACGGTCATTGCCACGCTGGCCGGCTACGCCATGTCGCGATTTTCCTTCCGTGGCAAGGCGACCCTGGCCATCCTGCTTCTGCTCACCCAGACCTTCCCTCTGGTGATGGTCATTCCGCCGATCTACCGCATCATGGGGCAGATCGGTCTCATCAACAGCCTGACCGGGCTCGTCATCATCTACACCGCCTTCAATACGGCCTTTGCGACCTTCCTGATGCAATCCTTCTTCGACGGCATCCCGCGGGACCTGGAAGAGGCGGCGATGATCGACGGCTGCACGCGTCTGCAGGCGATGCGCAAGGTGATCGTGCCGCTGACGCTGCCCGGCATGGGCGCGACGCTCGGCTTCGTCTTTACCGCCGCCTGGAGTGAGTTGCTGTTTGCGCTGATGCTGATTTCCAGCGACGACCAGAAGACCTTCGCGGTCGGCCTGCTCACCTATATCGGCAAATTCGCGGTCGACTGGGGGCAGATGATGGCCGCTTCCATCCTGGCGCTGATCCCGGTCTGCATGTTCTTTGCCTTCCTGCAACGCTACCTCGTCACCGGCCTTACCGCTGGTGCCGTCAAGGGATAGATCGATGGCCTCCGTCACTCTCGACAAAGTCCGCAAAGACTATGGAGCCGTGCGCGTCCTGCACGCGGTCGATCTCGAAATCGCCGACGGCGAGTTCGTCGTCCTGGTTGGGCCATCCGGCTGCGGGAAATCGACCCTGCTGCGCATGATCGCCGGGCTGGAGGAGGTCTCCGACGGCGAAATCCATATTGGCGAGCGCCTGGTCAACGACATCGCGCCAAAGGACCGCGACATTGCCATGGTATTCCAGTCCTACGCGCTCTATCCGCATATGGACGTGTCGAAGAACATGGGTTTCAGCCTGATGCTGAGGAAGGCCGGCAAGCCGGCGATCGATGCAAGGGTGGACGGTGCCGCCAAGCGGCTCGGGCTCGATGCGCTTCTGCAACGCTTGCCGCGGCAATTGTCCGGCGGCCAGCGTCAGCGCGTCGCCATGGGCCGGGCCATCGTCCGCGACCCGAAAGTCTTTCTCTTCGACGAGCCGCTTTCGAACCTCGATGCCAAGCTGCGCGTCCATATGCGTGCCGAGATCAAGGCGCTGCACCAGCAATTGAAGACCACTTCGGTCTATGTCACCCATGACCAGATCGAAGCAATGACAATGGCCGACCGTATCGTCGTCATGCATGACGGCCTCGTCCAGCAAGTCGGTGCGCCGCTCGATCTGTATGACCGGCCGGTCAACATGTTCGTCGCCGGGTTCATCGGCTCGCCCGGCATGAATTTCCTGCCTGCCGTGGTTGAAAAGACCGCCAAGTCGGATGCCGTACTGGCCGACGGCCAGAAGCTGCGGCTGCCGGACGGGTTGCCGCTCAGGGATGGCGATGCGATCACCGTCGGCTTACGGCCGGAGCATATCCGGCTTGCCGACAATGGCGCGCTGAAAGGCGAGGTGGGCGTAGTGGAGCCGCTCGGCCTGTCGACTCAATTCTACACCAAGCTTGCCGGCCAGCAGGTGTGCGTCTTCGCCATGGGTCGGGCCAGTGTGAAACCGGGTGAGGCCGTGCGCCTGTCGGCCGACCCGGCGTCGCTGCATCTGTTCGATCCGGCAAGCGGTGATCGCATCGGCTAGTCCTGCATCCCCGAAACGAAAAACGCCGCCCGGAAGGCGGCGTTTCGGTACTGCGAGAGAAAACCGGATTACTTGATCTTGGTTTCCTTGAACTCGACGTGCTTCTTGGCGACCGGGTCGTATTTGCGGAACGACAGCTTGTCCGTCTTGGTGCGGCTGTTCTTGCTGGTCACGTAGAAGAAACCGGTGTCGGCGGTCGACAGAAGCTTGATCTTGATGTTTGCGGCTTTGGCCATGATGTTCGTCCGTTAATGTTCGTGGAGTTTTGGCCGCTGGAGCACGGGGAAACACCCGGACGCGGGAAACTTGCCGCGACACATAAAGAACGCGCCCGGAAAGTCAACCCTTGTCCAGGTTCAAGCGTCTTCCGTGACTGGCAGCGCCTTCTTCCAGTCTCCAGTCGTGTTCCACCAGCGGTTCGGGTTGGCGCGGTCGTCGAGACCCTTGGAGCGGCTGGCAAGCAGCGGCTGAATGCGGATCACCGGCTCCTGATAACTGTGAACCTGGTAAATCGCTTCGACGACGCGAGCGGCGAGCTTCTGGTCGTCGGGCAGTTCGAACGACACCTCGACAGTGCCCGGCCGCCTGCGCAATTCCGTCTCGGCGCCGGCGGCGGCACCTTCAAGCGGCCGGTAGCGTTCGATGCCGTCCGCTGACTGAAAGGCATTGCTGTCATATTTGCCCATTCTGAGCGGCGCGATCGCGACCACCGCCTCCATGATGCGGTCGACATCGGCGGCCGGTGCCTGAAAGGTCACCAGCAGCAGCAATTCCATCCGCAGCGATTTCGTCTCAAAGCCACTGTCGATCATCCGAGGTCTCCCTGCTTATGCACTTTGAGGGAGCATATACGCGAGCGCTCCTGACATGGTGGTGTCAGTAGTTAGTCAGCAGTGGGAGCAATGTCGGCAGCGGGCCCACTCAGAGGATTTTGCGGAGCAGCCTGGTGCCAACCAGCACGATATAGCAGGCGAAGAACAGGCCGAGCGCCCAACCGAAGCCCGACGGCCCGAAAGCATCCATGCCGATGCCGATTGCCTGCGGGCCAAGCACCATGCCGACACCGTAGCAAAGCACGAAGGCGGCGTTGGCGGAGGCCAGTTCGTGGCCGGAAAGCTGGGAACCGAGATGCGCCAGACCGATCGTGTACATGGCGGCGACCACGCCGCCCCAGACGAACAGAAGCGCTGCCATCAAGTGCCAATTCTGCGCGAAGAACGGCATAAAGACGGTGCCGACAAGCCCGACCGTGGCACAGGCCATCAGCAGATAGCGGCGGTCGCTGACGCGGTCGCTGATCATGCCGATCGGGATCTGCAACAGCACGTTGCCGAGCCCGATCATAGTGAGCAAAAGAGCTGCGTCGGCCTCGGAGTAGCCGATGCGGTTGCCGTAGACCGGGAACAGCGCAAAGCCGCCGGTCTCGACCGCACCGAACACCAGCACGGCCGCGGTCGCCGTCGGCACCAGCCAGATATAACGCAGGAAATTGCTGGTTTCGCCGTCGGCGACGATCGTCGGGCTCTCGTTGCGTGCTGCCAGAACCGGTATGGCAGCGAGCGTCACCAAAGCGATGGTGACGCCGAAGGGCAGGAAGCCGCTGCTGCCGAGATGAGCGAACAGCCATGGCCCGGCGGCAAAGCCGAGAGACAGCACGGTGGCATAGATGCCGAGGACCAGTCCGCGCCGGTGTGGCGGCGCCGAGGTGCTGATCCAGAATTCTGAGAGGATGAACAGCACCGTCAGCGCGACGTGCAGCAGGACGCGCAGCGGAAACCACATCCAGAAAGCTGGCGCGAAATGGAAACCGACAAAGGCCAGCGCCCCGGCGACGATCATGGCAAGCATCGTCCAGGCGACCCCGAACCGCATGGCAAGCGGGGTGGCGAGCGGCGCGCCGGCGATCGAGGCGAGGCCGGCGACCGCGGTATTGAGACCGATCATCGACGCCGAATGACCACGCGTTTCCAGGATGACGCTGAGCAGCGGCATGCCGAGGCCGATGGCGATGCCGACGACGCTGATCGAAGAGATCGCCGCGACCATCGGCAGCCAGTGTACGCGTTCCTCGCTCTGCGGCTGGGTATCGACTGTCATGGAATGCCTGGCTGCTCTAGAGAATTTCGCGGACGAAGCGATTGCGGACAAGCCGATAGAACGGCACGGGACCGCCGGGCCTCAGCAGCGGATCCTGGGCGAGCCGCGTTTCCAGCTCCTCCAGGACCGTGCGCGTGATGTCTGGAACGTCGGCTTGACTGGCCTTGGCCAGCGGCAGCCAAACGACGTCTTCCAACTCGTTGGTCGGACCGCCACCCGGCAGTTCCACGGCGACGTCGTCGCGCCATGCGGCGAGAAAGCGCGTATCGAAGCGGCGCACCCGGTTGGGCGGCGTGATGGCGCGTGCGACGAAGCGCAGCGCTTGCAGTGATGGAATAACACTGTGTTCGACAAAGCCCTGCCAGTCGCGCTTGGCGGTCGCGAAGGCGCCTTTTTGGCCAATCAGCAGCCCGGCCTCCTCATAGGTTTCGCGGATCGCCGACAAAGCAATGGCACGGGCGCGGGCAGCGCTGGTGCGGCCGATGCCCGCGGTCAATCTCGCTTCTTCGTCAGGGTGCAATGCAGTGGCTACGGGGATACGGCTGTCGGCCGGATCGGTGCGGCCACCGGGAAACACGAATTTTCCAGGCATGAAGGCGTGGCGGGCATGGCGACGGCCCATCAGCACCAGCAACTCACCGTCCTTGCGGTCGAGCAGGATCAGCGTCGCGGCGTCACGGGGGCGTATTGGCTGGCTGTCGAGCGCGATTGCGCTTCGCTCAACCTTGTCGACTTCCGCCTTGGTCATGCCGTCCATGCGCTCGACCTAGCGGAATCTTCTCTCATGCGAAAGTGGGCTTCATCCATAGCCGATTGCGCCAGTGATGGCTTCAAGCCTCGGGATGCGACTCGATCAGGTCTTCTTCGCCACCAAAGCCGTGCATATAAAATGCCCATTGCAGGCCGATGACAGCGCCCTTGACCGGCTGCAGCAGGACGACGGCTAGAATGATGGTCAATGGCACCCAGATTGCGATGTGCTGCCAGGTGGAGAGGGTCGAGGTCGCCTCGACACCCATGAAAGCGCCGAGCACGATGTGGCCGACGATGACCACCACAAGATAGGCCGGCAGATCGTCGGCGCGATGGTGATGGAGCTCGTCGTCGCAATGATCGCATTTGTCGACGGTCTTGACGAAGGCGCGAAACAGCTTTCCCTCGCCGCAATGCGGGCAGCGGCCAAGCATGCCGCGCTTCATTGCCGTCCATAGCGGCCGGGCGGTCCGGCCGGAGTGATGCTCGCCGCCGAAAACCAGTTCTTCCACCTGCAGTTCTTTTGGCATCACCGTCTCCTGCCGCGCGAGCCGGTACGCGATTGCGACGCCCGGGCGCGGCCTTTGGCCTTGTGGAACGACCGTTTGGAGCCGGGCAGCGGCTTTGGTTCGGTCAGCATCTCGAAACGCATCGCGCCGGCCATCGGCGCCACCTCGATCAGGCGAACCTCGACGCGGTCGGCAAGCTGATAGCCCTTGCCGGTGCGTTCTCCGAAAAGCGATCGGGCAGTTTCGTCGTATATATAGTAGTCGCCGCCCAGCGTTGAAACCGGAATGAAGCCATCCGCGCCGTACTGCGGCAATTGGACAAACAGTCCCGATTTGGTGACGCCCGAGATGCGGGCGTCGAAACGGTCGTCGATGCGCTCGGCGAGATAGGCGGCGATCAGCCGGTCGACCGTGTCTCTCTCGGCGGCCATCGCGCGGCGCTCGGTCGCCGAGATCAGTGCTGAGACCTCTTCCAGCCGTTCCGCCTCGTCCTGCGTCAGGCCGCCCGGACCAAGGCCGAGTGCGGCAATCAGCCCACGATGCACGATCAGGTCGGCATACCGGCGGATCGGCGAGGTGAAATGCGCGTAGCGCTTCAGGTTGAGGCCGAAATGGCCGATATTGGCAGGCGAATATTCGGCCTGGCTCTGCGAGCGCAGCACCACTTCGTTGACCAGTCCCTCATTGTCGGCGCCGCGCACGCGAGCGAGGATGCCGTTGAACTGGTTCGGCCGCATCTGCGCACCGCGCGCCAGCGACAGGCCGAGCGTCTGCAGGAATTCGCGCAGCGATTCCTGCTTGGCGAGCGAGGGCGCATCGTGGATGCGGTAGACCAGCGCCTGCCGCTTCGCCTCCAGCGTCTCGGCGGCGGCGACATTGGCCTGGATCATGAACTCTTCGATCAGCTTGTGCGCGTCGAGCCGCTCCGGCACGACGACCTTGTCGACGGTGCCGTCCTGCTTGAGCAGGATCTTGCGCTCCGGCAGATCGAGCTCGAGCGGCTGGCGCGTGTCGCGGCCGCGCTTCAGGATCGCGTAAGCGTCCCATAGCGGCCTCAGCACCGCATCGAGGATCGGGCCAGTCGTGTCGTCCGGTGCGCCGTCGATCGCCGCTTGCGCCTGCTGATACGCGAGTTTCGCCGCCGACTTCATCATGATGCGATGGAAGGAGTGCCTGAGTTTGTGGCCATCAGCCGAGAAAGTCATGCGCACCGCTATTGCCGGACGATCCTGGGCCTCGCGCAGCGAACAGAGGTCGTTCGAGATGCGCTCCGGCAGCATCGGCACGACACGATCGGGGAAATAGACCGAATTGCCGCGCTTCAGCGCTTCGCGGTCGAGCGCCGTGCCATAGCGCACATAGGCGGCGACATCGGCAATGGCGACGGTGACGATCACGCCGCCGGCGTTCGTCTCGTCGGTGTCGGGCATGGCGAACACCGCGTCGTCATGATCCTTGGCGTCGGCCGGATCGATGGTGAGCAGCGGCAGCTCGCGCCAATCCTCGCGGCCGGCAAGCGTCGCCGGCTTGACCGCCTCTGCCTCGGCGATGACGTCGGCGGGCAAAATATGCGGAATGTCGTGCGCGTGGATGGCGATCATCGAGACCGCCTTTTCGCTGGTCAAGGAGCCCAATACCGCCAGCACCTTGGCTCTCGGCAGCCCGTAACGGGAGGCCCGCGCCGGCTCGACCTCGACCAGGTCGCCATTCTTGGCGCCGTTCTGGAATTCCTTGTCGACGACCAGCTCCGGCTGGCGCCTTTCCACCGGCTCGATGCGGAACGTGCCGTCCTTCAGCACACGGAAAACGCCGAGAACCGCATCGGTGCGCTTCTCGAAGATCTTCATCACCCGGCCCGTATAGGCCGGGCCTGCCGGATCGTCGGTTGGAAAGGTCTTGGCCAAAACCCGGTCGCCGATGCCAGGCGTCGGGCCATTGCCGCCGCGCGACACGCGGATCGCTATGACCGGAGGTTCGCCATTGCCGATCGCTTCGGTCGGGTGCGCCAGCAGCACGCCGTCGGCGTCGCGGCTAAAGATGTCGAGCACCGCGACGTGGGGCAGGGCCCCGACGCGGGCAAGCCGCTTGCGCTCCTTGGTCAGCAGGCCTTCGTCCTGCAAATCGCGCAACATGTCCTTCAGCCAGATACGGTCTTCGCCGCGCAGCGCGAACGCCTTGGCGATGTCGCGTTTTCCGGCGCGGTCCGGATTTTCTGCGATGTAACGCAGTATCTCGTCACGCGAAGGCCGGTAATTGTCCCTGACCTTGGCACGGGTATCGGCGGTGCGCAGATCGCCGTGGCTTCTTCCGGAGACTTTGCGCGCCAACCCGTCCTATCCCTTTTTCCTGGCCGCCGGTTTTTTGGCCGCTGCCGCTTTCTTCACAGGCGCGGCCGCTTTGCGGAACGGCTTTCTGCCGCCATTGCCGCCCTTGGCTTCCTTTTCCGCAATCAGCGCCACCGCATCCTCGACCGTCACCGATTGCGGATCCTTGCCCTTCGGCAGCGTCGCGTTGACCTTGCCGAAATTCACATAAGGCCCGTATTTGCCGTCACGCACGACGATCTTGCCGCCGCCGGCAGGATGCTCGCCAAGCTCCTTCAGAGCAGCGGGCGTGCCCCCATTGCGGCCGCCCTTGCCTTTCAATTGCTTCTCGGCGATCACCGAGACGGCGCGATTGAGGCCGATCGAGAACACGTCCTCGATGCTGTCGAGATTGGCGTAGGTGCCGTCATGCAGCACGAACGGCCCGTAGCGCCCCAGCCCGGCCGAAATCATCTTGCCGGATTCCGGATGCTTGCCGACGTCGCGCGGCAGCGACAGCAGGGCGAGCGCCTTTTCGTGATCGATCGAATCGACAGTCCAGCCCTTGGGCAGGCTGGAGCGCTTGGCATCCTTGCCGTCGCCGCGCTGGATATAGGGGCCGAACCGGCCATTGCGCAGCGTGATCTCCTCGGCGGTATAGGGATCCTTGCCGAGCACCTTGGTGCCGTCTTCGCCGCTGCCGTTCTCGCCATTGGGATTGGCTGCGTCGCCGAGCTGGCGGGTGAAGGAGCATTCGGGATAGTTCGAGCAGCCGACGAAGGCGCCGAATTTGCCGAGCTTGAGCGACAGGTTGCCGGTGCCGCATTTCGGACATATGCGGGGGTTGGAGCCATCCTCGCGCGTGGGAAACACCAGCGGCGCCAGTTCCTCGTTCAACGCATCGAGGACGTCGGTGACGCGCAACTCCTTGATGTCGGCGACGGCGCCGGAAAAATCCTTCCAGAAATCGCGCAGCACATCCTTCCAGGCTAGCTTGCCGTCGGAGATTTCGTCGAGTTTCTCCTCGAGCGAAGCGGTGAAGTCGTACTCGACATAACGCTCGAAGAAGCTTTCGAGGAAAGCCGACAATAGCCGGCCCTTGGCCTGCGGCACCAGCTTGCGCTTGTCGATGGTGACGTAATCGCGATCCTCGAGCGTCTTCAGGATCGCCGTATAGGTCGACGGCCGGCCAATGCCCAGTTCTTCCAGCTTCTTGATCAGCGACGCCTCGGAATAGCGCGGCGGAGGCTCAGTGGTGTGCTGGGTGGCGTTGATCGCCTCGCGGGTGAGCTGCTCGCCGGCACGGATCTCGGGCAGGCGGCGGCTTTCCTCGTCTTCCGAATCTTCTTCCTTCTGCTCGATGTAAGCGGCTAGGAAGCCGTCGAAGCGAATGACCGAGCCGACAGCACGAAGCTCGGCGGTACGCGAACCGTTGATCGCCTCAATCTCGACCGTGGTGCGCTCGATCTCGGCCGGCTGCATCTGGCTGGCGATGGCGCGTTTCCAGATCATCTCGTAAAGCCGCGCCTGGTCGGCGTCGAGATACTGCCTGACGGAAGCCGGCGTGCGCATGAAATCGGTCGGACGGATCGCTTCGTGCGCCTCCTGGGCATTCTTGGCCTTGGCGGAATAGACGCGCGGCTTTTCAGGCAGGTATTTAGGGCCGAATTCCTTGGCAATCGCATCGCGTGCGGCAGAGATCGCCTCCGGCGCCATCTGCACGCCGTCGGTTCGCATATAGGTGATCAGGCCGGTGGTCTCGCCGCCGATCTCCATGCCCTCATAAAGCCGCTGCGCCACCTGCATGGTGCGGTTGGCCGAAAAGCCGAGACCCGATGAGGCTGCCTGCTGCAGCGTCGAGGTGGTGAAGGGCGGGCCGGGATTGCGCCTGGTCGGCTTGGCTTCGACCGACACTGCCTTGAAGCTGGCGCCTTCGAGCATCGCTTTGATGTCGTCGGCCTGCGCCTTGTTGGAAATGTCGAGCTTTTGCAGCTTCTTGCGCTCGAAGGCGGTCAGCCGCGCCTCGAAATTTTCCTTGCGCGGCGTGCCGAGGATGGCGGCGACCTGCCAGTATTCCTCGCGAATGAAGCGCTCGATCTCGGATTCGCGGTCGCAGACCAGACGCAGTGCCACCGACTGGACGCGGCCGGCCGAGCGGGCGCCGGGCAGCTTGCGCCACAGCACCGGCGACAGCGTGAAGCCGACCAGATAGTCGAGCGCGCGGCGGGCGAGATAGGCATCGACCAGCGGCGCATCGATCTGGCGCGGATTGGCCATCGCCTCCAGCACCGACGCCTTGGTGATGGCATTGAAGACGACGCGGCTGACCGGCTTGTCCTTCAACGCGCGCTTCTGTTTCAGCACTTCCAGGACATGCCAGGAGATCGCTTCGCCCTCACGGTCCGGATCGGTGGCGAGGATCAGCCCGTCGGCGTCCTTGACTGCCTTGGCGATATCGGCGAGACGCTTTCCAGACGCGGTGTCGACGGCCCAGGACATGGCAAAGTCCTCATCCGGGCGCACCGAGCCATCCTTGGCCGGTAGATCGCGGACATGGCCGAACGAGGCCAGAACCTTGTAGTTCTTGCCCAGGTACTTGTTAATTGTCTTCGCCTTGGCCGGCGATTCGACGACGACGACGTCCATACGGTCTCATATCAGTTGTGATGCGGCAGAAGAATTCCGCTGCGCGCGACGAAATCTCATTCAATGTGTCGCTCACATGGCCGCGCTTTTGCATCCGGTCAAGGCCAAGCAGTCAAAATGCGGCCCTGCACCGAATGCGCAACCCAACGGCGCGCCTTGCGATTTCCGCAATCCTGGACAAGGGAAATGGGCAGCCTATCGCTGGACAAACCCGGCAATTGATCCTGGAGAACGGGACAAACTCTCCCGCGGATATAAGAGAAACATCGAGCACGCGCCAGCCCTGCTTGAACAGACGCTGTGAACTGCGCAATATGCAGCCCGGCATTTGCTCAGACAGTCGCACGGAATTGCTGTGCTGAAAAGCTGGCCGCCGGGGTGGTTGGGTCAACGTCCCGGCGACCAGCCGTATTACCGCCTGTTACAGCGGGTCAGAGGCTCAAGGCTCAGTCGGCTTTGGCGATATGCCAGACGCCGCCGACGCCCTCGCCGGTGACATCGCCGGCCTTCTTGTCCTTGATGAACGTGTAGAGCGGCTTGCCTTCATAGGCCCACATCCTGGTGCCGTCGGTGCGGTCGACGATCGTCCATTCGCCCTCGGCCTTGGCGTTGGCGTCAGCTTTCAGTGGCGGCCAATTGGCGGCGCATTTGTCGTAGCAATTCGACTTGCCGGCCTCGTCCTTGTCATAGGTGTAGAGCGTCATGCCGCCGGCGTCGGTGTAGATCTTGGTGCCGCCGACTTCTGCTTCCTTCCACGCCTCGGCGGCGTAGGACACGACGGTGCCGAGCAAAAGCGCGGCCATGCCGATTGCGATCGTTTTCATGGACTTCTCCTTGGATGATTCGAAAAAGCGCGCGGAACAACGCGCTTCGTTTGATCAACGCTGCCTGGCGGCCCTTTCTTCCCGGGCTGTTTTCCATAGATCCAGGCGAGGGCGACGACTTGCTGGGGCCACGCGATGGTGATTGGCGGATGGCCGTTGTCGCGGCTATATGGCTGCGCAGTCATCGGGAGACGGAAATGGCATTGGACGTCGGCTATGTCAGCGCGATCGGGGCGGGAGCGATTTCGTTCCTGTCACCTTGCGTGCTGCCGTTGGTACCGCCCTATCTGTGCTACATGGCCGGCGTGTCGGTCGACGATTTCCGCGGCGAAGCCGGCATTGCGGCAAAGGCTGGCGCGCGAGGCGCGCTGGTTAATTCCTCCATCGCCTTCGTGCTCGGCTTCTCGACCGTCTTCGTCGCGCTGGGCGCCGGCGCCTCCACTATCGGCCATCTGCTACGGGTCTGGCAGGAGCCGCTGGCAATGGCGGCCGGAGTGCTGATCATCCTGATGGGGCTGAATTTCCTCGGCGTATTGCGCATCCCTTTGCTTTCACGCGAGGCGCGCTTCCAGTCACAAGGCAAGCCGGCCAGCCTGATCGCCGCTTACGTCATGGGCTTGGCCTTTGCCTTTGGCTGGACGCCCTGCATCGGCCCGGTGCTGGGGCCGATCCTGACGCTTGCCGGCGGCCGCGAGACGGTGGGCGAGGGCGCGCTGCTGCTTGCCGCCTACTCGCTCGGCCTCGGCATACCGTTCCTGGTCGCGGCGCTGTTTTCCGGCGCCTTCATGCGCTTTCTCGGGAAATTCCGCGTCCATCTCGGCCGCGTCGAAAAAGCCATTGGCGCGCTGCTGGTCGTGGCCGGCGTGTTTTTCCTGACTGGCGGCGTGCAGGCGGCGTCCTATTGGTTGCTCGAGAATTTTCCGGTGCTGGGGCAATTGGGATAGGTTTGCCGCCCGGCCGAGGCGCGAGGCCGTAACTGCGGCACAAGGTACCACAGCTACGTGGTCCGTTCAGCCTCCGAAATAGCTTGGCTGGTCGATATCGACGATGAGCCCGGGTCCGCTCGGCGCCCAGCCCAGCAGCGCGCGGGTTCGCTCGCTTGAAGTCGGGACATCCATCGCCGCGAACATCGTGAACCAGCCAAAATGATCGCCGGCCTCTTCGGCGGACTTGGCGACGACCGGCACGTTCAGGCGCCGGCCGATCACGCCAGCGATGTCCTTGAACGGCACGCCTTCTTCGGCGATCGCGTGATAGCGCCCGCCACCGGCGCCATGCTCGAGCGCAAGCCGGTAGATGCGGGCGGCATCGAACCGATGCACGGCGGGCCAGCGATTGAGCCCTTCGCCGACATAGGCCGACACGCCCTTCTTGCGAGCAAGGTCGATGAGGATCGGAACAAAGGCGTGGTCGCCCTGGCCATGGACCGACGGCGGAAGGCGGACAACCGACGCGCACACCCCGCGTGCCGCCAGCGCGGCGGCTGTCGCTTCGGAGGCGCGGGGATACGAAGCGGAAGCGGGGACAGGCGCATCTTCCTCCGTCGCGATACGGCCCCGCGCCTGGAGCGCGGTTCCGGAGGTGACGAGCAGGGGGCGCTCGGAGCCTTCGAGTGCACCGCCCATCGCCTCGATGGCGCGCCGGTCCATTTCGCAGTTTTGCGCGAACTTCGAAAAGTCATGGTTGAACCCGGTGTGGATCACCGCATCGGCGGCTGCCGCACCCCTGCGCAGGTTCTCCAGGTCTTCGAGGTCGCCTCGATGCACCTCGGCTCCAGTCGCGGCAAGCGACTTGGCCGACGCCTCCGAGCGGGCGAGGCCGAGCACCTGATGGCCGGCACCGATGAGTTCTTGAACGACGGCAGAACCGACGAATCCGGTCGCTCCGGTAAGGAAAACACGCATCACGACTTCTCCTTGTTCATTTCTGACCACGACCATGTTCGCGGCCCGGTGGCGTCGTGATAGGCGCTTGAGAAAATACGATCTATGCGGTAAAGTCCGTATTATCTTCGCAATCGTCCGGAATGACCCATGGATCCCCTTTCAGATGTGCTCTCGCTGCTGAAGCCGCGAAACTATATGTCGGCCGGCTTCGATGCAGGTGGTGAATGGTCGATCCAGTTCCCCGACCAGCAGCAAAGCATCAAGACGGGAGCGGTGGTCTCGGGCCGGTGCTGGCTTTCGGTGGAGGGCGTTGCCGACGCAGTGCACCTTGAGACGGGGGACTGTTTCCTGCTGCCGAGCGGACGGCCTTTCCGCCTTGCAAGCGACATGGGCCTGGCGCCTGTTGAAGCCGTCAAGATTTTTCCGCCAGCGCGAGCCGGCGGTGTCGTGACCCACAATGGCGGCGGTGATTTCTTTCTGGTCAGCAGCCGCTTCGCGCTTGGCGGCAATCATGCCGGCATCCTGTTGCGGATGCTGCCAGCCATTGTGCATATCCGCAAAGAGTCGGACCAGTCTGCGCTGCGCTGGTCGGTGGAGCGGATGATGCAGGAGCTGCGCGAGCCACAACCGGGCGGCTTTCTGGTGATCCGGCACCTCGCCCACATGATGCTGGTTCAGGCGCTGCGGCTGCATCTTTCGGAAGGATTGAAAGGTGGCATCGGCTGGCTCTTTGCCCTGGCGGACAAACAGATGGGCGCGGCGATCAGCGCCATGCACGACGATCCGGCGCATGGCTGGACGTTACAGGAGCTGGCGGAACGGGCCGGCATGTCGCGATCGACCTTTGCGCTTAGATTCAAGGAGACGGTCGGCGCATCGCCCATGGACTATTTGACGCGCTGGCGAATGCTGCTGGCCGGCGACCGGCTGACGAATTCCAGCGATCCCGTCGCCGTCATCGCGCTGTCGCTCGGTTACGAATCCGAAAGCGCCTTCAGCACAGCCTTCAAGCGGGTCATGAACTGTTCGCCACGGCAATACGGTCGTGGCCGAGCCCCCGGCTTCGCATCACGCAACGAGGCGGAAGCCGCCTGAGCCGATCGGCTTGAGCGTCTCGCGGGTTGGAGGTTCCACCGTCTCACCGGAATTTAACCGCATTGGTGCAGCATGGCGCCGGTGCTACCAACGCTTCGATTCCAGACTCCTTTCAACGGTTGCTGTCCCCATGAGCCAGAGATCCTGCCTGTCCATCATCCTCGCTGCCGGTGAAGGCACGCGCATGAAGAGTGCGGTGCCGAAAGTGCTGCACACAATCGCCGGCCTGCCGATGGTTGCCCACGTCGTCAAGGCGGCTGAAGCCGCCGGCAGCGGTGATCTGGCGCTGGTGATCGGCCATGGCGCCGACGAGATGCGCAAGGCGGCACTCAAGTTCGCGCCGAAGGTCGAGACTTTTGTTCAGGAAAAGCGCCTCGGCACCGCGCACGCCGTGCTTGCCGCGCGGGCAGCGATATCAAGGGGTTATGATGACATCCTGGTGATGTTTGGCGACACGCCGTTAATCGATCCGGAAGCACTGGCGGCGGCGCGGCTGAAGCTGGCCGAAGGTGCGGCTGTCGTCGTGGTCGGCTTCCGTACGGAAAATCCTTCGGGCTACGGCCGGCTTATCGAAAAGGCCGGCAAGCTCGTCGCCATCCGCGAGGAGAAGGACTGTTCGGACGAGGAGAAGAAAATCACCTTCTGCAATGGCGGGCTGATGGCGGTCGCCGGCAGGCATGCGCTGAAGCTGCTCGATCAAGTCGGCAGCAAGAACGCCAAGGGCGAGTATTATCTCACCGACATCGTCGAGATCGCCGCTGCGCAAGGACTTGATGTCGTCGCCATCGAAGCCAGTTTCGAAAATGCCCTCGGCATCAACAACCGCGCCGAGCTTGCCCAGGCGGAAGGCATCTGGCAGGCGCGCCGGCGGCATGAAGCGATGCTTTCCGGCGTGACGCTGATTGCGCCAGAAACCGTGTTCTTCTCGCACGACACCGATATCGGCGCCGATACGATCATCGAGCCCAATGTCTGGTTCGGGCCGGGCGTGAAAATCGCCACGGGCGCCAAGATCCATGCCTTCAGCCATATCGAAGGCGCAACCATCGCGTCGAATTGCGATGTCGGGCCGTTCGCGCGGCTGCGGCCCGGGGCCGATCTGAGAAACAAAGCCAAGGTCGGCAATTTCTGCGAGGTAAAGCAAGCGATCGTCGAGGAGGGCGCCAAGGTCAACCACCTGACCTATATCGGCGATGCCCGCATCGGCGCAGGCGCCAATATCGGCGCCGGCACCATCACCTGCAATTATGACGGTTATTCGAAATTCTTCACCGATATCGGCGAGGGCGCCTTCATCGGCTCGAATTCCTCGCTGGTGGCGCCGGTGTCGATCGGCAAGGGCGGCTACATCGCCTCGGGCAGCGTCATCACCGAAAGCGTGCCCGACGATGCACTGGCCTTCGGCCGTGCCCGCCAGCGGACTCTGCCCGGCAAGGGCAAGGAGTTGCGCGAACGGTTCGCTTCGGCCGCGGCTGCCCACAAAAAAGGATAGCCTAACGGAACTCAGCGACAAGCTGGATTTCCCCAACGATTGCATCGTTGAAGGCGGACAGGTCTTCGGCCGGGATCCAGTATTCCAGATGCGCCCGGCTGCCGGCATGCTGGACGCTGTAACGGTCCAGAAAGCTGCGGCGCACCTCGAAACGGGTCACGAAACCTGATCCGCTCGCGGGCACATTCCAGTCTCGGGCGATCTGGGTGGCATAGGCCTCGCTCGTTACCGGATAGAAGATCGGCTGATCGGCAAGTCGAGGAGGAAAGGCGCGCATCCCTGAACTCTGGATCAACTCCAGTTCGCGTGGCCCAACCGGACGCCAAAGTGTCACCGTGTCAATTCGTTCGTTCATGGCCGCATCATGTCTTTGACTGATTTCAGGAGCCTTTGAGGCGAGATAGGATATATGAGCGGAGAAACTGAGCAATTGCAGTAACCGGATTGCAAGAGCGCTCTGTGATGGTGCATCTGTGCAGGATAGTCCGGCTGATACCGGACGAAATGGAATGTGATTTTTCGCGGTCGCCAGGCAGTCTCTAAATAGTGCCGGGTTTGAAGTCAGAGTCGGGGGAAGCGCCATGTGCGGTATCGTTGGAATAGTCGGTAACTCGCCGGTCGCGCCGCTTATCGTCGATGCGCTGAAAAGGCTCGAATATCGCGGCTATGATTCGGCCGGCGTCGCGACCATCGATCATGGCCATCTCGCCCGTCGCCGTGCCGAAGGCAAGCTGATCAATCTCGAGCGCCGGCTGAAGGACGAACCGCTCGGTGGCACGATCGGCATCGGCCACACGCGCTGGGCAACGCATGGCGTGCCGAACGAGACCAATGCGCATCCGCATTTTTCCGACGGGCTCGCCATCGTCCATAACGGCATTATCGAGAATTTCGCCGAATTGCGCGATGAGTTGATCCGCGACGGCTATACGTTTTCCTCGCAGACCGACACCGAGGTCGTCGCCCATCTGGTGGCGCGCGAACTGGCCAGGGGCCTGAAGCCGGTCGAGGCCGCGCATCAGGCGCTGAAGCGGCTGGAAGGCGCCTTTGCGCTGGCCATCATGTTTAAGGGCGACGAGGATCTGATCGTCGGCGCCCGCAATGGCCCGCCGCTGGCCGTCGGACATGGCGATGGCGAGATGTTCCTGGGCTCCGACGCCATCGCGCTTGCCCCGTTCACCAACTCGATCACCTATCTGGAAGACGGCGACTGGGCGGTAGTGCGCCGCAACGACGTTGCCATCTTCGACATGGACGGCAACAAGGTCGACCGCAAACGCCAGCAGTCGCTCAGCACGAGCTTCATGGTCGACAAGGGCAACCGGCGCCATTTCATGGAAAAGGAAATCCACGAACAGCCGGAAGTGATCTCGCACACGCTGGCACATTATGTGGATTTCGTCGGTGGCGTCTCGAAGCCGCTCGACCTGCCATTCGATTTCGCCAAGATCGACCGGCTGGCGATTTCGGCCTGTGGCACCGCTTATCTCGCCGGGTTGATCAGCAAATACTGGTTCGAGCGCTATGCGCGGCTGCCGGTCGACATCGATGTCGCCTCGGAGTTCCGCTACCGCGAGATGCCGCTGTCGAAGACCGATGCCGCCTTCTTTATCTCGCAATCGGGCGAGACGGCGGACACACTGGCGTCGCTGCGCTACTGCCGCAAGGCCGGCATGAAGATCGGTGTTGTGGTCAATGTGCGCGAATCGACCATGGCGCGCGAATCCGACGTCATCCTGCCGACACTGGCCGGCCCGGAGATCGGCGTCGCCTCGACCAAGGCGTTCACCTGCCAGCTCTCCGTGCTGGCTTCGCTGGCGGTGCGAGCTGGTATGGCGCGTGGAACCATTTCGCCCGAGCAGGAGAAGACACTGGTGCGCGCGCTATCCGAAGCGCCGCGTTACGCCAACCAGGTGCTGAAGCTCGATGGGCAGATCGAAAAGATCGCTCGCGACCTCTCGCACTACAAGAATGTACTTTACCTCGGCCGCGACACCAATTTTCCGCTGGCCATGGAAGGCGCGCTGAAGCTCAAGGAAATTTCCTATATCCACGCCGAAGGCTATGCCGCCGGCGAGCTGAAGCACGGGCCGATCGCACTGATCGATGAGAACATGCCTGTCATCGTCATCGCCCCGCACGACCGCATCTTCGAAAAGACGGTGTCGAACATGCAAGAGGTGGCGGCGCGCGGCGGCAAGATCATCCTGATCACCGACAGCAAGGGCGCTGCACACGCTACGGTGAAGACGATGGAGACGATCGTTTTGCCGGACGTGCCGGAAATCATCTCGCCGATCATCTACGCGCTGCCGATCCAGATGCTCGCCTATTTCACCGCCGTGTTCATGGGCACGGACGTCGACCAGCCTCGCAACCTGGCGAAATCGGTAACGGTGGAATAGGTCTCGTTTAAAAACTTCGCAATTCCAAAGCGCCTTCGGGTTCAGTAGTGTCGCGTTGCAAACACACGCTGCGGTGAACCATGTCGGATGCTCTCAAGACCTCAGGCATGACCCGGCTGAGAAACTATTTCCTGACCGGCTTCGTCGTTTGCGCGCCATTGGCGATCACCGCCTACATTGCCTGGTCGCTTATCGGCTGGGTCGATTCCTGGGTGAAACCCTACATCCCGGTACGCTACAATCCGGACACCTACCTGCCGTTTCCAGTGCCGGGTTTTGGGCTGATCGTTGCCCTGATCCTCATCACCTTTATCGGTTTCCTGACAGCCAATATCGTCGGTCGCGCCATCGTCAACTTCGGCGAGCGCCTGCTTGGCCGCATGCCGCTGGTGCGCGGCATCTACGGCTCGCTGAAGCAGATTTTCGAGACCGTGCTGTCGAACAAGGGCGACATGTTCCGCCAGGTCGGGTTGGTCGAATATCCGCGCAAGGGGGTCTGGTCGCTGGTCTTCGTCGCCAGCGAGAAGGAAACCGAGATCAACCAGAAGCTCGACCAGCAAGGCGATCCGCTGATTGCGGTGTTCATGCCGTGTACGCCTAACCCGACTACGGGCTTTCTGATGTATGTACCGAAATCCGACATCGTGCTGCTCGACATGACGATCGAGGACGGAGCCAAGCTGATCGTTTCGGCCGGCCTGGTGGCGCCGGCGGTCAAAATGGTGACGGTGAACGGCGAGCAGATCCACGGCGCGCTCGCCAATCCGCCGCTCGACGCGATGCCTCAGCCGGCGCGCAGGAGCCGCACGGCCTCGTCGCGGCCGAATAGATAGAGCAGCAGGCGCAGCGCCGTGCCGCGTTCGGACTGCAGTTCCGGATCACGCGACAGGATCAGCCGCGCATCGTCGCGGGCGGCCTCGAGCAGGTCGGCATGCGCCTCGATGCGCGCCACCTGGAAGCCCGGCGTGCCGGATTGGCGGGTGCCGAGCAACTCGCCTTCGCCGCGCAGCTTCAGATCCTCTTCGGCGATGCGGAAGCCGTCCTCGGTCTCGCGCATCACCGACAGCCGGCGTTTGGCCGTCTCGCCAATCGGGTCCTTGTAGAGCAGCACGCAGGACGACGGCTTGTCGCCGCGCCCGACCCGGCCGCGCAATTGGTGCAACTGGGCAAGGCCAAAACGCTCGGCATGCTCGATGACCATGATTGTTGCGTCAGGCACATCGACGCCGACCTCGATCACCGTGGTGGCGATCAGGATGCGCGTTTCACCCTGCTTGAAGGCGCGCATCGCCTCGTCCTTGTCGGCGCCCTTCATGCGGCCATGCACCAGGCCAATCCGATCACCGAACAGCGGCTTCAGCGAGGCAAAACGGTCCTCGGCCGACATCAGCTTGATCTCCTCGGATTCCTCAACCAGCGGACAGATCCAGTAGATTTTCTGGCCATCGGCGACAGCGTCGAGCATGCGGCCGATCAGCTCGTCGAGCCGTTCAAGCGGCAAGGTGACGGTGCGGATCGGCTGGCGGCCGGCCGGCTTTTCCGTCAGCTTCGACACGTCCATGTCGCCGAAGGCAGTCAGCACCAGCGTCCGCGGTATCGGCGTTGCCGTCATCACCAGCATGTCGGGCGCATCGCCCTTGGCAGTGATGGCAAGGCGCTGGTGGACGCCGAAACGGTGCTGCTCGTCGACGACGGCGAACACGAGGTCATGGAACGTCACCGTTTGCTGGAACAGCGCATGGGTGCCGACGACGATGTCGATGTCGCCATTGGCCAGCCCGGTCAGCGTGTCGGCGCGCTCGCGGCCGTTTTCGCGGCCGGTGAGGATGGCGACGCGCAAGCCGGACCGTTCCGCCAACGGCGCAATCGTTGCCAGATGCTGGCGCGCCAGGATTTCGGTCGGCGCCATCAATGCCGCCTGGCCGCCGGCCTCGACGGCACGCGCCATGGCAAGCAGCGCGACCACCGTCTTGCCGGAGCCGACATCGCCCTGCAAAAGGCGCAGCATGCGTTCGGGGTCGCCGAGATCGGCGTTGATTTCGGCAAGCGCCATTTCCTGCGACATGGTCAGCGAATAAGGGAGTGCCGCGCGCAATTGTTCGACTATGCGGCCGTCGCCAACGAGTGGCCGGCCCGATAATCGGCGGACCTTGGCCCGGACCAGCGCCAGCGATACCTGGCCGGCCAAGAACTCGTCATAGGCAAGGCGCCGCCACGCCGCGCCGTCGACGGAGACGTCGATCGGGTCGGCAGGATTGTGGACCCGGGTGAGCGCATCGCCGAAAGCAGGAAAGGCGTGGCGGCGCCGGAACTCGCCGTCCTGCCATTCGGGCAGCACCGGCAGGCGGGCCAGCGCTTGGCCAATCGCCCGGCGCAGCACCTTGCCCGAGAGCCCGGCGGTCAGCGGATAGACCGGCTCGACCAATGGGAGGTTTTCTGCGTCGCCGGCAAGTGCGATATGGTCGGGATGAACCATGGTCGGGCGGCCGTTGAACCATTCCATGCGGCCCGAGACGACGACATGCTCGCCTACGGGCATCGCTTTTTCGAGATAGGCGGCATGGGCATGGAAGAAGGTCAGCGCGATCTCGCCAGTGTCGTCATGGGCGTAGACCCGGTAGGGTACCGACCTGTTGCCACGCGGCGGCGGCTGGTGGCGGTCGATGCGCACATCGAGCGTGACGATTGCGCCCTCGGCCGAACCGGCGATGCCCGGCCGGTTGCGGCGATCGATGACAGTATGCGGCAGCACGAACAAGAGGTCGCCGGCGCGCGCTGCCCGGTCGCCGAGATCCGCCGCCACGACTTTCTCGATCAATACGCCAACCTTCGACCCGACGCCGGCAAGCGAGGTGATCGGGACAAACAGCGGATCGAGGAGGGAGGGACGCATGATGTCAGCTTATGTTGCGCCGGCCGGAGCGCAAGGCTGACACCGCCTTCTATCCACGCTATATGCGCCGCCTGGGCAAGGATGTTGCACGATGACCGGAACGACTCGATCAAGCGAGGGGCTCGATACCCGCCGCCGCAAGCTTCTGTTTCGTTCGTGGCACCGCGGCATGCGCGAGATGGACCTGATACTCGGCAGCTTCGCCGATGCCGAGATCGGCGCCTTGACCGGCGACGAAATCGACCAATATGAGAGGCTTCTCGACATTCCCGACACCGAATTCCTGCCTATCGTCACCGGCGAGCGCCCGGTTCCGACGGATATAGATTGTGCCGTCCTGCAAAAAATCCTGGCTTCGCGCCGGGACATGACCTTCTGAACAACGTGTAGCCATGAGCCTTATCCCTACGATCGGTCTGCCGAAAGGCCGCGCCGGCCAGTTCATTGTCGATGGCGTCGCCGACGGCTACGAAGCCTTTGCGCTGGTGCAGGCTGCGCACGAGATCGCCCCTGACAAGCCGGTGCTTTTCGTGGCACGCGACGGCCAGCGTCTGCCGGCGATCGTCGAGGCGCTTGCCTTTGCCGCGCCGGGCCTGCCGGTGCTGGAACTGCCGGCCTGGGATTGCCTGCCTTACGACCGCGTCTCGCCCGGCGCCGATGCCGCCGCAAGGCGGCTCGATGCGCTGGCAGCAATGATTGCGCTGGCGAAGAGGCCGCACCGCGCCGTCATTCTCACCACCGCGAATGCGTTGCTTCAGCGCATTCCGCCGGCGGAACTCGTCGAGGCGCAGACCTTTCACGCCAAGCCCGGTAACCAGATCGACATGAACGTACTGGTGTCGCGGCTGGAGACTTCCGGCTTCGAGCGGGTACCGACGGTGCGCGGCATCGGCGAATTTGCAGTGCGGGGCGGCATCCTCGATCTCTTCGCGCCCGGATGGGCGGAGGCGCTGCGCCTCGATTTCTTCGGCGATACGCTGGAATCGATCCGCGTCTTCGACACCGCAACACAGAGAACCACCGGCCAGCGCAAGTCGATGGCGTTGCAGGCGATGAGCGAGGTGGCGCTGACGCCGGAAACCATCAGCCGCTTCCGCCGTGCCTATATCGAAGCCTTTGGCGCACCCTCGCGCGACGATGGGCTCTATGCGGCGGTCAGCGAGGGCAGGCGGTTTGCCGGCATGGAGCACTGGCTGCCGTTCTTCCATGAGCGGCTGGAAACCGTCTTCGACTATCTACCCGACGCGCCTGTGGTTTTCGACCATCTGGCGCATGAGGCACTGGCCGAGCGCCACACTCTGATCCTCGACCACTACGAAGCGCGCAAGAAGCAGGCCGACGGCGCCTTGAAGGACGCGGTGCCCTACAAGCCGGTGCCGCCGGATCTGCTCTATCTGTCGCCAGAGAACCTGATTGCCTCGCTTGGCCCGCGCGAAGCAATAGACTTCACGTCGTTCGATGCGCCCGATGCCGGTGCGAAAAAGGTGTTCCATGCCGGCTCGCGCCACGGCCGCAGCTTCGTCGAGGAACGCGCCGACCCTAGCGCCAACGTTTTCGACGTCGTCGTAAAACACATTTCCGACGAGCGCGCTGCACGCCGCCGCGTCATCGTCGCCGGCTGGACCGAGGGTTCGCTCGACCGGCTTGGTCAGATCCTGGCCGAGCATCATCTTGGCAATCTGAAGCCGGTGGCGACGCTTGCCGAAGCCGAAAGGCTTGAGCCGGGGCAGGCGGGACTGGCCGTGCTACCGCTCGAATCCGGCTTCGAGACGGAGAAACTGGTCGTTGTCGCCGAGCAGGACATTCTCGGCGACCGGCTGATCCGACGCTCGAAGCGCAAGAAGCGCGCGTCCGACTTCATCGCCGAGGCTTCGGCGTTGTCCTCGGGCGATATTGTCGTCCATTCCGATCATGGCATTGGCCGTTTCATCGGGTTGCGTACCATCGAGGCGGTTGGTGCGCCTCACGATTGCCTCGAAATCCACTATGCCGGCGATGATCGGCTGTTCCTGCCTGTGGAAAACATCGAGCTGCTGTCGCGCTATGGCTCGGATTCGGCCGAGGCGACGCTCGACAAGCTTGGCGGCGGCGCCTGGCAATCGCGCAAGGCGCGGCTGAAGAAGCGCCTGCTCGACATGGCCGGGCAGCTGATCCGCATCGCCGCCGAGCGGCAGATGCGGGCCGCACCGGCGCTGGTGCCGGCGGAAGGCCTCTATGGCGAGTTTGCAGCGCGTTTTCCCTATGAGGAGACCGATGACCAGCAGACGGCGATCGATTCGGTCATGGATGATCTAGGCGCCGGAAAGCCGATGGACCGGCTGATCTGCGGCGATGTCGGCTTCGGCAAGACCGAAGTTGCACTTCGCGCCGCCTTCATCGCGGCGATGGAAGGCGTTCAGGTGGCGGTGGTGGTGCCGACGACATTGTTGTCGCGCCAGCATTTCAAGACCTTCTCGCAGCGCTTCTCGGGCCTGCCGATCCGTGTCGCCCAGGCCTCGCGGCTGGTCGGCGCCAAGGAACTGGCCGAGGCCAAGAAGGGCATCGCCGAAGGTCAGGTTGACATTGTCGTCGGCACGCACGCGCTGCTCGGCTCCTCGATCTCGTTCAAGAATCTCGGCCTGCTGATCATCGACGAGGAGCAGCATTTCGGCGTCAAGCACAAGGAACGGCTGAAAGACCTGAAGACCGACGTCCACGTCCTGACTTTGTCGGCGACGCCGATCCCGCGAACGTTGCAGCTTGCCTTGACCGGCGTGCGCGAGCTGTCGCTGATCGCTACGCCGCCGGTCGACCGCATGGCGGTGCGCACCTTCATCTCGCCCTTCGATCCGCTGGTCATCCGCGAAACGTTGCTGCGCGAGCGCTACCGTGGCGGCCATTCCTTCTATGTCGTGCCGCGCATCAGCGATCTCGCGGAAATCCATGATTTTCTGCGCGAATCCGTGCCTGAGCTGAAAGTGGCGGTGGCGCATGGCCAGATGCCGCCGGGCGAACTCGACGACATCATGAACGCCTTCTATGACGGCCAGTACGATGTGCTTTTGTCGACCACCATCGTCGAATCCGGCCTCGATATCCCGACCGCCAACACGCTGATAGTGCACCGCGCCGATATGTTCGGACTGTCGCAGCTCTATCAGCTGCGCGGCCGTGTCGGCCGTTCGAAGGTGCGCGCCTACGCGCTGTTCACACTGCCCGCCAACCGCAAGCTCACCGATACAGCCGAGCGTCGGCTGAAAGTGCTGCAGTCGCTCGATACGCTCGGCGCCGGTTTCCAACTGGCTAGCCACGACCTCGATATCCGCGGCGCCGGCAATCTGCTCGGCGAAGAGCAGTCGGGCCACATCAAGGAGGTTGGTTTCGAGCTCTACCAACAGATGCTGGAGGAGGCGGTGGCCGAAGTGAAGGATTCCGGCGAGGTGCAGGACGGCGGCTGGTCGCCGCAGATCGCCGTCGGCACAGCGGTGATGATCCCGGAAAGCTATGTCCCGGACCTGCAGCTCAGGCTGGCGCTCTATCGCCGTCTTGGCGATCTCGAAAATACGGCAGAGATCGATGCTTTCGGCGCCGAGCTGATCGACCGGTTCGGGACGCTGCCGGAAGAGGTAAAACATCTGTTGAAGATCGTCTTCATCAAGGCGCTTTGCCGCAAGGCCAACGTCGAGAAGCTCGACGCCGGGCCGAAAGGCGTCGTCATCCATTTCCGCAAGCGGGAATTCCCCAATCCGGTCGGGCTGGTCAAGCTCATCGGCGAACAGGGCTCGCTGGCCAAGATCCGGCCCGACCAGAGCGTCGTCTTCAGCCGCGACTGGCCGACCCCCGAAAAGCGGCTGGCAGGCTCGGCGGTTGTCATGACGCAGTTGGCACGGCTGGTGGAGAAGGCGGCGGCATAGCAGGGTGTCGCTGGTGCTCTGGGCACAGCCGCACCGGCACTTTCACCGTGCCGTGCCCATTCGCCACGCGGCCAATTCCGGTCTAGAATAGGAAATCGGCTTCGTGTATGGAGCCGCGACCCCATATTGGGCGGATTGGCGGGCGATGGCGTCCGTGCGAAAGAGCGTTGGGTGCTTCGATGACGAAATGGTCGCCGAATTCGTGGAGAGCTAAGCCGATCCAGCAGGTTCCTGCCTATCCGGACCTTGTCGCGCTGAGGAACACGGAAGCCCAGCTCGCCACCTTTCCGCCGTTGGTTTTTGCAGGTGAGGCGCGCAAGCTGAAGAAGCAGCTTGCAGCCGTCGCTGCCGGGGACGCATTCCTTCTGCAGGGTGGCGATTGCGCCGAGAGCTTCGCCGAGCATGGCGCCGACAATATCCGCGACTTCTTCCGCGTCTTTTTGCAGATGTCGGTGGTACTGACCTTCGCCGGCGCGCAGCCGGTGGTGAAGGTCGGCCGTGTCGCCGGCCAGTTCGCCAAGCCGCGCTCGTCCGACAATGAGACCAAGGGCGGTGTGACGCTGCCCAGCTATCGCGGCGACATCATCAATGGCATCGAGTTCGATGCCAAGTCGCGCATTCCCGATCCTGCGCGGCAGGAGATGGCGTACCGCCAGTCGGCGGCGACGCTCAACCTGTTGCGCGCCTTCGCCCAGGGCGGCTACGCCAGCCTGGAGAACGTGCATCAATGGATGCTCGGCTTCGTGTCCGACAGCCCGCAGGGCGAGAAATACGAGTCGCTCGCCAACCGCATCACCGAGACGATGGACTTCATGAAGGCCGTCGGCATCACCTCGGAGACCAATTACGCACTGCGCGAGACCGATTTCTACACCAGCCACGAAGCGCTGCTGCTCGGTTATGAAGAGGCGCTGACCCGCGTCGATTCGACTTCGGGCGACTGGTACGCCACCTCCGGCCACATGATCTGGATCGGCGATCGCACGCGCCAACCCGACCACGCGCATGTCGAATACTGCCGTGGCATCAAGAACCCGCTCGGCCTGAAATGTGGCCCGTCGCTGACGCCGGACGGCCTGTTGCAGCTCATCGACCTGCTCAATCCGGAGAATGAGCCTGGCCGGCTGACGCTGATTGCCCGCTTCGGTTCCGATAAGGTCGCCGAACATCTGCCCAAACTGGTGCGCGCGGTGCAGAAGGAAGGCCGCAGCGTGGTGTGGTCTTCCGATCCGATGCATGGCAACACCATCGAGGCCGCCGGCTACAAGACACGGCCGTTCGACCGCATCCTGAAGGAGGTGCAGACCTTCTTCGAGGTGCATCGCGCCGAAGGCACGCATCCCGGCGGCATCCACATCGAGATGACCGGCAAAAACGTCACCGAATGCACCGGTGGTGCCCGCGCCATCACCGCCGAAGAACTGCAGGATCGCTACCACACCCATTGCGACCCGCGCCTCAACGCTGACCAGGCGATCGAGCTGGCCTTCCTGGTATCCGATCTGCTCAAGAAGACCCATCCGGTCCAGCACAAGCAGGCCGTCAACGGCTGATGCGATCTGAACTTTGATGTATTGGAAAAGCGCCGGAGAAATCCGGCGCTTTTTGTATTCAATCCGGCGGGTGTCGCATTTGCTCGTGCCTAACGCGCGCAAAACTGGAATCCTGCCAAGCGATGGCAATTGCATTGGGAGGCCGAGATGGCTGACAGTCACAGCGGATCATGCTTGTGCGGGGCAGTGCGGTTGCAGACGCGAGGACCGCTACGCGGCGTTATCTACTGCCATTGCTCGCAGTGCCGAAAGCAGAGCGGGCATTTTTATGCCGCGACCAATGTTGCCGATCGCGACATCACAATCGCCGGCGCAGAGAACGTCACCTGGTACGAGGCATCTTCGTTCGCCGCGCGCGGCTTCTGCAAGATATGCGGCTCTCTGCTGTTCTGGAAGCCGATGGAGGGTGGCTACGTTTCGGTCATGGCCGGCCTGTTCGACGCGCCAACCGGACTTCAAGGGGAATGTCATATCTTTGTCGGCGACAAGGGCGACTATTACGCGATCGACGACGGGCTGCCGCAGTTCGAGAAGTCGACGCCGTCGATCAAGGTAGCAGACGGCTGATTTTTGAAGAGGCCGCCTTATTCCCTTGATCCAGCCATTGCGCTATCCCCTGCCGGTGATTCCGAAGGGTTTTGGCATGCAGCGGCTGATCGACGCTTTTTACAATTCGGTGCGGGCGTTTCGCAAACTGGCCGCCGGCGAGGAGGCCTTCCAGCTGGAACTGGTCCTGCTTGTGCTTGCGCTGCCGCTCGGCTGGTTCCTTTCAGAATCGTGGCGCGGCTATGCCCTGCTGATCGGTGCGGTGCTGCTCATGATCATGATCGAAGTGCTGAACACCGGCATTGAGGCGGCATGCGACGCGTTCAGCCGCGAATTCAACATCGACATCCAGCTAGCCAAGGATTGCGGTTCGCTGGCGGTGCTGATTTCGGTGGTGATCGTCGCCGGCGTCTGGGGCGTCGCAGTCATCGAGCGCATCGTTGGGGTACCGATCTGAGGTTTCAGGCACCACATGCCGGTTAATCGAGGAGACCGATATGGCCGATACCGCCGGATTTCTGCTGCTTGAACGTGAGGGCCTGCCGGACGATCTGCGCTGGCTGGTGGAAAAATATCCGCGCGAGGACTGGCAGGCGCATGCCAACATCCACGGCATGGCCAATATGTGGCTGCAGCGGCACGACATGTTCCGCGACCTTGGCGGCATGCTCACCAACGGCATTGGCGATTATCGTGAGGGCAGGCTGAACGCGCCGGAATTCGCACGCTGGTTCGCGCCGCGCCTCAATCATTTCCTCGGCAATCTCGATGGCCACCACAATGTCGAGGACCATCACTATTTCCCGGTCTTCGCCAGGGCCGAGACTCGTCTGAAGCGCGGCTTCGAAATCCTGGATGCCGACCACCACACAATCCATGAGGGACTGGAGCGCAATGCCGAGGCGGCAAATGCCTTCATCGGCACGCTTCAGGAGAGCGAGGACAAACAGCGCTTCGCCGCCGATGCCTATGCCGACGAGAACAGCCGGCTGATCGCCATGTTGACCCGGCATCTTGCCGACGAGGAAGACCTGATCATTCCGCTGATCCTCGAGAAGGGCGACCGCGCGCTCGGCATTGATTGACGATCAGCTTCCCTTGCGAAGCTCCTTCTTGGCGAGGACGTGCGACGCCAGCCAGCCGAGGATGGCCACAACGAGACCGATGACCAGGGCGATCAGCAACCGCTCGTGGCGGGCCAGCGCCTGGCCGACGATGCGCTCCGCGCCCAGCCCGAAGACATAACCGACAGTGCAGAACAGTGCCGCCCAGACTACCGACGAGATGGCGTTGAGGATGACGAAGCGCGCTGCGGCGATGCCCGACAGCCCGGCTGCGATACCACCGACCAGGCGCAGGCCATAGATGTAGCGGTTCGACAGCACGAAAATGTTGGGATGAGAGGTGACAAGGCGGTAGGCGTGGCTGAACCCTGGCCGGGCTCGGAGTCCGATCACGAATTTATGGTCGGCGAAGCTCCGTCCCAGGATGAAAAAGAACGTGTCGCCACCGAAGGCGCCGAGCGCCGCCGCGAGGAAGGCCTGCCACGGGACGAAGACATGCTGATGCGCAAAGAAACCGCCAAGGATGGCGGCGCTTTCGCCCTCGGCGACGCAGCCCAGAAAAACCGCGACCAGCCCATATTGCTCAATGAGACGATGAATGGCTTCCGTCATGAAGACGTCCGCTGCTTCGACAGAATCTCGTCGATGCGCTTCACCTGCTCGGCCAGCCGGGCGATCTCGTCTCGCATGCCGATGATCTGGCTGTGGCGCAGTTCGTCGAGCTTTTCATGCAACGCCATGATCTCGATCTCGGCCTTGAGATTAACCTCATAGTCGTGGGCGGCGTCGATACGATCGCGCTCGGTCTGGCGGTTCTGCGCCATCATGATCACTGGCGCCTGCAGGGCAGCAACCATGGAAAGCACGAGATTGAGGAAGATGAAAGGATAGGGATCGAAGGCGGCGCGCGACAAGAGCCAGACATTGCCTGCCGTCCACAGGATCAGGAAGCCAATGAATGTCAGGATGAAGGACCACGAACCGCCGATCCGGGCGATGGTGTCAGCCAGGCGGTCGCCAAACGTCTGGTGAAAGGCGACGGCCTTGTTGGTGTCCTTGGAGATCGTGGTGCGCTCGAGCGTTGATTGCAGCACCCGGCTTTCGAGCGCGCTGAGGCCGTCCGGCTTTCGCTTCAGCCAGCGGTTTGCCAGGTCCTCGATCGTTTTGTTCATCGTCGCCTCCGTCGTCAGCGATAGAGGTAGAAGCTGCCGGTTCATACGGGAAGTGGTAGATTGACGCGATGGGGTCAGGAAACAATGGTGGATTTTCAGAAGATTCGCGCCCGTGCGGCGAAACGCAAAGGCGGTGAGGCAGCGCTGACGTCGCTGCTGGGCCCTACGCCCGACAATGCCGCGCTGGCAAAGATTGCGGATGACCGGATCCTGTCGACCATGGCCGAACGGGTCTTTGCCGCCGGCTTCGTCTGGCGCGTCATCGAGCAGAAATGGCCAGGTTTCGAGGAAGCATTTCTTGGCTTCGAGCCGAAGCGGCTGCTGTTCCAGCCTGACGATTTCTGGCACGATCTCACCGCCGACAAGCGCATCGTGCGCAATCCGCAGAAGATCAAGTCGGTACGCGACAACGCAGCCTTCGTCGAGCGCGTGTCGAAGGAGCATGGCAGCTTCGGCAAGTTCCTCGCCGACTGGCCGGCCGGCGATCAGGTCGGGCTGATGGCTTATCTCGGCAAGCACGGGAGCCGGCTCGGCGGCAATACCGGCCAGTATTTTCTGCGCTGGCTGGAGTGGGACGCCTTCATCGTCTCGGCCGACATGGCGGCAGCGCTGCGCGACGCCGGGCTCGACATCGCGCAGAGCCCGACATCGAAGAAGGACCTAGACAAGATCCAGGTGCAGATCAACGCCTGGGCGGCGGAGACCGAGCTGCCGCGCCGACACATTTCGCGCATTCTGGCAATGTCGATCGGCGAGAACCATCCGCCGGAGGCGCTACGCGAATATATGGGCGAATAGGACCGATTGTTTGGTCCAAACGAACGCCATTGCCCGACGAATTTTGCCGCGCTAAACCCACAGGCATGATCGACAAGACCGCTCCAGACATATTGCGCATCGCCGTCGCCCAGCTCAATCCGACGGTCGGCGACGTCGCCGGCAATCTTGCCAAGGCGCGCGAGGCGAGGGCGGATGCCGCCCGCCAGGGCGCCGATCTCGTGCTGTTCACCGAGCTTTTCCTGGCCGGCTATCCGCCTGAGGATCTGGTGCTGAAGCCCGCCTTCCTGAAGGCCTGCGAGCGGGCTGCCGAGGACTTCGCCGGCGATACCGCCGATGGCGGCCCGGGCGTCATCATCGGCACGCCGCTGAAGCGCAAGACCGGCACGCACAATTCGATCATCTTTGCCGATGGCGGCAAGATCCTTGCCGAACGCTACAAGCTCGATCTGCCGAATTACGGTGAGTTCGACGAGAAGCGCGTCTTCCAGGCCGGACCCGAGATCCAAGGGCCGGTCAATTTCCGCGGCGTGCGGGTGGGAGTGCCGATCTGTGAAGATATCTGGGGCGAGATTGCCGTCTGCGAGACGCTGGCCGAAAGCGGCGCGGAAATCCTGCTGGTCCCGAACGGCTCGCCCTATTACCGCGGCAAGGTCGACGTCCGCCACCAGATCGTCATCCGCCAGGTCATCGAATGCGGACTGCCGATTATCTATGCCAACCAGCTTGGCGGCCAGGACGAGCTGATCTTCGACGGCGCGTCGTTTGCCATAGGCTCTGACAAGACGCTGGCCTTCCAGATGAGCCAGTTCGAGGAGACGGTCAACGTCACCACCTGGAAGCGAAAGAATGACGTCTGGGTCTGCTCTGACGGACCGATGTCGAAAATCCCGGAGAAGGAGGAGGCCGACTATCGCGCCTGCATGTTGGGCCTGCGCGACTACGTCAACAAGAACGGCTTCAAGAATGTCGTGCTCGGCCTTTCCGGCGGCATCGATTCGGCGATCTGCGCGGCACTTGCCGTCGATGCGCTCGGCGAGGAACGGCTGCGCGCCGTGATGATGCCTTACCGCTACACTTCGACGGACTCGCTCAAGGACGCCGAGGACTGCGCCCGCGCGCTCGGCTGCCGCTACGATATCGTGCCGATCTTCGAGCCGGTCGAGGGCTTCCTGCACACACTGACGCAGCTTTTCGAGGGCACCAAGGAAGGCATCACCGAGGAAAACCTGCAGAGCCGGGCCCGTGGCACCATCCTGATGGCGATTTCCAACAAGTTCGGCTCGATGGTGGTCACTACCGGCAACAAGAGCGAGATGTCGGTAGGCTACGCCACGCTCTATGGCGACATGAATGGCGGCTTCAACCCGATAAAGGACCTCTACAAGATGCAGGTCTATGCGTTGTCGCGCTGGCGCAACGCGCATGTGCCGCCGGGCGCGCTAGGCCCGTCCGGCGAGGTGATCCCGAACAATATCATCGACAAGGCGCCCTCGGCGGAACTGCGCGAGAACCAGACCGACCAGGATTCGCTGCCGCCCTATCCAGTGCTCGACGACATATTGGAGTGTCTGGTCGAGAACGAGATGGGTGTCGACGAGATCGTTGCGCGCGGCCATGACCGGGCGACGGTGACGCGCGTCGAGCACCTGCTTTACGTCGCCGAATACAAGCGCCGGCAGGCAGCGCCCGGCGTGAAGATCACCAGGAAGAATTTTGGCCGCGACCGCCGCTATCCTATTACCAACCGGTTCAGGGATGGCGGGTAGGCGATTGGCTGCATAACGGTTTAGCCATGGCCAACTTTGAAATCAGCTTCGACCTGTCGCAGATCGACTTCCGGGCGACGTCCGACATTTTGAAGGAGAGCTATTGGGGCAGCGGCCGCAGCGATGAACTGCACCGCCGCGCCTTTGCCAACTCACTGTGCGTCGGCGCCTATGTCGGCGGCAATCAGGTCGGCTTTGGCCGGGCGATCACCGACCGTACGGTATTTGCCTATCTCGCCGACATCATTGTCTGGCCCGGGTATCGCGGGCAAGGCATCGGGACCCGGCTTGTCCAGGCGCTTATCGACCACCCGGATTGCAAGACTGTCACCCACTGGAGCCTGTCTACCAACGATGCCCACGCGGTCTACGAGAAGCTCGGCTTCAGGCCTTCCACCGACGGCCGCTATATGCGCTTCGACCGTATCCCGGCAACCTGAACAGAGGCAGCGCACAACCCGCGATTGTTGCAAAATCGTCTCACTGGTTGGACCAGATGCGCTTTCGACCATCTACTGACTTGGCGCGGCGTTGAGGCGTCTCTATAAACGCCTTTCCGCGATCCCCTAGGGGAGGACCGAAATGCCAGGATTTGACATCGTTATGCGAGGCCGCGAAGCCTAGGTCTCAATCGGCGAGCCAGAAGGTTCTTACCTTTGCGGCGAAGTCGAGCTGAGAACAGGCGTTCGTCGATGCCGGTCGCCGCCCGTATTCGGGCGAGCCGCCAATGTGCCGAACCTCCGCATTCCCTGGGTGCTAATTCGCCCGACGCGGTTTTTTCAATTTCGACCTTTCCGGGATCGGGCTCGTTGCGCCCGAATGACATCATGGCTCGTTTTCGAATAGATTTGCGCGCGGGCGCCTTTCGCAGCGTTCTTGGTTTTACGCTCAGTCATTGGCGGCGCCAGCCGTGGCGGCTTTCGCTGATCATGGCCACATTCCTGCTGTCGACCCTGGCCGACGTGCTGACGCCACTCTATTCCGGCCGGCTGGTCGACGCCGTTGCCAGCAGTGCCACTGCCGACGATGTCGCATGGAATGCCGCGACGGCTGCCTTTTCGATGCTGGTGGCCCTGGCGCTCACCGGTGTCGTGCTGCGCAATCTCGCCTTCATGGCCATCGTCGAACTGACCCTGAAGATGATGGCCGACATCGCCGCCGATGCCTTCCACTGCGTCCAGCGCTTCTCCACCGACTGGCACGCAAACAGCTTCGCCGGATCGACGGTGCGCAAGATAACGCGCGGCATGTGGGCGCTCGACCTGCTCAACGACACGATCCTGATCGCGCTGCTGCCGTCGGTCGTCATGCTTGTCGGCTCGACGCTGTTGCTCGGCTGGTTCTGGCCGCTGATGGGCGCGGTCGTCGCGACGGGCTCGGTGCTGTTCATCGGCGTAACGACGATGCTGTCGCTCGGCTATGTCGCCCCCGCGGCAAGGCTTGCCAATGCGTGGGATACGCGGCTTGGCGGCTCGCTGGCCGATGCGGTGAGCTGCAACGCCGTGGTCAAGGGTTTTGGCGCCGAGGAGCGCGAGGAGACACGGCTTGCCGACGTCGTCGCCAAATGGCGCGCACGCACGCGGCGCACCTGGGTGCGCGGCACCGTCAACGGCACCACGCAAGGCACGATGCTGCTGCTTTTGAGGGCAGCGGTCATCGGCTTTTCCCTGCTTTTGTGGTCGTGGGGGCAGGCGAGCGCCGGCGACGTCGCCTTCGTGCTGACCTCATTCTTCGTGCTGCAAGGCTATCTGCGTGACATCGGCACGCATATCCGCAATCTGCAGCGCTCGATCAATGACATGGAGGAACTGGTCGACTTCCAGTCCGAACCACTCGGCATCGAGGATCGGCCCGGAGCCAAGCCGATCCGGATCACCGATGGCCGTATCACCTTCGACAATGTCACGTTCCACTACGGTAGCCACCGCTTGCCGCTTTATCGGGACTTTTCGGTGGATATCGCTCCGGGCGGGCGGGTCGGGCTGGTTGGCCATTCGGGCTCCGGCAAGACCACGTTCGTCAAGCTGATCCAGCGCCTCTATGACGTGACTGCGGGCAATATCCTGATCGACGGCCAGGATATTGCCAATGTCGCGCAGGCGTCGCTGCGCGCACAGATCGCGATTGTCCAGCAGGAGCCGATCCTGTTCCACCGGTCGCTGGCTGAAAACATCGCCTATGCCCGGCCGAGCGCCACGCAGGCCGAGATCGAGCACGCGGCGCGCTTGGCCAGCGCGCATGACTTCATCGCCGATTTGCCGAAAGGCTATGGCACGTTGGTCGGCGAGCGTGGCGTAAAGCTGTCGGGCGGCGAGCGTCAGCGTGTTGCAATCGCACGCGCCTTCCTCGCCGATGCGCGCATCCTCATCCTGGACGAGGCAACGTCGAGCCTCGATTCGGAATCGGAGGTACTGATCCAGCAGGCGATGGAGCGCTTGATGGTCGGCCGCACGACGCTGGTCATCGCCCACCGGCTGTCGACCGTGCGCGCGCTGGACAGGCTTCTGGTGTTCGATCGCGGCCGCATTGTCGAGGAGGGATCGCATGACCAACTGATCCGGCTGCAAGGCGGCATCTACCGCCGGCTGTTCGAACGTCAGGCGCTTGAGCTGACCAAAGGCCTGGTGATCTGACGGTTACGGCGCGGCGCGTCTTAATGGACGCGCGGCGCTGCCGTCTTTTCTTCGTCTTCGTCATGTTCTATGTCTGCCGCAGAGCGCGGGGGCGCGTCTTGTCAACAGCAAAACCATCCGGTACGCCCCGCTCATGACAGTTACCGTCCGTTTCGCCCCGTCACCGACCGGCCGCATCCATATCGGCAATGCGCGCACCGCTTTGTTCAACTGGCTGTTCGCCATCAAGAACAAGGGCCGCTTCATCCAGCGCTTCGACGATACCGACGTTGCCCGTTCGACGCAGGAATTTTCCGACGCCATCCTTTATGATCTGCATTGGTTGGGCATCTTCCCCGATGCCACGGAGTATCAGTCGCGGCGGGTCGAAATCTATGATGCCGCACTGGAAAGGCTGAAGGAGGCCCGCCTCGTCTATGCCTGCTATGAGACGCCTGAAGAGCTCGACCTGAGGCGCAAGGTGCGCCGCACGCGTGGCCTGCCGCCAGTCTATGGCCGCGAGGCGCTGACGCTGGCACCCGAGCAGGTCGCGGAATATGAGGCCGATGGCCGGCGGCCGCACTGGCGCTTTCTGCTGCCCAACTTCAGCAGCGATCCGCTGCAGCCGGAGCGCACCGAAATCCACTGGAACGACCTGGTGCGCGGCGAGGAGACCGTCGACCTCGCCTCGCTTTCAGATCCCGTTCTGCGGCGCGAGGACGGCACCTATCTCTACACACTGCCTTCGGTGATCGACGACATCGACATGGGCGTCAGCCATGTCATTCGTGGCGACGACCACGTCACCAATACCGGCGTCCAGATAGCCCTGTTCCGGGCGCTCAGCGCCGAGCCGCCGGTGTTCGGCCACCACAATCTTCTGACAACAGCATCAGGCGAGGGGCTTTCCAAGCGCACCGGCGCGCTGTCCATACAGAGCCTGCGTGAGAGCGGCATAGAGCCAATGGCGGTCGCTTCGCTGGCGGTACTCGTCGGTACCTCGGAAAACGTCGTGGCGGTGCCGACGATGGCTGAACTTGCCGAGCGCTTCGATCCGGCGGCAACATCGAAATCCGCCGCCAAATTCGATCCGGACGAGCTCTTCGTGCTCAACCGCACGCTGCTGCACCACATGCCCTTTTCCGAGGCGCGCGACCGGCTGATCGTGCTCGGCATCTCTGGCGAACAGGCCGAGCCTTTCTGGCTGGCGGTGCGCGGCAATCTCGACAGGCTGGCCGATGCGGCGATCTGGTGGCGCACACTTCGCGACGGTCCAGAGGAGCCGGCGGAGTTTTCCGACGATGACCGCGACTTTCTTCGCCATGCGTTCGAACTGCTGCCGGAGGAGCCTTGGAACGGCACCGTCTGGAAAGACTGGACCGGCAAAATCCGAGCGGCGAGCGGCCGTAAGGGCAAGGCGCTGTTCATGCCGCTGAGGCTGGCGCTTACGGGACAGCCTTCGGGTCCGGAGCTTGCAGATCTGTTGCCGCTGCTGGGTCGGGAAGGAACGTTGGCCCGACGACCCTGACCTTGCGCTGTTCGGGCGGCGGCAGGGACGTCAGCGAAGGCACGGGTTTGACGGCAAGGCGTCTGATCGCCTCACGGTCGAGGCCGCCTTCCGCGTTGGCCAAGGTCTCCGGGTCGGCGCCCGGATCAGGCCTGGCAACCGGCACCGGAATGAACGGAGTGGTCTCCACGTTCGCTTCGGATCGTTCCGGGCTGGGCGGGTTGCCGGCGATGATTTCGAAATTCTGCGCGGCATTGCAGCCGCATGCCGGCGGCCGTGGCATGTCGGACTGCTTGTAGAGGTAGGCCGTCGGCAGTTCGATATAAGGCCTGCCGGTCACCGAAGACGTCATGGACGCCGAATCGCTGTTCATGCCGCGCGTGTAGAAAACCTGCATCTCGGTGCCGGGGCAGCTCGATTCGCAATTCTTCTGGTCGCGCTCGAAATCGCCGAGCGAGGCAGCATTCGACATCGGGAAGAAATAACCGTCGCAGGTCCGCACACACATGGTGCGGAATTCTCCTCGCGGCTGGCCCATGTCGGCGTTGTTGAGCAGGGTGCGGATGTTGCCCGGCTGACTTAGCTCTTCAGCCTGGCTGGGCTCTTCACGCTGGTCGGGCGCATCGGATTCACTGCCCAAAAGCTGCTCGAGCAGGTTTCCGTTGCCGTTTTCATCGCTGGCTTCGCGAACCGGTGCGGGCTTTGATGGCGCCGCTTCGTCGCGGCAGCCATTGGCGTCAAGCGAGGTCAATATGCGCGCGCGATCGCGTCGCGAACCACCGCTGTCAAGCTCAGCGCGCTTGGCCTGCAAGTCGTCGAGATTGGCAGCCATGCGATCGATGGTGGCGTCGAGTGCCGCGCATACGTTGGCGTTGCGGCGAGACAGCGAAAAGCCGCAGCCGGCGCTGCTGGATTGGCTGACGGCCTTTGAAATCTGCTGGCGCTGCCGGGCGATCGCGTCGTCATATTTCCTGAGCAAGGCCGGTTTGCCGCCGCCACCACGAGAAGCGGCAGCAAGATCGGTTTCAAGCTGGCGGCAGAGGCGGGAGGCGGCCTGCGCCTGAGTGACGGCGATGTCGCACAGTAGCAGGGCACCGAGCAGCGCGGCGGCCCGCGTCAGCTTCCAACGTGCGCCCGTCATCGCTCCGGAACTCCGCCTGTCTGCCGTTCTGAAAGCTACCGCGCTTGCGGTTAAGCGTTTGTTTAGCATATCGCTGATTCCGGCTTCAGCCCAAATCGGCGATGGCTTGCGCCTTGTGCGCGGCTTCGACCACAACCAGCGCGTCATATCGACCACGCCGCACGGCATACTCGGACATTGTCAGGACCGCGACACCCTGGCGTTGCACGAAAAAGGCGTATTCGCCCAGAAGAATGCCTGGATCCAGCAATGCCCGGAGGCTTGGCATGACCGCGATTACCCGTCGAGCCGCAGTGCAATTTGGCCTTTTGTGCCTGGCGATGCCGGTTGCCATGGCGCAGGAAAAGCCCATCACGCCGGATTGGGGCACCAAATTGGTCGAAGCCGCCCGTGAGCAGATCGGCGTCACCACGCTCTACGATCCGACCTATACACGCCTGGCCTATCCGGGCGGGGACGTTGAGCCCGAGCGGGGTGTGTGCACGGATGTCGTGATCCGTGCCTATCGCCGCGCCTTCGATCTCGATCTGCAAGAATTGGTGCATGAGGATATGCGGGCCAATTTTGCCGCCTATCCGAAGGCTTGGGGCCTGAAAGCGCCCGACCGCAACATCGACCACCGCCGTGTGCCCAATCTTGCGGTCTATTTTGAGCGGCGCGGTGCTGCCTTGCCCGTCAGCCAAGACCCCGCCGACTATCGGCCTGGGGATCTCGTCGCCCAGATGCTGCCCGGCAATCTGTCGCATATTGCCATCGTGTCGTCCAATCGCTCCACTGTGGTGCCGACAAGAGGGCTGGTCATTCACAATATCGGTGGCGGCGCCAGGGAAGAGGACACTTTGTTTGCCTTCAGGCAGACAGGGCATTTCCGGTTCGGGCCAATCTGAGAAAGCCCACGGCTAGCCCAGATCGACGATGGCTTGCGCCTTATGCGCGGCTTCGACCACGGCCAGTGCCGTCATATTGACGACGCCGCGCGAGGTGACCGACGGCGTCAATATGTGCGCCGGGCTGTCGGTGCCGAGCAGGATCGGGCCGACATGCAGCGCGTCCATCATCGTGCGCAGCGCGGTCAGCGTGATGTTCGCCGAATCGAGATTGGGGAACACCAGCAGATTGGCTTCGCCCTTCAGCCGCGAATGCGGATAGACGCGCTGGCGCAGCTGCTCCGATAGCGCCGAGTCGGCATGCATCTCGCCGTCGCATTGCAGGTCGGGCGCGATGCGCGCCAAGATCGCCGCCGCCTGCCGCATCTTCATGGCGCTTGGCGAATCGCGGGAGCCAAAATCCGAATGCGACAGCAGCGCTGCCTTGGGCTCGATGCCGAAACGCTGAATCTCCTCGGCCGCCAAAACGGTCATCTCAGCAATCTCCTCGGCGGTCGGATCGACGGAGACATGGGTGTCGGTGAGGAAAATGATGCCGCGCTGCGAAATCAGCATGGAAAGCGTCGACAGGTCGCGATCCTTGATGCCGGCGCGCGGCCCGATGATCAGCGTCACGTTGCGCAAATGACGCTCGAAACGGCCCTCAAGGCCGCAGACCATGGCGTCGGCGTCGCCGCGCTTCAGGGCAAGGGCGGCGATCACCGTATTGTCGGTGCGCACCATGGTGCGCGCCGCTTCCGTATCGACCACCGCCGTGTGCCCAATCTTGCGGTCTATTTTGAGCGGCGCGGTGCTGCCTTGCCCGTCAGCCAAGACCCCGCCGACTATCGGCCTGGGGATCTCGTCGCCCAGATGCTGCCCGGCAATCTGTCGCATATTGCCATCGTGTCGTCCAATCGCTCCACTGTGGTGCCGACAAGAGGGCTGGTCATTCACAATATCGGTGGCGGCGCCAGGGAAGAGGACACTTTGTTTGCCTTCAGGCAGACAGGGCATTTCCGGTTCGGGCCAATCTGAGAAAGCCCACGGCTAGCCCAGATCGACGATGGCTTGCGCCTTATGCGCGGCTTCGACCACGGCCAGTGCCGTCATATTGACGACGCCGCGCGAGGTGACCGACGGCGTCAATATGTGCGCCGGGCTGTCGGTGCCGAGCAGGATCGGGCCGACATGCAGCGCGTCCATCATCGTGCGCAGCGCGGTCAGCGTGATGTTCGCCGAATCGAGATTGGGGAACACCAGCAGATTGGCTTCGCCCTTCAGCCGCGAATGCGGATAGACGCGCTGGCGCAGCTGCTCCGATAGCGCCGAGTCGGCATGCATCTCGCCGTCGCATTGCAGGTCGGGCGCGATGCGCGCCAAGATCGCCGCCGCCTGCCGCATCTTCATGGCGCTTGGCGAATCGCGGGAGCCAAAATCCGAATGCGACAGCAGCGCTGCCTTGGGCTCGATGCCGAAACGCTGAATCTCCTCGGCCGCCAAAACGGTCATCTCAGCAATCTCCTCGGCGGTCGGATCGACGGAGACATGGGTGTCGGTGAGGAAAATGATGCCGCGCTGCGAAATCAGCATGGAAAGCGTCGACAGGTCGCGATCCTTGATGCCGGCGCGCGGCCCGATGATCAGCGTCACGTTGCGCAAATGACGCTCGAAACGGCCCTCAAGGCCGCAGACCATGGCGTCGGCGTCGCCGCGCTTCAGGGCAAGGGCGGCGATCACCGTATTGTCGGTGCGCACCATGGTGCGCGCCGCTTCCGTCGTCACCCCACGCCGGCCGGCAAGCTCGATCAAAAGGTCGACATAGTGGCGGTAACGCGGATCGTCTTCCGGGTTGATCAAGCCGAAATCGACGCCCGGCTTGATGCGCAGCCCGTAGCGCTTCAGCCGCACCTCGATGACATGCGGGCGGCCGATCAGGATCGGTTCGGCAATGCCTTCCTCGAGCACGACTTGCGCGGCGCGAAGTACGCGCTCGTCCTCGCCATCGGCATAGATGACGCGCTTGGCGCTCGACGTCTTGGCCATCGAGAATACCGGCTTCATGACCAGGCCGGAGCGGAAGACGAAGCGGTTCAGCTTGTCGACATAGGCGGCGAAATCGGTGATCGGCCGGGTCGCGACGCCGCTCTCGCAGGCTGCCTTGGCGACGGCAGGGGCAATGCGCAGGATCAGTCGCGGGTCGAAAGGTGAGGGGATCAGGAACTCCGGGCCGAAGATCGGCGTCTCGCCGGAATAGGCGCGCGCGGCAACGTCGGACGGCTCTTCGCGGGCAAGCGCTGCAATCGCTCGCACCGCGGCCATCTTCATCTCTTCGTTGATGGCGCTTGCGCCGCAATCCAGCGCGCCACGGAAGATGTAAGGAAAACAGAGTACGTTATTGACTTGATTGGGGAAATCGGAGCGGCCCGTGCAGATCATCGCGTCGGGCCGTGCTGCCCGTGCCGCTTCCGGCATGATCTCGGGATTGGGGTTGGCCAGCGCCAGGATCAGCGGCTTGGGCGCCATGTGGTGAAGCAATTCCGGCTTCAGCACGCCGGCGGCAGACAGGCCGAGAAACACGTCGGCGCCGGGCAGAACGTCGGCCAGCGTGCGCGCTTCGGTATCCTTCACATAAGGATCTTTCCAGCGGTCCATCTCCTCGACGCGGCCCTTATGGGCGACGCCGAACCGGTCGGTGACCCAGATGTTTTCGACCCGCGCGCCGAGCGAGACCAGAAGGTTGAGGCATGCAAGCGCCGCAGCACCTGCCCCCGACGTGACGATCTTGATGTCGGAGATGGACTTGCCGGCGAATTCCAGCCCATTGAGCACGGCGGCGGCGACGATGATGGCGGTGCCGTGCTGATCGTCATGGAAGACCGGTATGCCCATGCGCGCTTTCAACTGCTCCTCGACCTCGAAGCACTCGGGCGCCTTGATGTCCTCAAGGTTGATGCCGCCGAAGGTCGGTTCCAGCGCCGAGATCGTCTCGACCATGCGCTCGATGCCCGGTGCATCGATCTCGATGTCGAAGACATCGATGCCGGCGAACTTCTTGAACAGCACCGCCTTGCCTTCCATCACCGGCTTGGAGGCGAGCGGTCCGATATTGCCGAGGCCCAGCACCGCCGAACCGTTGGTGACGACGCCAACAAGATTGGCGCGGGCTGTATAGTCTGCGGCAGTTGCCGGATCGTCGCGGATTTCAAGGCAGGGGGCGGCGACCCCGGGCGAATAGGCAAGCGCCAGGTCGCGCTGATTGCCGAGCGGCTTCGTCGCCTGGATTTCAAGCTTTCCGGGCCGGGGGTGCTTGTGGAAGTAGAGCGCAGCTTCGTCCAGGTCGGATCGCGCCGCCTTCTTGCTTTCGCCTGTCATGACGGCCGCCTCCCTGCGATCCTGCCTTGAAGCCTTTTAACATGCAGAATTGGTTTTTCACGATGCCAAATGACGCAACCGCCATTTTGCCTTGCGAAACGAGTAAAATCGATTTGTTTCAGTTAGTTGTGCTAAAATCCTGCCGCGCTATTCAGGTCTTTTCCTCTCCGCTGTTCAGAACGCGCTGACGTAGAGGCCGCCGTCGACCGGTATGTTCTGTCCGGTCAGGTAACCGGCGTGAACCGAGCACAGGAAGGCGCAGATCTGGCCGAATTCCTCCGGCGTGCCGAGTCGCTTGGCCGGAACGTTGGCCGCGGCCTTGGCTTTGCGCGCGGCGGCGGCGGCCGGGTCTTCGGGTGTGCCGGCCTCATGCGGGCCGCGCAGCCGGTCGGTATCGAGTTTTCCCGGCAGCATGTTGTTGATCGTCACATTGCGGTCGATCACCGTCCGCGCGACGCCTGCCAGGAACGACGTGAGGCCAGCGCGGGCTCCGGACGACAGGTCGAGGCCGGGGATAGGAACATAGACCGACAGCGAGGTGATGTTGACGATGCGGCCGAAGCCGCGCGCCGCCATGCCGTCGATCACGGCCTGAACCAGCTCGACAGGGGTCACCATGTTCTGGGTGACGCCTTCGAGGATCTTTTCCCGATCGAGCGCACGGAAATCGCGAAGCGGCGGACCGCCATTGTTGTTGACGAGGATGTCGGGATCGGGGCAGGCGGCAAGCAGCGCCTTCTGGACGTCGGGTTTGGATACGTCGCCGACGATCTCGGTCACGCTGACGCCGAATTTCTCGCGCAGTTCGGCGGCGGTTTTGGCCAGCACGTCGGCGTTGCGGCCGTTGACGACCAGATCGCAGCCTGCCTCTGCCAGCGCCATGGCGCAACCGCGTCCCAGCCCCTTGCTCGAGGCGCAGACGATGGCCTTCTTGCCGCGAATGCCGAGATCCATGGTGATTTTCTCCTCTGATTGCCGCGGCAACCTACCCGTATGGCTGGACCAATCGCAACCGTCATACGGTTGTTGCATGAATCGGGGCATAGCCTCACGCGAAAGCAACGGTGACAAATGATGTCTGGCGCAGAGCCCCGCACTTTCCGCAGCATGTTCATCTCCGACGTCCATCTCGGATCGAAGGCGGCGAAGGCCGAGTTCCTGATCGATTTCCTGCGCCATCACGATGCCGATATCATCTATCTCGTCGGCGATATCGTCGACGGCTGGCGCTTGAGACGGAGCTGGCACTGGCCGCAGAGCCACAATGACGTGGTCCAGAAATTGCTGCGCAAGGCGCGCAAGGGCGCCAGCATCACCTACATCGCCGGCAACCATGACGAGTTCGCGCGGCAGTTTCAAGGTGTGCATTTCGGCGGCATTGTCGTCGCCGATCGCGCCGTCCACGAGACCGCCGATGGCAAACGCCTTCTTGTCATCCATGGCGACCAGTTCGACACCGTCGTCCACAATGCGCGCTGGCTGGCCTATCTGGGCGACTATGCCTATGACGCGGCGATGCTGGTCAATCGCGTCATCACGCGCCTGCGCCAAGTGCTCGGCCTGCCTTACTGGTCGTTCTCGTCCTGGGCCAAGGTCAAGGTCAAGAAGGCGGTGAATTTCATCGGCTCGTTCCAGACCGTGCTGAGCGAGGAGGCGCGCCGCTCGCATGTCGACGGCGTGATCTGCGGGCACATCCACCATGCGGCGATCGAAAGCTACGAGGACGTGCAGTACATCAACACCGGCGATTGGGTGGAGAGCTGCACGGCGGTGGTCGAGCATTTTGACGGCCGGATGGAGATACTGCATTGGGCGCATGTCCTGCCGGAGACTCCGGTCGGCAGCGAGGTGCTCGTGCCGATCGACATCAAGGGCAGGGCAGTCCAGGCGGCTTGACCAAACCCGGCCTCACCTCGCTTTAATCGGTTAGTCCAGCGGTTTCATCCACTTTTTCGCCGTGTTATGCAGCGGCTGGTGTGGTGGGCCGACCCGGCTGAATGCCGTGCCGACGGATCGCCTGTTAATGTCCTCGCTGCCGCCGCTTTCGCCCGAACAGCTCGTCAAGCCACGCCATTTCGAACTGCGCATGAGCTTGATCTTCTTCACGCTCTTCGTTCCGCTCGGAACGCATGTGCCCTATTTCCCGCTGTGGCTGCAGGCGAAGGGGTTCCATGCCGAGCAGATAGCCGTGATCCTCGCTGCGCCGATGTTCCTGCGCGTGGCGACGACGCCTTTTCTTACCGCTCTGGCAGACAAAGCGAGCGACCGCGCCAATGTCTATGTCGCGCTGGTCGCCGCATCGCTGATCCTGTCGGCCGGTTACTTCCTGCCGCCGACCTACGCAATGGTACTTGCCGTGTCATTGGCGCTGACGGTCGTCTGGACGCCGCATTCGCCGATTGCCGATTCGCTCGCCCTTTCAGGTGTTCGCCGCTTCGGCTCGAACTACGCCGGCATGCGCAAATGGGGCTCGATCTCCTATCTCTGCGCCAATCTCGCCGGCGGCTTCATCCTGTCGGCGAGCGGTGCCCAGGCTGTCCCGGTGATCATCTTCGTGTCGTTATGCGCCGCGCTAGCCGCCGGACTGATCGCGCCGCGCCTCGGCCGTCCGCGCCGCGCCTCGCCGCTTTCAGCCGCCGATATCCAGCAATCGGCACCGAAACTCCTCAACCGGTACTTCCTCTACTTTTCGACCGGCGTCGGCATCATCACCGCCAGCCACGCGTTTCTCTACGGCTTCGTGTCGATATACTGGAAGTCGATCGGCATCAGCGATTCGGTTGTCGGGCTGCTGTGGGGGTGGGGCGTCGTCGCCGAGATATGCATGTTCGTCGTCTTCACCCGGGCTTTCGCCTCCTTCTCGGTCGTCTCGATCATGCTGATTGCCGGGATAGGCGCGATCGTGCGCTGGATTGCCTTCCCCCTGATCTGGCCGCTCGGGCTTGGCGTTGGCGGGTTCTTCGCGATCCAGACACTGCACGCCGTCTCGGTGGCGCTGGTGCTGATCGGCCTGCAAAAGATGATCGGTGAGACAATCGCGGAAGAACGCACCGGGGCGGCGCAAGGCATCGCCTATTTCTCCAACGGCTTCTTCATGGCGGTGGCAACGCTGATTTCAGGTCCTCTTTACGATCGCTTCGGCGCGAATGGCTTCTTTGCGATGATCCCCATCGCCCTGACGGGCCTGGCGCTGATCGGGCTTGCCGCGCGTTCAGCCCCACAGCGCTGGCTCGGGCGGTGACACCAGCGAACCTTGGTAGACGAGACCTGGAACGCGGTCGCAGGCTAGCAGCAACGGACCGTCGAGATCGACGAAATGGGCATCCTGCGCCAACAGCACGGCCGGCGCCATCGCAAGCGATGTGCCGACCATGCAGCCGACCATGACGCCAAGACCCAGTTCGCGGGCGCGGTCGCGAAGCACGAGTGCTGCGGTCAGGCCACCCGATTTGTCGAGCTTGATGTTGATGGCGTCGTAGAGGCCGACAAGCGCGTCGAGGTCCTTCGCCTCGTGCACGCTTTCGTCGGCGCAGATCGGCACCGGATGCGCGATGTGGCGAAGAATACCGTCATGTCCCGCCCGCAGCGGCTGTTCGATCAAGGCGATACCGTGCTCGGCGGCAAAGGCGAGGTTTGCGACGATATTGTCGTCATTCCAGCCCTCATTGGCGTCGAGAATGATTCGGCTGTCGGGTGCCGCCGCCGTCACTGCACGGATGCGGGCGATGTCGTTGTCGCCGCCGATCTTGACCTTGAGCAGCGGGCGCTGGGCGTTGGCGCGGGCTTGCGCCGCCATCGCCTCGGGCTCGGCGAGCGACAGTGTGTACGCCGTCTCAAGCGCCCGTAACGGAACGGTTCGTATCATATGCGCCACCGGTGTTCCGCTGATCTTCGATTCCAGGTCCCAGAGCGCGCAATCGATGGCATTGCGTGCCGCACCCGCAGGCATGGCACCGAGCAGGGCGGTGCGGCTGATGCCGCCCGCGATCTCACCGCGCATCGCCTCGATCGCGTCGCGCACACCCTCCACGGTCTCGCCATAGCGCTTGTAAGGGACACATTCGCCGCGCCCGGTATGGCCGTCTTCGCTGATGGCGCAGGAAATCACCTCAGCCTCGGTCTTCGAGCCGCGCGAAATGGTGAAGGTCCCGGCAATAGGAAAGCGCTCGGCCTCGACCGAAATGACACGCGCCATATTTTTCTGCTCCGGCTGTGCAACAAGGAGGATATCGGCAAATCGACAGGTCGGCCCCGTCAGGCTAAACAGGACGCCATGTTGACCATCCGCAAACGCGACGCAAGCGGCCCTGCCAAGGAGCCCGACCACCAGCCGCGCATCGCGATCGGCGAGGAGGGCGGCGTTCTCGGCTGCGCTTTCTCGGGAAGCTGGACGACACGCACCGTGGCGCTGGTCGATGCCGAGATGCGCAAGATCGAGCAGCGCAGCGGCTTCAAGACGCTGGCGCTCGACCTCTCACAAATCGAGAAGATGGACACTGCCGGAGCATGGCTGATCGACCGCCTGGTCAGCAGCTTCGAAAAGAAGGGCGTCGAGATCACGATGCAGGGGCAGAGCGAGATCGCCTCGATCCTGCTTGGCGCCGTCGGGGACGCCGTTCGACGCGAGCCCGAATCAGGTCCGGCAAAGCCGCCCAACTTCATCATTCGCGGGCTCGAGGCGGTTGGCCGGCGCGTTTATGAGATGCGCGACGATTTCCTGGCCGCAATGAACATCCTCGGCGCCACGATACGCGGCTCGCAGATGAAGCTTGGCCGCGGCCATGCCGTCAACATGGCGGCGATCTTCAACCAGATCGATCGCATGGGCGTTGGCGCCATACCGGTGGTTGTGCTGATGTCGGCCATTGTCGGTGCGATCGTCGCCCAGCAAGGCGCCTATCAGCTCAGCTATTTCGGCGCCGATATCTTCGTCGTCGACCTGGTCGGCGTGCTGATCCTGCGCGAGCTCGGCGTGCTGATGACGGCGATCATGATCGCCGGCCGCTCCGGTAGCGCGATCACCGCCGAGATCGGCTCGATGAAGATGCGCGAGGAGGTCGATGCGCTGAAAGTGATCGGCCTCAATCCAATCGGCGTGCTGGTGTTTCCGCGGCTGGTCGCGCTGGTCGTCGCGCTACCTTGCCTGACGATCATCGCCAACTTTGCCGCGCTGGGCGGCGGCATTTTGGCTGCATGGCTCTACTCCGATATTGCACCGGCAGCGTTCATTGACCGGCTGCGTGTCGCAATCGACCTCAGCACCATCTTTGCCGGCCTGATCAAGGCGCCTTTCATGGCCATGATCATCGGCATAATTGCCTCGGTCGAGGGCATGAAGGTTGGCGGCAGCGCCGAATCGCTTGGCCAGCATGTGACCGCCTCAGTGGTGAAGTCGATCTTCGTGGTCATTATCCTCGATGGGCTTTTCGCCATGTTCTATGCAGCGATCGAGTTCTGACATGGCGCTGCCGGGCACAAACACGACCAAGGTGGCGGAGAAAGCCAAAGAGGACGAGATCGTGCTGTCGGCGCACGACGTCACGGTGTCGTTCGCCGACCAAGTCGTTCTCGACAAATTGTCGCTCGACATCTGGCGCGGGGAGATTCTCGGCTTCGTCGGTGCCTCCGGTGCCGGCAAATCTGTTCTCTTGCGCACCATCCTTGGCCTGACGCGCAAGCAATCGGGAACAATCAAACTGTTCGGCGTCGACGTCGAGAAGGCAAGCGAAAGGGAGCGCCTTCGCATCGACATGCGGCTTGGCGTGCTGTTCCAGCACGGCGCGCTTTTTTCGGCGCTGACCGTCCTCGAAAACGTCCAGGTGCCGATGCGCGAATATCTCGATTTGCCGAAGAAGCTGATGGACGAACTGGCCATGCTCAAGGTCGAGCTGGTCGGACTGCCGCCGGACGCGGCGCAGAAATTCCCTTCCGAGCTTTCCGGCGGCATGATCAAGCGTGCTGCGCTGGCGCGCGCTCTGGCGCTCGACCCGGATATCGTCTTCCTCGACGAACCGACTTCCGGCCTTGACCCGATCAGCGCGGCTGAGTTCGACGAATTGGTCGTCAAGCTGCGCGATACGATGGATTTGACCGTGTATATGGTCACGCACGATCTCGACACGCTGTTTACCGCGTGCGACCGCGTGGCGGTGCTTGGCAAAAAGAAAGTGCTGGTCGAGGGCACGATCGACGACATGCTCAGGAGCGAGGAACCCTGGGTAAAATCCTATTTCCGCGGAAAACGCGCCCGGCAACTTGATCTTGCGGCGCGCGCATAGCCATAAGTGAGCAATGGAAACCAGGGCCAACTACGTCATTGTCGGCATTTTCACGCTGGCCGCCATCCTCGCGGCTTTCGCTTTCGTCTATTGGACGGCGGCGATCGGCGACAAGGGTGAGACGACCATATTGCGCGTGCGCATTCCAGGGTCGGCTTCGGGACTCGGCCGTGGCAGCTTCGTACTGTTCAACGGCGTCAAGGTCGGCGACGTGCGCCGTGTCTATATCGACGTCGACAATCCGACCGCTGCCATCGCCGACACCGAAATAGACCGCAATACGCCGATCACCAAGTCGACGCAGGCCGATATCGGGCTTGCCGGCCTCACCGGGCAGGCCAATATCGAGCTCAAGGGCGCCGACCCCAAGGAGCCAAAACTCCTCGACGAGGCGGAAAAGGAAGGCCGTGTCGCTGAGATCGTTGCCAACCCGTCGGCGGTCACCAATCTGCTGCAGACGGCGCAGAACATCTTCACCCGCGCCGACAAGGTCCTTTCGGAGCTCGAAGGCTTCACCAAGGACGTTCGCGGGCCGCTGACGCAGACGGTCAACAATGTCCAGACCTTCTCCGATGCACTGGCCAGGAATTCGGACGGGGTCGACAAGTTCCTGGCCAGCGTCAGCTCGCTGGCGGACGAATTGAAGGGTGTTTCGGGCAAGCTCGACGGCACTCTGAAGGCGGCGGAAGGGCTACTCAACGCCGTCGACAAGGACCAGATCAAGAGCATCGTCGCCAATGTCGACACGGTCACTTCCAACCTCAAGGAAACCAGCAAGCAGTTCGACACGGTCATCAAGAACGTCGACACTGCGGTCGGCTCGATCAACGACTTCGCCCAGAAGACGCAAGGCACGCTGGCCAAGGTCGACGGCGTTCTCGACGGCATCGATCCGGCTGAGGTTCGCACCGCGCTGGCCAACATCCAGAAGGCCAGCGAAAACGCCAACGAGGCTGCCGCCGACATCGCCAAGGTGACCAACAAGTTCGCCAACCGAGCCGACGACATCGATGAAACCATCAAAGACGCGCACCAGCTCGCAGGACGCCTCAACGATGCCTCGGTGCGAGTCGACGGTATTCTTGCCAAGGTCGACAAACTGCTCGGCTCCGGCCAGGCCGACGGCGTCATGGCCGACGCGAGAGCGACGCTGAAATCGTTCAAGCAGGTCGCCGACACGCTGAACGCCCGTCTCGGTACCATCACCGACAATCTGGCGCGATTCTCGGGACAGGGGCTGCAAAACGTCGAAGCGCTGGTCCAGGACAGCCGTCGTTCGATCACCCGCATCGAGGAGGCGGTAACCGATCTGAGCCGCAACCCGCAGCGGATCCTGTCCGGCGGCGAGGGCGAGGTCCGGCAGTTCGACGGCAGGGTGCGCCGTTGACTTCGGCCTCCGCCCACAGCAAGAACATAGCTTGCAGATACGCGTTGTTTCCACGATCCGGGGGGGATCGCGTTTGAAGTCGATCAGTTCAGGCAGCATCAGATCGAGTGGGTTGAAGAGCGGGGCGGTGTTGCTGGCGCTTGCGCTTGCAAGCTGCGCGGCCTTGCCTGGCGGCGGACCGGCACCGCTGGACACGTTCGAGCTTTCGGCGCCGTCGCTGGAAGCGCGTGCCCACAGCCGTCGCCAGATCCTCATCGCCCAGCCGTCGGCGCTCAAGGCGCTGGACAGCCAGAACATCGTCATCAAGCCATCGCCGCGATCGATCCAGTATCTCAAGGGCGCGCAATGGGCCGACCGGCTGCCGATGATCGTACAAGCGCGGCTGGCAGAGACGTTCCAGCGCTCGGGCAGCTTCACCGGCGTCGGTAAGCCGGGCGAGGGGCTGGCAATCGACTATCAGGTGATCGTCGAGATCCGCTCGTTCGAGGTGCGTGTCGATGGCGGCCAACATGCCGAGGTCGAGCTGTTCGTGCGCCTGTTGAACGACCGCAACGGCGAAGTGCGCGCTTCGAAGACGTTTAGCGCCATCGCGCCCGTTTCGGGCAGCGGCAACCAGGCCTATGTCGGCGCGCTCGACGCGGCGTTCGGTGATGCGGCCGGGCAAATCGTCCGCTGGACGGACACTGTGATCTGACGCGGCCGGAACTGCCGGGCGCAGCTAGGATCAAACTCAATCATCTGACTGCCCCAATGGCCGAGATGGGTGGTAGGTTGCCGTTCGGCTCATCTGCCAGGACGAGCACGTTGCGCCAAAGAAGGCGAAGGCGTTGTGCGTCGGCTAGCGAGCTTCGTAACAGTTGCTCAACCGGACACGACAAGTGCCGACGGTCCAATTGATCGCTGATAGTAATCCGTCCTGGCCATGCTAAAATTTAACGTCCCCGACGTCGCCAAATCGGGGAATTGCGACCAGTTGACGACGCGGGAGGTCGACGGACAAACCACGAACAGACCGCAGGGAGGAAGCAATGTTTCGGACACTAATTCATCTTGCATTCTTGACAGCGTCAATTGTTGCCCTGCCATCTTACGCGGCCATGGCCGACGACACACAGATTGCGCGCGGCGAATATCTGGCTACGATTGCCGGCTGCAGCGACTGCCACACACCCGGTTACTTCTTCGGGAAGCCCGACATGTCGCGCTTTCTTGGCGGTTCAGATGTGGGCTTCGAGATTCCTGGTCTTGGTGTCTTTGTCGCCCGCAATATCACGTCTGACAAGGAGACCGGTATCGGAAGCTGGACCCCGGAGCAGATCGTCACCGCGATCCAGACCGGCGAACGGCCGGACGGCCGTATGCTGGCGCCGATCATGCCTTGGCGCGATTTTGCGCATCTCACCGCGGATGACGCCATGGCTATCGCGGCATTCCTCCAAAGTGTGAAGCCGGTCAGCCATCAGGTTCCCGGCCCGTTCAAACCCGGGGAAACGGTGTCGGCTTTCATGATGCGGATTATGCCGCCGGGGGAAGCCGCAGCCGCTGCAACGAAGTAGGGCGGCTTTGATCGGAACGAGATTTTTCTCGCCGAATAGTGGGTGAATGTACCGCCTTGGAGATGGTGAGGCCCGATATCGGAACGGCAAAAATGGGTCGAATTCGGAGTTGTGTGCGTCAAGTTCTGCAAAAATGGCGTGGCAGTAGCTGTGACGTCGGCGTGTCCGCCGCGCAGCCCCCGTGTTTAGCGG